>JAVBXN010000017.1 GCA_030824515.1 Pelobacter sp.
ACGTTGCCCACCTGGTGGCACTGGCCTTTGCCGTTGCTTCCTCCGGCAACCTGCCGGTCGTATTCCTGTCGCTGTTCTGGCGCAAATTCAACACCGCCGGCGTCATCTCCGGCCTGGTGATAGGTACGGTCGCCTCGATCGGCCTGGTTATGGTTTCCCCTAACATGACCTATCCCAAGGTTGTGGCCGCCGGCGCTCAGAAGGTAATCACCGCCATGGAGAAGAAGCAGGCTGAACTGCCTCCGGGAGCAGCTCTGAGCGAACTGGACGCCAAGGCATTGACAACAGCCAAGGCCGACTTCGCGAAGAACAAGGACGGCAAATCGATCATGGGTCTTGACAAACCGATCCTGAAACTGAAGAACCCGGGCATCATCTCGATCCCGCTGGGTTTCATGGCTGCAATCTTCGGCACGCTGCTGTTCCCGAGCAAGAGATCCGAAGAGATGTTCGACGAGATCTACGTCCGTCAGAACACCGGTCTCGGCATGGCCAAGGCCATTGATCACTGATATTATTGCAAGTTGATATGCTGTACGTTAGCGGTGAGGGAGTAACTTTCCTTCACCGCTTTTTTATGTGTGTGGCGGCAGGATGAACTTGAATTGATATCCCGGGAATTTGCTTAATTAAAAAAGTGTGGACCGGTCAAAAAGCCATTGTAGCTGTCGTGGAACGCGTGATATACACAAAGTACATCTGAACCATAGGAAATACCCTGTGGTTGTTTATTCGATGAGAGAGAAAGCCGCGATGCTTGGAACCAAACGTGCTCCTGCTAAATATCAGCCCAAGGGACTGACGATCGTTTACGAGGACAGGGATGTCATCGTTGTGGAAAAACCGTGCGGACTTCTTTCGGTCGGGACCGACCGGGACAAATCAAGAACGGTTCATACCATCCTCAATGATTACGTCCGCAAGGGAGACCCCCGTTCACGAAACCGGGTATACATAGTGCACCGGTTGGACCGGGATACTTCCGGTCTGCTGATCCTTGCCAGGAGTGAACCGGCCAAGCTCTTTCTGCAGGAACACTGGCAGGAGACAGAAAAACATTACCTGACGGTAGTACATGGTACGCTTAAGCCGGCAGAGGGAACAATCAGCAGTCATCTGGCCGAGAACAGTGCTCACAGGGTCTATTCGACCTCCGATGCGGCATCGGGAAAGCTGTCCCATACAGGGTACAGGGTTCTGAAAGAGGCCAAAGGGTTCAGTCTGCTGGATATTCACCTGTTGACCGGCCGCAAACACCAGATTCGGGTGCATATGTCGGAAAACGGCCACCCGGTTGTGGGGGACAGGATCTATGGCAAGAGGAATGATGCCTGCGGCACACTGGCGCTGCACGCCAGGTCAATCTCTTTCACTCACCCAGTGAACGGGAAGCGCCTGGATTTTACAACCGGCATCCCGGATATCTTTACGCGACTGATAGGTAAAATAGACGACCCGGCCGTCATGTAACAGGCGAAGCAGGCAGTTCTGACTTGCATGGATGGGCTTTCAGGCTTTGCTTAGACTGGATTCCAAACCAGCTGATACGACTTTGATTATTTTGTATTCAGGAGGTGCGATTTGAAAAAGCTGGTTATGATTTTGCTGCTGATTTCGTCAAGTGCGGCTGCATCCGATATCGTTAATTTCAAGAACGGCATGGTTTTTAATCACAAGGGGCATCAGACGGAACGGGTCGGCAAGTGCTACGTCTGCCATGACAATGTTTCCGTCTCGGCGGATGGGAAAAATGTTACCACAACCGCACCTGGAAAAATAAAGGGATTCGGCAAGGAGTGGGCACACAAATACTGTACCGATTGCCATGAGTTGTTCGGCGAAGGCCCGGTGGAATGCAAGGACTGTCATCAGAAGTAGCCTCCCGGATCACTCATCCACTCAACCTGTAAGAGACAGGATGCATCCGGACCGGAAAATTCCATGAAAAAATTTTTCTCGCTACCAATCAGGTTGCAATTAAACTTTATCGCGCTGCTTATTTCACTGCCTGCAATTGCTATCATCGTCTTCACCGGCGTGCAACAGCGTGAACGTGCCGTCAGGGAGGCGTACTCCCAGACCCGCCAGCTTGCGGAAAGAGTGGCGACGGATCAGAAAAATACCGCTTCCAACATAGAACAGTTACTCGTAACCCTGGCCCAGCTGCCTGATGTCAAGCAACAGGACAGGTCCTGCATCCAGCCGCTGCTGCTGCAGCTCAGGGAGCTGAATCCGGAGTATGCCAATATTCTGGTGGCTGACCTGACCGGCAAGGTGTGGGCAGCCGCCTCCATGCCTCCTCCTCCATCCATGATTAGCGACCGCCGCTACTTCAAAAACGCGATTGCAACCGGCCGGCTCTCCTCCGGGGAGTATGTCATCAGCAAGAGCATCGCCAAACCGGTTTTCCACTTTGCCTACCCGTACCGCGATCCGTCAGGCAGGATCAGCGGCGCCATTGTCGTGGCGCTGAGTCTGGAAAAATATTTCGGTGTAGTGAAAAAAAAGACCCTGACCGATGGCGGCAATATTCTGCTGCTTGATCACAGTGGGTTCATTCTCAGCCGTGCCGTGGAGCCGGAGAAGGCGATAGGCAGGAAATATCCCGAGAAGTCACTGCAGGAGATGTTTGCGGGGCCGGAAGAGTATTCGTATCGAGGGGTGGGGTCGCTGGGTGACGAACGCTTTATCAGTTACCGCAAGATCCGTCTGGAAGGGGAGTCGACTCCTTACATGTACGTGCGGGTGGGGATCCCGGTCAAGCCGGCTCTGGCAAAGGCCGACCGTTTCATGGCAACCAACATCGCATTCTTTTCGGTCTTTCTTTTTGCTACCCTGTTGCTGGCCTACCTGATCGGTAAGCGCTCCATAGCCGACCGCATCGATCTGCTGCAGCAGGCCTCGAACCGCTTTGCGGAAGGCGATCTGCAGGCAAGGGTGACCGGCTTGGTTGAAGGAGGGGAGTTGGGGGCGCTGGCGCGCAGCTTTGACTCCATGGCCGACAGGCTGGCCGAGCGGGAGAAGATCATACAGGAAAGTGAAGTCCGGCTGCGGAGCATTACCGATTCGGCAAATGATGCCATTCTGATGGTCGATCCCGCTGGCGCAATCTGCTACTGGAACCCGGCTGCCGAAACCATACTTGGTTACCGTGCGGATGAGGTGCTGGGAGAAAACCTGCACCGGTTGCTGTCACCACAGCGCTATATGGATGACCATAAGGCTGCATTCCACGATTTCGTACATACCGGAATCGGGGCCGTTGTAGGGAATACGGTGGAGCTGTCCGCCATTCGCAAGGATGGACAGGAGATACCGGTTTCGCTCTCGCTGTCATCGGTGCAGCTGAACGGGGAGTGGCACGCCGTCGGCATACTCCGCGACATCAGCGAACTCAAGCGCGCCGAGAAGGAACTGCGTGAGAGCGAGGAACGTTTCAAGGCGCTCAGCGAGGCCTCCTTTGGCGGGATCATCATTCATGACAAGGGCCTTATCCTGGAATGCAACCAAGGGCTTTCCGGTATTACCGGATTCAGTTACGCAGAGCATATCGGCATGAACGGCCTGGAACTGATTGCCCCGGAATCCCTCGATACCGTGCTTGCCAATATTCGCAGCGGATATGATCAGAGTTATGAAGTGGAAGGGGTTCGCAAGGACGGTTCAAGGTATCCTCTGGCAATCAGGGGGAAAAATGTCACCTACAAAGGCCGTGATGTTCGTGTCATCGAATTTCGTGACATAACCGGCCGCAAGCGGGCCGAGGCCGAACACGAAAAACTCCAGCTCCAGTTGAATCAGGCCCAGAAGCTGGAATCGGTGGGACGGTTGGCCGGAGGGGTGGCCCACGAGTTTAACAACAAGCTGATGGTGATCATGGGAAGCGCCGAACTGGCTTACATGAATATGCATGATCATGAACGCCTTTCCAGGTATCTCAACGAAATAACCAGGGCCGCGGAATACTCACGGGACATAGCAGCCCAACTGCTGGCGTTTTCACGAAAAAACCTGACTATCGCCCGGGTTGTCAACCCGAACCGGATTATCGAGGAAACCGCAAAGACCCTGCCAAGGCTGATCGGTGAACACATCCGCTGCACATTCCTGATGGCGGATAATGTCTGGAGTATCCGCATCGATCCGGTTCAGCTCGACCAGATCATCATGAACATGGCTGTCAATGCCCGCGATGCGATGCCTGACGGCGGTGAATTTTCGATTGCCACCGGTAACTGGACGCTGGATAAAACCGAATGTGAGTCGATCACCGATGCGGTTCCGGGAGAGTACGTCCGGATATCTTTCAGGGATACCGGTGTTGGAATGGACAGTGAGACCATTTCCAGGATCTTTGAACCGTTTTTCACGACCAAGGAGATCGGGAAGGGCACGGGACTCGGGCTTGCAACCATCTACGGCATTGTCCGGCAGAACGACGGATATATTCAGGTAGTGAGCGAGCCGGGGGCGGGGGCGGAATTTCTGGTATACCTGTCCCGGCATAAAGATGCGCCGCATGTAAAGCCTGAAGAAGATTGTGTGCCGTTGTCCGGCTCAGGATCAATTCTGCTGGTGGAAGATGAAGAGGCGGTCAGGAAGATGGTGCTGATCTTTCTGCAGACCCTCGGCTATAACGTGCATGAGGCGGTGTCACCCATGCATGCAATAGAGCTGGCCTCGGACCCCTCAATCGCGATCGACCTGGTAATAACCGACGTGGTCATGCCGGAGATGAACGGTAAGGTGATGATGGACAGGATCGGGGAAATAAGGCCCGGGATCCCTTCAATCTACGTTTCCGGCTATTCCTCGGATGTGCTGCCGATAGATGGAGAGTGTGACGGGCTGCACTTCATCCAGAAGCCATACAACATGAAGCTGCTCAGCGAGTATATCAGGAAGGTTATGAAGTAGCGGGCGCGGGACTTAGGCGGCAAGGTGGTTTATAAATCCTGCACGGCACCCGGACCGCCTCCCCGGCGGTGCCGCTTAAGTTGATACCGGAGATGTTTCCAGACTTTAATCCAACCGCATAATTTTCAAAATATTCACCCGTCTGCAATATGCATGTAACCTGACAATGCTAGGATGCCCTCCAAACGATGACTGGAGGGCATATGCTCGACAAGGTGTCAAGGCTTCAGGTTGTGAAGGATATCCGTCCGGTGGTGTCGGCATTCACTGCCGCCGCCGGATTCATGCGCGGCATGTCGATCAAGCACCACGCGCCGAAATCCCGTCGCCGGGAATTTGCGCTGCTGGAACAGAATCACGACTCCTACCGGACGCGCTGCAGCCTCTTCCGCGAAAAAGGCCTCGGCAATGCGCCCACAATTGTGCTGGGCGGCTTTGTCCCGGACGCCACCGAGACCGTCGAGTTCCAGCGTAAAATACTGCGGCAGCACGGCTCAATCTACTACATCAACTATTCCCGCAACGGCTTCTGCCTGGAGATGTTCAGCGCCCAGCTTACCGACCTGATCGAAGACCTGGCCCGCAAAGGACAAAAACCGCTGATCATGGCGGTCAGCTTCGGCTGTGGCCTGCTCTCCGGTTTCCTGCGTCATGCCGACGAACAAATGCATCAAAGCATCCGCGGTCTGGTGCTGGTAAGCCCGGTCCTCACCACCGACGACCTGATCCGGAGCGCCGACCGGAAACGTGACGGAGTGAGAATGCTGGAAAGCAATCTCAGGAAAATCGTGGCCGCCGACCCGGTCAACGAAGCCGGCATAGCAAAACATATCGAACGATCACGGCGCTGCTTTCAGGCGCTGTTCAATGCCGGAGCCGAAAACCGCACCCTCGGCGTACGCCACCTGGCCATCCGGAAAAAAATCAACGATGTCATCGAATACACCACCGCCCGGGGCGGCTTTGAAAGGGTTTCGGCGCTGCGTGACTTCCACTTTCCGCAGCTTGCCAGCTCGCTCTTCTCGGGTCCGGTGCTGGCGTTGCTGGCCGAAAACGAAGCGGACATACTGGTGCCGTCGTCGCCGACCCTGCTGCTGTTCAGTAACCCCTCCCTCTACAACCGGATATTCCCCACCTGCCGTGTAAAGACGGTAAAATCCAAAGTTGCCGGTGACGGAGTCGCCCACGCCTCGCTGATATTCCACCATGAAGCCTACAACACGATGCTGGAGGGGTGGTATGACAAGCTGCTCTACCCGCGGCTGCAACTGGCGGTATAGATGACCTTGACGAGCAGGATTCAGAACGCCGGACTGCTTCAGAAAATGCTGCGACAGCAAGCCGTAAGGCGGGCCGGGCAATTTGAACGCCGTGACCCGCACAAGGAACAGCGGCGGATATTGGCAGAACTGCTCCAGACGGCAGCGGAAACCGAATTCGGCAAGGACAACGGCTTTGGCCGGATGAAAGGCGCACCGTTCGAGACCGCCTATCGAGACTACAAAAACCGGATCCCGATCCGTTCGTACCAGGAATTCATGGCGGACTATTTCTACCGTGACCAGCCGGACGCAAGCAGCGGTTGCACGGCCCCCGAACTGGACAACATGACCTGGCCGGGCAGGATCGGCCTGTTCTGCGAAACATCCGGAACCACGGCTCCCACCAAATTCATCCCCTTTTCCGAACAGATGTTCGCGGAAAACCGCCGGGCGGCCCTCGACATGATCTCCTGCTATCTGGCCGCCAGACCCGAATCACGGATACCAAACGGCAAGATCCTCTACATGTCCGGCTCAACCACCCTGAACAGGGACAAGCACGGAGCCTGGTCCGGCGACATGAGCGCCCTGACGCTCCGTTTCCGCCCCTGGTACCTGACGCCATTCGTGGAACCGCAGGCGGAGATATCGGCTCTTCCCTGGGAAAAAAAGCTGCAGGCCATGGCGGAACTGTTGCTGTCTGATGACCGTATCCACGTCATCTCCGGAGTCCCGCCCTGGATCATCCTGCTGCTGAAACGCTGCCTGGAGCTCGGCGGCCGGCCACTTAAAGAACTGCTGCCGAACCTTGAACTGATAATCCACGGCGGCACCAGCCTGGAACCATATCGCAGCGAGTTCGACAACCTGTTCGACGGCCGGCTCCCCGACCTGCTGGAACTGCTTCCCTCATCCGAAGCCTTCATGGCATTCCAGCAGCCGGACGAAGCGCGGATGCGGCTGACACCCTACTACGGCGTCTTTTTCGAATTCGTCCGGTTCGAAGAACTGGACCGGAAGGGGCGGCCGGCGCCCCATGCCGAAGCGATCCCGCTGGAACAGGTCGAAACCGGACAGCGCTATGCGGTCATTCTCAGTACCTGCTCCGGATTGTGGCGCTACCATATCGGCGATACGATCCGCTTTACCTCCACATCGCCGCATCTGATCGAATTCACCGGCCGGGACCGCTTTCTGGACAAGCTGGAGGAGAAGGTCACCCAGGGCGAGGTCGAACAGGCTGTGGCCAACCTCAACCGGAACGTCAGCTGGAATGTGCGCGAATTCATGGTGGGAGCGGATATCCGCAACCGGCGTCATCAGTGGGTGCTGGCGGTGCGAAATGCCGGCCCTGATCTTTGTGAAGCATCACAAGCATTGGACAGGGTACTCTGCAATCTCAACGCCGACTATGCCACCTTCAGGGGGCAGGGCCGCATCAACGCGCCGGATGTGCTGCTGGTGCCGGAGGACGGCATCTACCAATGGTCGCGGGTGGAGCGGGGCAAGCTGGGCGGGCAGAGCAAGATACCGCACATCGACCCGACCCCGGACTCATCCATGATCGCCAGCCTGCGTGATTTCCATGCGCATTCGGGTATCCCGGCGACGTGATTAAAGGGTGTCATGTCCCTCCGCAACACATGCCCTGTCTATTTGTCCCGTAATTCCAGAAAGTTGCCGGAGATTATCATGCAAACCGCCGATCGGGTTTTTTCCTCGCCTTATGACCATCTCTCCCCCGCCCGGATCGTATTGCTGTATGCCTGCATCGGTATCGGCTGGATACTGTTCTCGGACTCGCTCACCTCCAGGTTGATCCTGGACCGGCACCAGCTGGAACATGTCGCCTTTGCCAAGGGGAGCCTGTTTATCCTTGCCACTGCCGTCCTGCTTTACCTGTTGATACGCTCCTATACCCGGCAGCTTCGCTCATCGCAGGAGACCTATCTGCTGGCCGAGCGCGAGATAAACAATCTGGCCTACTATGACCGTGAAACCGGCCTGCCCAATCACAACCTGTTGCTGGACCGTTTGAACCAGGTGATCGCCTTCAACAGCCGCAAGCGCAAGAACACGGCCGTGATCTACATCAGCCTGACCGGCTTCAAGGCCGTTGTCGATGCGCGGGGGCACAGCGGCGGCGGCGAGGTGGTGCGCGGCATCGCCCAACGGCTGGCTTCAACGCTGCGAAAGTATGATACAATCGCCCGCATCCACCGCGATGAATTCGTACTGGTGCTGGGTGGGACCGTGCTGGCCGGTGATGTTGCCATGATCCTGAACAAGCTGCAGGCGTTGTTCTCGGAACCGCTGCTCCTGGGGTCGGACGAAGCGATTGTACCGGCCTGTTTCGGAATCGCCTGTTTTCCCTCCGACGGCGTGACCAGTGAAGCTCTGCTCCAGAACGCCCACATCGCGATGAACCAGGCCCGTCAGAACGGCGTGCCGTTCCAGTACTATTCCGAGTCGCTCAACCAGAAAGCCGTCGAGCGCCTAAGTATCGAGACCGGATTGCTGCGAGCCATCGAGGAGAATGAATTCTATCTCTGCTATCAGCCCAAGATGGCCATCAACGGCCGGGACATCATCGGCATGGAGGCGCTGGTGCGCTGGCAACGCCCCGGCCACGGCACTGTCCCGCCCGACAGGTTCATCGCGGTGGCCGAAGAGAACGGTTTGATCGTGAGATTGGGGACCTATGTTTTAAAGGAGGCCTGCCGGCAGAACAAGGCCTGGCAGGATGCCGGCATGCAGAAGCTCAAAGTGGCGGTAAATCTGTCCGCCCGCCAGTTGCGCGACAACGCCTTTGTGCCGCTGGTCACGCAGATCCTTGCCGAAACCGGCCTGGACCCGCGCTGCCTGGAACTGGAGCTGACCGAGAGCGCTCTGATGGGAGATTCCAGCGACACTGTCTGCAAATTGCTGCGTCTGAAGGAAATGGGCATCGGCATCTCGGTGGATGATTTCGGGACCGGCTACTCCTCGCTCTCATATCTCAAACATCTGCCGATCGATACGATCAAGGTGGACCGCTCCTTTGTGCGTGATATCGTAAACGACCCGGATGATGCCGCGATCGTGGATGCCATTGTGGCCATGGCCCATTCGCTGAAACTGAACGTGATTGCCGAGGGGGTGGAAACCGTTGAACAGCTGGAGTTCCTGCGTCAGCGCAAATGCCAGCAGGCTCAGGGCTACTATTTTGCCCGCCCGCTGGATCCGCAGCAGTTCGAAGCATTCATCTCCCAGGGCCGGTCGCTTGGGGATATGACGGTTTCCACTCCCGAAGCGTCTTCCGGGCCGGTCGCGGAGAGTGTGTTTCCTCGTCCGGTGGAAGACCCGGGGAACAATAAAATTGCAGAACCGGCAACGGAAACTCTCGGCGCGGAATATATCGGCGACATTTCCAGCGCGGTTCCACCGGCTAATCCGGGAGACAACCTGGCTGCCGTCCTAAAACGATTCCAGGGTGATCCGGCACTGCAGGTGCTGCCGGTGGTGGATAACGGACAAGCGGTAGGCATAATTAACCGCTCGACCTTCCTGGAAGAACACGTGATCGGCATGAACGGATTTGCCTTCCACATCAATCATTCCAGGAAGATGCGCGACCTGATGGTGCCGATCAGGCTGGTGCTGGAGGCCGATGTCAGGATCAGGGACGCAGCCCGGGCCTTCCAGTCGCAGGAAGCGGACGTGCGGGTGGATAATATCTGTGTCACCAGAAGCGGGATCTACCATGGCATCGTGGACGTCAACCGTTTCATCAGCGCCATTACCGATATCAACCTGACCCTGGCCAAGGGCGCCAACCCGCTGACCGGGCTTCCGGGCAACGAGAGCATCCAGCGCGAGATAAACGAGCGGCTAGCCTCGTGTGAAGACTTCGACATCGCCTACATCGACATCGATAACTTCAAGCCGTTCAACGATTATTACGGATTCCAGCGGGGTGACGTGGTCATCAAGACAATCGGGGAAATCGTTTCGGCGGTGACGGAATCGTCGGGTGAGGGGTTGCGCTGCTTTTGCGGACATATCGGCGGTGACGACTTCATTATCATAAGCGGTCCGCACCATGCCGAGTACATCTCGTCACGGGTGATCAATTCTCTCGAAAGACATTTGCCGTTTTTTCACGGTGAAGAGGATTTTGCCGCGGGTTGTTACAGTGCGGTAAATCGCAAGGGGGATGAGGAGACATTCGGACTGCTCTCGATATCGATCGGCATCGTTAATACCCGGCTGACGCCGGTTTCCTCGTACGCCCAGCTGGCCTCGGTTTCCACCGAGGTCAAGAAGGCCGCCAAGAAGCTTCCGGGATCATCGGTGGTTATCAATCGCAGGGCGGGCGGGGAAGTTTGAGTTTTCGGGCCCACAAAAGACACGAAACATCACGAAAAATCAGCGGTGCCAGGTTTGGTCTTTGCTTTAAGCCTCCCCTACCGTGCAGGTCAGCCTCCTGCTGGTTTGTCGAGCAGAACAGCCGGGCATAATGAAATTCCGGAGCTGGCTGGAACGGTTTGGCAAAGGTGTGCGGCAATTCGGAGAACGGGGTGGCGGCGGGCATCCCGGTAGGGCAATAGCAGCAGCGAAACCGGCAGCCGTTGTATAGCGGTTCGGCAACGTTCCGGTTACAAAATCCCCGTCGTCAATTACGTCATGAATTGTGACAAAGATATTTCAGAGTTGGCACCCCGTTGTAATCAAACATTTGATACTTATGATCAACTTTTCATAATTCAACAAAGGGGGAGTTCTGATGTTAAACGGTATCAGAAAAATCAGGTCGGCAATCGCACTGGTGTTGATTGCCCAATTTGTCCTGTCACTTTCGGGGTGCTCGACAAACACATCAACCACGTCATCGGCAAAAAACGTGATCCTGATCATCGGCGACGGGATGCAGCTGGAACATGAGCGGGCGGGCAGCAATTACCTGTTCGGCAATTACTCCAGCGGACTTTCGTTCCGGAAGTTTCCTTACAAAGGGCAATCGACCACCTGGGATGTGAGCGCTTACAATACGTATGCGACCGCGGCCGGCAAGGCTGCCTGGAATGCTTCCGGCTCAACGGCCGAAGACACTGCGACTTTTGAAACAACCCTGGGTTATGACCCCGCCAGGGGGGGCAAGCAGCCCTATCCGCTGGATATGACCGGAGACGTTACCTATCTCAATACCGCGGCCACCGACTCGGCCTCGGCGGCTACCGCCATGGCAACCGGCTACAAGACCGATGGCGGCAACATCGCCTGGAAAACCGCTGATCCCGAAAACGGCCGCCTGCTGACCATCGCCGAGATGTACCGCTTCCAGAAGAAGGCGGCCGTCGGCGTCGTCACCACGGTTCCGTTCTCCCATGCCACACCGGCGGCATTCGTAAGCCACAACAAATCCCGCAACAACTACAAGGACATCGCCTACGAAATCATCAACGTGGTCAAGCCGGAGGTGGTGATCGGCGGCGGGCATCCTTCCTACAGCACGAGCTACATGGACAGCATCGACTACAACATCCTGAAGGGTTCCGGCGAGTATGTGCTGGCCGAACGCCAGACCGGTGTGGACGGCAACACGACTATTGCCGCCAAGGCGACCGAAGCGGTTACCGGCGGCAAGAAACTGTTCGGACTGTTCGGCAACAGCGGCGGTCAGTTTGATTATCCGGTTCCTGCCAACATTCCCGGAGTTCCAAACGTAGTGCGCGGCAACATCGAGAATCCGACTCTGGCCGAGGCTTCCAAGGCCGCTCTCAAGGTGCTGAGCCGGAACAAGAACGGTTTCTTCCTGATGGTTGAACAGGGAGACATTGACTGGGCCAACCATGCCAATGATTTCAAGAGCATGGTCGGTGGCATATATGATCTGAATGAAACGGTAAAATCGGTGGAAGCCTTCATCGACCAGCCCGGTGATGACATCGACTGGAACAATACCATGGTGATCGTCACCTCCGACCATGGTAACAGCTACATGCGTATCAATACCGCGAAACAGCTCCAGAAGGGTGAACTGCCGCGGCAGGATGCCAACACACTCCCGGTTGGACCGTATACCCCCGGATTTGTCTATCCCAACGGCGAGGTGAGTTACGCTTCTCCGAACCACACCAATGAGCTGACCCGCGTCTACGCCAAAGGAGCAGGCACGAGCCTGATCGGTTCATACGAAGGTTCATGGCATGTCGGGACAAAGATCATCGATAATACCCACCTGTTCAAATCGATGCTCGGATTCCTCGGCCTGACGGACCAGAACAAACAGGGTTCGATGGCCTCCATGGTGGGGCGATTCGTTACCGGCACCTACGGAACCGCCGCAGCTGAAATCGTCGCCTTTCACCAGTCATCCAGGACAATTTATGTTGTCAACGGCGCGGCCAATCGCCTGGAAATCCTCGACGCTTCCGGGCTGGGCACCACCGCCATTGCCAACCCGCTTACGGCCAGCAACCTGACCGGAACCCAGCTGACCTTTCCAGCCACTGCAACCGTGAAGGTGGCCGGTATTGATACGAACGTGAATATCGGCGGCGGAGCCAACAGTATCGCGGTTCATGGCGACCTGCTGGCGGTTGCAGTCGGCAATTCCATCAAAACCGAAAAAGGGGTGGTGATGTTCTACAACATCGCCGGCGCGAATGCCCGCAACCCGCTCTTTGTCAAGGCGGTACAAGTCGGCAGCCTGCCGGACATGGTGACCTTTACACCCGACGGCAGCAAGGTCGTGGTTGCCAATGAAGGCGAACCGAGTGACGATTATCTGACCGACCCGGAAGGCTCGGTGGCGATTATCGATGTGGTATCCGGTGTGCCGGCCGACACGGCAACTCTTGCCGGTTTCAATACCTTCGACTCACAGAAGGCCAGCCTTGCGGCAGCAGGAGTAAAGTTTGCCAACCCTGGCACATCAAGCGTTTCCCAGGATCTTGAGCCTGAGTATGCGGCCATTTCCGATGACAGCAAGACCGCCTATGTGACCCTGCAGGAAAATAACGCCATTGCTGTGGTTGATCTGGTCACGAAAACGGTGACAAGCATCAAACCCCTGGGTTTCAAGGATTACAGTCTTGCCAAAAACGCCCTGGACGTAAGTGACAGGGATAGCAGCACCGGTTCCGCCAGCGTCAAGTTCGTCACGGTTCCCGGACTGTACGGCATGTATCAGCCCGACACCATCGCCACCTATACCTCTGGCGGCGCGACCTATCTCGTCACCGCCAACGAGGGAGACGCCCGCGCCTACGCAGGCTACACGGAAGAGTTCAGAGCGAAGGATCTTTTCCCGAAACTGAATCCGTCCTTGTTGACAGCCTATGCAGCTGCCGGCGGAGATAACGGTCTTGGCCGTCTGCGGGTGACCAATGCGATCGGACTTGACAGCACCGGCCTGCTTTACGACAAACTGTTTGCCTATGGTGGCCGTTCCTTCAGCATCCGGGATGTCAACGGGAACCTGGTGTTCGATTCCGGCTCGATGCTTGAAAGAATGACCTCGGCCATCTTTGGCAGCAAATTCAACACCAATTCGACCGAAAACAAGGGCGACAGTCGCTCCGACGACAAGGGGCCGGAACCGGAAGCGCTCGCCATCGGACAGGTCGGCAGTCGCACCTATGCCTTTGTCGGTCTGGAGCGCATGGGCGGCTTCTTCATCTTCGACATAACCGACCCCAAAGCACCGGAGTTTGTCGAACACGTGATCAACAGGGACCTGTCCGCAACCTTTACCATAGATGATACCGGGGCCGCTCTTCATACCGGCAGCTACGCCAGCGCCGGCGACCTGGCGCCGGAAGGGATGAAATTCGTACCCGCGGCGGCCAGCCCTACCGGTAAGGCGCTGTTGATGATCGGCAACGAGACCAGCGGCACTTTAAGCGTCTACCAGATCAATGAAAGAAAATGATGGTGCGGCCAGAGAGACAGTTACGCGGATATTGAAGCTGTCTGACGGATCGCAATTTTTCTGACAATCCTCCATGCGATGGCGCGGGGAACCTGGGAGGCAGGTTTCCCGCGCATTTTTTTACACGGATTTGCACAGTTCGAAAGGTCCTGTTCAGATCCCCCCCCCCGTTACGCACTTTTTGCCAACACGACACACTACCGTAACCGCCGATTTGGTATGATTTTGTCGTTGGAATCATTAACACGGGACAGTGGCGCGTATATGCCCGGCTGTCCGAAAGGAAAACAAAATGGACATTTCACATTTCAAGACCAACATGCTGACCCAGACAGCCATTGCCGCCCTGAAGAATGCCTATGATCAATGCAGCGACAAGGCGGCAAAAGAATCGATCATTGCGGCCTTCAAGGCGATAATCCAGCTGCACCATGACCTTGGCAGGGATTACAACTCTGACAGGAAATCCGAAACAGACAGTGACTATGACCCGAGCGAGTACTGTGCCGCAGTGTAAATGGTATAAAAGTGGAGGGTCAGCCATGACGGACACATACAAGAGCCGGTATGCTGAAATCGGACGTAAAATAAGAGAAATCCCGACGGAGAAACCGGCTGTCAGTTACGAATGGGAAGAGCTGGTGCAGAAGCTGTGTGCGTCGGATGATGCGGGGTTGCACGGTATCGGGGTCCGTGAGTTGGAACTTTTGCGACTTAAATGCCCCGACTGCCCGGCGTTCAAAAACAGCTGAGCAACGAGCCCGGTTCATCCTGATGACAGATATCATTGGTGGTCACACGGAATGGCTCGGATCAGGCCGTCCCGGACTTGAACCGAAAATTTAACAGAATGTTTTCCGGGCTGTAATATCGCTGTAACAGTGATCTGATATAGGTACCGAAGTATTCAGAAACATTAAAACAGGAGGAACATTAAATGTTCAAGAAGTCAATCCTGACCGCGGCGCTGCTGCTGGTCACAGTAGTTGCATCCCAGGCCGCCCCTACCAAGGTCGATCCCAAAATCAAGAAATATACCCCGGCAGCCGGAGTGGCCGGCAACCTGAGCAGCATCGGTTCCGATACCCTCAACAACCTGATGACCTACTGGGCCGAAGGCTTCAAGAAGAAATACCCCAACGTCAACATCCAGATCGAAGGCAAGGGCTCCAGCACCGCTCCTCCCGCCCTGATCTCCGCCACCGCGCAACTGGGACCCATGTCGCGCGAGATGAAGAGCTCCGAGATCGAGCAGTTCGAGAAGAAGTTCGGTTTCAAACCGACCAAGATCGGCGTGGCGCTGGATTCGCTGGCGGTCTACGTCAACAAGGACAACCCGCTCAAGAGCCTGTCGCTGGACGAAGTTGACGCGATCTTCTCCAAGACCCGCAAGCGCGGTGTGCCCGAGATCATCACCTGGGGACAGTTGGGTGTAACCGGCAAGCTGGGCGAAAAGCCGATCAGCCTCTACGGCCGTAACTCCGCTTCCGGCACCTATGGCTACTTCAAGGAGCATGCGCTCAAGAACGGCGACTACAAGAACAGTGTCAAAGAGCAGCCCGGATCGGCTTCGGTGGTGGAAGGCGTTGCCCACGATCTTGCCGGCATCGGTTACTCCGGAATCGGCTACGCCACCTCCGGTGTCCGCGCTCTTCCGCTCTCCGACAAGAAAGGCGGTTCGGTACAGGAAGCCAACTATCAGAATGTCCTTTCCGGAAAGTACCCGCTTGCCAGGATGCTCTACATCTATGTCGCCAAGAAGCCGGGCGAGCCGCTGCCCAAGGTTGTGCAGGAATTCCTGGAATTCGCCCTGTCAAAGGAAGGGCAGGAAATCGTAGTCAAGGACGGTTACGATCCGCTGACAGCCCAGATGGTGGAAACTCAGCTGAAAACCCTGAAGTAAACTTTTCCTGAATTGCCATGCTATTTGCAGCCCCTTCCCTTCCACGGGGAAGGGGCTTTTTTGTGGGTAAAACCGGGTGGAGAGCGCCCCGTCAGACAGCTGTCGGTATTGGCGGATCAGTCTGGTGTATTCACTCTTCTATCCCCGCTTGCCGGGTCTCTCCTCGACGCAGTCTCAACTCATCATTCGATCAGAGCGTGATCAACTCATACCGGCAGTTGCCCATTTACAGGATATCTGTGGAAGCCAGAATCCCCAGATTGCGCGCTTTGACCGGCGCCTGTTTGCAGGAATTTTCGACGTGAAATGTTGTTTGCCGTGTAACCATCCTTGGGGATTGAGACGTTGTGTCAGCTTTGGCTGGTCGACCCGCATCGACCAGCCTCTGGTTCGCCTTCACTCGGCCTTTAGCGATGCCATATCGATGGAGAAGCGGTACTTTACATCAGACTTGGCCAAGCGCTCGTAGGCTTCGTTGATCTGCTGAATCGGGATGATTTCCACATCCGACGTGATATTGTGCGAGCCGCAGAAGTCGAGCATCTCCTGAGTCTCGGCGATGCCACCGATCAGCGAGCCGGAAAGACTTTTGCGGCCGAACAGAAGGGCAAAGGCGGATACCTGGAGCGGTGTTTCCGGCGCACCGACGAGGGTGATGTTGCCATCGCGACCAAGCATGTTGATGTAGGCGTTGATGTCGTGATCCGCAGCGATGGTGTCGAGTATGAAGTTGAATGTACCGGCGTGCTGCTGCATCTCTTCAGCGTTGGTTGAGATAATAACCTCATGGGCTCCCAGACGGAGGGCGTCTTCTTTTTTGCCTGGAGAGGTAGTAAAGACTACCACGTGAGCGCCAAATGCCTTGGCGAACTTGACACCCATATGCCCCAGGCCACCAAGCCCCACCACGCCTACTTTTTTACCCTTGATGTCGCCCCAGCGGCGTATGGGAGAATAGGTGGTAATTCCGGCACACAGTAACGGTGCCACTCCGGCCAGATCAAGATTCTCTGGCACGCTCAGCACGAAGCGCTCATCAACAACAATACTTTCCGAGTAACCACCGTAGGTAACCGGTGCTGTTCCATGCTTATCGGGTGAGTTATAGGTGAATGTCCCGTTATTGCAAAACTGCTCCAGATGCTCCTGACAAGTGGGGCAGATGTGATCAGAATCCACCATACAGCCGACGCCAACCAACTCTCCTGCTTTGAACCGCGTTACTTCGGTGCCAACCTTGGTAACCCGACCGACGATCTCATGGCCGGGGACGCACGGGTAAGTGGTGGGCATGACGCTGTGCCATTCGTCACGGACTGTGTGCAGATCAGAGTGACAGATGCCGCAGAAAAGAATTTCGATCTGTACATCACGCCCGGTAGTTTCACGGCGCGGGATCGTGTCGGATGAAAATGGTGATGTTGCGCTGGTGACTGAGTATGCTTTTGCTTGGTACATGGGTGAATCCTCCTGTTGGTTTGATTTGGTGTCAAAGATTGATATTGTCTGTCAACGACCGGTCAATTGCTCCAGCTTTTCAGGGTACCGTTCGCCATGCACGGCAATCTGTGCGGCAACGCTATCCATCTTGCCGAGATCGTTCAAGGTGAGTTCGATGGCAACAGCACCGATGTTTTCGTCCAGGCGATCCAGCTTGGTAGTCCCCGGAATAGGCACGATCCACGGTTTCCGGGCCAGGAGCCAGGCAAGGGCGATCTGGGCCGGAGTTGCATTTTTCTCTGCCGCGATCGTGCCGAGCAGATCAACCAGAGCTTGATTGGCCTTCAATGCCTCGGGGGTAAAGCGTGGCAGAGAGCTGCGGAAATCGGTACTGTCAAAGGTGGTCGTTTCATCCATTTTGCCGGTCAGGAATCCCTTGCCAAGCGGGCTGTAGGGGACAAGGCCAATTCCCAGTTCTTCCAGGGTTTGCAGTAATCCCTCTTCCGGTCGCCTGAACCATAGCGAGTATTCATTCTGGACTGTGGCCACCGGCTGAACGGCATGTGCGCGGCGGATTGTCTGGATTCCGGCCTCGGAAAGGCCAAAATGCTTTACCTTGCCTTCCTGGATTAGCTCCTTCACCGCTCCGGCAACATCTTCGATCGGCACATAAGGATCTACGCGGTGCTGATAGAAGAGATCTATAACATCGGTCCTGAGCCGTTTGAGTGAGGCTTCAGCTACTTCCTTGATATGCTCCGGTCGGCTGTTCAGGACCGGTCCTTTGCCCTTCATGGCTCGTGGATCCACGTTGGTGTCGAAACCGAATTTAGTGGCAATTGCGACCTGGTTTCGCAGAGGAGATAGTGCTTCGCCGACCAGTTCCTCATTTGTAAATGGGCCATAGACTTCAGCTGTATCGAAAAATGTTATGCCCCGCTCTACAGCTGTCCGGAGAAGAGCAATCATTTCCTGTTTGTCTTTGGGAGGCCCATATGAAAAACTCATCCCCATACAACCGAGTCCTAAAGCAGAAACCTCCAAGCCACTTTTTCCTAAGGTACGTTTTTGCATTGATTTCCCCTTTGCGTGTTCAACTACCCTCTTGATGATCGTATCCTACCCCTGAAATCTCAAGGACAGATAGAACGATCCTGTCGATTTATTGCCTGATTCTGTTAATCATTGAAATAAGGTTGTAACAATAAAAGTCGTACGCTAGTATTTCATCAGGAGGATGCTATGGAAATCAATGCAGTTTCAGAGGTTGGTGTGGAGAATAGCCTGGAAATAGGGGTTGCAGCGCTAGCTGATCGTATTGCCCGATGGACTGAAAATGGCGAGTTACACACAACTGTCGTACCTGGTTTGTCACTGTTCCGTCGGAATGAAGCAACCGAACCGATCAGTGGCATGTACGAACCAAGCATTTGCATGGCAGTACAGGGGGCAAAGCGCGTCATTCTTGGAGAAGAGACCTATGTGTATGACGCCCACCACTATCTGATTACATCAGTACATCTCCCCACGATCGTACAGATTATTGACGCAAGCCCGGAAAAACCGTATCTGGGGCTCAGGTTGAAATTGGATCTGCGTGAAGTTTCGCAACTAATGGTGGATAGCAACCTTCCTCAGCCACGCCCGCAAAAATCGAGCCGGGGCATGGCGACAGGTGAAATGACCCTGCCGTTAATAATGGCATTCCAGAGATTGATTGATCTGCTTGGCGAAACACAAGACGTTCCTATTCTTGCGCCGAACATCCAGAGAGAAATCATTTATCGCTTATTGGTGGGAGAGCAAGGGGAACGGTTGCGGCAGATAGCGACGGCAGGAAGTCAGAGTCAGCAGATTGCAAAGGCTATCGGCTGGCTGAAGAGCAACTACTTCCTGGCTATCAGCATGGATGATCTTGCCGCGCAGGCCAACATGAGTACGTCAACGTTTCATCATCATTTCCGGTCGCTGACAGCCCTAAGTCCGTTGCAATTCCAGAAGCAGTTGCGACTGCAGGAAGCCAGGCGACTCATGCTGGCAGAACGGATGGATGCGGCAAATGCAGCCTTTCAGGTCGGCTACGAAAGTCCATCGCAGTTCAACCGCGAATACAACCGCCAATTCGGTGCTCCACCTTTACGGGATATCACGAAACTCCGTCAGATGTCTGCTGCGGAATAGGCAACAACTTCCGCATTTAACATTTGATATGAACGGCTTTGAACAATTGGAAATCAACAGAGAAGCTGGATATGAACGAGAAAATGGACATTGCAGAGCATTTACTGAGTGGTGCTGCTGTTGCAGAGGCACTGGATGATCTGGCGACGCTACGCCTCGCCATCTTCCCGGAATATCCCTATCTGTATCAAGGGAGGAGGGCGGATGAACTTACATACCTGGCAAGCTATGCCGAGGCGCCTGATGCTTGCGCCATTCTCGTCTGTGATGGGTTAACGGTTATCGGGGCGGCTACCGGCATGCCGCTTGTCCATGAAGATACCCGGATACTTGACGCCTTTAGCGGGACAATATTTCCGCTCAACGAGATATATTACGTGGGGGAACTGCTGTTTCGCCCAAACTACCGCAATTGCGGACTAGGCCAGAAGCTGCTTGACCGATTGGAAAGCCACATCCGTTCTCTCGGCCGCTACCGCAAGCTCACCTGCGCCACGGTTGAGCGGCCCGAGGATCACCCCTTGCGCCCGCGTGACTACATCCCCATTTCAAGATTCCTCGCCCGGACCGGTTTCGCCCGACTCTCCGGTGTGACAACCAGCTTCATCTGGCGTGAGACAGATGGTGTCAAACGAAATCACCCCATGCAATTTTGGATCAAGAGTCTAGATTAATGATGGCGGTTGACGGTTCCCAAACCGGGACTCGAGTCATCTTGTAATTCGACAGTTCGATTATGCTGCGATATACCTGGATTGATACCACGCTAACTGACAACCAACTGGCCTAGTGCCCGGCGAGATTACACAGCCGTTGGCCCTGCATAATTTGGCCGAAATTTCATGTTTATTGTCATTGTGCCAAGAATTCTTCTGAGCTAAAGTCGAAATATGAAACATCAGCGCCGCACAACTGACGACATCAACGTGCCACGGCTCGTAACGATGGCCGCCTACAATGGTGCCGAAATCCTTGATATAACCGGCCCATTGGACGTTTTTGTTATTGCCAACGCCATACACCTGGAAAAGGGCGGCCAGAAACCACTCTATCGGGTCGAAATAGCTGGTGAGGCAAAAGATGCTGTGGTGGTAACTTCATCAGGAATCAGGCTCCTGGCAGACACGTCCTGGTCCGACTGCTCCGGAACCGATACGCTTCTGGTGGCCGGTGGTCCTGCAGCAGAGCAGGCGCCGGAAGAACTGGTAAACTGGTTGCGCCGTACAGCCCCCACCGTGCGGCGAGTCGGGTCAATATGCACCGGCACCTTCATCCTTGCAAGGGCAGGACTGCTGGAAGGAAGGCGCGTGACAACCCATTGGTTAGGGGCTGACCTGCTTCGCCGTCTTTATCCTCACATTGATGTTCATGAGGATGCCATCCACATCAAGGACGGCTCCGTCTACACTTCGGCCGGGGTGACAGCAGGAATTGATCTGGCGCTAGCGCTACTGGAGGAGGATTTCGGTCGCGTGCTGGCGCTGAATGTCGCCAGACTGATGGTACTCTATTTCAAACGCCCGGGTGGGCAATCTCAATTCAGTACCGATCTTTTGGCCCAATTTCATGAAGGAGGCTCTCTTGCTCCGACCATTCAGTGGATACGCAACAACTATCGACGCAATTTGAGCAATGAAGCACTGGCCGAACATGCGTCCATGAGCCTGCGCAATTTTGCCCGCGTCTTCAAGCGGGAAACCGGAACTACTCCGGCCCATTTTATTGAACGAGTACGCCTTGAAGCAGCGGTCAAGTTCCTTGAAGAAACGTGTCATGCACTGGAAGCCATCGCCCGGGAGTGCGGCTTTCAGTCAGGTGAACACTTTCGATTGGCTTTTGTACGCTACTTCAGGATCACTCCCGGTCAGTACCGGGACCGGTTCCGATCAGGAGCCGAATAATCACTCATTGGAGAATACCATGAATCAACTTGACTTACGGGGTATCGTGCTGCGCTTACTGTTCATATCGGTGATACTTGCTACGGCTTTGCCCGCTGCCGCCCAGGCTGATATGGCTGCTGATAGTTACTCCTCTTCAGCAAAACAACAAATGGCAACCAGCAGGGAGTCAGTTTTAGACGAAATTCTTCAGGTTAGTAATAAGTACTTCAGCACCTTTCCCTTTATGCGGGCTGAGGATGTCTATGAGAAGATTGTTAAAAGTGGAGACAGCTCCTACTTGCTGGTGAGCGTGCAAACTCCTGATGACTATGCCAAGGGGCATATCCCGGGAGCTATCAATATTCCTTTTCAGGAGATTGCCGAAACGGCATCTTTATCTCGGTTGCCACGAGATAAAAAAATTGTCTTTAGCTGTGAAGACGGTCATAGCTCCATGGCTGCTGCCCTTTTTCTGGGACAGCTTGGTTATGACACCAGAGTTGTATCCATGGGTCTCAGTTACTGGAACAGGACGGGGGCAGATATCGCATCCCCTTATCCTGGCTCTGCCGGATACCCTGTCAGTACAACTGAAAGTGTTCTGCAAGAACGATACAATCTGCCGGTTATTGAAGATATTGGCAAAGATGGCCGTGGTGTCATTGTCGAGCGCACCAAGACAGCTTTGGCTCAGAAACGTGGTCTACTCATAACCCGGAATGAGGTTTATGAGAATGCAGTCAAGGGAACAGATAAGAAATATTTACTGGTCAGCCTCCAGAGGCCGGAGGATTATGCAAAAGGGCATGTCCCAGGAGCTATCAATATTCCTTATAGTGAAATTGCCAAGGCGGATACCCTGCGTAAACTCCCACGTGATAAAAAAATTGTGCTCATGTGTTATGTAGGTCATTGGGCAGGTTCTGCGGCACTTTTCCTTAATCAATTGGGGTATGAGGCGTATGACATGCGTTTTGGCACTCTTGGTTGGAACGATGCGACAGATGGGCTTGGGGAAGCTAAAGGCTATCTGGTTGCTCTTGGAGGGTCTTTGTCATTGCCGGTAGAAAGCGGAAAGTACAAAAAATAATCTCCTGAATCTAAAAAATTAGATTCAGGCTACATTAAGCTTTTTAGATACCTGTAGATTGATGAAGTACATCATCGTGAGCGTAATGAGCATTGTGCCGGTTGTAGCGTACGGCAAGGATATTGCCGCCTGGCTTGAACGTGTCACCGAGTACGATGCGCATCGCGATCCTTCGTGGGGTCCTTTGCTGTTAAGGCTGGACTTGTGGAGTAGTTAATCCCAAACCTTGGTAATGGACCTGTCTATCGATATAAGGGCGACAGGCCAGTGCCTGTAAAATAAGTCGTTTTAATAAAGACGGGAAAACGGGAAGTACCCATTTTCCCGTCTTTGCATCGATGAATCATTTTTCTTAATCAACGGGGTTGAGGCTACCTATGCAGGTTCTCGAAGTATTTTATATTTCGACGGGTCGATTATCAAAGCCATTTGAAATCTGTCCCCGACGTACTATTGCCGGTTTTTTTGTGTCACAAATATTGATTTTTGTGACGAATAGAGTATTATTCTGTCACGAAACTCTTTTTGTGACGGAAAGGATATCCTGTGCCAAAGCAAATCGATGAGCAAGATCTTAAGATCATAGAGCAGCAGATAGCGGTCTACAGCAAAGGGATTGGCATAACTGAGCTGGAGGCAGCTCTTTCGGCGACCGGAATCATCATGAACCGGCGCTCGCTGTTACGGCGGATTAGTACTCTCATTGAGAGCAACCGTATTCGTGCTACCGGTGCCTTCAAAGGGCGTGTGTACTGGCCGCTTGCTTCGCAGGTCTCTGATGATCAGGATGCAGAGGAATCGGTCATTCCTCTTTCAGTGGCCGGACGTGCGATTCGTGGTTACGTCAGTCAACCAATCCAGCGTCGTGAGCCAGTAGGGTACCGGCGTGATTTTCTGTTGTCCTACCTGAAAACCGGACCGTATCTGGATGATGCCACGCGTAAGCATCTGCACCGGATTGGTCGCGCCCATCAAGAGAATATTCCTGCTGGCACCATGGCTCGCCAGGTCATGGGCAGGCTGCTGATTGACCTCTCCTGGGCCTCCAGCTATCTGGAAGGCAATACTTACTCGCTGTTGGAAACAGAACGCCTGATCTCCTTCGGTCAGGCAGCGGAAGGGAAGGATGCACTGGAAACCCAGATGATCCTGAACCACAAACAGGCTATTGAGTTTCTTGTTGAGTCTGCCGATGAAATTGGCTTTAACAGATATTCCATATTGAACCTCCACGCCATTCTGTCGGACAACCTCCTGCCAAACCCGGAGGCCTGTGGGCGTCTCCGTCAGATTGCTGTCGGTGTCGGCGGATCAGTCTACTCGCCATTGTCCACACCTCAACTCCTGAATGAATATTTTCAGATTGCTCTCGATACAGCAGCGGCCATTAACGATCCTTTCGAGCAATCCTTCTTCGCATTAGTGCATCTCTCCTATCTGCAACCTTTCGAAGACGTCAATAAGCGGGTGGCTCGACTGGCCGCCAACATACCGTTGGTCAAACATAATCTCTGTCCACTCTCTTTCATAGATGTGCCTAAAAAGTCATATGTGGAAGGAATACTCGGAGTCTATGAGCAGAATCGCATCGAGCTCTTGCGCGATATATTCGTCTGGGGGTATGAGCGCTCCGTTAAACGCTACCTGAGTACACGGGAGGAGCTGGGTGAGCCCGATCCTTTCCGGATGAAATACCGTACATTACTGACCGAGATCATACGTGAGGTGGTTCTCCGGAGTACTGTACCAGACCAAAATGTAGTAGAAGCTTGGGTCGCAGAGCGCCTGCCGGAGGTTGATAGAACGCGATTTATAAATCTGGTGGAAGCTGAATTGCAGGGTCTGCACGAAGGGAATATTGCCAGGTTTCGTCTGCGACCCAAGGAGTTTGCCGCATGGCAAGGAAAGAAAGGAATATAAATTGCCTCTAAGAAGAATCCTTGATCTGCGTAAACAAAAAAACGGCCACAAACGAGGTTAGTCGTATGTGGCCGTCTTATTGTGTGCAGGGACGATATCGAACTGATTTTATAACTATCTGTTTTGCAAGTATAATAATTCGCGTCAATTCGATAGATACCTCTAAAAAAACCTCAATAAGTTGTTTTGCCCACACTTTGAGTTCAAATTTTAGGCCATGTCGAGACATCTCCGATTTATCGAAAGGACTGATCGTTTCGCAGATCTTTCAGTGCTCTTTTCTTATGCCGATTTACCAAATATTGCAACTATAACCTGCTGCATCTGATGCAGCATTTCTTTCCTCCGGTGTTTGCCATGATGCAAGCCAGCTCAGAGCATCTGTAGTATCAACCATTGTCCGAGCAAGTGCCAATCGCTCCAGAACAACAGCTTTCTGCTCTGCTTCCAGATTGGCAGCCCGGCGTTCGACGTCGGTAAAGAAATCCTCGATTCGCTTTGCCTTCGCCCATGCCTTGATGATTTCAGCCAGCTCTTCCCGGCTATCCTTGATCGCTTTGATGCGTCTACGTTCAGCCGCTTCCCGCGCCTGCGCACGCCGTTCCTCCTCCCGTCGCTGCCTCTCGATCTCAGCCTGGCGCTCTCCTTCTTCAAAACGCTTGACGATGTTTACTACCTCAGCCTCTACCTCCTTCACCAGTCCTGCAAGCTTCTGCGGGAAGTCGCCTGCTTTCGACTCGCGCCACTGCCGCATCCATGCGACTCTGTGATAGGGAGAATAAATCTGCACGCACAATCGTCCGCTCGGCAGGTCCTGCATACTCCTCCATGAGTAGGATTCATAGCGTCTCGATTTTTTTACGGGCAGTTCCGATACACGGGTGTACTTTCCATCCTGGTACTCTACCTCGACATTCTCGCTCATTTCGTAGATTGTCACGCCAAAGGCGACAGTACCAATAAAGGCGGCGGTAGGCCGTGCCGGGCTCCAGAGATCTGTAGTGTAATACCGCTCTTTCCGTCGCCCGCCCTTTTCACGTTCATCTACGGCCTGACGTTGCATACCTTGTCCATACGGCACAAAGACAACGGAATGGCCGCCTCTTTCAAAGGTCAGGTACAACATGTTCGCTACCTCGATTGCGCGATCGATGGTTTCTTTCGAACTGATAATATCTGGCAGCAGGTATTTTCTGGGCTTGAGAAAACCCTCGCGTGATTCTCCAGCCCCGGTCATCTGGTCCTTAAATCCTACGAGTAGCGGGTGCTGTTTTGGCAGTCCTCTGCTCCGGCGTTTGGTGACGCTACTGTCTTGAGGTGCCTGCGGCGGAGGCAATTGTGCAATCCTGGCATAGCCGCTGCGCGCCCATTCCAACTCATCGCCAGGACAAGCTTCCGGCAAAGGTTGACGCTTGGGGCGTTTTCCGGTCGCATACATGGCCCAGTAGCCTCTTTGGGGACGAGGA
This sequence comes from Pelobacter sp., assembly GCA_030824515.1. Taxonomy (GTDB): domain Bacteria; phylum Desulfobacterota; class Desulfuromonadia; order Geobacterales; family Pseudopelobacteraceae; genus JACRCG01. The sequence goes on from JAVBXN010000017.1 coordinate 25,978, forward strand.
ACCTTCAGTCGAGTGCAGATACGAGCCATGAAACTCGATGAGACCTCGTACTTCAGGGCAACGGTGGTCATCGGTTCTGCCCAGACTTCTTCATACAACTGTTCACGACTGACTCTGGTATCCTTGTTGCTATTTGCTTTGTTTTCTCCCATTGAAGTGCCTCTCCAATTTGATGTTGTACACCATAGGTGTTCCGGACAGCATAATATTGCAATGACATAAATTGCATGTCAATCAGACTGCTTACAGCACTACGCAACGGTCAGTACTACATTCAAGAAAAACGGATTGAGAACTGGTATTGGCCGTCAATGAAGTTTTTATGAGAAAGGAACAGGCACTTTTCGAGGGTTAAAATACGGGGAGTGCTTGATTGTCCCGGTTTCACCCCGAACGATGCTTTACAGGTTCCAGCAGACACATTTTGTTAAAAAAATAAGCTTGTTTTTTTAACAAAATTGACGGAAACTGCTGCCATGACCGTAAGCAAGCAAATTGAAAACAGAATTCACGAGCACGGCCCAGGGTGGGTTTTTTCTCCAGCCGACTTTCTTGATCTCGGCTCCCCGCATACCGTAGGAATGGTGCTGATCCGCCTGGTTCGCGGGGAAAAAATTCGACGCCTGGCCAGGGGGCTGTATGATTTCCCGCGCAAGCATGAGCATCTGGGGCTTTTATCCCCCTCAGTGGACATGATTGCCGAGGCGTTGGCTCGCCGTGACGGTGTGCGTATCCAACCGTCAGAGGCGACAGCAGCCAATATGCTGCATCTTTCCGAGCAGGTTCCGATGCGGGTTGTCTATGAGACCGATGGCCCTGCCCGAAAGATCAAGGTCGGAACACTAACCATCCAATTCCGTCGACGGGCACCTCGCAAAATGGCAACCGCCGGAAAGATGAGCGGTCTTGTTTTCGCCGCGTTACGGGGGATGGGTAAACGCTATGTAACTCAAGATCAGGTCGCTCACCTACGCCAGCTATTGACACAAGAAGATCGCAAACTACTGTTACTTGATCTGCCACAGGCACCAGCCTGGATGCACCCCTTCCTGAGATATATTGCCGGAAATGAGGACAAATGATGATCAGTTTTGAACAACTGTCCACGGAAGAGCGGGCCTTATATCTGCGTGAGGCAGCGGTGCGGCTTAATATGCCGCCGGTAATCGTTGAAAAGGATTATTGGGTCTGCTGGACGCTGCGCGAACTCTTTTCCCTGCCGGATATAGGGGGAGCACTTACCTTCAAGGGCGGAACGTCATTGTCGAAGGTTTGGGGACTGATTGAAAGGTTTTCGGAAGATATCGACCTTACTATTGATCGGGACTTTTTGGGGTTTGGCGGCGATAGGAATCCGGAAACTGCTCCATCAACCAAACAACGCAACAACCGACTTAAAGAGTTGAAAACCGTCTGTCAAGAGTATGTTGAGCTGAAGCTGCTGCCGCTTCTTGAAGCCCGTATCCGTTCCGTATTGCCGGCAGGCGACAGTTGGTTGCTTCGTATGGATGAAGCCGATGTGGATGGTCAGACGATTCTGTTCCAGTATCCCGCCAGCCTGCAATCAGAAGACGGATTTTATGTGCAGCCTATCGTCAAAATAGAACTTGGTGCGCGATCAGATACCTGGCCATCGGAAGCGGCAATCATCAAGCCATTTCTGGTTGAGGTATTGAACGCGGTAGTTGCCCCGTTGGATTGTTCTGTCCAGGTACTGTCTGCCGAGCGGACCTTTTGGGAAAAGGCGCTTCTGATACATGAGGAAACCTTCCGACTGGTGGATAAACCCCGTCGAGCCCGTATGGCCAGACACTATTATGACCTGTGGTGCCTCATCCAAAAGGGTATTGCCGCCAGGGCGGCAGAGGATAAGGCTCTGTTTGACCGTGTAGCTGCGCACCGTCAGGTGTTTTTTCGCTTGAACTGGGTGGATTATAGCACGGTACATAAAGGGAATTTGCGGCTGATGCCTGTAACGGGTGATGTACAGGCCTGGAAGCAGGATTATGAATGGATGCAGACAGCTATGTTTCTTGATGACCCACCACCGTTTGAACAAATACTCGATGGGGTGCGCCAATTTGAAGAGGATTTCAACAGGGTGTAAGTATTTCGTTGTTATTCAAGCGTGATGGCACAGTGTTGTCCTCTGAAAACAGAGTTCAACGAAAATGATGTATAAGGACTGATGGGGAGTGAGGGCAGGTTGATTTTGTGAGATAGAAATTCATAGGTACAAGAGGCAATAACTTGATCAACCTGATTCCACCTGGCATATACGAAGCACTCCTCGACGAGTTCCTGCGCGAAACCCTGGCGCGGCACCCGGAACTGCGGACCGTCTTCGGCAAGATCGACCCGGAGGAGCAGCCGGCCCGCTATGCTGCATTCGTCGCCAAGGTCCTTGAACAGGCGCTGCGCGAAGAGTCCGACCCGGAAAAGCGTCTCGCTCTCTGTAACCACCTGCTCGACCAGGTTGCCGGCGAACCGGGCAGGGGGCACCTGGAAAAACACCGGCTGATTCAGCAGCAAAAGCCACTACTCCTGGAAATCACCCCGCCGAACTACAGCACGTCACACATCCCCCGTCCGCACACCTCACTGTCCGAAAGCTCTCTCTTCACCGGTTCCGACAAGGGACCGCAGCTGGTTCATGAACTGCTGGAAGAAATGCGTTCCGCCGATGGGGTGGATATCCTGGTGTCGTTCATCAAATGGCCGGGCCTCAGGCTGCTCATGCCCGGCTTTGAAGAGCTGCGTGACCGGGATATACCGGTGCGGTTGATTACTACCTCCTACATGGGGGCCTCCGATGCCCCGGCGGTGGAGTGGCTGGCAAAGCTGCCCAACGTCAAGGTCCGCGTCTCCTACGATACCGAGCGAACCCGCCTGCATGCCAAGGCCTACCATTTCAAGCGGGGCAGTGGCTTCGCTACGGCCTACATCGGCTCATCCAACATGTCCCAGGCTGCCATGACCAGCGGCCTCGAATGGAACCTGAAAGTAACTGCCCAGGACATGGGCCATATCATCGAAAAATTCACGGCAGAGTTTGATACCTACTGGCACAACCGGGAGTTCATTCCCTTTGATCCGCAAGAGCCGGAAATATTACGGGCAGCCATAGCCCATGGCAAAGATCGTCGAACTGGACCGACAGTATTCTTCGATCTCCGTCCCCACCCGTTTCAGGAGCGTATCCTGGAGGCACTTGATCGGGAGCGAACTGCCCATGATCGCTGGCGCAACCTGGTAATTGCCGCTACCGGTACCGGTAAAACGGTGGTCGCCGCCTTCGATTTCAAACGCTTCTTCGAACAGAAGCAGAAGCAGGCCAAACTTCTCTTCGTAGCCCATCGACAGGAGATTCTTCAACAGGCCCAAGCCACCTTTGCCAATGTCCTTCGCGACCAGAACTTCGGTGAACTGCTGGTCGGACAGTTCCAGGCCAACCGTCTGGAACACCTCTTCTGTTCCGTTACGATGCTCACCAATCGTCGCCTCTGGGAGCAGGTCGGGAGCGGCTTCTATGATTACATTGTGGTTGACGAGGCCCACCACGGCGTAGCTAGCAGCTATCGGCCGCTCTTTGATCGCTTTACGCCGCAGATTCTCCTCGGCCTGACCGCCACCCCGGAGCGGATGGATGGTGACAACGTGGCTGCCGACTTTGGCAATCGCTTTGCCGCCGAGATTCGTCTCCCGGAAGCTCTGGAGGAAAAGCTCCTCTGCCCCTTCCACTATTTCGGTGTTGCTGATCCGATCGCCATCAATGGGGAACAGTTCTGGCGCAATGGCAAGTACGATGCCTCGGCTCTGGAAAACGTCTATGTTCTGGATAACATCCGCGCCAAGCAGCGCGTCGATGCCATCGTCGCGGCGCTCTATCGCTATGAACCCGATCTCACAGCCATCAAGGGGATCGGTTTCTGTATTTCCATCAAGCATGCCGAGTTCATGGCAAATACCTTCACCAACCTAGAAATCCCTGCCGCTGCCTTTGTTTCCGGGGTAGATGGTGATCGTTGCAGTGAGCTCCTGGCTGACCTAAAAAACGGCCAGATTACCTTTCTCTTTACCGTGGACAAGCTGAGTGAAGGGGTGGACGTCCCGGAAATCAACACGGTGCTGTTCCTCCGCCCTACCGAGAGCTTAACCGTCTTCCTCCAGCAACTCGGGCGCGGCCTGCGCCATGCACCGGGTAAGGATTGCCTTACCGTACTCGACTTCGTCGGCCAGACCCACCGCCGCTACCGGGTCGATACCAAGCTGAAAGCGCTCCTCCCCCGGCACCGCTTTTCCATCGACAAGGAAGTGGAGCAGGATTTCCCCCACCTCCCGGCCGGTTGCTCTATTCAGCTTGATCGTCTCTCACGGCAGTATGTGCTGGAGAACATCAGGGAGAACCTGGGTCGCCTAGCTGTGCAGGTACCCGAACGGATGCAGACTTTCACCAGCGAAAGTGGCCTGGAGCTGACCTTCGGCAATTTTATCCGCTATCACGACTACGAGCCGGAAGTGCTGCTGGCCAAAGAGTCTTGGTCAGAGTGGAAAGCTAAGGCACTGATGGCAGCGATCCCCATCGACCCTGATCTGGCGCGGCTGAAGAAGACCTTGCTGCGCGCCACATTTATCAACGGTCCGCAGGAAGTTACCCTCTTGCGGCAGGTTCTTGCCACGGTTGCCCAGGGTGACATTGACGAGGCGTTGACACTGGCAGGGGATGCCGTCATGGCTGTGTACTACCGGCTTTGGGGAGACAAGGCGAGCAATCTCGGTATCACCTCTCTGGACGATGCCTTCCGCCGCTTGGCACGCAACCCATCGATCCTGGCCGATCTGGACGAAATCCTGGCCTGGTCGCAGGATACCACCGAGGTCAATGGTTTGATTCCGCGGCTTCCCTTTGACTGCCCGTTGGAGCTTCATGCCCATTATAGCGGCAAAGAGATTCAGGCGGTCTTTGGCCGGGCAAATCTGGAGACTGCAGGCCAGACAGGTGTGGGCTTATTCCATTTTGCTGACGTAAAGACCTATGTGCTGCTGGTCACCTTTCAGAAGACCGAAAAGGAGTTTTCACCCAGCACCATGTATGCTGATTACCCTATCAGCAGGGAGCTGATGCACTGGGAGTCACAGGCGAATACCGCGCAGCATCACACCGATGGGCAGAACCTGATTCACCATCAGGAGCGGGGCTACACGATCCTGGTCTTTGCCCGCGATCAGAAAAAGCGGAACAATGTCACGGTGCCGTTTACCTATCTGGGGCCGGCGGATATGGTCAGTTACGAGAGTGAGCGGCCGATCAAGGTTGTGTGGCGGTTGCGGCATTCGATGCCGGTGGAGATGTTTGAGGATAATCGAAGGGGTGGGTAGAATATGACGGCTATTGACGGAAATTACGAAATCGTTGAGATGGAAGTCTGGAGCAAGGAAGCAATTGACCTTGTAGAATCAGGCTACATTCGTATCAAAGGGAACAGGGGAACTTTGCATTTCATTTGTGTAGATGGTGATATGGACATCCGTTGTGACAAGTTAGGCTGCTACAGGTTTTCCTGGGACGGTAGCGATGAATGTGATCCTGCCAGCGGTTTCGGTGAGTTTGTCTGCAACAGTGATATCTTGACTGGCAGCATCTATATTCACGATGGTGACGACAGTTCGTTTGTAGCGAGGAAAACGACTTAAAAAGGATCATCCTCATGACGACAAAAACTACCAAACTAGGGACTTCCGGTAAGTCTCACAAAAAGAAACCGTCTTGGAGCGATGTCAAAACAGCCATTGCCAAGTTTGAACGCCCGGCACTGATCGGACTCATATCCGACCTGTATGCCTATAGCACGCCGAATAAAAACTTCCTGCATGCCCGTTTTTCGCTCGGCAGCGATTCACTCAAGCCGTACAAGAAGATCATAGAAGATGCTCTCTTCCCGGATGTTATGTCCAATGACGATGTTGAAATAGGCACTGCGAAAAAAGCTATATCCGACTATGGCAAAGCGGTGGGTGACCCAAAAGGCATGCTGGAACTGATGGTGTACTTTGTTGAGTGCGGCGCCAATTTTTCTCTCGATGTCGGTTATGGCGATGAGGATTTTTTTGTAGCTCTGGAAAGGATGTATGAAAAGGCAATCAAACTTTTGCTCACGCTTGATGAGGCAACCATTGACGATTTCTATGACCGGTTCGAGGATCTGGTGACTTCTACCCGAGATATTGGCTGGGGATTTCACGATACGTTGGGCGATATTTTCTCGGAGGCCTTCCCGGAGGAGTGAGATGGTTTATGTTTCCTGCTCATACCCCATCGTCTTAAATCCCTTCATCCGCTTCTCATGCATCTTTGCCAGCATCGGCACAGAACTGTCCACATAGTCATAGACCTGCACCTCCACCTTGCCGGGATGGAGTCGATGCAACCTGCCGGCGTACTGCACCAGCATTCCCTTCCATGAAAAGGGCAGCGCCAGAAAGAGGGTGTCCAACCTGGCATCGTCGAATCCTTCACCGATATAGCGGCCGGTGGCAAGGATCAGTCTTTCTTCGTCATCGGGGATGGAAGCCAGATGTTCCATGACCTTGCGCCGTTGCTTTACTCCCATCCCCCCGTGGAGAACCACCAAGTGTTTCACCGTGTCACGTAGTTCTCCGGCAAGATACTTTAAATGATCCTTCCGCTCAGTCAGAAGGATCGGTGATCTCCCTTCGGCGAGTGACTGTTTGATATCGCCCAGAATGAGATGATTCCGTTGCCGGTCAGCTGTCAACCTGGCATAGATCTCTTGGATTGTTATCCCGCTGTCCGTATCCGACAGGCTGAAGCCGGTTTCGCGAAGGATCAACCGGCGGGTGAAATCTTCATCTGTCGCCTGCTGTTTACGGTTCAGTAAAAATCTGGTCGGACCGCACTGCAGGTGGATGATCGGTTGATGACCGTCTCGCCGGTACGGAGTGGCGGTGAGCCCTACCACGTATTTTGCCTTGACCTCGCCCAGTACACGCTCGAAGGAAAATGCCGGCAGGTGATGACATTCATCCACAATAATCTGACCGTAGTTGGCAACAAGGTCAGCGACCTCATCTTTCCTGATAAGGCTCTGCAACATGGCTACGTCCAGGACTCCGCTAGCCTTGTTCTTGCCGGAACCTATGGTGCCGATCTCCTTTGGCGGCAGATCGAGAAAGCGTGAGAGCTGGGCCACCCACTGATCAAGGAGTGGCTTACGATGCACCAGGACAAGAGTTGAGCAGTTCCGGGCCGCGGCCAGCCACGCACCGACCACAGTCTTGCCGGAACCTGGTGGCGCAACGAAAATACCGATGTCATGAAGCATAAGTTCATCGACAGTCTGTTGCTGGATGTCGGAAAGCGTTCCGTGAAAGCTGAATGCGGTCGGTGTGCCGGCGTTTCGTTTGTCGTCGAGGTGCAACGCGATACCATATCCGTCCAGGAGTAACTGAAGGGCATCACGGCACCCCCTTGGCAGGGCCACATGTCCCGGCAGCTCCTCAAAACAGGCGATCACCCGTGGGGTATTGTGGGTGGAAAGGCGCATCTTCTGCTTCTTGAAGAATTCCGGATTCTGGAAGGCAGCCAGCCGTTTGATCCGGTTCAACAGTTCCGAGGGAATTCCTTTCGTCTCGACAAAAATTCTTTGGGCAAATACCGCCTTGATCTTTTTCGGCAGTTTTCCATTTATCCGCTGTTCCGGCAACCTGCCTGATGGTGAACGTTCCCACGGGGCCTGCTCTTCGTCAGCATCGGATGGCAGTTTCAGGCCGATTACCTGGCCCTTGCGCACAGCCCGATCAGCGATTGCCTGCACTTCTTGCGAAGAGAGGTGCTTGAGTGAGGACAGATAGCCCCACTGATCGGGATAAGGAATGAATACTTCATCAACAAAGACTGAATTCTCCAGCTTACGGGGCTCCAATTGCAGCGGCAGGGCGATCAGGTTGCCGAAACCGCCACGGGGCATGGTGTCCTGACTGGGAAAGAGCCGGTCATACGATTCCATGCTGAGTTGATGACGCCGGGACATGGTCTCGGTGATCAGAAAACAGCCCATGACCCTGGCGACAGCCGCCATGACCGGCTCGGTGAAGAAAAACCAGGCGTGAGCGCCATTGCCGGAACGGGAGCGTTCCACTGCAACAGGGATGTCAAGAGAGGAACAGGTTTCCCGGAAGGCGGCTACATCCTCCTGCCAGGTTGTCTTGTCAAAGTCGACAGCCAGGAACCGGCAGGTATCGTCCGGCAGCAGCGGATAAACACCGATGGTCTGTTTGCCCTGGAGATGCTCCCGAATCACCTCGTCACTTACCGGCAGGTATGCTTGATGGTTGCAGTCACCACACTTGACGCGGGGAAACTTGCGTTTCCCGCAAAGTGAATAGGTGCCGTCATTGCCGCAGGCCGGCATATAACCTTTACGGTCACCATTCTTGCTGATCCAGAGTTTTGGATAGACATCTTCCCGTCCTCTGAAAAGAGAGCGAAACAGGATAATCTTTGCTGTTGAAGATAAAGTGGACGTTTCTTGGGCAGGGGAAGCGGCTACATTAATGGCTGTAAGCTGCTGCCGTAGATCATGAAGGCTATCAAGGAGCACCTGGCGTTCAACATCGAGCCGGATAAGATGTGCTTCTTTCAGGGTAATGGCCTCTATGAGTATTGCCCTGTTATGGTTCATGAATGGTTTTCATGTCGAGCCGCCACGAAGCGTATTTTATCGATCATAGTTCAATCAGCAGCTGCCTGTCGTACTGCGGATTGACCTCCACATCCTTGTAACCGTAGGGATTTACAACCACCCGGGTTTTGCCGAGTGGATAGTCGAACGAGTTGTGCGTATGGCCATGTACCCAGAGATCTGGGCCATGGTCGATGATCTCGTTGGAAATATCGGTCATGAAGGCACAGTTGAGACTGTCTCCCCGAAACCGCTCATGGATGGACAGGGGAGATACACCATGGTGTGTCACCGCGACGGTCTTCCTGCCGCCGGCGGTTGCCAGCATCTCGAAAATGTAGCGTTTCGATTCCTGGAATAGGTCGACTGTCTCTTCCGGCATGAGCTGCGTTCCATCAGCCTTTTTGATCAACACAAAGTCGTTCATATTCTTCCGGGCATACTGCATCTTGAAGAAATCCTTCCCCAGAAAATCCGTCCAGAGAGTTGCTCCGATAAACATGATGCCGTTGATGTCGACGGACTCGTTTTCAAGAAAATGGACATTCTTGGGAATCGACAGTTTGGTTTTCAGCTCCTGGATGCGCCCAAAGCAGTCGTTGTGGTAGAAAAAGTGATTCCCCTCAATATAGATGACGGCCAGGAAGCGCTTGGCCAAGAGGCTGATTACCTTGAGCCAGGTCTCCTGGCGGTGAGCCAGCCCGATGTCACCTGCAACTACAGCAATGGTATCTTGGTCTGTCGTCAGCGGCGGAACCACCATTTCCAGAATGCGCGGTATTTTGTTGGGCTGCCAGAACTCGGCATGAAAATCGGAAAATGGGCGGGCAAGCATGTACACTCCCGGACAAAGTCTCTAGCGATAATAAGAAGGGAAATTGTACATTAATCCAATAAAAAAAGCACCTACGATCTCTCGTAAGTGCTTGATGTTTAAGTGGTGCCCAGGGACGGAATCGAACCGCCGACACGAGGATTTTCAATCCTCTGCTCTACCGACTGAGCTACCTGGGCAAAAGGATTTCCCTTATAACCCGCAGTGCCCCGGCTGTCAACAGGAATTTTCGAATATTGCTATTTTGTTGATTCCCGCTGCATCTTGATCGGGACATAGTTGCAGAACGGTTCCTCTTCCATGTAGTCGCCGTGAACCGCGTCGGCCCGGGCGCGACAGCCCCCGCAGACGTTCAGGTATTCGCACTGTCCGCATTTGCCCTTATAGGATTTGAAATCCCGCAGATCATTGAAAATCTTCGAATTTTCCCAGATTTCCCGGAATGGTGTCTGTTTGACATTGCCGGCGGTGCGGTGGAAATACGAACAGGGCTTAACGTTTCCGAAACAGTCAATCAGGCAGATGGTCTGGGCGGCGATACAGCCCTTGCCGCCGCCGGTGGAGAAGGTCAGTGAGCGTCGCTCGAATTTGGTCCCCTCGGCTTTTGCTTTCTGAGGTACTATCCGGTAGTAGTGCGGCGCGCAGGTTGGGCGCATCAGGATGTCGTCTTCGGTCTTTTCCTGCTGATAGTGCCAGTCCAGGATCTCTTCGTAATCCTCCTTGGATATCAGCTCGCTCATGATATCTTCGCCGCGGCCGGTGGGGACGATCATGAACATGTACCAGGCGGTGGCGCCGAGGGATTTTGCCAGTTTGAAGGTGCTGGCGATGTCGTTCTGGTTGCGTTTGGTGAATGACGAGTTTATCAGGAACTTCTGGCCGTTCCTGCGGAATGCTTCCGCTGCCCGGATAACGCCGTCGAAGGAACCGGGGGATTGGCGGAAATTGTCGTGGATGTCGGCCGTGGAGCCGTCCAGCGACAGCGAGACCATCTTTATGTCGGCCTGTTTCATCTTCCGGCAGATTTCGTCGTCAACCAGCGAGCCATTGGTTGCCATGCACATTCTCAGGCCCAGCGATGTTCCGAATTCGGCCAGCTCGAAAATATCTGGTCTCAGGAGCGGTTCGCCGCCCGAGAGCACGACAACCGGTTTGGAGAAGTCGGCTATGTCCTGAAGGAGTTTCTTGCCTTCCTCGGTGGTGAAGTCGCCTTCGGATGATGTTATCTCCGAGGAACAGCGGCAGTGTACGCAGTGCAGATTGCATCTTTGCGTGGTTTCCCATGCTACCCATTTGGGTATGAATTCGGTGTTCATAGTGCTCCCGTGCCCAGAATATGCGGTGTGGTTATAATTAAAATAGCGGTAAATCAGAAGCGTACCTGAATGGCTGTCTAAACTCAAGAGTATATTGAGGCAGCTGTTTATGTGGGCTGCAGCCGTTATCAAACAAGCGCTTGCAATCAAATAAGACGTATAGTAGTATGACGCTCCCGCCGCCGTCAGCGGCGTTTTGCATGCACAACAGCTATTAAGGAGCATCAACTTATGTTGGATATCATCCGCAAGCAGAAAGAGTCGATTATTGTCAAGCTGGTTTTTGTAATAATCGTGCTCTCCTTTATCGGGACTATTTTCCTGGTATGGGGCAAGGGCAGTGATGGAGTGGGCGGTTCGGGCGGTTATGCCGCCAAGGTGAACGGCAAGAAAATCACGCTTGAGCAGTATCAAAATGCCTATCAGCGCATCAGGAGCATGTACCAGCAGATTTATGGCCAATCGATCCCTCCCGAGATGGAGAAGATGCTGGGGCTCAAAAAGGTCGCACTGGACGGGTTGATCGACAACCTGCTGGTAGCCAGGGAAGCCAAGTCGATGGGCATAAAGGTTTCCAAAGAGGAAGTCTCCGGATCGATCGAGGCGATGCCGATGTTTCAGAAGGATGGCAAGTTCAGCTTTGAGCAATATCAACAGCTGCTCAAGTCGAATCGCATGACCGCCAATGACTTTGAAGAAGGGCAAGAGGCGGAGCTGATTCTCAAGAAGGCCCGTCAGTCGATCAAGGACAAGGCCACCGTTTCCGATGCGGATGCCTTGGCCCAGTTCAAGAAGAATAACGACAAGATCGAACTTGAGTATGTTGCCTATTCGCCTTCTGATGTGATCGCGGAAGTGAAACTGAGTGACGCCGAACTGAACGACTATCTGCAGAAGAACCATAATGAGTTCAAGACCCAGGAGAAAGTCGCACTTTCCTACGTTCTGATGGACATCTCTTCCCAGGTTGCCAAGGTGACTGTCAGCGACGAGGAGATTCAGACCTTCTATCAGAAAAATATCGATCGCTGGCAGGGCAAGGACGGCATCATGCCGTTGAACGAGGTCAGAGAGAAGGTCAAGTTGGATGCCGCCAGACAGAAGGCTGCCAAACAGGCTTACGAGTTGGCTGCCGATACGCTCTACAAAGATATCAAGTCAGGCGATCTGAACCTGATAGCAGGGAAGCTGGGACTCAAAATCCAGGAGACTCCGCTGTTCCCGGCCAATAATCCGGTTGCCGCATTGGCCGGTGAGGCTGCGGTGCTTAAGAAGGCGCTCGAACTGAAACAGGGCGAACTTGGCGGACCGGTTGAGACCGCAAAGGGGATTTATATCCTGAAAGCCAAGGAGCGCAAGGCCGCATCTGTCCCGGCTCTGTCCGAAATCAAGCCGACTGTTGAGGAAAAGGCCAGGGTAGCAAAATCGATCGATCTGGCCAAACAGAAAGCCGAGGAAGCGGCCAAGCAGCTTTCAGCTAAAGCGAGTCTCAAAACGCAATCCACCGGCAGCTTCGGCTATTCTGCAAAGGGAGATATCCCGTCGGTCGGGGTTTCGCCCGAGATGGCCGATGCGGTGTTCAAGCTGACGGCGGGGCAGGCTCCTGCCACTCCATTCAAGGTTGGAAACCGCTGGTTCGCGGTTCGCGTTAAAAACCGCCTGGAAGCTCCGCAGGCCGACTTCCAGAAAACAAAAGAGGAACTGAAGAAAAACATGCTTCCGAAACAGCAGGAAGAAGCCTTGGCCGCCTGGACCAAGGGGTTGCGCGAAAAAGCCAAGATCGAGATCAATCAGGCGCTGGTCGCCGAAAAATAGGAGAGAGTTATGTCACAGCTTATCATGCAGACAGATCTTCCCGGTTTAAACCTGGTAGCCCGCGGCAAGGTTCGAGATATCTATGATCTGGGGGAGACCCTGCTGATGGTGACCTCTGACCGTATTTCCGCTTTCGATGTAATCATGAACGAGCCGATTCCGGACAAGGGTTTTGTTCTGACCCAGATTTCGGCCTTCTGGTTCCGCCAGATGGAGGATATTGTGAAGAACCACATCATCTCCACCGATGTGGCCGATTTTCCGGCTGTCTGCCAGCCGTATGCAGAAGTGCTCAAAGGGCGTTCAATGCTGGTAAAGAAAGCGACACCGCTTCCGGTTGAATGCATCGTTCGCGGGTATGTCTCCGGTTCGGGCTGGAAGGATTACAAGGCCACCGGTTCCATCAGCGGTATTCAGCTGCCTGCCGGTCTCAAAGAATCGGACCGTCTGGCGGAGCCGATCTTTACCCCTTCAACCAAGGCGGAACTGGGGCAGCATGACGAAACCATTTCTTTTGATAAGATGGTTGAAATTTGTGGACGCGAGCTGGCTGAAAAAGCGCGTGACTACACCATCAAGATCTACTGTCGCGCCCGTGACTTGGCTGATAAAAAGGGTATCATCATTGCTGATACCAAGTTTGAGTTTGGCGTCTATGATGGCGAGCTGATCATCATCGATGAGTGCATGACGCCTGATTCCAGCCGTTTCTGGCTGAAGGACGAGTACCAGCCCGGCGGTCCCCAACCCAGCTTCGACAAGCAGTTCCTGCGCGACTACCTGGAAACGCTCGATTGGGGCAAGACAGCACCGGCGCCGGCGTTACCGCAGCAGATCCTGGAGAAGACTGCCGACAAGTACCGTGAGGCGCTCTATCGCATAGCCGGCATCTCTGTCTGACAGGTTTTTCCGGCTAGCTTGATCAGGGGCGGGTCATATCTCATGATTCGCCCTTTTTATTTGCCGGCCGCCTGGCGTTCACGATAACTTCCGGCAAATCGTTATTGCCTTTTTTTAAGAAGCAAGCTTGACTGTTGCCAGTTGTACGGTAAACTGTGTGGAGTTCAGCATCCAATTCAAAATGCAGGAGATACGTGATATGAAACTCGAAGAAATCAAGGAAATCGCCAAACAGCATCAGATCAAGGTCGGGAAACTAAAGAAGGCGGAGTTGGTCCGGGCCATCCAGATGGCGGAGGGCAATGACGCCTGTTTTGAAAGCGGCCGCTCGGCCGATTGCGGTCAGGATTCTTGCCTGTGGAGGAGTGACTGCGACTGATAGCGGTGTCTGAACGGTTTTGAAAATAATCGACAGCAGGGTGCGGTGGAATTGCGCCCCTGCTGTTTGTTGTTTAGTAAGTTAGAAGATGTTTTCTGCTGTTTTCAGGCAGAAAATAGCTTCGTTAACGCACTTATCCTGTTTATCAGGGTCAGGGCGTGCCAGAGTTGAGATATGCTCCCAGTTTGGTGTCAACTTTGGAGATATGGTTCAACAACCACTTCAAAAGCATGTTGTTGGTCTCAAGTACATGGTGGGTTGAAATGCCGTCTCTATCGGTTTCTTCACGCAGCTCTTTAATCCTGGACACAAAAGACGCATGCTGGGCGCGATGCTCTTCATATCCCGGATAGCGACGGAGCAGCTGAAGCGCCTCTTCATCCTTGAAATGTGTCACCACATACTCTTCAAGAAAGGACAGCAGCTTCTTGAGTTCCGCTGTTCCCTTGCCCTCCTCGCAAGCAGTAAGCAGCCTGTCAAACCGCATCAGCAGTTCCTTGTGTTGCTTGTCGATAACTTCAACTCCCACTGATAGCGAATCTCTCCACTGGATACCCATGACGCACTCCTTTGATGCTGGCTGCCGGTTTTATTGCGGTTTTTTTGCAACCGTCTTTTTCTTTGCTTTTGCTTTTCCGCTCTGCTCCTTGAGCCGTTCGGCCATGATGCGCAAACGGTCATCGGCCAATTGGAAAACAGAGCCCTTGGTAAATCTGCCGTTCTTTGCCCTTGTGCCGGCCTTGATCCCGGTAAGAATCTCGACGCCCTGTTCGATGGTCTCGACGCTCCAGATATGGAACTGTCCCGCGTTGACGGCCTTCAGAACATCTTCGTGCAGCATCAGGTGTCGTTCATTGGTTTTGGGGATCATCACCCCCTGCTCTCCGGTCAGCCCCTGAGCGCTGCAGACCGCGAAAAAGCCCTCGATCTTGTGATTTACTCCGCCGATGGGCTGTATCATTCCGCGCTGGTTGACGCTGCCGGTTACTGCTATGCCCTGTTTGATCGGTACGCCCGAGAGCGAGGACAAGAGTGCGTACAGCTCGGTTGACGAGGCGCTGTCGCCCTCGATGCCGTCATAGGATTGTTCGAAGCAGATTGAGGCGGACAGGGACAGGGGGCGTTCAGTGGCAAAGGTGGCTCCCAGGTAGCCGGTCAGTATCAGCACGCCCTTGTCATGGATCGGTCCGGAGAGCTTTACTTCACGCTCGATATTGACCATTCCGGCCTGGCCGGTATAGACGCTGGCCGTGATGCGGGCAGGCCTTCCGAAAGTATGGTCACCCAGTCCGATCACAGACAGGCCATTGATCTGGCCGATTACGGAGCCGGAGGTGTCTACCATGATGGTGCCGTCTTCGTACAGTTCCTGCATCCGTTCCTCGATGCGGTTGACCCGGTAGAGGTTCTCCTCGGCCGCCGACCGCACGTCGTCGCCATCGATTACCGTACGGCCGTTCTTGCTGGCCCAGAAACTGATCTCGCGAATAAAATCGGAAATTTCCATGAATTGCGAAGAAAGCTTGTTCTGGTCGTCGGCCATGCGGGCGGTATGCTCCAAAAGTGCCGCCACGCCGCTTTTGTGGAAGGGAAGCAGGCCTTCGGAACGGCAGTGGCTGGCGACGAAAAGCGAATAGTCGTGCATGATTTCCGGAGTGCGCGCAACCCGGCTGTCAAACTCGGCCTTGACCTTGAAAAACTTGCGGTAATCCGGATCAAGGTGGAAGAGCAGGTAATATATCCAGGGGGTGCCGATCAGGATGACCTTGGAGCGCATCTGCACCGGCTCCGGTTTAAGCGAAACCATTGTCATGAAGCGATACTGCTCCAGCACATCCTCGATCCTGATCTCGTTGTTGCGGATGCAGCGCTTCAGCGAATCCCATACGAACGGATTCAGGAGGACTTCGCGGGCATCGATCACCAGGTAACCGCCGTTGGCTCGATGCAGGGCTCCGGCGCGGATCATCGTGAAGTCGGTCACGGCGACTCCGCCATACTGCATCACATGCTCGATCCGTCCGAAGAGGTTGTTGTAGGTCGGATTCGATTCGAAAACCACCGGCGCACCCTCGGTGTTTTTGTTGTCAACCAGGACATTGACCTGGTAGCGGTCGAAGGTTGGCTCCTGGCGGGGCATCTTGATGCCCGGGATCTGCGGCTGGGGGGACTGGGGCTTGAAATCATCCAGCGTGTTAAGGATGTCTTCCTGCACCGATTCCAGATAGGCAAGAACCTTGTCCAGGCCTTCATATTTCTCGCGGAGCGGGTCGAGGCGATGCCCCAGGCAGGACATGCCCAGCTCCCGGTCCGCCAGCGACAGTGCTTCCTTGGTGGCCTTTTCCTGTTCGCGGACCTGGCGCAGCACCTCGTTCAGCCGCTCCGTCAGTTCCTTGCCCTGTTTTTCGAGTTTCAGGCGCCTTTTCTCGTTCAGCGCATCATATTCTTCCTGGGTATAGTTGCGCCCGGCTTTCTGCGGTACCACCACCAGTCCGGAGACGGTCCTCTGAAGCGCGAAACCGAGCTTTTCGGCTGCTTTTTCAAGATCCTGGAACAGGTTGTTGGTGGCGGCCTGGTAGCCCTCCAGCAGTTCCGCACGCCTGTTCTCATATTCGCTGCTTTCGAGCGCCTTGGGTATGTCCTTGCGGAAGGCTTCTATCAACTCTTTCATATCGGTTGAGAGTTCACTTCCCATGCCGGCCGGCAGATCCAGGGAGATGGCGGAGTCGTTGTCCTTGAAGTTGTTGACGTAAACCCAGTCGTGGGGTTTTGGCTCGTTTTTGGCGCGCTTGCTGAGGATGCTGGCGATGGTGGTGGTCCGGCCGGTTCCGGTCTCGCCGGAGATATACAGATTGAAGCCGGGCGCATCAACGCCCAGGCCGAAATCAATCGAACGCAGGGCCCGTTTCTGACCGATCGCGTCATTAAAGTCGGGCAACTCCTCGGTCGTTTCAAAACCGAGCAGTTCCGGATCGCAATTCCAGCGCAGTTTGTCAAATGGTACCAGGCAGGCGTGAGCAGACATTAAGAGCTCCTTCGAATCAGAGTGAGTGTGGCATTGTGTGGAGCAGTCACGGATATGTCAAGCCGAAATTGAAGTCAGTGATGAGAGGGCAGCCGATACCGCCGTTGCAATGTCTTCTCGCTCCGGCAGCGGGGCCGCCAGGGCCGTTAAATATCCGCGTTCCAGCAGGATCTTGCGTGCGGTCGCGCAAGTCAGGTCATAGGCCCACGATATCTGCAGCAGCCTCAGATCATTCAGCGTCCGGACGCTGTCCAGCCGGACGATCGTGCCAGTTGCCAGCGAATTCAGGCACGCAGCGGAGACTACTTCCGGCAGGTCGGCAAAACCTAGCGTTGCGGCGGAAGCCCTCTGGTCCGGAGGCAGATTCTGCAGTTCCACGAAAACCCGCCAGATGTCGAGTTTGTCCGCATCTCGGATCAGTTTTATGAAAAGTTGATCGGGTGAGCGGAATTTCCCTGGCAGTTCCAGCAGGTTGTGAAAGCGGACGGCTTCTTCGATCAACAGTTGTTCAGCGGGATCGAGCCACTCCAGCAATTTTTCCTTACGGATCACCTCGATTGCCAGACGGGCGTGGTTGTCCGATTCGCTGTCACGGAAAGTGCGCCAGCGGCGGTACTGGGGGAAACGCCCCACGTCATGCAGCAGTGCCACCGCCAAAGCTATGCGTGTGGCGCCGGACGACAGATTTTCACCTTCGCACAATAGCGCCATGACCTCGCATACCTTGCGGGTATGAACTATTTTGAGGTGTATGTTGGCGGTGCCGTCCGGGTCGGTGTCCAGATAGGGTTCGACGAATCCGTCGAACCAGCTGTAAAGCCTATCTAGCTGTAATTGTTCCATAACAGTGGCAAACTCCATCGGGATTGAAATTGCCTGCATAATACTGTACCCTGCCGCGAAGTCAATAAATCACATGAGGACCCTGATGCAGTTGTCGCTTATCGATAATTATGACCCCATATTGAATGCGGAGAGCAGGGTTGCCGAGCTTCACCGCCTGATAATCCACCACAGTCAGCGCTACTACCAGTTTGATGCTCCCGAGATCAGTGATGCCGAGTACGATGCTCTTTTTAATGAACTGGTGGAGCTGGAAAAACAGCATCCCGAACTGGCAAGTCCCGAATCTCCGACCAGGCGGGTAGGTTCGGCCCCACTTGACAAATTCAGGACGGTCAGGCACCGGCTGCCGATGCTCTCACTGGAAAACGCGACAAATGAGGAAGAAATCAGGACCAAGCTGGATGCGCGCGTAAGAAACGAACTGGGGTTGCCGGAAGATGAAACTCTTGTATATATGTGCGAGCCCAAAATGGACGGACTCGCCGTGGAGCTTGTTTATGAAAACGGTCTGCTGGCAGTTGCCGCGACCCGGGGCGACGGCATTACCGGTGAAGATGTAACCGCAAATATCCGCACATTGCGCGCTCTCCCTCTGCGTTTGAGTGGTGATAATATCCCCTCCTTGCTGGAAGTCCGTGGCGAAGTTTATCTCTCATTGTCCGCATTTCAAATTATAAACCGTGACAAGGAGGAAAACGGGGAACCGCCGTTTGCCAATCCGCGCAATGCCGCTGCCGGATCGCTGCGGCAACTTGATCCGCAAATCACCGCTCGTCGTCCGTTGGCGATCTTCTGCTATGCGCCCGGACATGTGGAAGGTATCTCTTTTCAATCCCAGCAGGCGTTTCTGGATGCTGCCGCCGGATGGGGGTTGCCGGTAAATCCTCTGGCAAGGCAGGTAAGCGGTATTGAAGCGGCGGTGGCCTACTATCAAGAGATGCAGGCACAGCGCGAATCACTTCCGTATGAAATTGACGGTACCGTCGTCAAGGTCGATTCGTTCCGGTTGCAGCGTGAGCTCGGTGAAAAGAGCCGGTCACCGGTCTGGGCCATTGCCTGCAAATTCCCGCCACGGCAGGCTGAAACCATGCTTGAGGATATTCTGCTTTCGGTCGGCCGGACCGGCGTTGTGACCCCGGTGGCGCAACTCCGGCCGGTCGATATCTCCGGTGTGACCGTGGCCCGTGCCACGTTGCATAACTGGGACGAAATCGCAGCCAAGGACATTCGTATAGGAGACACCGTTGTGGTGGAGCGGGCCGGAGATGTGATTCCGGCGGTCGTCAGGGTGCTTGAAGAGCGCCGCACAGGAACCGAGCGCTGCTTGCCCCCCCCGCTGAAGTGCCCCGAATGCGGTTCGGATGTGGTGCGGATAGCGGATGAAGTGGCCCTGCGTTGCATGGGGCTTTCCTGTCCTCCGCAAATCCGGGAGTCGATCAAGCACTTTGCTTCCCGTGGTGCAATGGATATCGAAGGACTGGGCGACAAGTTCGTCGAACAGCTGCTATCGCTGGGGCTTGTTCACAACGTAGCCGATATCTATCTGCTCCGGAAGGACGATTTCATGCGTTTCGAACGCATGGGGGACAAGCTTGCCTCCAACCTGCTGGCGGCAGTCGAGGCCAGCAAACATCGTGAATTGAACCGTTTTATTCATGCTCTCGGCATCAGGCATGTCGGTGAACGCACCGCCAAGACCCTGGCCCAGGCGTTTGGAAGCCTGGAAAACCTGGAAGCGGCGACACTGGAGGAACTGACCAGCATCCGCGATATCGGTGCCATCGTTGCCCAGAGCATCCGCACTTTCTTTGACAACGGCGAGAATCTGTCCGTTATCCGACGGATGATTGAGGCTGGAGTTACTCCGTCAGTCACCAGCAAGAAAGTCGGCGGAATCTTCAGCGGAAAAAATTTCGTTTTCACCGGAACCCTGAGTCGCTTTAGTCGTGAGGAAGCCAGAAAACTGGTAGAGGATCAGGGTGGAAATGTGGTAGGTTCTGTCTCGAAAAAAACCGATTATGTCGTGGCCGGTGACGAGGCCGGCAGCAAGCTGGCCAAAGCCCGGGGATTGGGTGTTGCTGTACTTGGCGAGGATGAATTCCTGGCCCTGATGGAAGCGCCGCAATGAAAGGACAATGCTGTGGATAAAGTTTCAATGATGATAAAAGCCCGTAAACTGTTCAAGGAAATCAGCGATCTTCCGACTATTCCCGCGATCGTTTCCAAGGTGATATCGCTTTTGGACAACCATGATGCCGATCCTGACGATATTGCTGATATGATTCTTTCGGATCAGGTGCTGGCGGCCAGGGTCATCAGAGTCGTCAACTCACCTCTATATCGCTCCAGCAGCGAGATCAGTTCGGTCAAGCGGGCCCTGCTGTATCTGGGCTTCAAGAGCGTTCGGGAAATGATTCTTACAAGCTATTTTATCGAAGGATTCAAGCAGAAAGAGCAGCCATTCGATATCAAGACTTTCTGGATGCATTCGTTCAGTGTGGGCGCCATATCACGCCGCATCGCCACTATGGTCGGATACGAAGATGTGGAAAAAGCTTACCTGGTCGGGATAATTCACGATATCGGCAAGGTGTTTCTTGGGCATTACTGCAGGGAAGAGTATGGTCGCATGCTGGCCGGAATCAACAATACGAGTTACACAACCTACGAAGCCGAATATGAATTTTTCGGCACCACCCACAGCGAAGTCGGCCTCTGCCTGGCCCAGCGCTGGAACTTCCCCGCATCGTACTGCGATGTGATCTCTTATCACCATGCTTCGGAGATGGCTACCGAAGACCCCCTGCTGACGGCAATCGTGTCTCTGGCTGATTTCTTCTGTCTTTCGCATGTCACTGCCGGCAGCCTGGCGCAGGCCAGTATACCGGGCATGTCCGAGGAAAATGCCTGGAAAGTGCTCAAACAGTTGTCGAAAAAACCGATTGCGCCGGGACTGGAAAGCTTCCTGTCCGACATGTTCGACACCTATGAAGATGTCAGCCGCGAAGTGGATCTGCTCTTTAATTCCTTGATTACCTGAACTTTTTTACAATTCGTGAATAATGAAGCGGGAGATGCTCTCATGTCGGAGAAAACAACCGTAACCTGTTCCAAGTGCAGCAGCGTATGGCAGAACCGGGGCACCACCAACTGCTGGAGCGGTGATCCGGCCCAGGCGCCCCCCAAACCCGGCAATTGCCCGTCCGAAGCATATGAAGACGTGGTCAGAAGCTCTTTCGCCCAGTATTCCGGAGAGAGCGAAGATGCCAGGATCGCTTTTGTCGCTGCCCGGGTAGAGGGGCTCTGCTACCAGCCGGTTCCCGGCAGCGATGCCGTCAACGCCCGCTGGACAAGGGTCGAGGATACGATTGCCTTTGCCAAGCTGATGGGGTACAGGAAAATCGGCATGGCGACCTGCATCGGACTTCTGGACGAATCGGAACGCCTGGCTAAAATTCTTGCGGCCCAGGGTTTTGAACCTGTCAGCGTCTGCTGCAAGGCCGGTAGTATCGACAAGCTGGAGCTGGGATTGAAGGAAAGCGATAAAGTCAGGCCGGGAACCTTCGAACCGGCCTGCAACCCGATCGCACAGGCAGAAATCTGCAATCAGCTTGCTACCGATATGAATATAATCGTGGGGCTTTGTGTCGGTCACGACATGCTCTTCAACCGACACTCCAAAGCGCCGGTGACTACACTGGTGGTGAAGGATCGGGTTACCGGGCACAACCCGGTCGCGGTGTTGTACGGGCAGAACTTTTATTACAAGCGGCTGCAGAAACAGCAGGTGTTGACCGGTCTGGAATGAGGATTTACAAAGACCCGGTTTTTTTACGCCATGGACGAATGAGGGCTGCGTATCATGTTGTTTACATGAAAAAAGCTGGACATTTTTCATAATATGCTGGAAAATGAATAATTATATAAAGCCGGCTGGCCGGCATACCTCTTTAGTAAGGAGAATGGACAATATGAAAAAGATCGTGGCGATGATGGTGGCGGCAATGATGGCACTCAGTTTCTCGATGGTGGCGGTAGCAGAAGAGAAGGCTGCTGAGAAGCCTGCTGCTGAAAAAGCGGAAAAAGCAGAAAAGAAAGACGCCAAGAAAGTCAAGAAAGAGAAAAAAGAGAAGAAAGCGGGCGAAGCCAAACCTGCCGCCAAGGGCAAAAAAGAAGTTTCCGGTTGTTGATCCAGGCATAATATATGAAAACGGAGGCATGAGCAACGGCATGCCTCTTTTTTTATTTGTATGATCTTGCTCCCGGTTTGTTGGGAGCTGGATCAACAATATGGATGATCAGAGCTGCTCGAATACGGTTGAATCAATTTTACTGGGGAGAGTGTGCATGCAGATCAAAACAAGAATAGTGGTCGGTGTAGCCTTCATGTCGCTGTTGATGATTGCCATCGGAGCTATCGGTCTGTTTGGCTTTCGCGAGAATGGCCGCGCCCTGGAGGAAGTTCATTCCGTCAATATGAAAAATATCGGGCTGCTGAACAAGATTGACGGCCTGATGCGCGCCAATCGTATTCAAATGTTGCTCTCCCTGCAGCACGATCCCAAAAATGAATTCAGCGCGATGCATGAGCATCCCACCAGCGCCCATACCGATCTGGCAAAGAAATATATCGAAGAAATCAACCAGGTCTGGAAAGAGTACGCCGCTTCCATTACCGACAAGGAAGGGCGTGATCTGGCCGAAACCTTCCAGAAAGAGCGTGACAAATACGAGAAGGATGGGCTGGAGCCGGCCATGAAAGCCGTCCTGGCAGATGATTTTCACCAGACCTACCGCATCACTTTCGACGCGATCAACCCAATCATCGTAAAAGCAAACAAGGCAATGGATGCGCTGATAAACCATGAGGTTGCCATTGCTAAGGCCGCGCATGAAAAGAGTGCCTCCAGGTCGGCCCTGTTTCGCAACCTGATCCTGGCGGCAATTATCTTTGCAGTGCTGATCGGTGGCTCGATCGGTCTCATGATTGCCCGTTCCATCAGCAGATCAGTGGCAATGCTGAAACAGACCGCCGCCTATCTTGCGGATGGCGATCTGAGCAAACGCTCGACGGTAACCAGTCGTGATGAGCTGGGCGAGATCAGCAACTGTTTCAACCAGGTTGCCGATACCCTGCACGATCTTGTGGAGCGCGTTCGCGCCAGTTCTCACAGCGTCTCCGGAGCTGCCGTGGAACTGCGCGCCAATGCCGAGCAGATTGCATCCGGTTCGGACCATATGGCAGCGGAGGCGGTTACGGTGGCAACGGCCAGTGAGGAAATGGCGGCCACTTCCAACAACATCGCTTCCAACTGTTCGCTGGCGGTTGAAAGCGCCAACCAGGCCTGCAATGCCGCCACCAGCGGCGCCGCCATCATCCAGCTGACCGTGGAGGGGATGGCGAGGATCGCCGCCAAGGTCCAGGATTCAGCCCGTACCGTGGAAAAACTGGGTGTCAAATCGGAGCAGATCGGTGCGATTATCGGCACAATCGAGGATATTGCCGACCAGACCAACCTGCTGGCGCTGAACGCCGCCATCGAGGCTGCCCGGGCCGGTGAACAGGGGCGGGGCTTCGCGGTCGTTGCCGACGAGGTGCGGGCACTGGCCGAGCGAACTACCCGGGCGACTCGTGAGATCGGGGATATGATCAAGTCGATCCAGGGCGAAACCCGCAATGCTGTTTCAGCTATGGAAGAGGGCGTCAGCGAGGTCGAGAAGGGCACTTCCGACGCGGCCCGTTCCGGACACGCGCTCAGCGAGATTCTGGAACAGGTCAACGAGGTTACCGGCCAGATCAACCAGATTGCTACCGCAGCCGAGGAACAGACCGCCACCACCAACGAGATCAGCGGAAACATGCAGCGCATCACCGGGGTTGTACAGCAAACCGCTTCCAGCTCGCAGATTACCGCGGATGCGGCGGCCCGCCTGTCCGGTCTTGCCCAGGAGTTGCAACAGATTGTTGACCGGTTCCGGCTGTGACTACAATGACCGTAAAATAGCCGACAATGCGTATCAATCCAGAATTTCCGGTATATGATCAGGGTTGCCGATTGGCAGCCCTCTTCTTTTTCATGCTCCTGTTGAGCTTCCTTAACGGTTGCGCCGCGGATAAAGACAGCTCCAGCTGTGTTGCCTGCCACGGCGGAATCGAGCATGTTTCGGCTACGCATGGCGACTGTGTTTCCTGCCACGGCGGTGATCCCGGAACGGACGACAAGACCAGGAGTCACGCTACAATGCGTGGTAGCGAAAACCCGTCGTCGCCGGAAACATGGGAAGAGAGCTGTGGCGGCTGCCATCGTTACCAGCTGGAGCGGGTCAAGACCACGATCATGCAGACCAATGCCGGCATGATCCGCAATGTCCAGCTGACCTGGGAGGGGGAGGACGGCCGCGATTATTCCGTCCGTGGCGGCAAAACCTTCGATTCCTCAGGCAATTCGCTGGAACTGCAGCCGGTGGAGGATCTGGACAATCTCTCCGGAGAGCTGTACCGCAAGTTCTGCTCACGCTGCCATATCGGGATCAGCAATGCCGTCTCCTATGGCGCTGCCCATGCATCCGGCTGCGCCGCCTGTCATTTCCCCTGGAACGACACCGCAACCTATCAGGGTGGCGATAAAAGCATGCGGGGGAGGGCCGGCCACTCCGCCAGCCACAAGATGGACGCGCTGCCCGATACCATGGTCTGCACCCGTTGCCATAACCGCAGCGGCCGGATCGCCTTTTCGTACCAGGGGCTGTACGATGGCAATAACAGCCTGGTCCCGACCAGGGGGGGCGAGGGCGGGCCGTTCATGACCAGCGGCGCCCGCAATCTGACCAGCATCACAGCGGATATCCACTTCGCGGCCGGGATGGAGTGCATCGACTGCCACACCTCGCGGGACGTAATGGGAGACGGTTTTGCCTACCGCAACATGTACCTGCAGACGGAAGTCACCTGCGAGGATTGCCACGGCAGCGCCACCGAACCGCCGCACTACCGGGAGATAACCCGCGAGAACGACGAGGTGCTGCGGGAGTCAAAATCGTATAAAATTCCTGCCAAATCCGGGATGCGCATGATCCAGACCGCCCGGGGGCGCAGCTATTCCAACGTATTTTACAGGGACGGCGCCATCTGGCTGCAGGGCAAGCGCAGCGGCAAGCTGCATCGCAGCAAGGTCATTACCGGAACACCGGAACACACGATTGTCGGGCATGGCCGCCTGGAATGCCATGCCTGCCATTCACGAACCTCGGTGCAGTGTTATGGCTGTCACACCCGCTACGACAAGGGCCAACCGGGGATGGATTTTATCAAGGATGAAGAAACAGCGGGCGCTTTCAGCGAGACCGAAGACTATCGCATGCTGTACCCTTTCCCGTTGGCGCTCAACCAGCGCGGCCGTATTTCGCCGGTGACGCCCGGTTGCCAGACCTTTGTCACGGTGGCCGAGGAGGACGGAACTCTCTCCAAGACAGAATACATCGCTAAATTCAAGGGAAAGCAGCAGCTGCGCTTTGCGCCGTTCTACTCGCACAACACCGGCAAAAAGGCGATCGGCTGTGCCGAATGCCATGGCAATCCGGCCTTCCTGGGGTTTGGCCAGCATGTGGTCGATGGCAACAACATCAGGGGCACCCTGTTGTGCGAGCGTTCCGACAGCAAACCCCTGGACGGTTTTCTGACAATGAACAAGGGCAAGGTCAAGGCCTTTTCAGCTATTACCAGGGAAAAGGCCCGGCCGCTGAACGGAGCCGAAGTGAAACGGGCGCTGGCGGTCAACCTGTGCCTGCCTTGCCATGGCCTGGCCAGGGATCCCATCTACCGGAAAGGACTGGATCATCGTGCGCTTGATGATGCTTTACATCGCCGCAGCCTTTCTGGCCGCTAGCCTGCTTTCAAGCGACGGTCTGGCCGCCGAGAACTGCACGGTCTGCCACAGGTTGTCGCTTGGTGGTATTCATGCCGCGCTGCCCTGCCTCTCCTGTCACATTAGTGAAGGCAAGAGCGAGGCAAGCCCGGCTTCTGCCAGGAACCGCGCCGTTGGCTGTCGTGGCTGCCATGTCGGGCACGAGCGCATCTTTGACCATGCCATGTCCAGGCGTGACGGAGAGCGTCGTTTCGTCGAGCGCAGTTACGCCAAGGTGGATTCCGGTTTCTGGGAGAAGAATTGCAATTCCTGCCATGTACAGGACTGTCTCGATTGCCACGGTTCCGGGCATGCGCTGGCAAAGCCGAAGGTCGCCGATTGCCAGAGCTGCCATCGCGGCTACTATACCGGTTGGGATTACTCGGGACGGGCGCCGCGCGAGGACAATATGCGTTACCAGCGCGGCATCGCTGTCAATGGCGAGACCTTCCTGAAGATGTTGCCGGACGTGCATTACCGGGCCGGACTCACCTGCGGCGCCTGCCACTCGATGAACAGCCTGGCGCAGGGGAAAAAGTCGTCCAAGGGGTGCCGCGACTGCCACAAGCCGGACCCGAAGGTTGTCGAACACCGCATTCCGGCCCACATGGAGCGACTGGAGTGCTATGCCTGCCATTCGTCCTGGGCGCCCCAGGAGTACGGCACCTTCTTCCTCCGTTTTCGTGATTCGGCCCTGAAAGAGGATTTTGATCTGAAAGCGCTGGAAAATCCGGAGTATCTGCGCAGCGCCTACCTGAAGAGGCAGGACGCTCCGCCGCTGGGGGTGAATGCCGCCGGCCGGATCAGCCCGATCCGCCCGATGTTCATCGCCTACTATACCGATATCCAGTCGGCCAGAAACGGCGGGCCGGAGAATACTCTGCTGGCCGCCGAATGGCGGGCCTGGTTTCCGCATACGATCCAGCGCGGCAGCGTGACCTGCGAGGGGTGTCACGACAACCCGGCCCGCTTCCTGCTGGAGCCGGAAACGCAGCGCATCCATCAACTCGGCCGTGACGGACTGGGGCTGGAGTCCTTTTGGCTCCAGCAGGGTCAGCGCGCGGTCAACGGCGATTTCATCGCGGCCGGACGCTACCTGCGCATGAGCAGCAAAAGCCCGGCCTATACAAAGGCGTACATCGAAAAATGGAAAACGTTCCTCAATCGCGTCGAAGCTTCATCACGACCCTAGCTCTTTTGCTCGGATCTGCCGGCCTGCTCTGGCGTTATCTGACGCCGCGCACTGTGAAACGCCGCAAGGTGGCGGTGCGGGTGGCCCGGAGCGAAATTCCGCCCCGGGGAGCGCTGGTCTACCGCGAAGCGCGGGTGGTTTTGCTGCGCGAAGCTGAGACGATATATGCTCTGGACCTTGTCTGCACCCATCTGGGGTGTACCGTCACGGTAACATCCGACGGGCTTTCCTGCCCCTGCCACGGCAGCCGTTTCGACCGTCAGGGAAAGGTTCTGCAGGGTCCAGCCGATAGGCCGCTACGGAGGCTGGAGCTTGTCGAGGCCGATGGAATCGTGGAAGTGCTGGAAGGGTGAACTACTTTCCTTTATCCGCCTTAGCTTATAATAGCACTCGTTGTAGAGAGTGCTGCCGGGCGTCATCTTTAAGAGACTGAACGAATCAGTTTGTTTGCCTGCTGGCTATTTTGGGCACGGTGCTTTCCCGGTGCTGGCACAAAGACAAAGATTATCATTCTTTGCTTTCGAGAGACTGAATCCGCTTCCTGGTGTTGATCGTACCCGGATGGTTCGCGCCGAGCACCCGCTCCAGGTCGGGCAAGAGCTTGCGAAAGAGTCGCAGAGCTTCGGGCGTGTCGCCGCTTAGTTCAGTGCTGAAGGCAATACACTTACGGGTTATGAGCGTATCTGGATGATCCGCGCCGAGCACACGCTCCTGAACGGGTAAAAGCTCTTGAAAGAGCCGGGTCGCTTCGCGCGGATAGCCGCATTCTCTGGTCCAGTCGGCGATATTGCTGCGGGTTTTGAGAGTGTAGGGGTGTTCCGCGCCGAATACCCTCACACGATCGGGTAAGAGTTTTTTAAAGAGCTTCAACGCTTTGTGCGGATTGCCGCTCTTACCGGTCCATAGTGCAATGTTGCTGCGGGTCTTGAGAATGTCGGGATGGTCCGCGCCAAGAATCCGCGTCCGATCAGGCAAGAGTTTTTGTAAGAGCTTCAGCGCCTCGCTTACGTTCCCTGTTTCACCGGTCCAGTGGGCGATGTTGCTGCGAGTTATGAGAATGTCGGGATGGTCCGTGCCAAGAATCTGTGTCTGGTCATGCAAAAGCTCTTGAAAGAGCTTCAGAGCATCGTTTACTTTGAATGTCTCCCCGGTCCAGGTGGCGATGTCGTTGCGGGTTTTTAACGTGTAAGTGTGTTCCGCGCCGAACACTCTTGTCAGCTCTGGCAGCAGTTCCATGGAGATCTGCAGAGCCTTGCGATAGTCGCCTGACTTTCCGGTGTATGAGGCTATGTTGTAGCGGGTGGCGAGGGTGTCCGGATGGTTTGGGCCGAGCAGCAGCTCCTGATTGGGCTGAAGTTTATGAAAAAGCCGCAGAGCCTCGCGGTAGTTGCCGCGCTCACCTTCGAAACGGGCTATCCTGGCTGCAAGCACGGCCTCTTCGGCAGAGTGGGGTTCCGGTGTCAAATGCCGTGCATGGGGGAGTTCGAATTCCAGCCCGGCGTGTTTTCGGATGTCGGTCACATCCTCCAACAGGCTGACAAGCGCTGTGACCGCAGCAGCTCGCACAGTTCTGCGCAGCGCAATTGCATCATTTTCAGCCGGATCGCCGTGAATCATGGTGTAGCGTACCAGGGCGTGAACTGAGAGCGTGTCGCCGGTCGCCTCCCCCAGCGAGACGGTGGCCAGTGAGTGGGTTTCAAGCTGGTTGATCGCCTTGGCAAAACAGGCCTCTGAGCCGGCTTCGTCCAGCAGCAAGGCCCGACCCAGGGCCGCCTTGGCCAGCCTGAACGAAATGGGGGCGCCGCCGTGCAGCTCTCCGGCAAGACGCAGAAGATTCAATCCTTCCTCTCCGAGCAGTCGCACGCTCTGTACAAGGGTGACTACGATGCTCTTCTCATGACCTCCGGGAAGCTGTCCCGCCAGTCCGGCGATCAGAGCACCCAGCGGATCGGTTTGCGTCTGTGCCAGATCGGCCCGCATCGCCGCGAAACTCCTGGATTTGAGCAGGAAGTGTCCGGTCACATCCAGCGCCAGGGCGTGGCGTCCGAGATCCTCGGCAAGGCCTAGGGCGTCGTGCCGTTCCAGATCGGACCGGGGCTTGCGTTCCTGTGTAAGCAGTTCAAAGGCCGGTTCCTGCTCCAGCACATCGATCTCAACCGTAACGCCGATCCCATCGTACTCCTTGCAGCGGGTGGTGACCAGGGTGCGACCGTTGGCGCCGGGCGCAAACCATCCCGGCAGGCCCTGCTCCTGGTCCAGGCCAGGAGGTAAGTCGTCAACAATCCAGAGATACGGCTCTAAGTCAGCAAGTTTCTGCACGAGTAGATGGTAGATAACCCGGAAATCAAGTCCGGTGATGTCAATGTCCAGATTGATCGCCAGCCCTTCGATCTGTTGTTTCCTTACTCCTTCGCGCCTTTCGGGATCCATCGGTTTATGGGGATCGAAGCCGTAGGCGCGCAACCAGTAGATACCGCCGGGGTAAGCCGCGCTGAAACGCCTGGCATACTCGATTGCCAGCAGGCTCTTGCCCACGCCGCCCAATCCGGTGAGCTGCGCCACGACAGCGGGGTTCTCGCAGTCGGAAATCCCGACCGGGTTAAGGGCGGTGTGGATGCGCCACAATTCGCGCAGTCGGCCAACGAAGCGTGTCGAGCCCGGTTGTGCGGAAGGGCGCCATGCCGGCAGCTTGAACTGGCGCAGTGCGGCAAAATCATCGTCCAGCCCGGCCAGCTTCTCGCCCAGCAGCCGAATGCAGGCGTCCAGGCTAGTCTCGTCCTTTGGCGCGGTCAGATAGTTCTGCCGCTCCACGTCGCCCAGGGCAATATGGGCCACGTTCTCCAGGGGGTTGAGGATCAGGATACGCGACAGAACGTCGCGGGTCAGCCGCTGTGTGCAGATCCAGGCGGCGGTCAACTCTTTCTGGCAGTAGCTTGATTGGGCGTATTCAGGGGAATACCAGGCAAGCAGCGCGTGGGAGCGGGCCAGGCCATCACGGATACGGGCCGGGAAAGCATCGAGCGGATCGATCTCCTCGCGGTCGATCCATATATCGACCCCCGCTTTGGCCAGGGCTTCGGCAAACGGATAAACCTGCTCTTTATTCTTGCGTGAATAGCTGATGAACAGCTTGGCCATCTGCATGACCTCTCATTTTTTTCCGGCGATGTGCGCCTTGCAAATAAGGCCGCGCGCCGCTATCGGGCGCGTTCCCAGGTGATGTAACTTATTTTCATTACGCCGGGACTGGGGCCGACCGGCTCCCGGAGCTTGAAGGAGCCCAGGTTGCCGCGGCTGGTCCGGACGCAGGCGTAGTAGCTCTCCGCTATTCTCTGGATGGGGATGCGCCGTTCCGTCATCTTTACCTGGGAGCAGCTCTCGTAGGTGGTTTTCTCCCGTGTCAGGCCGATGGCCGCCCCGTTCCTCGGCGTCAGGTAGCGCTCCGTCTCCGTCACCGCCTCGAACCAGAAATCCGCATCTCCGTTACGGACAATTTGGCCCGAATCCAGGTCGAACAGATAGGTCTGGTGAACCTCCAGGTTCCCCCTGGCGAGCACTTTTTGAGCCGCTGGCATATCACCTGACGTGTCGCCGGCAGCCGGTGGCGCGGATACCAGCAGGTCCACCGCCGTACCGCGTCTGGCCGTGGTGCCTGCTTTGAGTTTCTGGTTGAGGACCATCCCGGGGGGAGTCTTGTCAGTCGCTCGAAGAGTCTCGGCCCCCGGTCGCAGTCCTGCCTCGGTCAGCAACTTCACTGCGCGTTCCAGCGGTTGCCGCACCACGTTCGGCACGGTGACAAGTCTGGGTGGGGCAGGTTCCTGTTGTGTGCCGTTCGCTGGCGCAGAATCCGTTGCCGCTATCTTTGGTTCCCGGTCGGTCGGGTGGGTGCTGCTTCCGGTAAAAGTGGAGCCGGTGGTGGTTGTGACCTGTGGCGATCCCTTGAACAGCCTGACAAAGCTGTTTCGGAACGACTCGACGCCGGTCAGCAGTCCCGTCAGCGCCAGCAGCAGTGCGGTGACGGAGCTGATCAGCCAGGTAAGCCGGTTTTTTTGCACACCGGACAACGGGTTTGTGTTGGTGCCGCCCGTGGGGACCGTTCCTGCCGTTCCTAGAATCCGCCCCAGGGTCTCGACCAGTTGCGCCAGGTCCGTGTCCCAGTGGGTATCGTTGATCTCGATGGCATGGCGGCGGGCCAGCAGCTTCAGATCCTCGGGGAGGTCCGCCTCTCCTGGCATGTCCGCATCCTGGACCAGCACAGGAATCACCCGGATGTTTCGCTTCAGGGCCGTGCCGACTTCAAGGCGGATGAAGTCCGCAGTGTCGTCCAGTCGCCGCCGGCCGGCCGCGTCGCTGCAGTCAAGCCACTTCCGGCCGATAATAACCAGAAGCACCGCGCAGGAACCCACGGCCAGGTCGATGGTCTCTACGAAATCAACTCCCGGCTCGATGGCGGAGACATCCATGAAGACCCGCTCCCTGCCGAAGCGTTCCCGCAAGCGGTCGTAGATCCGACCGGCGTGTCCGGCGCTTTCTTCACGGCGGTAGCTGATGAATATCCCTTCCATGACAGTGTCTCCTTATCAGATTTCAGACTCATCTTAGCCCTTTCTACCGGACAACCACTCCAAAAGTCGAGCAATGAGCTTTACATTATCACCTCCGAATGCCTGGTGGCGCCCAAGCAGGTCCCATGAGCCAATCATCTGCACCTCACCAGACCCGCAGAGGCCCTTCGGTGCTTCAACTGCCGCCGCGAGCCAGCCAGCCTGACTGTTTGTTTCAAAGGCGGTTCCGCCCGGCGTCGTCATGGTGCCATTACGATAGAGGACACTTTCCCGGCGAGGCCGATAGACTACATTGTCGCCGACGCGCAGCCACTCCACTCCTCCAGGCGCAACGCGAACCGTTTGCACATTTGCAAGCCGGATAGTCGTCAGTCCTTCTGTAAATGGATGAGGAACGCCTTTCGCAATGTCGAAATCGACGGGAATGTCGTACGGCTTCCTGTCTCCAAATCCTGGCGGGCCAACGATGTTGGCATCAGGGTCGATTCCAAAGTGATGGCTGAGTTCCGCCAAATTGGCGTCGTGGTGGCGATCACCAAGCTCGAAGCCAAGCAGCAGCAGGCGGCCACCCCTCCGTACCCATTCTACCGTCGCCGAAATTGTTTCCGGCTCAAGTTTGGCGCGCCAGGGACTGGAAAAGATTAAGCCCGAAAGCTTGTGAAGATCCGTTGACAGAAAAGGCCTTTCGTCCGCGAGAGTCTGAAAGCTCCAGTCACCTTCCAGCCCTGCGGGAAGCGAGTTTGCAAGAGAGAACAGTGACTGGCCTCCCCCGTCCCACTGGTTCTGCTGGTGACTAAGAACGATCCCTATCGCCTCAGACCTGGTTGGACGCTCGCTTTGAAGGTCATGAAACATCTGCTTTGGATCGAAACTGATTGCGGGTTGAAGTCCAAGCTTCAGGGCGAGCTGTTCCACAAGCAGCCTGCATGAATCGGGTGTGTCCAGTTCCAGGGCCTGGAAGATGTTCAGTGGGTCGGGTAGTCGATCCTTCCGTAATCCATGATGGCACACCGGTATCACCGGCAGATGTTTTGCCCAGCAACTGCCGCTTTCAAAATTTAGCCAGGGCCGGCGAATAGAACCCGGACTGCACAAGGTCAGCACCGCCTTTGCGCAACAGATGGCTTCGTCGATTTCCTTGAGCCACGCATCACCCAAATGGATATCAGTCGCGCTGACAAAGACATCCAAATCAGGCAGCGCGCTCTCAAGTGCTTTCTTAAGTGCCCGTGCTTCAGACGCCTCTTCTGATATGTGACTTAAAAAAACATGCATACGTCACTCCGTGGGGGAAACCTGCCTTCATATTAGCCTTTTCGGTCCCCGTTCCCGCAAGGCCGGTAGGAGTGCCAAAGTGCCGCCACATGACCCCGACACAGATATCGTAATCACCGATTAGCCTGTTGATATTCTGCTGGCGGCGCCAACTCACGGGGTTACGTGGGCCTCCCGCCGCTATCAAGAGATTCATTCCCCCAGCGGCGCCAGCTGCTCCACGATTTCCCTCAACGCCGCGGCCTGCTGCTTGACCTCTTTCCGTTTACTGCCGTCTGCAGCCATATCCGCCAGGAACTCCAGGTGATCGATCACTGAACGGAACTCACGCGGGCTTGCCCCGCGTGTTTTGGCATGTCGATATGCATCCACGACCGCCTGCTTCTGTTCATCAAGGGTGCTGCCTGCAAGCGCCTGAAGCAGATCGCATTCAGGTTTGACGACGCTGTTCCAGAAGCTCGGGTTCTGCCGGTCCTGTTCCTCCGCAAAGCCCCGCGCCTTTTCACACCACTCTCCGATCTTGGCCGGAGTAACATCCGCTTTCTCTCCGTACCAGCCCAGCAGGACTTCGGCGGCCAGCCAGTTGAGGAGCGGATAGGTTTCCAGCTTGTTGCGCTTCTCGTCGAACTTCTTTTCGTGCGCTTTCCGGTAATACTCAGCCATCTTCGATAAGGCATCTTTCCGTTGAGTCCCTTGTGCAATCCAGGCCCGTCGTTTGTGGGCGCTTCCCATCAGGCTCAGGCGTTCTGAGGTCTCATTGAACTTTAAAAGTCTGCCTAGATCATCGATTGCCTCCTGAATTAGCTGCTCTGGGGATGGTGTTCCGGTTGTTACGATCCCGCCGCGCAGCAACTCCACCGCCCAACGGCTTTTGAAGTTGGCCCGCTGCTCCACGATACGCATCGGATACTCGGCTTTATCACTAGCAATGGCCTTGTTCAGGTGCTCTATCGCCTTTTCGAATAGGTCGAGTTCACCAAAGGTTATCCCAAGGGCTGCCGCTACTTCTGGTCGTCCGAGCCAGCTCTCGTCCTTGTCCTTAACCGATTGCACGATCGCTTCCACCTTCTCCTTCTCTTTGTTGTAGAAGTAGACGCCAAGCCGGGCACGACTCGCCAGATTCTCCAGATCTGCTACTACCTGCATTGGCGAGTTCGGTTCACTCTTTTTGCCCTGATCGTCGGAAATTAGACAAAATTCTGGATCGCCGTAACATTGGTAGGCACCCCAAGTATTGGTGTTGTTATGCTGTAAGTAAGTTTCTTCGCGGGCGGCGCGCACTGCCTCGCCAAAATTGTCGCCGGCCAAAAGGTGACGGTAAAAGCTGATGGCAAATGTTTCGGCAGCGGAGTCGTCCACGGCCCAGCCGGCGGCTACGACGGCTTTTACTCCCATTCGGATGAATTGAGCCGCAATGTTGGCGGCGAGACGGTTGACGAACTTGGTGCCATCTGTCGCATTACCAGTGGCCACGCTTCCCAGGTGGCAGCAGTTAATGAAGACCAGTTCCGGCACCCAGCGCATCTGCTCCACGTCCCCCGACGTCAAGAAAACCTTGTCGCCGATGACCATCCCTGAGACCTTCTTGGTTTGCGGTGGGGGAGTCTGTTCGCAGCACTCGCAGGGGGCAGGTATATTGATAGGAAGTTCTTCCTCATGCACTCCATGGCCGGCAAGGTGCAAAAGCCGGTAGCCGTCGGCATGGAGTCCCGCCAGGATCGCCCGTGCATCAGAACGGATCTGGCGGGTGACAGTGAAGCCGTTTTGCTGCAGGAAGTCGGCTACGGCCATGCACTCTTTGCGGGCACCTTCCAGGCTTGGGAACATACTGGCGGTATCTCCTGTTACGAGCGGGTCGCCCACCACGTATACCTTGTTCTCCAAGGTGGTGGACGGCCGCTCGCGGAAGACCGCGGTCTTGAACTGGCGCAACAAACCGGAGGTGACGGCCACTGGTTGTTCGTGGTTGCTCCAACGGTCCTCCAACAGCTCCCATGGATAGCTACCAGACACCTCGTCCACCACCAGCACCCTGCTATACTGATTGCGAGTCAACTCCTTAAGTCGGTTGGGGTATAGCATTTCGAATAGGGCGTGTGTGACTTTAGGGTCGCGGCGGGTATCGGCAATGGATTGCCGGATCAAGTCTTCTGCCAGTCTTAACTGACCGGTCACCAGGCTTTCTTCGGCCCGGGCCCGGTCGGTGAGAGCAATGAAGCGGAGTTCGTCTTTCTTCTTGTCATGGATGATCTCCAGTCTGTGCCACCAGTAGGGGGCCTCTTCGAACTGGATCCTTCGTTGCCCACCTTGACCGGTTTTCATGCTACCCTCATGCCAGTAGAAGAAATCAGATAGTTCTCCATCCAGGAGAATTCGCTTCAACTCGATCGTCGCGAGGATTGCCTTATCCTGTAATAGCTCCATAAAATCTACCGCATTGATAAGGACCTTGTTGCTCAGCTTTTGGATTTCGAGGATCCGATAAGCGTCTTTTATCCCTCTCAAGATTGCCACGAGGGAGTCGTGAATAGTCAGATTGCTAAAGCCTGTGCCGATTAGTAGGCAAGTGATCTTCGCGGAACGAGGTACCCCGGAAAGGGTATCGAACCTTTCATCCTGACATTCAGCTACATGGATCGCGTACTGCAAAGACGCCAGGGTGATGGCCGCCTGCAGGCCGCCTGGAGACAGTTCGCCGACCTGTCCCAGTCCGATTACAATGGCTCCGGCCGGTTTGCCATAACGGTCGGGGTTAAGCACCACTTCGCAAGTCCCAATATAGCCTGGATAGAGCCACAGTCGGTGCCGCTCCCGCAGTCGTCCATCGAGGGCCATGTCCAGGTAGTCCTCGGCGCCAACAATGGGATCGCCTGCGTAGTGGCCGACGATGACCGGATGTCGTGCGTAGCCCAGGTCACCATGGGTGATTGAAACTGTAATCTTCGGCAGACGAACCTTAGTTTTCTTTCTCTTTCTGCTGCTGCCGGCTCCCAGAATGCTGCCGGCCAGTTCCCGCTCGTCAGGAAGGGTCGGAGGTGTTTCACGGGCCATAATCGTCCGCTGCTCCAGTGCCGCAGCCCTGACTCCGGCAGGTGGCGAAGTGGCAAGGCGGGTCGTGGTTCCGTTCTGCAGAAGTTCCAGATAGGCCGGGAATGCTGCCTCGTGGGCTGGCAGGTCGCCATGTTCCACATCCGGCAGATACCAGGTCCTGACGTTCTGCGGAATACCGGTATCCCAGGGCACCTTGCCGTCTCCGCGGGCGGTGGCTTCGAAGACGATCACATGACGGTCCGGCTGAATGTGTTCCGGGTCCTGTTCCGTTTCCAGGCACCAGGCGATGGGAGTCTCTCTGGCCTGGCCGGCGACATAGAGGGTGCGAACGGGGTCTAGAGGCGTCGCCAGGATCGTCTCCCAGGTGCGCCGCGCCTGTTGCAGTTCGTTAAGATTCGGCAGGGGTGACTTCATCAGCTGCATGTCGTCGTCATTTTTCTGAAACTCCTGCCAGATATCCATGTTGAAAAACTGAAAATCGTTGTCGATGGGTAGCAGCTCCAGCACTCCGGGGAAGCGGACGATAAGTTCCAGCAGCTCGGCCCAGTTGCGGGTGAAGTCCAGCAGCGCCAGTTGCTGGAGTGTCGTGGTATAACCGGACAGCAGCCGGACGATTTCATAAGAGCCGCCGTTGGGGGTGCCTAGCATGACCAGCCGTGCATCGACGTGGGCTGTCATGCGTTGCCATACCTCGGGCTTCCGGGCGATCATGGCCCGCGCCACCAGGCCTCCCATTGAATGGGCCAGGATCTGCACCGGTTGGTTTGTTCGTCGTTGTTGGATCTCGTCCAGCTTGGCGTTGACCTGCTTCGCTAGGGCCTCTCCCGCTTTCAGGATCGAGCGGCGCCAGTCATAGGGGAAGGGGACTACCTCGTGTGTTTCCCGCAGCCGGTCTATAAGTTCGCCGTAATATTCCTCGAAGGGTTCCTTGGGTGTCACATCCCGGTTAATCTCCAGTTTCCCGAACTTACCCAGCATCAGATTGAGCTTGCCGAGCCAGATTCTTTCGCTGCCCACCTCCAGGGTACTTCCCATGATGCCGGGAAGCACGAAGACCACCGGCAGGTGGCCCTGTGGAGCACGGCTCAGGATAGCCCGTGCCGGTTCCTTCTCCGGGGCCAGAGTTATGGGGCTGAAACCGGCATCCGTACCATCGCTTCGCAGCAGGCCCGCAGCCAGCATCCGCACCGTCACTTCATTGTTGAAATAGCTGAAATGATTAACATCGTTTCCGCTGTTCAGATAAAAGCGGCCGCCATCCGCCCGCTTCAGCCCGCCGAACATGGCACCGGTGTTGACCACGATATCGCACTCGTCCTCAAAAAACCGGTCCAGCATCAGCTCCTTGAGCCGGCCGAAGATGCCTTTTCCTTCCGTATCGCCGGAGATGACCGATAGGTCGGACTTGACCTGCAGCGCCGGGTAATTGAGAATTCGCACCAGCGGCGAGCCGGGCATCATCGCCTCCAGCCCCGGTAGCTGGCTGGGGTCGTCATGTTCGGCGATCAGGGCGATCAGCAGCTGCAGCGGGAAGTTATAGGGCAGGACCAGGTCGTTCAGTAGTTTCACCACCGACAGCCAGCGGTCAAGTTTCCCGGAAGCCAGGGTCGTCCCGCGGGACGGGCTGGCAACCCGCACGAAGCGGTCCACGGTGACCTTCTTCTTTTCCAGTGTCTCAATCAACTTGCGCAGCTGCGCCGCCTGTTCCTTTATTGCTTGGTCCTGTTTGCCCGGCTTGCCCAACCCGGCCGCCAGCTCGAAGATTTCCCCGATGCGGGCTGGCGACAGCGGTTCGGTCCCCTGAACCTGTTGTCCTAGACAGAGCAGGTCCCCCACCAGCCCGCCCCGCGAGTGGCTCACCAGGTGCAGCCGCACTCCGTCCGGCATTTTATCGACCAGGTCCAAGGCATTCTTGATCGGGCTCTCGGTCAGGGTGTAATGCTCCCAGGCGTAGGCCTGGCCGTAACGGCGGGCAAACTGGCCGCGGGCATCGCTGCCGGCACTGTTTTTCGCGTCCCAGAGCCCCTTGAAGCTCCCCTCGAAGCTGGACATGGTGCCGTGCAGGAAGAGCAGGATTGGACCCTCGGTTTTTAATTCTTTGGTGAAGGTCATTTTGAAATCACCTTCAAGATCCACCCGGTAGAGGCCCGGCTTGTTTTCCTTGCTTCCCTTGAGCTGGTGCAGCTCCACCGCGCGCCCCACGGAACCGGCGATCTTGTCCGCGACCAGGTCGGCCGCCGCATTGCTTACAAAGCCGCCTACCGTGCTCACTACTTCTTTGGCCCCCCGCTTGCCTCCAACAACTGGTGACGGTGGCGTTTCGGCCGCACGATCCCACTTGTAGACTGTTACTCGCCGGATCTTTTGCTCAGTAGTTCCGCCTCGTGCCGCCTCGCAACGGCGGGAGAGGGCCGGGGCTATCTCCCAGACATCCTCTTCGCCAGCCGGAGCCGCACCCCGTGCCCGCTTCGCGCCGAAATCGCGATAGAGGGAGTTCGGTCGCAGCCAGAGGGTGATTCCTCCGTCCAGCTCGACTTCGCAGACCTGGCCGGCCTGGCGTTGCTGCCCTATCGGCAGTGGTTGCGTCAGCTCCACAGTCACGGAGCTTCCAGCTGCCCGGGCCGACGATGTTACATCGATCACTTCCTGGACCGTGATTTTGAAAGGAAGGTCGGCAATGTTTTCTTTCACAAGTTCATCGGTCTTGGTGTTGTTGTCGCTGGCTGTTCCGGGGATTTTTAGTTTCGGGGCCATGGTTGGTTTCCTCCGTGAGGTGTTTTCCCAGTTCCTTTTTTACCTTCCCAACACCGCCAGATACGCCACCAGAAACTCATCCCACAGGCTCT
Organism: Pelobacter sp.; assembly: GCA_030824515.1. Taxonomy (GTDB): domain Bacteria; phylum Desulfobacterota; class Desulfuromonadia; order Geobacterales; family Pseudopelobacteraceae; genus JACRCG01. The sequence continues at coordinate 64,629 of JAVBXN010000017.1, forward strand.
GCTTGGTGAAATCCAGCGTTTTGTAGAGCGGCGATAGCTTGCGTTTGGGGAAGTAGATTGAAATTCCCCTGGAGTTGTTGACCGCCGAACCCTTGTACCCGCTGGCGACGATGGCGGCAGCGGCGGCCTGTTTGACCGCGGCGCAGGCGCTGAGTGCCTCCGGGGTCGCCAGATTGGCCTCCAGCAGGGAGCACAGGTCGAGCAGGTCGCAGTAATCGTCATAGGGGCGGCTGTACTCCTGAACTTGAGCACGGGCGTTGATCAGGGCGGTACGGGAGGCGCTGTTGGTCAGGACTTTCTTGAGAGCCTTGGCCAGTCCGTTCACGGCGGAGGCCAGGGGTTTGAGATCCGAGAGCTTCACGGCTGACTGGGTGACACAGTCGCTGGCCTTGTAGGAAGCCAGATATTGGCTGACAATGGTCTTCGACAGTTCCTCCGGGGTCATGTCCGGTTTGGCAGTCAAAGCAGCCAATATGCGGTTGTAAGGCCAGCCTTCACCCGGTTCGGTTTCTTCGGAGCCGACGCTGAACTCGGCCACATCGCGCATCTGATAGGATACCTCCAGCATGCTCATCAGGCAGGCGTCCATTCCGAGGATGTCGATTTTTCGTTTGAGCTTTCTTTTGATGCTGGTCATAACTTTTTTCAATTCGATGTTGTCCAGAAAATCCTGGGCCTGATCATCGAAGGCGATGGCCCGCTGTTTTATGGCGTTTCCCACGGTGGAGCTGAACAGTGCCCGGCGGGTGCGGGAGAGGCCGGCCCGGGCCTGGGCAAAGGCGATTGGCTTGACTGCCGCGGTGGTCCCGCGGGTGACGACCGGTTGGCTCTTGCGGTTGACCGGCGGCGTGGCGCCGCTGAAAACGTTGCCCTGATACAGGTTGGCGTCATCCCAGCCGGCGCCATGGTTCCAGAGCACCAGCAGGTAATGGTTGGCCGGATAGTTAGTGACACCCCAGGTGACGAACTCTTTCAACACGTTCGGGTCGCCCATGTTGGTCTCCCCCAGCGTCTGCACGGCATCTTTTGCGACCGGAGTACCTTTTCTGAGGCAGTAGCGCGTGGTGGCTCCCTTATCACCGGCCCGGTCGAACTGGGCCAGAACGGTGATCCGGTCACTGCTGCCGACTGTTTTCATCTCGTTCAGATCAACAACTCCGGCGCTGTCCAGGTTATTGTCGCCGGCCAGATAAACCATGATGGTCCAGTTTCGAGTGGTACTCGCTTCGCTTGGCATGCTGTCCTCCTTAGGTGTTTTGCCTGTTTATCGGGGTTTGGGTTTGATGGTTTGCTCTCGGCCCCTCACAATTTTGTCGCCTGTACATGCATCCAGTCGTAGTTTTTTATGCGCCCGAGGCTGCTCCAGCCTTCTTCTTCCCAAAAGCGCCACCAGTCGTCGTAATCGGGTTTGGAGAAGACGGCCTTGTCGCGACCCCATTTCAGTTGATTGTTTTCCGGATCATAATCCATCGCTATCCCCCAGGAATGCATCGACCACTGGGTGCCGCCGCGCATTTTGCGCACGTTGAGGCAGCCACCCCAGCGGTCGAGGCGAAGCTCCTTGATCCTTTCCATGCCATAGTGATCGAAGACTCGCTGCAGGACCCGCTTGGCGCTGTCATGGACCTTGGCGTTGCATTGGTAAGAATTTATCGTGGTTTTGAGATCCCAGGCCAGTCGGTGAGGGTAGGGCAGGGCGAGCGATACCTGGTTGGTCCCGACCTTGCCATAGAGCTTGTTCAGTTCTGCTTCGTTCTGTGACGGCCAGCCATTGGGATTGATGTCGAGTGGAGTTTCGTCCCGCCAGGGCCGGGGCGCCTGGCCGGTTTCCAGGATATGGACCAGGGTGTCGAAGGCGAAGTCGGTCTGTGGCCCCCAGTAACCGTCGATGTCCCCCACTTCGATTCCTCGCTCTTTGCAGAGCAGTTGGATATAGACGACAGTCTTGCGGGCATTGGGCCATCCCGGCCAGTCACCCGGCAGCTCCTGTTTTCGCTTTGTCAGCGCATCGTTGATTGCCCGGTAGGTGTTGTAACCGAGCAGGCCGTCCGCCGTGCCCGGATTTAGTCCTTCCTTGATCAGGCATTGCTGGATCACTCGGACTATGGCCGTTTTCATGTATTATCCTCCTTGACGTGATGTGCCGGTTTTGGCCTTTTCCAAGGTAAAATTGTTACCTGATTGATTAATTAGGATATTTGTAAAACGAGTATAATTATCATTGGTTATAAAATAAAGTAATAAAATTATTCAAATGAAAAGACTTCAATTAGAGTCTGTGGCCAGGCACACTCGGCGCAAAAAGCGCGGATTGGACCCCGCCAGATTTCCTGATGGTATGGATTCTGTTGAAGTAATTTAAAATCATGATAGTATTTCCGGGTTGGAAATAAGCGGCACGGTAGTGTCATGGGAAGATCAGAACCGTTTGATAGAACAGCCTAAGATGTAAAACCTGAACAAAAGGAGTCGGTTATGAAAAAAAAGCTTGCGGTGCTGCTGGTGATGGCAATGTCTTGGGGGGCGACTTCGGTAGCCTTTGCACAGACGGAAGTACAAGCCGAGACGGCGAAGAAGGTGACGAAAAGGGTCAAGGCCAAAGCTGGTGATGCAACGATGATGCCTGCTCCGGAGGTGCAGCTGAAGCGTTTGACAATGGGGCTGCAACTGACGGATGAACAGCAGAAGCAGATCCTTCCGCTGCTAAACGACGAGTATGCAAAGCTGAAGGTGATCCAGGAAAATGAGGATCTCAGCCCCAAACAGATCCAGAAACAGGTCGAGGAGCTGCGTACCGGGACAATAGTCAAGATGCAGACATATCTGACTCCGGAGCAAAAACAGAAACACGACCTGGTCAGCAAAGAGATCAAGGCAAACAAGCAGCTTCGGATGAAGGAAAATCGCAAGGCGCGTATCGGCACCAAGGCGGACCCGCCCGCACCGGTGGCCAACTGAGGCAATAGCCGGCTTGTCAGGGCTATGTGAACAGTATGTTCGTGTCCAGCAGATGGGCCTGACCGGTTAGTTGGTTGACCTCGTCATACATATGTCCGGTGCCGCCGGGGCCGTCGCCGCCCCGGCGGTTCCAGAGACAGATGAAATGAACCTTGTCCTTTCCCCAGGCAAGGGCACTGTCCAGCAGCCAAAGGTTGGTGCTTGTATAGGGATTTGTGCCGGAAGGTGCTAACCCCGGTTTGTCGGGCATTATTGAGAGAGTGGTGAGGGGGTTGTCCTTGATGGCGTGGAAACGGGCGTTCCACTCCTCACCGGCAAAGGCTACCGACTTCTCCAGAAAGGTTGGGATGGCAAAGGGTAGCCTGACCTCCAGGCGCACACCCCGTTTCAGGCAGGCCTCGGCAAACAGAATGTCTCCGCCGCATGCACCACTGCAGAGAGCCAGGTCCTCGGGTCCGGCGCCAAAGGTGTCGAGAGTGGCGCCGATGGCGCGTGCCGCGACAGCTTCACGTGCTGCCGGGAAGCGGGGTTCGGGGCGGTCCGGTGAGTCGATCATATGGCCGCTGAAGAGGAATACCTGGCGGGGTTGCCATAGCGTTTTTATTCCATTGCGACAGGGGCGGCCGAATTCTAACGTCTTGCCAGAATCATCCGTTTTGGAGCCATTGGGTGTGGCGATTGAGGACGAGGCTTTCATGCTGGTTCCCTTCTTTTTCGGCTATCGTTGTAATCCGGTTGTGCTGCAAATGAAGATTCCGCATATCATTCTAGTCGCTTAGCCAAATTTAATGCAATAGTTTAAGTGGTTTCAACTTTCATTTAATGAAATTATCGGAAAATTTTCAAGAGCATCAATGGTATGAAAATATAAATATTCCTATTTTTGTCAAATTGAGTATATTTCTTAAATGGTCACCGACTTTCTCAAGCATCTTTTCCCCCGTGTAGTGTTGCTCAAGAACCTGCGCATCAGCTATACCTTCTGTCTGGGAGGACTGGCTTTTACAGCTTTTCTGATCATGCTGGCCAGCGGCATGCTGCTGCTGGTTTATTATCAACCGACTCCGGAGCGGGCCTTCAGTTCGATCCTGTTTCTGGAGTCATCGGTGTGGGGTGGCCGTTATCTGCGCAGTCTGCACCGCATAACCTCCCACGCCCTCTTGATCCTGATTTTTCTGCATACGCTACGGGTGATACTGACCGGCGCATACCAGCGTCCTCGACAACTGAACTGGGTGATCGGTTTCCTGCTGCTCTGTCTGGCGCTGTTCGAAGCCTATACCGGTTATCTGTTGCCGTTCGATCAGCTGGCCTTCTGGGCTACCCAGACCGGCATGGAATTGATGCTGACCCTGCCCTTCGGCGAGTTGCTGCGCTCTCTTCTGGTTCCGGACGGCATCGGACAGCCGCTGTCGCTTTTACGCTTCTACGCGTTGCATATCGTGATTCTGCCGCTGACGGTGTTGCTGCTGTCTTTCCTCCATTTTTACCGGGTCAGAAAGAACAAGGGAGTGCTGCCATACCTATGAAAGACGGATTCATCAAAAGCGCGCCACATTTTTTCCGGCTGATCAACCGCTCGATGTTGCTGCTGACGCTTGTGCTGCTTGCTCTGGCAGCGTTGCTTCCCGCGCCGCTGCAGGAGGCGGCCGATCCTTCCCGCACTCCCAATCCGGTCAAGTCGGCCTGGTTTCTGCTTTGGATCCAGGAGCTGGTCAGCTGGTCGCGTTTCATGATTTATCCGTTGATCCTGCTGGGACTTGTCTTTCTGCTGCTGCCATGGTTGCCGGGATCGCTTCACCTTCACCGGGCCAGCTGGTTTCCGCGTGAACAGCGCATTGTCAACCTGCTGACGATTGCAACCTTCCTGGTAATTCTGGTTCTGACAACAGTTGCGTTATGGTTTCGAGGCTCAAATTGGTCATTCACGCTGTCGTGATTCTGCTGATCTGCCTGGCAGGCTCGCCCGCTTTTGGCGGAGAACAGCGCCAGTACTGCCTTGACTGCCATAGTGGCCACTACGTCGAGCGGGGAAGCTGCAGCTCCTGCCATCGCGGAAATCCGCTTTCAGCACGCAGGAACATAGCCCACCATGGACTGGTAGCCGGCCGGTTCGCGCATTTCACAATGAAAGAGGATGCTGTTGTCAGGGAAGGGCGACGTCTGATGGAACAGTTCTTCTGCCGGCGTTGTCATGTCAGTGCCGGCAAGGGTAACCATTTGGCTGCAAATCTGGATTCTCTGCGTAACGCGAGAAGTCCCGAGGAAATTGCCGCGTCAATCGAGAGGCCGGCGCTTGGAATGCCGGATTTCAGTGTGACCGGACAACAGTCCGCGATTCTGGTTAACGCTATCCTGGCTGGCGCGGATAGCGTTATAAACAGTAAGAAGGACCGGCCGGGTGTGGTGCATTTTGATGATCCCGGCGGCCATAACAGGCATGTCTTCAGCAAGAAATGTGCTTCATGCCACCGGTTGCTGTCAGAACGTTACGGTGCCATGGGAAAGGGAAATATCGGCCCGAACCTGTCTGGGCTGTTAACTGTTTGGTATCCGAAGACATTTAAAAATGAGGAAGGGTGGAATGACAAGCGTCTGCGGGAGTGGTTGCGAAATCCACGAAAGGTCCGGCATTGGGCAAATATGCAGCCGGTGATCCTATCCGAAGATGAGTTCAAGCAGTTGGTCGAGGCATTAATGATAAATGTTCAGGATCAAATTTGATAATGACGTTATATTATAAGGGCTCGGAATATTTCTCTTGGAATGTTACATTTAAGTATGGTAAAAAAAAAGAGATATTCAAACAACAGGAGGTTGCAGGTGAAAAAAACAGCATTAGTTCTTCTCGTTATCGCCGCTCTCGCCCTCGCCGGGTGCAAAGACAAGCCAAAGACTGAAGCTCCGGCCGAGGCTCCACAGCAGGGACAGATGCCACCAAATCATCCGGGTGGACAGATGCCTGCCGGGCAGCCAGGTGGCGATCCTCACGCTGGTATGAAAGCTCAGGAAATTCCTGCCGGTGCCGGTAAAAAAGCCAAGGTTACCCAGACCATGAACTCAGGTGGTTATACTTATGTTGAAGCTGCCGATGAAAAAGGTCAGAAGCTGTGGCTGGCTCTTCCGGAAATCAAGGTGGCTGTAGGCGACAGCATCGAGTATCCCGAGACTCCGCCTCTGTCAAACTTCCAGAGCAAGACCCTCAAGAGAACTTTTGAGAAGATCTCCTTTATTCCTGGTATCAGGATTGTAAAGTAGTACTTAAAAGTCCGGGCTGTATCAGGCGGGGCCATGAAAATGGCCCCGTTTTTTTATGTTGATAGTGCCAACTGCGATGGCGCATGTCGCGGAACTATCTTTAAAACTGCTCGATAACAATCCTGAGATTTATTAAGTTTTCCGGTTTCTGCATACAATTCTCCCAGCAGGAACCAACCCCACGGGTTCTGCGGATAGCGTTCGATGATCTCTCGAAATTCTTTTTCGGCCGTCTTGTATCGTCGTCTCTGGCGATACCATTCTCCGGCAAGCACGTTGGTTGTGTAGCAAAACCCCAGTCGCGCTTTCTGCAGCTCGAATCGCGTCGGATCGTTCTGACGATTGCCGGAAAGTTCTGCCAGAAGTTTCTTCGATGAGCCGCCCCGGTGATCACTTGCATACAAAGCGTTCTTACCGGTATCCGCAAAGATATTCCTGCTGGAGATGCCCAATGCCGTCGCGTCCGAATGCAAGCGGGTGCCAGGGTAGTATGCCAGCGGTGAAACATAGCCGTCGTCGGGATGGATATGGCGTATCAGATCGATTGTTTGTTGAATGTCCTCGGATGTTTCTCCGGGTATCTCGCTGATCAGGTAGATGGACAGGCTGATGCCGATTTCTCTGATCAGTTTGCAGGAACGTTCGATCTGTTCCGGACTGATGCTCTTGCCGAGCAGTTCCAGTATTCGCGGTGAACCGGACTCAACCCCAAGTTGTATGCATTCACACCCGGCCCGTTTCATCATGATCAACAGTTCCTCGTCAATTGCGTTGACACGTGACTGGCAATTCCAGAGGATGTCGGCATGATGGGCGATCAGCAGGGAACAGAACTCCACGGCTCTTTTGCGATCCGCGGTAAACGTGTCATCCCGGATTGAAAAATAGATCAATCCATATTTCCGGCGGATATAAAGAATTTCTTCCACGATCTCGCCTGGAGAGCGGAAGCGAACCTTCCTGCCCCAAAATGCGGGAGAGCTGCAGAAGTGGCAAGCCGATGGGCACCCACGGGCGGTGACGATGAATTCGGGTTGCAACTGAAGGTCAATGCCTATTGATCTGTCCAGGAAACGGGCCGGCTGGGGAAGTCTGTCCAGATCTGCCAGTGGTTTGCGTGGCGCGGTGACGGTAACGGTGCCGTTGAGCCGGAACGCCAGACCGTCAATATTTCTCCAATCGGTGCCATTGGCAAGATGTTCAGCCAATTCCAGCAGGGTCTGTTCTCCCTCGCCCAGTACCATAATATCCACAGCAGCGTTATTTGCAAGTATGTCGTCGTGGCAGAAGGTCGCATGACCACCGCCCATTACTATGGTGCATGACGGGAACAGTCGTCGGCATCTTTGGGCCAGTTCCAGTGATACGTGGCGATTGTGTGTCCATTGTGAAATGCCGATCACAGCCGGATTTAAGCGTAACAGTTCCTGTTCCGTGCGTTTCACGGACCATCCGGAAAAATTGGCGAGTACGGAATCATGGCCGCTCTCGATCAGGCAGGCGTGAAGGTAACACAGGCCGGTAGGCACGAGGCTGATGTAAGGGTCGTTACGGTTTTGTTCCCCGGAGTGGTAGGCGAGAAGGATCTTCATGGCGAAAAAAAATCCGGGTCATGTGACCCGGATGTGTTAGGTGATAAATGATTGAGCTGATCAATTCTCAACGTTTAGTGTTACACCGAGAGTGTCGTTGGCAAGAATATCATTCTCATTTTCTTCATCGACACCGAGAAGAAGATCGTTGAAATTGATCGAGTCAGAGGCAGTATTCGACATGCGGCGTGCGCCCAGGTAACGGGACAGGTAATAGGGGGTGTCCATGGACGAGATTACTACACGGTGTTCTCTGGATGAAGCGTGAATCATCTTGCGGTCTCCAAGATAAATTCCCACATGTGACGGAAAACGTGCATAGGTCTGGAAAAACACCAGATCACCCTTTTTCAGGTCGCCACGTGCAACTTCGTTGCCTACATAGAATTGCTCCCTGGCAGTGCGGGGCAGCTTGACGCTCTGCTCGCGAAAAACCTGCTGCGTAAAGCTCGAACAATCAAGCGCGTTACGGCTGGTTCCACCAAAACGGTAGCGGGCGCCCAGAAAGCTGTAGGCGGATTTTTTAAGATTGCTGAGAGACTGATTTGCTTCCAGTTTCTTGGCAAGATCGACAGGGCGGTCGGAGTCTATATCCGTCAACTCGGCCAATGTATCAGACAATTCCTGCTCGTTGAGCAGATCCTTGTTGATCAGTTGCAGTCTGTTGCTGGCACTGGCTGTACGGGTTGGTGCTTCGGTCTTTGGCGTCGGAGATACCAGAGCCAGTATCTGGCCCGGTTTAACCTTGTTGCCCTTCAGGTTGTTTAGATTGCGGAGTTCAGCCAGTTTTATTCCGGTTTTCCTGGAGATCTTGGGGAGTGTGTCGCCTTTGGCGACCTTATAGGATTCCGGACGTGATGTTGATGCCGATTTTTTGAGTTTTGCATCGGCGTGAGACGGTATGATGATGCGCATACCCTTGTCTACATGAGTGGCTGTAAGGTTGTTGACGGACTTCAGCTCGTCAACCGAGACGTGGTATTTGCGGGCTATTGAATGCAGGGATTCGCTTTTGCGAACCACGTGTGCCTTGGATGCAAGAACCAACTGCGGCAGAGCCAAAAGCATAAGGCCGGTCACAAGCGCGATACGGATATGTGCCATCTGTCCTCCGGTCGTTCTAGGAATTTAAAAATGTTTCAGGCTTTATATAACAAATACCCGTTGACGTCAATCGTAAATTGTAGAATCACTCTTTAACTTGAAGCACGATGCATGCCAACTATGCGGTCTAGCGACGTTTTACGCGGGCGGTCAGTCTGATGGTAACGGGTGCTTCTCTCAGAAGTGTAACCTGTTTCTGGAGAGGGCGGATGTTCTTCTGATATTCATTTCCTTTTTTCAGGCGAGTCGCATCGATGTCATCGGTCAGAACTGACTCGATTGCGGTAACCTGGCTGGCTGGTCCTTCAATATCGACACTGTTAGGCTCGCAGACGACCTGCATCGAAGAGAGGTTGGCCGGGAGTTTTCCCTTTAGTGATGCTTTTACAGGTACGCTCTTGCGCAGTTTCCTTTCCGTGGTAATGCGTATGCTTGACGGAGATATGCCGGTAATGCTCAGTCCTGACGGCAGGCTGAAGTCCGAACTCTGAACCCGTATGCTTGTTTGGCCTTCTTTGGTTTTGGTCGCATCCAGTTCCGCCGTAAGATCAAGTTTGGATGGTGGTGTGCTCAGGCTGGATAGTGATTTTAGCTGTACGTTTACCTCTTCGGGTGTGGTTTTCAACAGTATCAGGCCTTCCGGAATGCCGTGCAGGATTACCGGGGCGGTTACGGTCGTGATCTGTCCCTGACGCATTGTTATCAGTGCCCAAAAAACACACACTCCCAGCAAAAGTGCCATCTTTGGGAGCAGATTGGAAAAAATCTTTTCACGGACTGATATGGGAGCAGGCTTGTCGCTGTGGAACATCTCGTCCAGGGCTGTGATCAGTTCGGCGGTGGATTTCATAAGCTGCAGCTTTCCACCCGTGACCAGCGAGACCTCTCCGCGCTCTTCGGATACGACTACTATTACTGCATCACTACGTTCCGATAGACCGAGTGCCGCGCGGTGCCTGGTTCCCAGATTTTGCGGAATGTCCGGACTGATGGAGAGCGGAAGGTGGCAGGAAGCCAGCGCGATGCGACCGTCCTTGATCAACGCGGCGCCGTCATGCAGAGGGGCTCCGTCATAAAAAATTGACTCAAGCATCTGAGGGGAAATTTCACTGTCAAGCTGCACGCCGTTTGACACAAGTTCGTTCATTGGTTCACTGCGCTGGAATACAAGCAGTGCCCCGGTTCGTCTCGCGGCCATCGAAAAAATAGTCTCTGCGATTTCTTGGAACTGCCCGTGCTGTGTATCCTGGCTGCTGTCCAGTATGTGGCGTAACAGGCTGAAACGATAGAGCGTCTGCCGGATTTCAGCCTGAAATACAACAATTATTAAAATGATGAGAACCGTGCCCAGCTCCTGGAGAACCCAGCTGGTCATGTACAAACCAAGAAAACGAGTGGCGAAATATATCAACGTAACAAATCCCAGACCGAGCAGTACCTGGATCGCGCGTGTTCCGCGGAACCATGTGTAAAGCTGGTAGAGTAGAAATGTCATTATCAGGATGTCAGCTATATCCTGTATGCGAATGGTTGGTGCCACGACGGCGTTACTCCTGTTGTGGATTTGATTTTTACTGGTTTATGTCGGTTAGATTGTGTTATAAAGAGCAGTTGCATTTATATCATTTAAATAATTCAAAAGGTAGCAGAAACGTATGTTCAGACTTTCCGATAAAGGCGAGAAAATTCAGCAGATGTTTGGCGCGATCGCGCCGAAATACGACTTTCTTAACCGGCTTTTGAGCTTTGGAATAGATCGGCGCTGGCGTAAAAAAGCGGTGCGCCTGCTGAAGTACCGCGAGGGTTCCCGCATTTTGGATGTGGCAACCGGCACAGGAGATGTGGCGCTGGAAATAGCACGCAGCACCCCCGCGTCGGTCAGGATTACCGGAGCTGACTTCTGCAGGGAAATGGTGGAGCTGGGTGAACTCAAGGTGGCGGCATCGCCTTATGCATCGAGAATAGATCTGAAAGTGGCTCCCTGTGAGGATCTGCCATTTGCAAACGACACCTTTGATTCGATCACGATCGCCTTTGGAATCAGAAACGTGGTGGACAGAAAGCTTGGTCTGGCGGAAATGTGGCGGGTGCTGCGACCTGGCGGCAGAATGATCATTCTGGAATTCTCAACGCCGAAATCCCAGCTGTTCCGCCAGATATACTATTTTTATTTCCGCCGGTTGCTGCCGATTGTCGGCGGACTCTTTTCTCGCTACAACGCCTACAAGTACCTGCCTGATTCGGTGCTGGAGTTTCCTTCCCACGAAGAGTTCTCCCGCATGATTTCAGAGGCCGGTTTCCGCAATATACATATTCATGAGCTGACCTTCGGCATTGCTACGATCTATGCGGGAGAAAAAGAATAGCAGGACAACTCTGTCAAATTGAATGCCGGATGATTTCTACGCCTTGAAGCGGTTTTCCGTGCCGGCGATCAAACGCCGTATATTCTCATGATGTCTCAGTATCACAATCACTGCAATAATCAGCGTAACAGTAACCAGCGCCCTGTTTCCCCCTCTCAGTGCGACTGCAACCGGCATGATTGCCGCCGCCGCGATCGAGCCAAGTGATACATAACGCCAGGAAGACATGATCGCCGCAAACACCGCGATGGCAATTGCGACCGCCATCGGCGCAAGAGCCAGAAAGACGCCCAGTGCCGTTGCTACTCCCTTTCCCCCCTTGAATTTGAGGAACAGCGAGAAGACATGTCCGCAAAATGCGGCCAGGCCGACCCAGGCTGCAAAATCAGGCGGAAGAGAGCTGTATTTTACGGCCAGCACCGGCAGCAGTCCCTTCAGGCAATCACCTGTAAGTGTCATTGCTCCGACCTTGCGGCCGACCGTCCGATACAGGTTGGTTGCGCCGATGTTGCCGCTTCCTTCCTTGCGCACGTCAATGCCGTATGCCTTGCCAAGCAGAAGTCCTGTCGGGATCGATCCCAAAAGGTAGGCGAGCGCAACAAGCGCTGCCAACATGCCTGATTCATATCCGATCATTATCTATAACCCCGCAATTATTTTCCACCCTTCCGGCCCTCTGGCTAACTTGAGGTGTTCCGAACCGTCCAGAACCAGTTCTTTCCCGCGGGTAAATATCTTCATGCGATACGTTCCAGAAACTTCGGCACGGTTTCCATTAATCGATATCGTATGTTCCACCGGTTGATAGGAGAGCTTTTCGATATTGTTGAAATTGCTGGTGATACTTTCCTTCAGACGCGGAAAATCCTTGCCCTTGTCGCTGTAGTCGGGGGATACCGACGAAAGGTATAATGAAATGTCGCGGGAATTCAACGCTCTGGAGCGGGACTCGATAACCTGTGCTATGGCCAGGCGGTCTTTCTCCTGTACGCCGCAGCCGGAAAAGAGAGCCATGCTCAAAACCAGCATGTATGCCAAGCGACGCAACACTAAAAGAACGAATCCATTGCCTTGTTGGCTTCTGATATGAATGCGCTTCCGGGAAATTCGGTCGAGAGCTTTCCGAAAACCTCGCGCCCTTTAGATTTCTGCCCATCCTCCAGATAAGATCTGCCCAGGTAGTACAGAACTTCGTCGCGCCTTGCCAGATCGGGGTAGGCTCTGAGAGCCTCTTCGAAACGGCCTATGGCTGACTTGTAGGCACCGGTCTTCATATAGAAGCGCCCGACATATAATTCGTACTGCAACTGCTTGTCCCTGCAATCGCGAACCTTCTCCTGGACTTCGCCGAGTTGTTCACCAGTCGGGTACAGCTTGAGATACGATTCGAATATGGTTAGAGCGTTCTTTACCGGAGTCTGGTCCGTATCGATACCGTTGATCTGCTTGTAATAGCTCATGGCCTGGCGGAATAGTGCAAAGCCCGCTTTGTCGTGGCTGGGGTGCAGTTTGCGAAAGTCCTCATAAGCGGCTGCGGCTTCGATATAGTCCCCGTTAAGGAAGTATGCATCCGCGATTTGCAATTCAGCCTGGGTAGTCAGTTCCGGCGACTGGTAGCTTTCCTTGACCTTCTTCCACTGTGCGATGGCTTCCTCATACCTGCCCCTCTGGTAAAAACTTTCACCTTCCTTATAAAGGGTGTCGGAGGACTTGTTCTGCGATTGATTTGTGGCACATCCCTGCATCAGCGCCGATGCAAGGATCAGTGAAGTGATAAAACCGGATACTTTTCTCATGAATTCCTCGTGTAGTTTACAGGTGTTGTCTGCACTGTTATGCGATGCCAGCGCCAAACTGGTCTGCCAGCAATCTGCCGATTATGTCGTGATTCAACCATAAGACAGGCGCGGAAGGATTCCATGAGCCGTGCAGCATCAGTCTGCCTGTGGACAGGAACACAATTCGTGACAACTCGGCGCAAACCAGCTGTTTCTGATCCTTGTGCATACCCATCAGCTCAGCAGAACTGGCCAGCATCAGTTCCGCCTGCTCACGTGTGTTGGGTTGTGGCCAGGTTGCGAAGTCAAGGATCCCTTCCAGAACCGGAGACGAAAGATAGGCGTCGGCCCTTTCAAGCAGGTGTGCCATGGTTTCGCCATCTTTCAGCATGGCCTGGCAGCGGGCTTCGATCGGGGCGGCAACACTCTCGCCGGCTTCACGGCTGATCGCGGTTATCAGCGGGTAAAGGGATATTTCAACCCCCAGAAAGAGGGCGCTGGAGTTGGTCTGGATTTCCGGGCAGTTGAAGACCGTAGCAGAAATGCCATTGGATGTTGCCTGCCCGGCGATGCTCTCCAGCCGCATCTTGGCAATGCCCTGCACGTATGGGGTGTATGACTGCCAGCGATACTCGCCGCCTACCAGGACACCGGTGCCGTGGTATCCGTATGCGGAGTAGTTTACTCTTGCGCCGGATGCCGTGGCTCGTTCGCGCAGTCCGGATGTTTCGTCGATCAGGTAGCGGAAAGTGTCGGCGGTGACTTCATTGAAGCTGGTATCGCACAGGCGGCCCAACTTGCTGTTCCAGAAAGCCTCCGATGACAGGTACTTGTCTCCGGTGCCCTTGAAAACACGATTCAGCAGCGGCATGAAGACCCTGGCGCGGGGAATGCCGCCGGCCATTGAATGGGCCAGTAAAATATTGGCTCCGGCAGGGATAAGGGTTTCCAGCTCTTTGGCTACCTGCGAGATTGCTGCGCGAAAACGGGCTGTACCTGCGGAACAGGCTTTCTCGATGAGCCCGTCCGGGAAACTGATCGAGTCCCAATCGTCCGGACGTGATTTTTTTAGCAGTTCGGAAATCGAAGGCTGGCCATCGACGGATTCCATGTCAAAACCCGCTTCCAACGGGACATTGATGATCTTGCCGCCGAGAAGCGACTCGGATTCGGCCAGTTCGTCAGCATTCAGCGGGCGCAATGAGCCATCGCTGTCGCGGCGTCCCACGGTGGTTCCGATCACGTTCATGCCGATTCGCCTGGCCTCTTCAATCAGGCCGTTGGCGTAGCCGCGCCCGAAGAGTTCACCCACCAGCACCAGCACATCTCCGGCTTTATATCGGCCTGTTTCAGGCAGTTGTTTCATTGGTAGATATTCTGTCATCAAATCCTCCGGCATGATAAATACAATAGTACTGTTTAACACGAACTGCACTCTCATGTGAACAGAAAAAGCTGCCGTGACATCAAAGGAGATACATGTTATCCTGTTGCAAAAATAGCGCGGGAGCGTACCTGATAGTGAACAATGATATAATTCTGCTTGGACACGGCAGCGGCGGCAGACTTTCCCATCAACTGCTTGATGAACTGGTTATACCGATCGTGAGCGGAATGGATGTTGCCGGACAGAACGACGCCGCGCTTCTCGAACCCATCCCCGGCCGACTGGCCTATACCACCGATTCATTCGTTGTAGATCCGATTTTTTTCCCGGGCGGAACCATCGGCAGTCTGGCGGTGCATGGCACTGTCAACGATCTGGCCATGATGGGAGCCAGGCCGCTCTGGCTGAGTGTCGGCCTGATCATCGAGGAAGGTTTCAGCCGGGCCGAGCTGAAGACGATTCTTGAAGACATGCGTCAGGCAGCCGATTCGGCCGGTGTGCGTATCGTCACCGGTGATACCAAGGTCGTTCCGCGCGGCAAGGCCGACAAGATCTTCATAAATACCTCCGGCATCGGCGCAGTGGAGCATCAGATAACGATCCACGGCGCCAACGCCAGGGTTGGAGATGTGATTATAATCAGCGGTACGATTGGTGATCACGGCATTGCGGTAATGGCTGGACGTGAAGGACTTGAAGTCGGCACCGATATCGTCAGTGACTCGGCGGCACTTAACGGTCTGGCAGCTGAAATAATTGCCGCGGTGGGGGACTCCCTGCACGTGCTGCGCGATCCCACCCGTGGCGGCGTGGCTACCACCATCAAGGAGATTGCCCAGCAGTCCGCGGTGTCGATTACGCTGCGTGAAGAGGCCTTGCCGGTTAATCCGGCCGTACGTGGAGTCTGCTCGATTCTGGGGCTGGATCCGCTTTTTGTCGCAAACGAAGGGAAACTGTTGGCGTTCGTGGCGCCGGATGCCGCTGATTTGGCCTTGGCGGCCATCAGGCGTCATCCACTTGGCTCCAACGCCGCCGTGATCGGCACGGTTGAAGAATCACCTGCGGGGCGGGTCCGGATGGAAACCGTGGTCGGCGGGATGCGGGCGGTGGAGATGCTGTCCGGGGAACAGCTGCCGCGCATCTGTTAAACTCCGGATAGCGGTATACTTATCAGGGGATTTTGGTCATGGCAAAGGAAAAGACTCCCGTAACCGCGGCTGTGCGGATGTTGCGAGCCGAAAAGGTTGATTTTACGGACCATCTATACGCGTACCAGGAAAAGGGCGGTACTTCGAACTCTTCCCGTGAACTTGGAGTCGATGAGCACGCCGTCATCAAGACCCTGGTGATGGAGGATGAAAACCGGCAGCCGCTGATAGTTCTGATGCATGGCGACCGGCAGGTGTCAACCCGTGAGCTGGCCAGAATTATCGCCGCAAAGCATGTTTCACCATG
The DNA here is from genome assembly GCA_030824515.1 of Pelobacter sp. Taxonomy (GTDB): domain Bacteria; phylum Desulfobacterota; class Desulfuromonadia; order Geobacterales; family Pseudopelobacteraceae; genus JACRCG01. The sequence goes on from JAVBXN010000017.1 coordinate 80,527, forward strand.
TTCTCCTGATATTGCCCAGAAACACACCGGTTACATGGTGGGTGGAACCTCGCCCTTCGGGACCCGCCGCCAGATGCCGGTGTATATGGAAAAAACCATTGCCGGTCTGCCGAAGATTTACATCAACGGCGGCAAGCGCGGGTATCTGGTCGGTATTGAACCGGGAGAACTGATCAGGGTCTTGAAACCGTCCTTAGTCGCGGTCGGTACCGAATCGTAGGGTAAAAGTCGTTTTCTGCGTTTTTCCGGCAGGAAATTAGTTTGTCGGCACACTAATCCTGTTTATCAGGGTCTGGAAAGGAATCGGGATGATCAGAAAAGCCAAAATAGGTGATGTAAAAGATATTCAAAAGCTGTTGATGACCTTTGCCAATCGGGGAGACATGCTCTCCCGTTCGCTGTCCGAAATCTACGAGTCGTTGCGCGACTTTTATGTATTTGAGGAAGAGGGCAAACTGCTGGGAGCCGCTGCGCTGCACATCGTCTGGGATGATCTGGCGGAGGTGCGGTCGGTGGCCGTTACAGAGGATGCCGGCCGTAAAGGGATCGGCAGCCAGCTGGTGCAGGCCTGCATTGCTGAAGCCAGGCAGATCGGCTTGAACCGGGTCTTCTGCCTGACATACAAACCGGACTTTTTCGGCAAACATGGATTTCGTCTGGTGGATAAGGCCGAGCTGCCGCATAAGGTTTGGGGTGATTGCATCAAGTGTGCAAAATTCCCCGACTGCGACGAGAACGCGATGATACTTGACCTGTGAGTTGACATGGGGCGTATGCGGTCTTTGAAAACATGCGATCAAGCCTGATGATCCTGCCCCACTGAAACCATATTTCTACCTCTTCTTTTGCTTTCGTACATCAGCTTGTCGGCCCGTGCCATCAGTGTGTCGGTTGTGTCACCAACCCGGGCCAGCGTGGCCCCGATGGAAACGGTGGCGCTCAAGGTTTCCCCATTATCCATAGTCAGGGTTGATTTTTCCACCAGCTTGAGAAAGCGGTCGGAGAGCTTGAGCAGATCGCTCTGTTTCACGTTGATCAGAAGGATCACGAACTCTTCGCCTCCCCAGCGCCCGATTATGTCAAAAGAACGCAGGCTGTTTGCGAGGGTGGCGCTGACCATTCTCAAAATACGGTCTCCCACTGCGTGACCATGTGTATCGTTGATCACTTTGAAATGATCTATATCGATAAATACAACGGCAAAGGGGAAACCGTAACGCTTAAGCTCTTCAAGTCGCGCAGTTATGTTGATTTCCACGAAGCGCCGATTGGCGATGCCGGTCAGCGGATCGTGCATTGCCATTTCCTGCAGTTCTTCAAGCCGTTGACGCATCACGTAACGGGGGGAGTTGCCGCTGTATATTTCAACCGCTATTACAAAATGCTGCCCGACCTCCCGTACCGGGGCAATTCTGATGGATATGGGCAGCAGATGCCCTTCCTTGTGGCAGATATAGGCTTCAACCTCGGTCAGGGTGGCCGAGTCAAGCACTTTGCGGATAGGGCAGGCGTCAAATGCGCATAGTTGATTGCCATGTTTGTCGAGCGGTTTGAAAATATCGCAATAGCTTCTGTCCAGTACATCGGACGCGCTGTAACCGGTCAGTTTTGCTGCGCCTTTGTTCCAGTAGGTTATTATCCCGTCCTTATTAACAAAGAAAATACCGTCATATAAGTTGTCAAGTACCTCGCGGTAAAAATCTACTGTTTCAAGCATGTCCGGCTCCCTCTGGCTATAGGCTGATGCACATTAACACTTCGATAATACTAATACAATATGGAAACAACACTAAAAAATGCGGTTTTACATGCATGTTCTAAATCAACCTGTCTGGTTCATTGAACCGCAACGGTAGCCCTCCAGGTCCAGGGCTATCCGTTTAAATCCTGCTGAGTGAAAAAATTCGCAAACTTCCGCACGAATATCCATTTCCATAAAGCGCTTCATGTCAGCATGCTCCAGTTCGATTCGCGCGGTCTCGTCATGCACACGCACCCGAAGCTGGCCGAATCCCAGGTTCCGCAAGAAATCCTCACAATTTTCTACCATTATTAACTGATCCTCCGTTATCCGGACTCCGTGCGAAAAACGGGTCAGAAGACAGGCCATGGCCGGTTTGTTCCAGGTCTGCAATCCAAGTCGTCGGCTCAAATCCCTGATATCGGCTTTTGTCAGCCCCGCTTCCAGCAGCGGGCTGCGCACTCCCAATTCCTGCAGCGCACGTCGTCCGGGACGATAATCATCGAGATCGTCGCTGTTGCTGCCGTCCGCCATCCAGGAGAAGCCGTTCTCCCCGGCAATCGACCGGCAAATACTGAAGATGGTCTGCTTGCAGATATAGCAACGGTCTGGAGGGTTGTTCTCAATGGCGCCCATGTCCAGTTGTCGCGCATCAAATACTATCTGTCTGGCGCCGATTTCTTCGGCCAGACGGCTGGCTTCCGACAATTCCGAGCGGCTGTGAAAGGGGGCCCGGATTGTAATGGCAATTGCCCGATCCTGTAATTCATCGACGGCCGCCTTAAGCAGCAAGGTCGAGTCCACGCCACCGGAGAAAGCCACCATGACAGAACCCATTTCACGCAGAATTTGCTTCAGCTTATCGTATTTGTGATCCGGCATTTTGTATTCCTTCGCTTCATAACCCTGATACACAGGATAAGTGCGTTAAAGAAGTTATTTTCTGCCAGAAAAATAGCAGAAAATAACGTCTAACTTACTAAACTAAAAACGCCCCGTCAGGGGCGTAATAGTGTTGCAAGCATGGCTCCGGTAGTTAAATGTAATACATGACGCGGTGGTCGGTCTCTTTCTTGATGCCCATGTCATGGGCGCGCTGGCAGAGGGTCTGCAGGGTCAGGCCGGAAAACAGTTGGTTGAGAAGAGTGTTTGCATCTTCCCAGACTGATTGAGTGATGCATTTGCCTTCGAAGGGGCATTCTGTCTTGCGTTTGCGCTTCTTCGTTGTCGCTCCGGCGCAGTCAACCAACAGTATGTCCTGCTCGGTGGCATTGAGGATATCAAGGACGGTAATCTGGTCGAGGCTTTTGGCTAGGCAGTAGCCACCTTTGGGGCCACGCTTGCTTTTGAGGATTCCTGCTCGTTTAAGGTTTTGAAAAATCTGCTCGAGATATCGTGGAGAAATCTGTTGCCGCCGTGAAATATCCTGGATTTGGGCCGGCATGCTACCGCTGTTGTACGCGATATCAAACATGGCTCGCAGGCCGTATCTGCTTTTGGTTGAGAGGCGCATGAAATTCTCCCTGTCTGGAATTTAAACAGAAAGATGATTACTGAATCACACCGTGGCTGTCAAGAAAATTTGCACAAAATCGGCATATTCTACGGATAATATGTGGAGAAAAAGTATGAAAACATTTTTATCCGGCAGTGCGGGCCACGGTAGCGACCATTACCGACAAGGCGCCGACATTTTTCAGCTCCTTGGCACATTCATTGACGGTGCTGCCGGTGGTCATTACATCATCCAGCAGCAACACCCGCCTGTTCAGAATAGTGTCAGGGCAGGCGACAGCAAAGGCGCCCCTGACATTTCTCCTCCGCTCTTCTCCGGAAAGTTCGATCTGCGGTTCTGTCTCGCGGATTCTGGCAAGTGTTCCGGTCTGCATCGGGATTGACAGATGCGTGGAAAAGACTTCGCCCAGCAGTACCGCCTGATTGAAACCACGACTCTGCAAGCGCTTGCGGTGCAAAGGCACCGGGATTATCACATCCGGCCGGCGCCTGTTTATGAAAGAGGAGAGTCCCTCCAGTGCCAGCAGAGCCAGAGGGCGGCGCAGATGCGTCTTGTATCGGTACTTGAATGCATGAATCAGCTCCCGGGCAGATCCCTGATGAAGAAGATGGGCGCGGGCGGAATCAAAGTGGGGTGGATTGGCCAGGCACTGGCCACAGATGTGATCGTCTCCGGCGCCTGCAAACGGAATCCCGCAGACAGTACACAGCGGCGACAGGGCAAGCGGCATCCTGGCGCGGCAGTCGGTGCAGATATGGATGCTGCCAGCATCGGCAATGAATGAACGACAGATATGGCAGAGAGGGGGGAAGAGGAAGTCGAGCAACGAGGGAATCAGTCGTTTCATATTCAACCCAGTTACAATGGAAAATCCTGTCTGCGTCCGGAAGCATGACAGGATTTTCCATTCCTTACAATTGCGATATGTCGGATCAACGGGGTGAAATCAGGATTTTTAGAATCCGAGTTCAGCATTGACCACCAGCACGTGAAAATCGGTCAGGCGCGGTTTGCGGTCGATGATCGACGTTGCCCGGCAGATGCGATCCGGCGAGTTGCAATCGCTGCAGAAGCCGGTCCTGGCGCAGGGGGTGTTGTAGTTGAGGCGCCTGGCGTTGGGCGGGGTGGCGTGGTTCTTGATCCGCATGATTGCATCCGGGATCCCGCCATCCACCAGTTTGTTGCGGCCGGCCACAACAATTACCTTGCGCGGCCCGAAGATCATCGAAGCCACACGGTTGCCGACCCCGTCTATATTGACCAGTTCGCCGGAGAGGGTCAGCGCGTTGCAGCCGGAGAGAAACAGGTCGCAGGTCAGCTGACTGCGCATCACCTCCAGTTTTTCATCACGCGACAGTGACGGATGGGCATGATTGAGAATCTGTTTGCCCAGGTCTTGCAAGCGGGCCTCGATCCCCATGCCGACTATCGACATCGAACCGCCGAAGCCGACCGTGACGGCACCGGCCGCTTCGGAAATGATGTAGTCGGCCGCATCCTGCGGCGTCGCGCAGTAGCGCGTCGTGAAGCCGTTGCTGCCGAGCGACTCGACCGCCTTCAGGCATTTCTGCTCATGTGTCCAGTACGAAAGTTCTTCCGTGGTTCCCATATCGGCCTACTTTACAGTCTTGACCGATTTGATCAGAATCGGCGTTTCCGGCATGTTCTGGAAGACCATGTTGACATTCTGGGTCTTGGCCGAGACGATCCTGTCAACCACGTCCATCCCCTCCACAACCTTGCCGAAAACCGCGTAACCGGCGCCATCCGGGCTGGGGCGATTGAGCATGTCATTATTCACGACATTGATGAAAAACTGGGCGGTGGCGCTGTCCGGGGCCGAGGTTCTGGCCATCGCGATCGTGCCGCGATCGTTTTTAAGTCCATTGGCGGCCTCGTTCTTGATGGCCGCCCTGGTGGGTTTCTGCTTGCGATCGGCGGTGAATCCGCCCCCCTGGGCCATGAAGCCGGGGATGACGCGGTGGAAGATGGTTTCGTTGTAAAAACCGGCGGCGGCATATTCGAGGAAGTTCTTGACGCTGATCGGCGCGGCCTTCTCGAAAAGCTCTATTTTGACGTTACCCAGGCTGGTCTCCATCACCACGACCGGATTCTTTTTAACTTCAGCGCATGCAAAACCAGCCAGCATGCAAACAACAGCGATAGCGCCCAACATTTTTTTCAGCATGACTACCTCCAGATCTGATTAATGTGCATGACTATACGGGAAGATGTCCCTGAAATCAATACCGTGAGCCCGGTCATGCTCCTGATGGGTCCGGTCAGGGAAAATCTATGGAAAAGGTTGTGCCCCCTTCGGCGCTGCTGCGCACGGCAATTTTTGCATTATGGGCTGCCACCAGCTCCTTGACGATGGCCAGTCCCAGCCCGAGACCGTCGCCGCGCCCCTTGTGGAAACGTTCGAAGATGTATGGCAATTCCTGCGGATCAATGCCGCAGCCGTTATCCGCAACTTCCAGGCAGACGCCGCGTTCCCGCGTAAAGGCGTTGATCGAAACCCGTCCGCCGATATCAATCGCCTTGAGTGCATTGGTGATCAGGTTGATTACGATTTGGCTCAGTCGGTCCGGATCGGCTTTCAGCAGCAGGTTATCAGGACAGTCCAGCAGGATCACGGCGTTTTTGTCTGAAAACATCCGTTCGAACCGTCCGGTAATCGCGGACAGGAATGATTTGAGACCGATCTGTTCGTAGCGCAGGTTCAACGTGCTTGATTCGGCCCTGGTCAATTCGTCAAGGCCGTTCAGGATCGCCGTCAGTCGTGCCGCTTCGTCGTGCATCGACTGCAGCTCTTCGCGACTTATGGGTAACACGCCGTCGATCATGCCTTCCAGCTCACCGGAGATGATTGCCAGCGGCGTGCGCAGTTCATGCGCCGCTCCGGAGATCAACCGCCGTCGCAGCTTCTCCTGTGCTTCCAGGGACTCGGCCATGCTATTGAAACTCTCGGCCAGTCTCCCGATTTCGTCACTTCCCGGAACGGCGACACGCCGGCCAAGATTGCCATCGGCTATGTCGCCGGCGGCGTCCGCCAGTTCGAGTACCGGTTTTGCCAGCCTCTGGGAGGCCATCAGGCTGATGGCTATGGCAGCCAGTCCCAGCAGTGCCAGGGACGCTGCCAGAAAGCGGTTGGATGACCTGATGAAATAATCTTCCTTCAAGGGATTCAGCAAGCGTACATCCAAGCGCCCGATTTCGCCCCCTTTCAGAAACAGCGGGTAGGGGACATAATCTCCGCTCACCGAATCAGGGTAATAATCGCTTACTTCAAGAACCCGTTTGCGCATCAGCGGAGTAAGCAGGTCAATCGCATGGCTGGTGTCAAGCAACATGGTTCCGTTGTTGTCGAAAATGCGGGCCTCGACTCCCATCTGCAGTCCCCAGGCCAGATCGATTGCCATTGCGTCCTTTTTCCAGGAACTGTTGGCATCGTAGTTTCCTTCCAGTTGGGCAATCACCCGCTGGATCCGGTCCTGGGATTCGCCGTCCATATAGCGTTTGAAATCGCTGATGATGAAGCCGCGCAAAAGTACCGCGGCCGACAGCGCAACCGCCACCACCGCCAGGAACAGGATCAGGAACTTGCAGCGCAGATTACAGCGCATCACGCTCCCCGCAGAAAAGGTAGCCAACCCCGTAAACTGTTTTCAGGTATTCCGGTCGGCGGGGCTCATCTTCGATCTTCTGGCGCAGGTTCTTGATGTGGGCGTCGATGCTCCGCTCGTATCCTTCAAAATGATAGCCGAGCGCTTTGGAAACCAGTTCGTCGCGGGTAAATGTGCGATGGGGAGCGGATGCAAGGGTGAAGAGCAGTTTGAATTCGGTGGGTGTGATGGTCAGCGCCTGGCCGGATTTGCTGATTTCGTGTCGCCTGCTGTCCAGAACCAGCGCGCCGTTGTTGAAAGAGAGTGGCTGCGATGAAGTTGCCGTGCCGTCATAGCGTTTTAGAACCGCTTTCAGGCGATAGACCAGCTCGCGCGGACTGGCCGGTTTGACCACGTAATCATCGGCTCCTAGCGCAAATCCGGCGATGCGTTCCTCTTCGGCCGATTTTGCCGTCAGCATGATCACCGGTATATCACCCAACGCCTTGATGTCCTGGCAGAGTTCCTCGCCAGCGCCATCCGGGAGTCCCAGGTCCAGGATCACCGCCAGTGGCGCTTCCTCATCCAGCTTGCAGAGCGTTTCGGCCACCGACGATGCGTGCGTGACCCGGAAGTCGGCTCCTTCCAGGTAGGCCCGTACTATTCTGGCGAGTTTCTGGTCATCTTCAACAATCAGGACTGGTGGCAGCACTTGTAAAGCCCTCGGGAGGATCGGTCAGGCCGGTTGTCAGTATATGGAACGGATACGTCCGGAACGTTTGTCTATGATAACACGATCAATGATCGCGCCGGAATTGTTTTTCACGTCGGCTTCAAAACGCCACGGTTTTTCAATGATGTCCGAAATTGTCACGTCCTGGCCGGCAAAATATGCGCTGAACAGTCTGACTGCATCCTCGGTGGAGCGAACTTCGCGGCGGGCGCCATACCAGTCGCCCTTGCGCTTGCCGCAGCGTCTCTGATGGTCCGGCCGGCATTCACCGCCCCTGTTGCGGCACCATTCACGATCCTTGGCGCAGCTGTTTTCGGCGTCAGCGGCATGGCTGCCGTTGACGCCAGCGAAACTGACCAGCAATGCCGACATTATGAAAAAAAAACGGATCATAAAACTCTCGCGGAAGGCGGGCGGCCTTCGAGGCTTAAAGTTCTCGCAGGCCGCCGGGATGGAGTATCAGTGAATCACCTGTTGTTACAGGGCCCGAAGCAGTCGCCGGGCTGGCCGTTGCCGCAGTTGCGTCCCTTGCCGTCCTTTTGTAGGCATTCACCGTCGCGCAAACCACTGTCCGGCATCCCGCTCTGGGTTCTGATTTCGTTTATTTTGGCCTGGATTCCCTTGATTTCCGCTTTCAGCGTCGTGATCTTGGCGTTGTCAGGTGTTGCCTTGAGGTTCTCGCGCTGGACTTCAAAGCGCTTCAGCATCATCTCCTGACGCAGGTCGATCGTGTTCTGGTGAAAGGCCCGCTGCTGTTCGGTCTGTGCGCCTGTTTGGGCGCAGTCGCCGCAGCCGCTGTTCATGCCGCCCCTGTGTCTGCCGGCCTGGGCCGTGCCTCCGATGACCAGTGCCAGTGCTATTGCCGTCAGTGTTGCCGTGATCTTTCTCATGGATACTTCCTCCCCTGTGATTTTTAATGATTGCAGCATATCGAATAATTGAGAAGCAGTTGTGATGGAATTGTGAACAAATGTGAAGCTGAAACTATTCCTGGTTGAGGCCGGTAGCCGGTTTTACCGGAAAACCGGATTCGGGGTGGTTGCCAGCCATGCCAATGGCCAGTGTGAAGTCGAATGATTGGCCGGGGGCGAGTGTGCGCGGCCCCCAGCGAAGCCCGATGAAACGATTGTTTGGACTGTCGAGCGGTGTTTTGTCGCTGAAAACCGGGATGCTGTTGGTGTTGCTGAAGAAGGCCCGTTCCGGCCGGCAGTCACTCTGCCATTCGATGAAATTCGCTTTCCGGGTGTAATTGGCGTGCAGTTCACCGATATTGCTATTGCCATAGTCGAACATTCCGGCAAATGTGTTGGTGGAAGTATCGATCCATAATTCGTTCAGAACCAGCCGGTCCTTCAGCCAGCCGATGTTGCCGCCCGAGGTACCGAAGTTGCCAAGCCAGGGTTCATCACCATAGGAATAGATATAGGAGGCAGGAGAATCACCGCTGTTGGTTATCTGGGTAACCAGTGTGAAGAAGGTGTCACCGGTATGATAGAAGAGGGTTTTTACGATGTCAAAAGAGCCTCTGTTGGTCACGGCACGGTGGCTGCTTTGCAGTGTTACCCCGCTTTTCCCGCTTTCCAGTACCCGGCTGCCCCTGAAATCCCACGCTGATGGATAGATTGGCCGCATCGACTGATCCGCCGCATAGATCACTTCGTTGACGTTGCACCAGATGTGAAAATATCTCGTACCGTCGTAGTAAGCCATTCCGCTTTCATCCCTGTTGAATATCTGGCTGTCGGGGTCACCGGCAGGAAGATTCCCGCCGATGAAGAGCCCTCTGGTTGGAAGGTCGTTGGCGGAGTTAATGAATCGTCCCAGGCAGATCAGGAGCTTATTTCCGTCAGGGTATTCGGTTTTGATGAATCCCCGGCCGGAGACTTTATTCCACTCGAACGACGTGCAGGGTGTGAGCGGAGATGGACAAATGCCGAATATTATCGCTTTTTTGAACCAGATACAGGGTTTCCCCCAGATCAGTCGATCAACTTCTTCGGGAAACAGGTCGTCAGTAAGTTCCAGCCAGTATCCGCTGTTGCCTTTAAGTACGAAAATGCCCTCGAAATCCTCCTTGTTGCTGATACGCACCTTTAGCAGGCAGATCACAACAAACAGGCAGATCATGAAGGCTGTGGATAACAACAGGTTTCTGTTTTTCAACGAGAACCTCTCCGTCTTGCTGCAGGGCGGCGGGGCGTGGAGTGGCAGGGTCAGTGGTTGATGTGACGCTACCTCATTTTCTCATTAAAATCAAGAGTGCAGTATGTCGCTTGACATCAGAATGTGCTGTTATTTCACAGTCCGTACCAGTTCCGCCAGACAGGCGATAAAGGCCGGAGAGCTGTTGAGCGCTTCCGTGCGCCTGAAATCACTGATTCCCAGGGCCTTTGCCTCCTCACGGTACTGGACATCGATTTCGTAGAGGGTTTCGATATGGTCGGATACAAAGGACAGCGGCACCATCAGCAGCTGTTTGCAGCCGGCTGCGGCCAGTTCGGCTATTTTGGCCTCGGTGGAGGGTTCCAGCCACTTGACCGGGCCGGCGCGGGACTGGAATGCCAGGTGGTGCGAGATGCCGCCGAAGCGTTCCATGGTCAGCCTGACAGTGGCCTGGATATGGTCGAGGTAGGGGTCGCCGGAGTCTATGAACGACTGCGGCAGGCCGTGGGCCGAGAACACCAGCTGGACCTTGCCGCGGTCGCCGAAACCGGCCAGCCCCTGTTCGATCTTTTCGGCCAGGGCCGCAATGTAGAGCGGATGATCGTAAAAATTGCGAATGTATCTCAGGTCGAGTTTAGTGCCAGCCTGAACCAGCGACCGCTCCAGTTCGTTGATGCTGGAGCCGACCGTGGCGCGGGAGTAGTGCGGATAGAGCGACAGCGCGATGACCCTGGTGATGCCTTCCCGGCTGATCGCTGACAGCGCCTCGGCGGTAAACGGTTTCCAGTAACGCATTGCCACAAAACAACGGAAATTTTCACCCAATACTTTTTCCAGCGCCATGGCCTGCTGTTGGGTCAGTTCCCGGATCGGTGACTTACCGCCGATCTTCTTGTAATATTCAGCTACTTTCTTCGAGCGGCGGCGCGAGATGAAGCCGGCGATGGCCGGCTGCAGAAAAGCCGGTCCGATACGGATAATGTCGCGATCGGAAAAGAGGTTATAAAGAAAGGGCTGGATTGCGTCCAGCGAATCAGGCCCCCCCATCTGAAGCAGCAGCACCGCGGTCTTATCGGACATGTATCAGGCCCTTATCATGACCAGCAGCATCTTGAACTGCTTGACCGCTTTCAATTCGTGGGGAATGTTGGCCGGCATGATGATCATCTGCCCGGCGGCAACGGTATGCGGCTCGCCATTGATCGTCACTTCCGCCTCGCCGTCCACAATCTGCACAAACGCGTCATAGGGCACGGTGTGTTCGCTCAAGCCCTGTCCGGCGCCGAATGAAAATATCGTAACTGTTCCGATCTTCTTGTCGATCAGCGTCTTGCTGACCACCGAACCTTCATTATAAGCCACCAGATCACTCATTGTCAGAGCGTTGCCGATCAGTTCCATATATATATCCTCCCTGTTTAGCCTGATAATAGCTCCTGCCACCAACACTGGCAATAGAAAGAATCTCGACAGCTTGATCAGGTGTGCGCCAGCGACAATTGACAGCAGACCGGTCGAAACAGAGTATTATACGTTATAACGATGGAATAAGCTGTAATGATTGAATATACTAATTTGACTTACGCTTAATTTGCTCTCATATTGTTCAGGCACAGCAGGGCATGTAGCTTAGATGGTAGAGCAGCCGACTCTTAATCGGCAGGTCGTTGGTTCGATCCCAACCATGCCCACCAATTACAAAAAACAAAAGGCCGGAAGCTTTCGCTCCCGGCCTTTCTTACTTCAATATTGCTGATGCTGATAACGTCGATTTTTCGTCAAATCAAGGCGCCGAGGAAGAGCGCGGAGACGTAGCAGCGCTACGTCGCACAAGTGATTGACGAAGGTAACGCTGAGTTGGCGTAAAAGCGGCGTTATCTTCTTACATCATTCCGCCCATTCCGCCCATGCCACCCATGCCGCCCATGCCGCCAGGCATACCGCCGCCCATGCCGCCATCATCCTTCGGCTTTTCGGCGATCAGCGCCTCGGTGGTCAGCATCAGACCGGCGATGGAAGCTGCGTTCTGCAGCGCACTGCGGGAAACCTTGGTCGGATCGATGATGCCGGCCTGGATCATATCGACATACTCGTCGGCGGCGGCGTCATAGCCGAATGCATCCTTGCCGTTTCTGACCTTGTCGACAACGATTGAAGCGTCGATGCCGGCGTTCTCGGCGATCTGACGGATCGGAGCTTCGAGTGAAGTCCTGATGACCTTGACGCCGAACTGCTGCTCGCTTACCAGGTCGAGAGCATCCAGGGCGCACATGGCGCGAATGTAGGCCACGCCGCCGCCGGGGACGATGCCCTCGTCAACAGCTGCGCGGGTTGCGTGCAGTGCGTCTTCAACGCGGGCTTTTTTCTCTTTCATTTCAACTTCGGTAGCAGCGCCGACTTTGATTACGGCTACGCCGCCAACCAGTTTGGCCAGACGCTCCTGGAGTTTTTCCTTATCGTAATCACTGCTGGTTTCTTCAGCCTGGGCACGGATCATCTTGACGCGCCCCTGGATAGCTTCCTCAACGCCGTTGCCGTCGATGATGGTGGTGTTGTCCTTGTCGATGGTGATGCGTTTTGCCTGGCCCAGCATGTCGATGGTGGTCTGCTCAAGTTTGAAGCCGACCTCTTCCGAGATAACCTGGCCGCCGGTCAGGATCGCGATGTCTTCCAGCATTGCCTTGCGACGGTCGCCGAAACCCGGGGCTTTGACGGCGCAAACATTCAGAACGCCGCGCAGTTTGTTGACAACCAGGGTTGCCAGCGCTTCGCCTTCGATGTCTTCTGCGATGATCAGCAGCGGACGGCCGGATTTTGCGCTCATCTCCAGAACCGGGAGCAGATCCTTCATGTTGGAGATCTTCTTGTCGTGGATCAGGATCATGGCGTTCTCGATCGAGCACTCCATGCGCTCAGGATCGGTCACGAAATAGGGGGACAGGTAGCCGCGGTCGAACTGCATGCCTTCGACGGTCTCCAGGCTGGTTTCCATAGCCTTGGCTTCCTCGACGGTGATTACGCCTTCCTTGCCGACTTTTTCCATGGCTTCGGCGATGATGTCGCCGATAGTCTTGTCGTTGTTGGCGGAGATTGTGCCGACCTGGGCGATTTCCTTGTGGTCCTTGATCGGTTTGGAGATTTTCTTCAGCTCGGCCACGATGGCTTCGACAGCCTTGTCGATGCCGCGCTTGATTTCCATCGGGTTGTGGCCGGCTGCTACCAGTTTGGAACCCTGCTTGTAGATGGCCTGGGCCAGAACAGTGGCAGTGGTGGTGCCGTCGCCGGCAACGTCGGAAGTCTTGGAAGCAACTTCCTTGACCAGCTGTGCGCCCATGTTTTCAAACTTGTCGTCCAGTTCGATTTCTTTGGCAACTGTTACGCCGTCCTTGGTGATCAGCGGTGAACCGTATGATTTGTCGATGACAACGTTGCGGCCCTTAGGTCCCAGAGTCACTTTTACTGTATCGGCGAGAATGTTGACGCCTTTCAGGATCGCGTTGCGTCCTTCCTGGTCAAACTTGATGATCTTTGCACCCATTTCTTTATTCCTCCATTTTTAATAGTTGTTTTGGTATGGTTCAGAAAAAATAAAATTTATTCCACGACGGCCAGCAGGTCGTCTTCACGCATCATCAGGTATTCCTCGTTGTCAACCTTGATTTCGGTGCCGGCATACTTGCCGAAAAGAACCTTGTCGCCGACTTTTACATCCAGCGGCAGTACTTTGCCCTCTTCGGTCTTCTTGCCGTTGCCGACAGCCACGATCTCGCCGCGCTGCGGTTTTTCCTTGGCGGTCTCCGGGATAAAGAGCCCTCCTGCTGTTTTCTGCTCCTCTTCCATTCTCTTGACAATGATGCGGTCCTGAAGTGGTCTTAAATTCATCTGTGTTTCTCCTTTCTAATCTTTTGGTGGTGTTTTGGTAGAGACAGAATTAGCACTCGCCTTGACTGAGTGCTAACACTCACGGAATATAAACAGCGACCTTGCAAAAATCAAGGGGTAAAAAATAAAAAATCCGCATTCATACTTTGTCTTTGACTTTCAGATGGTTGATTGCTACAAAACTCCCCATAATTGTTTCACCAAACGGTCTTGGTGCCGTGCCCCGCAAGGCACGGGTAAAAGGGAAGAAGGTGCAATTCCTTCGCTGTCCCGCAACTGTAAAAGGTGATGAAAGCCGCAATATGCCACTGGGTTTTATCCGGGAAGGCGCGGCCGGTAAGATGACCCTGGAGCCAGGAAACCTGCCATTCCGATAATGTTTTGGGACCTCCGTGGAACGAGGGGCCGAAGCCAGATCGTATCTGCCAATCCGGTTTTCGAGCCCCTGTCCTTTCATGGACCGGGGCTTTTTCGATATGGAGGAGAGCATCATGGCACGAACAATCCTGATCACCGGTGGAGCGCGTAGCGGCAAGAGCGTCCATGCGGAAAAACTGGCGCTGGAATTCCCGGCTCCGCTCTGCTACCTGGCCACGGCCCAGGCGCTGGACGACGAGATGCAGCAGCGTGTCCGCCTGCACCGGGAACGGCGCGGAGAACAGTGGCACACGCTGGAGGAGCCGCTCGATCTGTTGCGTGCGCTCAAGGATAGCGATGGCCGCTATGGTGTGATTCTGGTGGATTGCATCACACTCTGGCTCTCCAACCTGCTGTTTGCCTATGAGAACAGGGAAGGGGATCCGGAAGAGTTGATCCTGTCAGATGTCCGGCAATTTGCGGACGGTTTACGTGAGCTGGAATCACCGCTGATCCTGGTCAGCAACGAGGTTGGCATGGGCATTGTTCCGGATAACCGGCTGGCGCGCCTCTACCGTGACATCGCCGGCAGGGCCAACCAGTTGCTGGCGGCGGCGGCGGACGAGGTACATGTGGTGATCAGCGGGATACCGCTGCGGTTGAAATAACCGGAAATTATTCGAAACACGGAGAACACTGAGAACACGGAGTAAAATCTGAGAATGTGAACATGAAAAAATCTCCGTGTGCTCAGTTCCTCCGTGTTATTGGTACGGATTTTTAGAAATATCTTGTTTAAACGAGGATTAATATGGAAACAGTTAAAACTACTCTGGATCGCATCCGACCCGTCAATGCCGAACTGCTGCAGCAGGCTCAGTTCCGGCTGGACAACAAGACCAAGCCGCCCGGCTCGCTGGGGCGTTTGGAAGAGTTCGCCCGGCGGCTGGTGGCGATCAGCGGAGCCGCCGACCCGGATCTTTCTCAAAAGGTGATCTTCACTTTTGCCGGTGATCACGGCATTGTGCAGGAGGGTGTCTCGCTTTACCCTAGCGAAGTGACGCGGCAGATGGTGCTGAACTTCCTGGCCGGCGGCGCCGGGGTCAACGTGCTGGCCCGCCATGCCGGGGCCGAGGTGCGGGTGGTGGATGTGGGGGTCGATCATGATTTTGAAAATGTTCCAGGGCTGATCCACAGGAAGGTTGCCCGCGGTACCCGCAACTTTGCCAAGGGACCGGCCATGACCCGCGAAGAGACGCTGGCAGCGCTGAAGGTCGGCATCGAGCTGGCCGACCGGTGCAAGGTTGAAGGGATTGGGCTGGTCGGTACCGGCGAAATGGGCATCGGCAATACCACACCCTCTTCGGCCATTATTGCGGCCATCTCCGGAAAATCGGTTGCCGAGGTTACCCATCGCGGCACCGGCATCAGCGATGCCACCCTGCTGAACAAGATCCGTGTGATCAAGGAGGGTCTGGAAGTCAACCGGCCGGACGGGAATGATCCGCTGGATGTGCTGGCCAAGGTCGGCGGACTGGAAATCGCCGCCATTGCCGGGCTGGTGCTGGGTTGCGCCGCCAACTCGATTGCGGTCGTGATCGACGGATTCATCTCCACCGCCGGCGCGCTGATCGCCTCGGAGCTGCACCCCCATGTGCGTGACTACATCTTCGCTGCCCATCAGTCGGTGGAGGTCGGCCATCGTTTCATGCTGGAGCGGATCGGGGCCGAGCCGATTCTGGATCTGAACCTGAGGCTGGGGGAGGGGACCGGCGCCGCGCTGGCCATGACGCTGATTGAGGCCGGTGTCAAGATTCTTAAAGAGATGGCCACCTTCGAGCAGGCCGGGGTGACCCACTGACCATGCGCCTCTACCTGATTGCGCTGCAATTCCTGACCATTATCCCGCTCCCCTTCGACACACGTTGCGAAAAGGAGGACCTGGGTCGCTCCACGGCGGTCTTCCCGCTGGCGGGGCTGACCATTGGTGCTCTGCTGGTTGCGCTGAACTGGCTGGTTGCGCCCTGGCTGGCCCGTCCGCTGACCGATGCGTTCATGATTACGGCCCTGGCGGCGGTGACCGGCGCGCTGCATCTGGACGGTCTGGCGGATGTATGCGACGGGCTGGCGGCAAGGGGCGGGCGCGAACGTTTCCTGGCGGTGATGAAGGACTCCCACGTCGGCGCGGTCGGCGCGGTCGCCTTGGTGCTGGGGCTGTTGCTGAAGTGGCAGGCGCTGCTGGCGGTGCCGCTTGAACACAAATGGCAGGCGCTGTTGCTATTCCCGGTTCTGGCTCGTTTCGGGCAGGTGCAGACGATAGTTTATGCCCGTAACGCCCGCCAGGACGGGCTGGGATCGGCCATGACCGTTGGGTCCGGCACCCCGCAGCTGCTGCTGGCCTGGGGGATGGCGCTGGTTGCGGGCGGGCTGCTGCTGGGAACCACTGGGCTGGTTGTGTTGTTCGTCGTCATGGTTTGCACTTGGCTGCTGAAGGCCTGGTTCCAGCGCCGCCTGGGGGGCATCACCGGGGACGTGATCGGCTGTATCAATGAACTGAACGAGATCCTGGCTCTGATTATTATTTCGGCAGTTAGGTAAGCGGGTAAGGAACAAAAAAGTTTCACGCGACGACGCGACGACGCGACGACGCAACGACGCAACGACGCAACGCTCTAAATCATAAACGGCGGTTAACTGTTTTATTCAGGTTTAAAAGCCTTTCGTTGCGTCGTCGCGTGAGTCATGTCTTACAGAAATTTTGCTCACATATTTCAAAAGGCAATTCCAATTCCATATCAAATCACAAGGAGAACAAATGCTGACCCAGATTGAATCCGCCCGCCAGGGTATCCTGACCCCCCAGATGACCGCCGTTGCCCTCAAGGAGGAACTCTCCAACGAGTATATCCTGCAGATGGTGGCCGAGGGGAAGATCGTCATCCCCTGGAACCATAACCGCAAACCGTCCCGCATCGCTGGCATCGGCAAGGGGCTGTCCACCAAGATCAACGCCTCGATCGGCACCTCCTCCGATATCATCGACTATGCCGCCGAAGTGCGCAAAGCCCACGCCGCCCAGGAATCGGGGGCCGACACGCTGATGGAACTTTCGGTGGGGGGCGACCTGGACCGGGTGCGGCGCGAGGTGATCGCCGCCGTGGATCTGCCGGTCGGCAACGTGCCGCTCTACCAGGCCTTCTGCGAAGCGGCCCGAAAATACGGCGATCCCAACAAGCTGGACGAAGAAATGCTCTTTGACCTGATCGAAAAGCAGTGCGCCGATGGCATGGCCTTCATGGCTGTGCACTGCGGCATCAACCTCTACACCATCGAGCGGTTGCGCAAGCAGGGTTACCGCTACGGCGGCCTGGTCAGCAAGGGGGGCGTCAGCATGGTGGCCTGGATGCTGGCCAATAATCGCGAAAATCCGCTCTACGAGAAGTTCGACCGGGTGGTTTCGATCCTGAAGAAATACGACACGGTCCTGTCGCTGGGTAACGGCCTGCGGGCCGGGGCGATCCACGACAGCTCGGACCGGGCCCAGATCCAGGAGCTGCTGATCAACTGCGAACTGGCCGAACTGGGGCGCGACATGGGCTGCCAGATGCTGGTGGAAGGGCCGGGACACGTGCCGCTGGACGAGATCGAGGGCAACATCCAGCTCCAGAAGCGCATGAGCGGCGGCGCGCCTTACTATATGCTGGGGCCGATCGCCACCGATGTGGCGCCCGGCTTCGACCATCTCACCGCAGCGATCGGCGCGGCCCAGTCCAGTCGTTTTGGCGCCGACCTGATCTGCTATATCACCCCGGCCGAACACCTGGCGCTGCCCAACGAACAGGACGTGCGGGACGGCGTCAAGGCGGCCAAGGTGGCGGCCTATATCGGCGACATGAACAAGTATCCCGAAAAAGGTCGGCGGCGCGACAAGGAGATGTCCAAGGCCCGCCGCGACCTGGATTGGGAGAAGCAGTTCCAGCTGGCGCTCTACCCGGAGGATGCCCGGGCTATCCGCGCCAGCCGTACGCCGGAGGATGAGGCCACCTGCACCATGTGCGGCGATTTTTGCGCCTCGCGCGGAGCCGGCAAGCTGTTTGCCGGAGATCTGAGAGGAGACAAGATATAAATCATGCTACGGAGAAGATCCATGACGCCTCATACACGTATCTATCTGATTCGCCACGGCCAGGTGGCCGGTTTTGACCAGGCCCGCTACAACGGCCAGACCGATGTAGCCCTGACCGACCTGGGAGTGGAGCAGTATCACCTGATGAAGGAACGCCTGGCCGAGACGAAAATCTCGGCCTGTTATAGCAGCGACCTGTCGCGCTGCGCCATCGGGGCCGAGATCATCTGCGGCCAGTTCGGCATCGAACCGGTCAAGCGCAGTGAACTGCGCGAGTTGAACGTCGGGGTCTGGGAAGGGATGACCTGGCAGGAAATCCAGTCCAGATGGCCGGAGCAGTGGCAGGCACGGTTGGCCGACCTGGTCAACTACCGGATACCACAGGGGGAGAACCCTTTGGACGTGGAGGCGCGGCTGATGCCGGTGATCGGGGAAATCGTTGCTCGCCACTCCGGACAGGAGATACTGGTGGTGGGGCATGGCGGGGTCAACCGCATCGTGCTGTTAAACGCGATCGGTGCGCCGTTGGCGGCGATGTTCAATATCGAACAGAGCTACGGCTGTCTCAATATCATCGATTATTACGCCGATGGCCGGGCCACGGTTAAGCTGCTGAACGGGTGACGATGTTTCCGCCCGTTCATGAAAAAATATCTGCCATCTGGTATTTGCAGACGGATTGAGTTAATATGTCCCTCTTTCTAATTCATGCAGATAGCTGTTGACTGTACAGTCAAGTCAACGTTCCAACACGGACCCTGAAATGTCCCATCAACCTCAAATAAGTGATTACAGCCGCTACTTCGGATTGAAACAGAAGGTCTGTATGGTCAATATGTCGGCGGAACGCGACAGCGAGATCTACGAGTCTTTTAGCGGTGTCGTTGTCTCAAGTGACATGGATTCACTCGAGTTGATGGTCGTCTACGGAGGATGCGGTACGCATGATGACGAGGTCGGGAAGGCAACCTACAAACTGACCACCGAGGCCTTGGGGAGCGGAATCCAGGTGCTGGCCGATCTGACCGGCATCACCGGCGGCAATACTCTGCAATTCCGCATGCACGGCGCATTGGAGATGTTCCAGCGCCGGAGTGTCCCGCGTGTCGAGCTCTCCTCAAGAATATTCCAGCGTTGCGGAAATTTCCCGCTTTCTTCGTTCAAAAAGGAGTGGAAGCGGGTCATGGCCCACATGGGCAGCAGTGGCCTGCCGCCGGGACTGGCCCTGCAGGAAACCATAGTCAGCCTCAGCGCCGGCGGAATCGGGCTCACGGTTGCCGCGTCCAATCGGCCGACGCCGCTGTCGATGTTTTTTGTTGCACCGGATGAAGGGCTGCCGATTTGTGCGCTGGCTGAGACAGTCTGGGAAGACCGTCAGCCCGAGGTGCTGCGTTGTGGATTCCGCTTCATTCAGATTCTCAAGTCGGACCAGGAACGCATCAACCGCCTGGTTGCCGAGTCGCTGCAGAAAAATGGCGGCAGTCACCTGGACTACAAGCGCGATTGGGTGCTGGTGGACAAGATGGTCGCCGACGTTCGCAAACCGGGTTAAACGCTGTCCGAACAGTGCCAGCGTCATACAGCTCCGCGGAACGCGGAACATGAATCATAAATAACTTTTTTGCCCGAAAACAACCGGCTTGTGCTAATAATTCCAGCCGTGGATAGCCATCGAGAAAAGACAAGGAGATTGCCGATGATTGACAACATGCGGGAAATCAAGCGGACCAGGATCGTGGCCACATGGGGGCCGTCGTGCGCAATGCCCGGAATGGCTGAAAAGCTGATCGCGGCAGGTGTTGATCTTTTCAGGCTCAATTTTTCCCATGGCACCCATGACGAGAAACTTACCGCTCTGCAAGCGATCAGAAATGCCGCGGTTTCGTGCAATGTGCCGGTCGGGGTGATTGCCGACCTGCAGGGTCCGAAGATCCGCGCCGGTATGCTGATCAACGGGGCCATGCAACTGATGGACGGAGCCGAGGTCGGGATTGAGGTCGGTGAAAGCCAGGTCAATCCCGGCATCATCCCGACGATTTACGAGGGGTTGGTGCGCGATGTGCAACCGGGATCGAGAATTCTGCTGGATGACGGTCGCATGGAATTGCGGGTACTCGATGCGTCCGGGGACAAGGTGCGCTGTCTGGTGGTCAAGGGTGGCTTGCTCAAGGACAAGAAGGGGATCAACCTCCCCCAGGTCAATGTGTCCGCTCCGTCGCTGACCGAAAAAGATCTGGAGGATCTCCGCTTCTGCGTCGGCGCCGGTGTTGACTGGGTTGCGCTTTCCTTCGTCCGCACCAGCGGCGATATCATGAATATCAAAATTGAACTGGCCCGGCTGAACAGCGAGATTCCGGTGATTGCCAAGATCGAGAAACCGGAGGCGGTGGAAAACCTGGACGACATAATCGCCGTTGCCGATGCGCTGATGGTGGCGCGGGGGGATCTGGGGGTGGAAATGGAGCCGGAACAGCTGCCCCTGATTCAGAAGAGGATGATCAGAGCCTGTAACCAGGCCGGCAAGCCGGTGATTACCGCGACCCAGATGCTGGAGTCCATGACCGATAATTGCCGGCCGACGAGGGCCGAAGCCTCCGACGTTGCCAACGCGATCCTGGACGGGACCGATGCGGTGATGCTTTCGGGCGAGACCGCGGTCGGGTGCTATCCGTTGGAAACGGTTTCGACCATGGCCAAGATAGCCATGACCATCGAACGTTCCACAGTGCACAACTCGCATCACCTCAACCCGGAGGGGGGCGAAATCGATATAGCCATTGCCAGGGCTTCCGCCGAAGCGGCCGAGTCCCTTGGCGCAAAGGCGATCGTGGCCATGACCGAAAGCGGCCATACCGCCGCGCTGATGTCCGGCTGCCGTCCGGTCGCCCCGATCATTGCCATAACGCCAGATGAGGGTGTCCGCCGAAAATTGTCACTCTATTGGGGGATCAATTCCCTGCTGATGCAGATGCAGAGCAATACCGACGAGATGGTGGCCGAGGCCGGCCGGCTGCTTCTGGCAAACGGTTTTCACCTCGGTGACATGGTGGTTATGACCATGGGCGCGCCGGTTGCCGCACGCAACACCACCAACCAGATTCGCGTCTTCAGGCTTGGAGAATAAGATGAGATCACGAGGTCCGCGAACAGTTGCCCTTCCCAGTCCGGACGCAGCAGCAGCCCTGGTAAAGAAGATGCGCGGCGAGGCTGAGGGCAACAGCAACTATCGCAGCAAATCCCTGAAAATCCACGGCCCGGTCTGCGCCAAGTGCGGCCGGGAATTCGATGCCGCCAGCCTTAACCTGCTCACCGTCCACCACAAGGATGGCAACCACCACAACAATCCCCCCGACGGCTCCAACTGGGAAAACCTGTGCGTGCATTGTCACGACGATGAACATTCGCGGGGCGTGCTGGGGGAGTATCTTTCGGGAGGATAGGGCTCTATTTGAAGTTCTGGTAGATCAACCGCGCCACCAGCGCCAGCACCATCGTGATGAAGACCGGTCTGATGAAGGCGGTGCCGCGTTTGATGACCAGCCTTGATCCTACCCTGGCCCCCAGAAACTGTCCGACCCCCATTACAATCCCTTCCGTGAAGCGTACCTGCCCGACCGACAGAAAGAATATCAACGCCACGAAGTTGCTGGTGAAGTTCATGACCTTTGTCGTGGCCGTGGCCCGCAGCATCGAGCAGCCTAGCAGCATCATCAGCGCCATGGTCCAGAACGAGCCGGTGCCCGGCCCAAAGAAACCGTCATAAAAGCCGATCGCCAGTCCGAAAAGCAGGTAAAACGGCCCGCTTTTCATGCGGGCGTGGCAGTCTTCAGCGCCCAGGCTGGGCGAGAGCAGCGTGTAGATTGCGATCGCCGCCAGAAGCCAGGGGATCAGCTGCTTGAGAAGAGTCGCATCCAGCAGCTGCACCGTGCCGACCCCCAGCGCCGCGCCGATTGTCGTCCAGAGGATGCCGCTCCGGCAGTCGCTCAATTTGACGGTCCCGGCCCGGACAAAGTGCAGCATGGCGCTGCCCGAACCAAAGGAGGCCTGGAGTTTGTTGGTTCCCAGCGCCACCTGGGGCGGCAGCCCGATCCCAATCAGCACAGGCACCGTTATCAGGCCGCCGCCACCGGCAATCGAGTCGATCAGCCCGGCCACAAAGGCGGTTGCGAACAGCAACGCTAGCAGTAATTCGGCCGGCATTCCGCTCAGACCTCTTTGCGTCTGGCAGTGGCGAAGGCGCGTGCGGGAGGAGTGTCTGGGGAACTAATGTTCAGGGGGATAGAGGCATGTTTCATTTCTTGTCCGGCCAGTAGCTGCCGCCGGTCAATGTGGCCGTGATGCTGCCGATCCTGACCTTTGATTTCATCTGCACCGGAATGCGGCGGTCGTCATCGGTGAGCCAGATGAACATGTCGCCGGTGCGGGCAA
The DNA here is from genome assembly GCA_030824515.1 of Pelobacter sp. GTDB lineage: Bacteria > Desulfobacterota > Desulfuromonadia > Geobacterales > Pseudopelobacteraceae > JACRCG01. The sequence goes on from JAVBXN010000017.1 coordinate 103,078, forward strand.
AGATTCCTTCGAACTTCAGCACCGGCTTGATCACGACCGTCTTGAACCTGCCCAGCGGGGTCACCAGTTCTTCACGCCGCAATACCTGGACTTCGGTGTTCCAGAGTTTCTTGCAGTCGAAAATCTCGATGTAATGGGATGTGCCGACCTGAAGCGGGATGGAGCGGAAGTAGAAAAAGCTGGAAAGTGTGTCGTAGGTTTTGTCGGTGATTTTAGCGGTGGTTTCGCTCTTCTTTAGAAAATCCTTGGTGGTGACTTCCTGGCTCTTGCGGTCAAATGTCGCCTCTTTCTGGAAACGGGTCCATCCCTCCCTGATTCTTTCGCGATACAGGCGCGGAACACCGATGTGGTGGGGCGGGGCGCCGGAAACCAGGATCGACTCGATGCGGTCGTCCACCGGGAAAAAAAACTTGAGCCAGTCGGCCGACTTGGCCGTGGATACGATCAGGATCTCATCGCCGACCTGCTTGACCTCCTGCACCGCGCGGCCGGCCGGAATGCCGCTGTAGGATATCTCGAACTCCAGCCGCTCCGGGATCGGGAATGCGTTTACAAGGGCCGGCAAAAAAAACAGCATGAAAGCAGAGGTCAGGAAAACGGCTATACCAAAAGGATTTCTTTCTGTCATTCCTGACCCCTGTATTCTGTTCGCTGTCTTCCTCTACGCCTGTCCGCCGCTCTGGGTCTCTTCAAAGGCGGCGCGGGCTTTCTGCATCTCTTCAATCTCGCGCAGCTTGTCTCCCATCCAGGCGTGGAACACCTTGGCGTTCTCGTAGCTCATGACAACGCCGGTATCGATGAAACGCACCATGCTGTTGGCAAGATCCTTCGGTTCAACCGCGATTTCGCGGCCGATGGCCCCTTCGGTGGTGATCTCGTGGGTGATCGCATCCGGTAACGGCTGGCGCTCCAGGTAGAAGTTGATCACCATCTCGCCGCGCGGAGAAAAACCGCCCTGGGCGCCGTTGACGTAGGACGGGTTGTAGCCGTAGTTGAAGACATACTTGAAGGTCAGTTCAGGTTTCCTGTTGCTCATGATCATGCTCCTTTGACATAAAAAATCGGCGGAATACAAACGCCGGTAAGAATCTACCGTTTACCTATCACAACCGGGTGCCGTAGGAAAAGAACTTCTTGCATTTGATGCCGGAGATGATTTATAAAAGACAAAGTCGATCTTATTTGATGGGGGATCTTTGCAATGAATAAAACGTGGATCAGTTTCAGTGTCTTATTTGTCGTATTACTCTGTGCCAGCCTTGTTTTCGCCGATGAATCGTTGCCAAAAGTTGTTTTCGACCAGGGTCACAATCAGCAGTTCCTGATCGGTGAAAAGGGTGAGCTGCAGCTTTCAAATCTGGCGGATATCATTCGCGGCAAAGGGGGCGAAGTTGTCGCGACCAGAGAGGCGTTGAGCGATAATACGCTCCTGGATGCGGCCGCCCTGGTGATTTCGGGCCCGTTCGCCCAGTTGCAGGCCGAAGAGGTTGAGGCGGTGGCACGTTTTGTCGAACGGGGCGGGCATCTGGCGGTGATGCTGCATATCGGTCCGCCGTTGGCCGGACTGTTGGAACGGCTGGATATAGACCATTCCAACGCGGTCCTGCACGAACGTTCAAACGTGATCGACAAGGACATCAATTTCCGTGTCGTGGAACTGACGCCCCATCAGCTGTTTTCAGGAGTCGACAGTTTCTCGGTCTACGGCGGCTGGGCTCTCAAGGCCGGAAAGGAGGGAGCTGCGATCGCACTTACCTCGGCCGGTTCCTGGGTCGATCTGGACGGCAACAGGATACTCACAAAGGGCGATGCGCTGGGACCGTTCGAAATCGTCATCGCCGGTTCCCTGGGTGCCGGAAGCTTTGTGGTTTTCGGCGACGACGCCATATTCCAGAATCGCTACCTTGATCAGGACAACGGCAAGCTGGCTGCAAATCTGGCCGAGCGCCTGATCGGACGTTAGCCAACACGGTTGACATTTGTACGCCTGGATTGATATTAAACGGTAACCAACAAAAGAGGAGAGGTACAATGAAAAACTTTTTCGCAAAAATCGTGATGGTCGCCGCGACCCTGATGCTGTCCGCAGGTCTTGCCTCTGCAGCCGATGTCAAGGTGACCGCCCCCGATGCAGCCGGAGCTGCCAGGAACGCAGTGGCCGACACAAAAGCCGGCGCCAAGACAGCCGCTACCGATGCAAAGAATACCGCAGCTGGAGCCAAGGCAGCTGCCAAGGCCAAGCTTGTGGACATCAACACCGCCACCGATGCCGAACTGAAATCGGTTGCCGGAATCGGCGACGCCTATGCCGCCAAGATCATCGCCGGCCGCCCCTATGCCAACAAGGCCCAGCTCAAGTCGCGCAAGATCCTGCCCGGCCCGGTCTACGAACAGGTCAAGGATTTGATCATCGCCAAGCAGGCAAAGAAATAAGTTTGCAGCTCCGCTTAACGGTTCTGCCGCGGGGTATCCGGTTCGGATACCCCGCTTTTTGTTGGATGGCTTGCCGTCTAAATCTTGACTTTCCGGCAGGATACCTGCTACCCTGTTTCCTTTTTTACGTAGATAAGGAGTAGTAATGAAACCGCTTTTTTTGAATCCCCCTACTTTCGAGGATTTCGACGGCGGCGCCGGCGCGCGCTATCAGGCTTCCCGCGAGGTAACCTCTTTCTGGTATCCGACCTGGCTCTGTTTTCCGGCCGCTATGATCGAAGGCAGCCGCGTGGTGGATGCCCCTGTGCAGAAGTTCGATCTTGAGAAGTGCCTGGAAATCGCCAAGGATTTTGACATGGTGGTGATGTACACCTCCACCCCGACACTGATGATAGATATCGAGACCGCCCGGCGCATCAAGGCTGTCAAGCCGGAGATCGTCACCGTTCTGACCGGACCGCACGTGACGATCCTGCCGGAGGAGTCGCTGCGGGCCGGCAAGGGCGTCATCGATATCGTCTGCCGCGGCGAATTCGACTATTCCACCAAGGAGCTGTGCGAAGGACGTGAGTGGGACAAGGTCGATGGAATCAGCTTCATGCGAGACGGAAAGGCGGTCCATACCGCCGACAGACCGCTGATTGAAGACCTGGATGCGCTCCCCTTCGTCGCGCCGATCTACAAGCGCGACCTGCCGATTTCCGAATACGTGATCCCGCACTTCAAGAGCCCCTATGTCTCGATCTACTCCAGTCGTGGCTGCCCCTCCAAGTGCATCTACTGCCTCTGGCCGCAGACCTTTTCCGGCCAGCGCATGCGGGTCCGTTCGCCGCAGAATGTCTATGAAGAGATCAAGTGGATCACCGAAAATATCCCCGAGATGCGCGAGCTCTCCTTTGACGACGATACCTTTTCCGCCAACCGCCAGCATGCCCAGGAGGTGGCGCGCCTGATCAAGCCGCTCAACATCTCCTGGACGATCAATGCCCGGGCCAATACCGATTACGAGACCCTGCGTGTGATGCGCGAAGCCGGTCTGCGCCACGTGGTGGTCGGCTTCGAGAGCGGCAACGCCCAGATCCTCAAGAACATCAAGAAGGGGGTCACCAAGGAGCAGGCATTCGAGTTCGCCAAGAACTGCAAGAAACTGGGGCTTTCGATCCATGGCGCCTTTATCATGGGATTGCCTGGAGAAACCAGGGAGACCATCCAGGAGACGATCAAGTTTGCCAAGGACATGGACCTGAATTCGATCCAGGCCTCGCTGGCTTCGCCCTATCCAGGCACCGAGTTCTACGATCTCTGCAAGCAGAACGGCTGGATCTCATCGGACAACTTCATCGATGACACCGGACACCAGAAATGCGTGATCAACTACCCGAACCTGTCCAACACCGAAATCTTCAACTCGGTGGAGGAGTTCTACGACAAGTTCTACTTCCGCCCCAAATACATTGCCCGCAGCATCGGCAGGATGATCGTCAATTCCGAAGAGCGCAAAAAACTGCTCAAGGAAGGGAAGCAGTATCTACAGTACATGCGCAAGCGCAAGGAATCCTGTGAGCCCTGATACTCGGCCATCTGCGGTGTTGCCTTTGTCACTCGTCCCTGCGGCGTACCATGGGGTACGCCTCACTCCTCACTCCTTGACGCCACCGCATCTGACCATGTCTGAGGGCGCAGAAAACGTGGGCAGCTGGAATTGAAACAACTTATCATCACATCCGACGATTTCGGTCTTTCCCCGGGCGTCAACCGCGCGGTGGAGCAGGCCTGGCGGGACGGTCTGCTGACCTGTGCCTCGATCATGCCGGGTGCTGCCGCCTTTGACGAGGCGGTCGAGATCTCCCGGCGCAATCCCGGCCTGCAGGTCGGTCTGCACTTGACGCTGGTGCAGGGACGGGGGGTGTTGCCGCCCGACAGTATCCCCGGTCTGGTCGATCCTGATGGCAACTTCACCGACAACCCGGTGGCGGCCGGCATGCGTTATTTCTTTGATCGTGGCCTGTTCTGCCAGCTGAAACGGGAGATCGAGGCCCAGATCGTGCGGGTGCTGGATGCCGGCATTCCGCTGACCCATATTGACGGTCATCTCAACATCCACCTGCACCCGACCATCTTTTCGATCCTGGCCGGACTGATGCCGCGCTACGGCATCTCCAGCTTCCGCCTTTCGCGGGAGCGGTTGGGCCATAACCTTCAGTTCGACAAGGAGAGGCGGATCGGCAAGACCGTCGAGCGGGTCATCTTCGGCTCACTGGCAAATAACGCCCTGCCCGGACTCGATGAGCTGAACATCAGTTACGCCGCCGAAGTCAAGGGAGTGCTGAACTCCGGCCGCATGACCGAGGCTTATGTCCTCAACATCCTCAACGACCTGCAAGACGGGCTGACCGAGATCTATTTCCACCCGGGAATCCTGCCCGACGCGGAAATCACCCGCCGCATGCCGGATTACCGGCACGAAGAGGAACTGGCCGCGATCAACAGTCCGGCGGTCAGGGAGAAGCTGAAGCAGTTGAAGATTACCGTGCAAAATTACCGTGGAGATGTGAAATGCTGAAGACGTTGATCGTCATGCTGTTTGCGATAACCGCCGGCGCAGTTGGCGATATTTTCCTGACACAGGGGATGAGGAGCACCGGCGATATCTCGGCCATGGGCTTCCGCCAGATAGTCGATACCGTGTTCAAGGCCCTGACCAACTGGCGGCTGATCCTGGGTACCGCGATGCAAGCGGTCTATTTCGGGCTCTGGCTGGCGGTGCTGTCGTGGGAGGATCTTTCGGTGGCGCTGCCGCTCCAGGCCCTGAGTTATGTCGTGGTGGCTTTCCTGGCCCAGTGGTACCTGGGGGAGAATGTCAGCCAGATGCGCTGGGCCGGTATCTGCCTGATCTGTGTCGGGGTCGCGCTGGTCACCAGAAGCAGCGTGAATTGAATTTATCGAGGGGGATCATATGCTCAATGTTCGTAAAATAGCCTTTATCGGTGGTGGAAACATGGCCGAAGCGATCATGCGCGGCCTGTTGCGTGAGGATGTGGGGGTAGGCATCTGCGTGGCGGAGATCAGCATGAAGCGTCGGGACGAGCTGACGGCAAAGTTCCCGAATGTGCGCATTGTCGAAGATGCGGCCGAGGCGGCTGCGTGGGGCGAGGTGGTCGTGCTGGCGGTCAAACCGCAGCATGCCGCAAGCGTGCTGGATCACCTGGAACAGGCCGTGACCCCGCAGAAGCTGGTGATATCGATCATGGCTGGAATTACCACCGCCAAGATCGAGGAAAGCCTGGCGCCCGGCTGCCGGGTGATCCGCTCGATGCCCAATACACCGGCATTGATCGGCGCCGGCGCTACCGCGGTCTGCGGCGGGCGCAAATCCTCCGAAAGCGACCTGGGTCTGGCCCGCCAGATATTCTCGCTGACCGGCAGCGCCGTCTGCGTTGACGAAAAGCAGATGGACGCTGTCACCGGACTCTCCGGCAGCGGCCCGGCCTATGTCTTCACCTTTATCGAGGCGCTGTCCGATGCCGGAGTGAAAAACGGCCTGCCCAGGGACGTTGCCTCCCAACTGGCGGCCCAGACCGTTCTGGGGGCTGCGCGGATGGTGGTGGAAACCGGCGAGCATCCGGCGCTGTTGAAGGAGAAGGTGACCTCGCCCGGCGGCACCACCATCGCCGGTCTGCACGCGCTGGAAAACGGCGGCTTCCGCGGCGTGGTCATGAATAGCGTCGAAGCGGCCTGTAATCGCTCCAGGGAGCTGGCGGGGAAATAAATCTCTGATACACTTGCGTTGATCAACCATCAATGAGCTGCATGCCGGGAGGGTACATGTTTGAATCCGCCGAACTGGGGCACAAGATCAGCAAGGAAGTCTGGAAGAAGGAAATCCCCGAACTGCGCGAGGGGCTGCTGGATGCCCAGCTGGACCTGTTCCAGTCCAGGAAGTTCCCGGTCATCATCCTGGTGGCGGGGGTCGATTGCGCCGGCAAGGGTGAGACGGTCAACCTGCTCAACGAATGGATGGATCCCCGCCACGTGGAAACCCATGCGCTGCGTGACCTGACCGACGAGGAGCTGGAACGGCCGCAGATGTGGCGCTACTGGCGGGTGCTGCCTCCGAAAGGCAAGATCGGTGTGTTCATCGGCACCTGGTATTCCGGGCCGCTGGTGGAGAATGTCTACGGCACCATCAAGAATGCCGAGCTGGACCAGCGCCTGGAGCGGATCGCCCGTTTTGAAAAGATGCTCTGCGACGAAGGGGCACTGGTACTCAAGTTCTGGCTGCATCTTTCCAAAGACGAACAGAAAAAACGCCTCAAACTGCTGGAAAAGGACTCCAAGACACGTTGGAGAGTCACCGAAACAGATTGGGATCATTACAAACTGTACGATAAATTCCGCCAGGTTTCCGAGCGGATGCTGCGCACCACCAGCACAGCCGAATCCCCCTGGACCATCGTCGAGGGCACCGACCCGCGCTATCGCTACCTGACCATCGGCAAGTCCATCCTCAACGCAATTCGTCAACGCCTGGACGCCGTCGAGCCGCCCCGTCACGAAGAACCGATTCCCCCGATACTGCCCACCATCGACAACCTGCTGATCCTGCAGACCTTGGACCTGACCAAGAGCCTCAAGAAATCCGAATTCGAAAGCGAACTGGAAAAATACCAGGGCAAGCTCAATCTGCTGACCCGCCACCCTGATTTCAAGAAGCTGTCAGTGGTGGTGGCATTCGAGGGCAACGATGCCGCCGGCAAGGGGGGCAGCATCCGCCGCATCATCCAGGCGCTGGATGCACGCCAGTACCGGGTCATTCCGGTTGCGGCTCCGACCGAGGAAGAACGGGCGCAGCCTTACATGTGGCGCTTCTGGCGTAATATCCCCCGCAAGAGCCGCTTTGCGATCTTCGACCGCTCCTGGTACGGCCGGGTGCTGGTAGAGCGGGTCGAGGGCTATTGCGACCGGGGCGACTGGATGCGGGCCTATGGTGAAATCAACGATTTCGAGGAGCAGATGGTGCGCAACCGTACCGTAGTGGTGAAATTCTGGCTTTCAATCAGCCAGGATGAACAGCTGCGGCGTTTCCAGGAGCGGGAGAAGATCGGTTTCAAGCGCTTCAAGATCACCGAAGAGGACTGGCGCAACCGCGATAAGTGGAACGAATATGAACTGGCGGTTTGCGATATGATCGACCGCACCAGCACCGACATCGCGCCCTGGACGCTGGTGGAGGCCAACGACAAATACTACGCCCGCATCAAGGTCTTGAAGACGCTCTGTGACCGGATTGAAAAAGCACTGGAAAAATGAGTCGTCGGGATGATGGCGTTTCAGCCAGTCTGTGTTTTTTGGTGTGAGGTGCTATTAATAATTGACAGTTGACGAATTAACCTGTAAACGGCAGTTAACCGCCGAGAAAAACGGATGCACGCCGAGAAAACCTGGACTTACATCAAAACAGTTAATCACCTTATGGGTTAACCGGTATTTTGTTCAGGTTTTTGATTTTTCGCTTAGAAGCGCCTACTTCTGGCGGCGTGAATCGACGTTCATCGGCGGTTAACTGCTTTTTCAATTTTAATCGACATGAACATTCAAGGAGTTCATTCCATGAAGCATAAAACCGTTCACAATCCCGAACAGCGCATCGGGCAGCTCCTGGTTGAGTCGGGGGTAGTCAACCCGGAACAGCTCAATATCGCGCTCAAGCGCCAGAGCCAATGTGGCGAGCGGATCGGTTCGGTCCTTTTGCGGCTCGGTTACCTGAACACTGAAACCCTGCTGGAGTTTTTGCGCAGGCATTTCGAGACACCCTCGATCGATCTCTTCCGGATTCATATCAGCCCTTCGATAATCAACAAGCTGACATTCGAACAGATGCAGATATTCCAGGCCCTGCCGATCATTCCGTCAACCAAGGGGCTTTTCGTTGCAATGGCGGATCCGAACAATATCAAGGCGATCAACGAGCTGGAATTCATTCTCGGCAAAAAGATTGAACCGGTTGCCGTGCCGCATGCGCAGATGGAAGCCGCGCTGCGCTACATAAAGAGCCGGGGCGGGCAGCTGAGTGAAACCTTTTCCGGCGAAGATGCGGAAAAGGAACAGCAGGAAGGGATGTGCCAGGATACCCTGGAACTGCAGAAGCTTATCTCGATTCTGATCGAGAAGAATGCATCGGATCTTCTGATCTCGGCCGGAATTCCGCCCTGCCTGAAACTGAACAACGAGATTGTCCGTCTGCAGGGGGACGACCTCACTCCCGGTGAGGTCGAACAATGTGCCAGGGAACTGATGACGGATCTGCAATGGCAGGAGTTCCTGGAGAAGGGGGAGCTGGATTTCAGCCTCTCCAGTCCGAACGCTGGACGTTTCCGGATCAACGCCTATCGACAGCGCGGCTCGGTTTCACTGGCGATCCGCAATATTGTAGAGAACATACCGACGCTGGCATCCTGCGGGCTTCCCGAGTGGCTGGAGGATTTCATCATGCCCACCCAGGGACTGGTCCTGGTCACCGGCCCCACCGGTCACGGCAAGAGCACGACTCTGGCGGCGCTGGTGAACCTGATAAATTCAAAGAGAAAATGCAACATCATCACGATCGAGGATCCGATCGAGTTCCTGCACAAGCACAGGATGAGCAACATAAACCAGCGCGAGGTCGGCAAGGATACCCCCTCGTTCCAGGAGGGGCTGAGCCATATATTCCGCCAGGCCCCGGATGTTATCGTGATCGGCGAAATGCGTGATCCGGAAAGTTTCGCGATCGCGGTTCAGGCCGCCGGGACCGGGCACCTGGTTATCAGCACCATGCATTCCAATTCGAGCACCTCGGCGATAGAGCGGATCATCGAGATTTTCCCTCCCGAAAAGCAGCAGCAGATCAGGATGCAGTTGGCGGAGGTGTTGCTCGTGATCATAAACCAGCGGCTGATACCGAGGAAAAACGGCGAGGGCCGCTCCCTGGCCTATGAAAAGCTGGCCAATTCCACCAGGGTCAGAAACCTGATCCGGGAGTCCAAAACCCACCAGATCAGATCCATTTTCCAATACTCCGCTGAGGAGTACCATCCGATCGATATTTCGCTGAAGAACATGATCAAAAAAGGGGAAATAGATGTTGAGGAAGCTCTCAAGTATTCGGAAAATCCGGCCGTCCTGAGGGAGATGGTTTACAAGAAGCAATAGCAGGCAGCCAATCAAGCCGGAGATGAACGGGCATGTCTGAAAAACCTGTTGAATAACTCAAGGCCGGAAGAGCCCATCCCTGCGATGTCTCAACCGGCCTCCGTTTTTTGCAGTACACGATATTCGCTGCCTTACATCAGATCCCGATCCCGCCGTCATTAACCACCCTGTCGCCGGAGTGTGTGTCCCGCCTGAAGAGCAGCACACTCACCCCATCCGCTGTCCGGTCGAATTCGAATGACAACCTGTGTTCAAAAGCCATCAAAGCAACGGCCGGCAGTTGTTCCGGATCACGCAACCGGAAGAGAATCCGGTTGCCCTTGCCGAGGTAGTCGAGGAAGCTGTCCTTCACCTCGAATTCAACCGTTCCATATTCTCCGCGAAGATCCACCGCGCCCACTCCGCTGCCGCTGACGGCGGCTTCGCTCAGGCTTATACGCAATTGGGAGCCATCGCTTACTCCGGGCAGATCCGTTAGCTGTTCTGTGTCGGCTTCAAGCGGCGCTGCCGCGAGTACCATGCCTGCCGCCACGGTGGCGTTGGTGAAGCGGTCGATCAGGATAAAGCTGCCGGTATGGCGGTTCTGGCGGTAGGTGTCGAAGGAGATCGGGCGGTCCAGTTCCAGCCGGGCTACGCCGATTTCGTTCAGCCCCAGTGTCGGTGCCTGCTTCTGCTCCAGGGTGTTGACGTCCACCGTGTACTGCAGTGCGGTGACCCGTCCCGGCGTCACGGAAGCCGCTGCTTTAACCAGGTAGATCTGGCCCGGTTGCAGCGGCTCCTCCTGCAGCCAGACCAGGTGCGCCTCGGGATGCCGCGCATGGATCGGGGGAGCGTCGACTGCCGAGAGCATCTCACCCCGGCTGATATCGACCTCGTCCGCCAGGGTCAGGGTCACCGATTGACCGGCAACCGCTTCGGGCAGGTCTCCATTCATCGTAACGATGCGGGTCACCCGGCTGGTGCGCCCGGAAGATGCCACCAGCAACTCGTCGCCGGGACGGATTACACCCGAAGCGATCGTGCCGCAGAAGCCGCGGAAGTCCAGGTGGGGGCGGTTGACCCACTGCACCGGCATCCGGAACGGCTTTTCCCGATCCTCTCCCTCGATCTGCACGCTCTCCAGAAAGTTCATCAGGGTGGGACCCTGATACCAGGGGGTGTTGGCGCTTGGTTCGATCATGTTGTCACCGCCCAGGGCCGAGAGAGGTATGGCGGTGATGTCGCCGAAGCCGAGCGAGGCAGCGAATTCTTCATAGTCGCGCCGGATGGTTTCAAACTTCTGCCGGTCGAACCCGATCAGGTCCATCTTGTTGACCGCCAGCACGATATGGCGGATACCGACCAGCGAAACCAGGAAACTGTGGCGTCTGGTCTGGGTCAGGAGCCCCTTGCGGGCGTCCACCAGGATCACCGCCACCTGGGCGGTGGAGGCGCCGGTGACCATGTTGCGGGTGTACTGCTCGTGGCCGGGGGTATCGGCGACGATGAACTTGCGCTTGTCGGTGGAGAAGTAGCGGTAGGCCACGTCGATGGTGATGCCCTGCTCCCGCTCCGCCTGCAGTCCGTCCAGCAGCAGAGCGTAGTCGATGGCGCCTCCCTGGGTGCCGACCTTCCTGCTGTCAGCTTCCAAAGACGCCAGCTGGTCCTCGAACACCATCTTGGAATCCCACAGGAGGCGTCCGATCAGGGTGCTTTTGCCGTCATCGACGCTGCCACAGGTGATGAAGCGCAGCAGCGATTTCTCCTCATGGCTCTTGAGATAGGCCAGGATGTCTTTTTCTATCAGATCTGATTGGTGTGACATATGAACCTCGAAGGTTGAATTATGAATTATGAAGGATGGAGGACGCATTTTTCATAATTCATCCTTCAACCTTCATCCTTTGCTTTTCGTCCTTTGTCTTTAAAAATACCCTTCCTGTTTCTTCTTCTCCATACTTCCCGCCGAGTCATGGTCGATCAAGCGGCCCTGGCGCTCGGAAGTTCTGGTCAACAGCATCTCCTGGATGATCTCCGGCAGCGTGGCGGCTTCCGATTCGACCGCGGCGGTCAGGGGGTAGCACCCCAGGGTGCGGAAACGGACCGACTTGTACTGCACCTCTTCACCCGGCTTGAGTTCCATACGGTCGTCATCGACCATGATCAGCATGCCGTCCCGTTCCACCACCGGCCTGACGGCGGCATAGTAGAGCGGCACGATCGGGATCTGCTCCAGGTGGATGTACTGCCAGACGTCCAGTTCGGTCCAGTTGGAGATCGGAAAAACACGGATGCTCTCTCCCGGCTTGATGCGGGTGTTGTACAGGTTCCATAGCTCCGGGCGCTGCATCTTCGGGTCCCAGCGGTGGTTGGCGCTGCGGAAGGAGAAGATTCGCTCCTTGGCCCGTGATTTTTCCTCGTCCCGCCTGGCGCCGCCGAAGGCGGCATCGAACTTGTAGCGGCTGAGAGCCTGCTTCAGCCCTTCGGTCTTCATTATGTCCGTATAGAGCGATGATCCGTGACTAAAGGGGGAAATCCCCTGGCGCACCCCTTCCTCGTTAACATGCACGATCAGGCCAAGGCCGCATTCGGCGGCCATTCGGTCCCGGAACTGGATCATCTCGCGGAACTTCCAGGTGGTGTCCACGTGCAGAAGCGGGAAAGGGGGCGGCGCCGGGAAAAAAGCCTTGCGGGCCAGATGCAGCATCACCGCCGAATCCTTGCCGATGGAATAGAGCATCACCGGGTTGCCGAATTCGGCCGCCACTTCGCGGATGATGTGGATGCTTTCAGCTTCCAGCTGCTGTAAATGTGTTAGATTCAGACTCATATAGTTACCTCATGGTATGGTGTGATTTGTAACTGCACTGGATCGCGGATGTAGCAGTCGGAACTCCAAACCTTTGTTTCACGCGACGCCGCTACGACGCAACGAAAGGCTTTAATCAAAGATTTTGTTTTGGTTTACGTTGCGTCGTTGCGTCGTCGCGTGAGTAATGCCTTTCAAAGTTGTTTACCTCCGGTGCAGCCCGCACTCCTTGTTCTCCGCGTTTTCCCACCACCATCTTCCGTCCCGGACATGGTCCCAGGGGCCGATGGAACGGGTACAAGGGGCGCAGCCGATGGAGCGGTATCCCTGCTTGTAGAGCCGGTTGGTCGGTATGCTGTTCTCCCTGGCGTAATCCATCAACTGACGCTCGCTCCAGTCGATCAGCGGGTTGATCTTGAGGATACCGTTGTTCAGTTCGTCCTGTTCGACCGTTTTCAGGTCGCCGCGGGTAACGCTCTGCTCGCGGCGCATGCCGGTCACCCACCCCTTCAGCTCCTTCAGTGCCCGTGAGAGCGGCTCCACCTTGCGGATGCCGCAGCAGGTGTGGCGCTTGTCCAGGGACTCGCGGAAGGAGAACAATCCTTCGGTCCGCTCCAGCTGCTCCACATCTTCATGCCGGGGAAAGTACCAGTCGATTTTCAAGCGGTAACGTTCCAGCAGTGCGTCGGCCACCTCGTAGGTTTCCTCGTTGAGCCGGCCGGTGTCGATCGCAAAAACGCCGATTGCCACTCCGGCTTTTTGGGCGATGTCGATGATGGCCACATCCTCGAGCGAGAAGGAGCAGGCCAGGGAGACCGGGCCGTTGGCGGCAGCGATGCCGATGCGCAGTATCTCTGCGGGATTGGTGTTTGCCGGTATTTCCGGAAGTTCTGTTGACATCTGTATTTCTCCTTGGATGAAAACTCGTTACAGGCTAAGACCGATCAACGGCCAGACAAAGTAGACCGACCCCAGGAACAGCAGCCATGAGAACAGCATGATCAGCGCTCCCGGAATGATTATTTCGCGGCTGCCGAGATGGCCCGAGCCGTAGACAATCGCCGTGGCAGGAGTCCCCATCGGCAGGCAGTAAGCCAGTCCGGCCGGCAGGGCGATGGCCAGGGTCATGATCTTCGGATCGATGGCCAGCCCCTGTGCGAGCCCGAGCCCGATCGGCATCAGGATTGCTACTACCGCCGCGTGGCTGATGCACTCGGTCAGGATGATCGCGACCAGCGAAATTACCGCAATCACCACGAAAGGTTCCGGGGAAACCACTCCCAGGCCCCTGTTGACGATCCAGAGCGCGGCGCCGCTTTTTTCCAGCGCGCTTGCCAGGGCGATCGAACCGCCGTACATCAGGATTATTCCCCAATTGACGTATTCCTCGATTTTCTCCCAGGAGACAACCCTGAAGGCGAACAGGACCGCCGTAGCCAGCAGCGCGATACTTGCCAGCCCCAACTGCCTGCCTAAGAACATCCAGGCGGCTATGGTCAGGACCATCACGATTGCGGTTATGATCTCGTTGGCCCCGGGTTTGCCGATTTCCAGCCGTTTCCGGTTGAGCTGGCGCAGTCCCTTGTCCACGTCCGTTATGTCGATCGGGAAGAAGCGTTCCAGCAGCAGGTATCCGGCCAGCAGCAGCGGCACGACAATTGTCGAGGCGGCCAGGGTCCATTCCGCAAACGAAAATTGCACTCCGCTGTTCTCCTGCAGCAGTTGCACCGCCAGCGGAGCCCTGGCGCCGCCCAGGAAGGTGGCGATGCCGCCTATGATGCAGCCCCAGGCGATCGACATGAACAGCAACCGTGAGTATGTGCTTTTGCCGGCTTTAAGCCCCAGGCTTTCGCTGATCTCGATTACCACCGGAAAGAGCATGGCCGCCACCGCGTGTTCGCTCATGCAGAAGGAGAGGCCGGCCGCCAGCAGGTAGACCGTCAGCGCCAGCCTGCGCGGGGTTTTGCCGAAGCGCGCCAGCATGGCGCGCGCCAGGCGCGACGACAGTCCGGTGCCGGTCATGGCTGCCGCCAGGATGAACGCACCCAGGATGAAGAACACCGCTTCGTTGCCAAAGAGCGCATAGGTCTGTTTGGCCGGCAGGATGCCGGCCAGCGGCAGCATCACCATCGCCAGTAGCGCGGTTACCGCAATCGGCAGCAGACCCGATACCCATAGTATGATCGTTACCGCAAACAGCACCAGCGAATGGTAGCCGGCAGTGGAAAGCCCCGCCGGCGGTGTCAGGTTGAAGGCCACTACCGCCAGAAGCAACAGGGCGGCCAGCAGCTGATAGCGCACGGTACGGTCCGCGACGATCAGCCAGAGCGGGCGCGTGTCAATCTTGAGCGGCTTGTCAATAGAGATATGTTCCATTTACAACCCCGCAGATTCGAACGATGCTTCGGCGCCGCTGGTTCGAAGATGGCGGCGCAGATCGGAGGCGGCCAGAATGCGCCGGTCCTGCAGCTTGTCGATTGCGTTGCGCAAAAATCCTGCCGGTTCGGCGAATACGAACGGGGTCACCAGCCGCAATAACGGCATTATCGGCTTCAGCGGCACCCGATGCCTGCGCCATTCTGCGGCCAGGAAGGTGAAGGCATCTTTTGTTTCTTCATGGTTCCACAAACTGTCGCGACCGGTTGTGCTTAAAAGCGGTATCACCCTGCTCGCAAGCGAGAGGCTTATTCTGTCATGCACTTCATGCGTGGAACTATGTGCGCTGGCCATTGAATAAACCACCGACCAGTGCGGGAAGATGCCGGTCGCCGAAGCCGGCTCAAATTCGTTGTTCTCGTCGTCATGCCTGCCGGGGTTGCCATCCCGGATTTCCAGAATATCCAGGCCTGCCAGATAGACCTGTTCGATCTGTGCCTGCGACAAGGGATAAGTGATGCGTCCCATCAGCCTGATCGAAAAATTGCGCTTGATCTGGCGGACCATTTCGATATTCCGCTCGAACTGCCCGGCATCGCCGAAGGTGATGTGGAAAAGTTCGCTGGACTCCTGGCAATAGCTCTCATACATGGTTTCCAGCGTGCTGAAGAGAGGCAGGTTGCCGCCGATCAGAAACACCTTTCCTTCCCGCCGCAGATCGAAAGGGTTGGTGAAATCAGCGGACGTTTCACACAGGGAGTTCAGTTTGTCCGTATCAATCTGATAGATCATGGCGCTGTCCGTTTAGGGCTGGATTGCTTGAAATTATAACAATATAAAATCTATAAAACATATAGATATATGGGCCAAAAAAAGATGCCGGGAGATCAGTCGATCTCCCGCACCCTGTTACACAACTCGTCCAGTGTAAGAGAATGATCCACGATGCTCCCCAGTCCCTTGCTGCCCAGGCGATACAGGTCGAAACGTGGGGTGCGTTGCCCTTGGTCGTCCTTCACCAGGCTGGAGCTGACTATGCCGAAATCGGCCAGTTGCGGCTGGGTGCAGGAGTTGGGGCAGCCGGAGATCGCCCAGCGCAGACTCCGCGCCAGCGGTCCCATCGCGTCGATCAGAATTCCGACCACGTCCCTGGTTGGCGTCAACCCTACCTTGCACAGGTGGCTGCCGGGGCAGACCCGGAATGTTACCCGGGATTCGCCGAAACCGGCCAGTTTAAGCGCTGCTTCCGTTTCCGCCGGGTTGAGAGCCGTTGAAACATGGAAGGCAATGTCCTGATCCGCGGTCACCATCAGGACGCCGCCGCCGAAGCTGTCGGCGAAGCTGGCCAGTCCGGTCAGCTGGCCACTGGTCAACTCCCCGGCCGGTACCTTGGCAACGATGCGTGTTGTTTCGGAGCAGCGTACAAGATTCTCGGGCAGTCCAGTTACCGACGGCAGTTCTTCCGTGGCGGAAGGTTCCAGGGCCACCAGGCGGCGGAATTCGTCCTCGCCGATCTCGCGGATCAGATGCTTGAGGCGTTTGCCGGCCGGAGTATGTGCCGCGTAGACCCGCGCAATCGCTTCGATCAGCGGGATAATGCGGTTTTCAACGACACCCGTTTCAAACAGGAAGCCCGGTTGCGGCTCGCGTCCCAGGCCGCCGGCCAGATAGAGGTCGTAACTTGGGGCGGAGGACTCGCTGTCGGCCAGCACCAGTCCGACATCCTGGATCAGGTGCCGCCGGCTGTCGGCGTCGGCCTCGATTCCGATCTTGAATTTCTTCGGAAGTCGTTCGAAGCGCGGGTTGGCCGTAAAGTGACGGTGCAGGCGGCGCGCCATGGTTTCCAGCGCCGGAAAGCCGGCCGTTCCCTGGCTGGAGCAGGTCACGCCGCGCACCGCGCCACCGCAGGCTCCCCGGGATGTCAACCCGACCGTGGCCAGGAAGTTCTTGAGTTCGGGCAGGTCGGCTTCTTTCAACCAGTGGATCTCCATGCTGCCACGGCTGGTCAGATGGATGGTCCCCTGGCCGAAGCGGGTCGCAGCGGTCGCAACGGCACGGGCCTGGCCGGCCGAGATAACTCCGGCCGCCAGTTTGACCCGCTGCATGAAGAAATCATCCTGCCTTTGGCGATAGATGCCGTCCAGGCGGTATTCGGATATCCGGGCTGTCATCAGATCCCCTCGAAGAGCGCGGTTGAAAGATACCTTTCAGCGCCGTCAGGAAGTATGACCACGATCGTCTTGCCGGCGAATTCATCCAGATTGGCCAACCGTACCGCAGCTGCAGCTGCGGCGCCGCAGGAGATGCCGACCAGCAGTCCCTCTTCCTTTGCCAGGCGTTTGGCGAATTCGATGGCCTCGTTGCTCTCCACCTGTTCGACCCGGTCAATCATGCTCAGGTCCAGTGTGTCGGGAATGAATCCGGCGCCGATGCCCTGAATCTTGTGGGGAGCGGGCTGAAGCGGCTGTCCGGCCAGGTGCTGGGTGATTACCGGGCTCTCCTTGGGTTCGACCGCCACCGAGAGGATATTTTTGCCTTTGATGTTTTTGATGTAGCGCGAGATGCCTGTGATGGTGCCGCCGGTGCCTACGCCCGCCACGACAATGTCTACGCCGCCATCGGTGTCGTTCCAGATTTCCGGGCCGGTGGTCTTTTCGTGAATTTCGGGATTGGCCGGATTCTTGAACTGTTGCGGCAGAAAATACTTCAGCGGTTCAGCGGCAGCCATCTCCTCGGCCCTGTTGATGGCGCCCTTCATGCCCTCGGAGCCAGGGGTCAGGATCAGGTTGGCGCCCAGCGCGGCCAGCACCCGTCTGCGCTCGATGCTCATGGTCTCCGGCATGGTCAGGGTCAGTGAGTATCCGCGGGCCGCCGCGACATACGCCAGTGCGATGCCGGTGTTGCCGCTGGTCGGCTCGATGATTTCCACTCCCGGCTTGAGAACACCCCGTTTCTCGGCATCCCAGATCATATTGGCGCCGATGCGGCATTTGACCGAATAGGCCGGGTTGCGCCCCTCGATTTTGGCAAGCACGGTTGCTTTGGCGCCGTCGGTGACCCGGTTGAGCCTGATCAGCGGTGTGTTGCCGATTGACTGGGAGTTGTCCTGATAAATTTTGCTCATTGGTGATCTCCTCTCGCTGTTAAATCCATGGATTTAGTAGATATATCGCACGGCAAAAAACTAGATGCTGAAGTCAACTATACTTGACTTGGCCCGCTCGGCATTTTCGGAACGTTCGATCATGTCGGCCAGTGTTGCTGTCTCCAGAACCGCGCTGAGAGCCTGCATAACGTCGGACATTACCAGGCGGATACCGCAGGTGGCTGGGTCACCGCACTCGTCACATCCCTGCGCGGCAGACTCGTTAAGGCATTGAACCGGGGCGTACCCGCCCTCCAGTACCTTGACAATGCTGCCTATCGTAATGTTGCGCGGGTCCCGGGCGAGGGAGTATCCTCCTCCCTTGCCGACCTTGCTGTGAAGAATACCGGAATTCTTGAGCGTCAACAGGATCGCCTCCAGGAATTTCCGCGGAATCCTCTCTTCCCGGGCCAGTTCCGAAATCAGAACCGGCTCTTCCGGCGATTGGCCTGCCAGATACATCAGCGCTTTTAACGCGTATTTCGTTTTCTTGGAGATCATGTCTACTATTTCTATAGATTAATGGCCGGCCTGTCAACTGTTTTTTTCAGCTGTTTCCATCCGCTTCCAAATCGCTAAAAATCACTCCCCCCGCTACACAACCTATGTTATAATCGGAAAATTTCAACCCAAGGATGGATCATGCTGATTCCTAACACCTCACCTTCCTTCCTTAACTGGCAGGACAACGATCCACCACCAAAGTGGGACGTTATTTTCGGAAACGACAAGCCGCTGGCGCTGGAAATCGGCTGCGGAGTCGGCGATTTCGTGGTTCAGATGGCCGAAATGCACCCGGAGCTGAATTTTATCGCTCTGGATTTCTATAACAAAGGCTGTATCAAGACCTGCAAGCGGATCGACAAGTCAGGCCTGCCCAACGTCCGGGTACTGAGGGCCGAAGCCAGAAGTTTCATGGAGGCCTGTATTCTTCCGGACTCTTTGCAGACCGTGATCATTAATTGCCCGGATCCCTGGCCCAAGCTGCGCCACAGAAAACGCCGCCTGGTCAATACCGGGTTTGTAGCCTATCTGTCCGTTTTTTTAAAGCCCGGTGCCGATTTCTATTTTGCAACCGACTTTGATGACTACGGTCTGGATGTGGCCGAATTTATGGTCGGGCAGTACGGCTTCGACAACATGCTGGCACCCGACAGTTACCGTCACGTGCTGGATGGATATCCGGTCTCGAAATATATGCGGCGCTTTTTGGATGAGGGCAAACAGATCTATTACGTTCATTACAGGAAACGGTCCGTGGCCGACATCTAGTTATCAACTGATCTAAAGTCGCGGGAAACCGCCGGGAGAAAAGTCATGGACGAGACATCAACGAGAAAAAACCTGAGTTTTTTCAGGCCGTGCGGAGCTACGATGAAATCCGAAACCCGCGTAATCAAGCTGATTCTGGTCAGTTGGTTGACGGCTATCGTCGGGCTTCAGATATATATCTATTTATTGGAACGCAACTATTCCGAACTGCTGCTGAATGAGCTGACCATCTTCAACCTGCCGGTGCATTTCTGGCTTACCGGCCAGTTTCTACCGCTCTGGTTCATCGTATTGTGCGTACTTTTCAACCTCTGGATGGACCGCCATACATCAAACAGCCTGGAGGGCACACTCCGTTTCCGGGTAAGACCGCTCAACGGGGAGAAGGAATAAATGGCGAACAATACCGTACAACTGTTGCCGCTTGCCATCGTGGCCGGCATGTTTGTTCTTTTTCTCGTTTCCGGATTGCGCACCAGTAAAAAGCAGGCTACGGAGTACGGCTTCAGCGGAGCCTATTCAGGCAGGGTCGGCATCGGAGCATCAATCGCCAGTAACTGGATGAGCGCCGCCAGTTTCCTGGGACTGGCCGGAATGTTCTATCTCAAGGGCTATTTTGCAATGGCTTATGTTGTCGGTTGGACCGGGGGCTATGTACTGTTGCTGGTGTTGATGGCCACCCAGATCAGGCGCTTCGGCAAATTCACTACACCGGATTTCGTGGGATTCCGTTACGAATCCGAAATGGCGCGTACACTGGCGGCACTGATTTCGATCGCCATCACTATCATCTACAGCGTGGCCCAGTTTCGTGGCATTGCGCTGCTGGTCTCCTGGCTGTTCGGCATTGACTACACTCCGGCAGTACTGGTGGGGGCCTCAATGGTGGCGTCTTTTGTGGTGATATCAGGCACTCTTGGTGTTGCCCGCAACCAGAAACTGCAGTACTTCGTGCTGATCACGACCTTCATCCTGCCCCTGATGCTACTGACCCGTAAACTGGGCTACTTCTGGATCCTGCCACAGTTCGGCTACGGCGCCGCCATCATCGATCTGCAGCAACAGTTCGGCTTTTGCTGGTCGGACCCCTTTTCCGGTTCCTCCCCGTTTCAATGGCTGGCGCTCTGCTTTACATTGATGTTCGGGACGGCAGGGTTGCCGCACGTGCTGTCACGTTTCTACATGGTGCCCGGTATCCGCGACGCACGCTGGGGCGTTGTATGGGGCCTGTTTTTTATCGTTCTGATCTACTGGTCCGCGCCCGTCTTCGGCGTGCTGGCCCGTCTTTTTGAAGCACGGGTCGGCGTGCCTTTCAATGCCGCTGACACTAATGCGGCCGACATGGTTGTGTTGACCGCGGCCAGCCTGGGAGGACTTCCGCTGTGGGTAATCGGTCTGTTGGCGGCGGGCGGGATCAGCGCCGCTTTTTCCACCACTGCCGGATTGTTGATAACCGGTTCGGCATCTTTCTCCTATGACATCTATCCCCGCATGATCCGACCAAACGCGTCCGAAGCGGACAAGGTCTTCGCGGCTAAAGGCTTTTTCCTGATTTTGGCGGTTATCGTGATGGTTCTGACACTCAAACCCTGGGGGATGATCGCTGAAATAGCCGCATTTGCTTTTGCACTGGCCGGTAACACGATCTTTCCAGCTTTTCTGCTTGGAATCTGGTGGTGTCGGGCAAATTCTGCCGGTGTCATCAGCGGGATGTTGCTTGGAGTAGCAATATCATTCTCATCGGTCATTGCCGGAGATGCGTTACCACTGCTCTCAACTCTTTTTCCAATGACTTCATCTGCATTTATCGGCGCTCCGCTGGTTTTGATAACGATGATCCTGGTTTCACTTCTGACAGCCCCCCCGTCCGACAGTATTCGTAAATTTTTACGCATAAACGTCCATGATTGCCCGGAGGAATAATGACCTTTCTGGTTTCCGCAAAGGGGAATGACATAACCGCATGGCGCGCGGCCAGGGATTTTGCGACAACCTACAGGCAGATACTGCTGGATCAGGTCGCTTCCGGCAATTTTGGCACTGCGGAAGAACTGTTTTCCAAGGCTTCCACCACTCTGGAAAAATTGTCGGAGGAGCATGATACACTGACAAACAGACTTGACGGAATATTGAATGAAATCTCCGAGGTAAAACAGCCAAGTCGCCTCAAAGAGCTGGTGAACCTCTTTTACACGGAGCTGTATCATCATATGGAACTGTTCCGGGCAGCTCCCGCCTTTTACCAGATGAGCATGGCCTGTCTGAACCGAGTCAATTGCACGCTGATAAGGTATGCCATGGATCAGTTGGGGCTGTTCGCTCAGCGTATTCCGGAAATTGCGATACTGGCGCTGGGACCGGCCGGACGTTCCGAGTTTACCCCCTTCTGCCCGCTACAGCTGATGCTGGTCCATGGTGATACGGATGCGTCCGGGACCGAGACGCTCAATCTCTTCAGCCATATTCTGCATTCCGGATACGAGGAGATCGGGCTGCGTATCGATCCGGTAGTCACACCGCGCAACCCGGCCTGGCGGGGGAGCTTGGTGCAGTGGAAACAGCGCTGTCTGGACGGTCTGCAGAAGCTTGATGATACCGAAGTGATCAACCTGTTGCGGCTCGCTGACCTGCATGCATTGTCTCCCAATGAAGAGCTCGGTAAACAGCTGAAGAAAACAGCCATTCCGCTCTTGCAGGCAAGTCGTCCCGCGCTGAGCAATCTGGTTTCCAGGATGATTTCACTTTCAAACGGTCTCAGCATGATGGGGGGGTTGAAACTGGAGCGGAGGCACCCGGATGCCGGTCTTTTCGGCCTGCTGGATCATGGACTGTTGCCGCTGTCTTCGGCGATCACGGTGCTGACTCTGATAAAAAAAGCCACTTCCTGCGGCTCGATTCACAGGGTTCGCGAGCTGCTGATCAACAGTCAGCTGGATGTGGATTTGACGGAAAGAATTCTGGCAACGTGGCATACCCTGCACGAATTTCTGCTGCTCCGTGAAAGATCCTTCAGTATCGGCTCGTTCAACAATCGCTCCACATACCTTGATCCGGAGGCTCTTGACGAGACCCAACTCAATGCATTAAAAGGGGCGCTTGAGTCGGTCGGTTTCATACAGAGGCAGGTCGGCAGTATCTTTACCTGGATGGGGGAATAAGGTTGTGATCCTTTCCCTTTCCACCGGAAGTCTGTTTACCCTGCCGCTAAGGAGAGTTTTCGAGCTGTCAGCGGAAGCGGGCTTCGACGGTGTAGAATTGATCATCAATCAAGATTTTCAGCGAGTAAATGCGGTCAAGCTGATCAAGTCGCTGCAGGAGATAACGACCATCCACTCCATTCATTCTCCGTTCATGCCGCTGGACGGCTGGGGAGGGCCGATGGAGTCCCTTAAGCTCAGCATAGAGCTTGCGGCAGCCTGCGATATTCCTTTGGTGAACTTTCATCCACCTTCATGGATGGGGTTCGAAATTGGGTTCCTGCGCTGGCTGTACAGCGTACACGATTTCCAGAAAGAGCTGGGAATGGACGGCAAGGTAACCATAACCATGGAAAATATGCCCTGGGTCGGCAAGATGAAGATCAACCCCCATATCCTCTCGAATACCGCGCAGATGATCGATTTTGTGCGTGAACACAATCTCTTCATGACCTTTGACTGCACTCACATGGGATCTGGCAAGGCTAATTTCATCAACGACTTCTTTCTGTTTTACGAGTCGGGTAGAATCCGCAATATTCATTTTTCCGACTATGGTCATGGACGTGAACATCTGTTGCCGGGGCACGGCATCCTGCCACTGACCCGCTTCCTGAACCATCTGCGAAACACTGATTATCAAAGCACGGTGACACTTGAGCTCGACCCGTCGGAATTTCCCAAAGGAGAGCATATCATTCTGGAAAGCCTGAAAGAGATACTCGCTTTTCTCCGGACCGAAACCAACTCCCCTACAGGTCATCTGCAAACTCACTCCCATGAAGTTGCCCAGATCGCCTCGGCGGTCTGAGGCGCAACCGAGATGCTGCCGGCTACAAATCCGTATCATGAAATGATCATATTCAATGTCTGACAGCTACATCGAAAAATCTTTCCTATATCTGGTTATTGCATCGCTGCTGTTGCATATCGGTGCTTTTGTCGCACTCTACTATTGGCCCCGGAACGCTCCCGAACCACCCAAGGAACCGGTCTACATCGATCTGCAACAGATGCCGGAAATAAAGCAACCGCCATTGCCGCGACAGCAGGAAACCAGGCGGCAGTCCGAACAGCGGGTGCGGGTGGAACGCGAGATGGCTCCGCGCGGAGATGCGCCTCGGGACAGTCGCCCTGCCCAGTTGCCGCAGAAGCCACAGCGTGAGCAACGCGCCGCTGCTGCCAGACCGGCCATGCCGCTGCCGGCCGACAGGAGTCAACCCCAGGTGGCGCCAGGTTCCTCGGCGGCCAGCCTGTTGAAACCCAAATCCAAATCGTCCACGGAGCAGTCACAGCCTCAGCCTCAGCTTTTTCCGGGGGCCAGCCGGCTGGCAAAGCTGGAAGAGAGCTACCGCCGCAAATTCGAAAATGATCTGGCTGATGGCGACACCCGCTTTCTGAACAGTGATGACATTCAGTTCGGCTCTTTCCTGCGCCGCTTCGAGGGAGCGGTCTACGGTGTCTGGCGCTATCCGCAGGAGGCGGCCATGAAGGGGATTGAGGGCATCACGCCGGTCAGGATCACCTTTAACAGGCGCGGCGAGATCACCAACATTCAGCAGCTTGAGAGCTCCGGTGCCCGTATCCTTGACGAGGAGGTGCTACGGACACTGCGGGCCATCGGTCCGGTGGGCGGTTTCCCCAAAGGATACGACAAGGACGAGTTTCACCTGATTGCGTTTTTCCAGTATGGCGGGACACGGAGGGCGCTGCGCTGACATGGGCGGACATGGTTTATTGATAGCGGCTCCCCAGAGCGGCAGCGGCAAGACCACGGTCAGTCTGGCAATCATGGCGGCCCTCAGGCGGCGCGGGCTGGCGGTGGCTCCCTTCAAGTGCGGGCCGGACTTTATCGACCCCGGTTATCACCGCCTGGTGACCGGCCGGCCGTCAATCAACCTGGATGCCTGGATGTGCCCGGAAGAGTTCGTGTCCGGTTCATTTCTGAAGCAGTCGTCTGATGCCGATCTGGCTGTTATCGAAGGGGTGATGGGGCTGTTCGACGGACTGGGCGCTTCACCGTTCGAGGGGAGCAGCGCCCGGATCGCGGCGCTCACCGGCGCTCCGGTGGTGTTGGTGGTGAACGCCCGCGGCATGGCGGCCAGCGCGGCGGCGCTGGTTCGGGGCTTTGCCGGGTTTGACCTGCGCGTAAAGGTGGCCGGGGTAATTTTCAACAATGTCGGCAGTGAGTCCCATGCCGAACTGTTGCGACAGGTAATGTCACAGTCACTGCCAGAGGTCGCTGTTTTCGGCTGTATTCCCAGGGACGAAGCACTGGCTATCCCCTCGCGACATCTGGGGCTGGTGACGGCCGAGGACAATCCTCTGCCGCCGGAGTTCATGGAACGGCTGACAGCGATGGCTGAACGTTACCTGGACCTGGATGGATTGGCGGGGTTAAAGTTAAATCCCCCCCAGCCCCCCTTTTGTAAAGGGGGGAGTCCTCTGTTCTTTCTTTCTGCGGGTGAGGAACGCGTGCGCATTGCCGTGGCCCGCGACGCCGCCTTCTGTTTCGTCTACGAAGACAACCTGCGCCTGCTGCGCGAAGCCGGGGCCGAGATTGTCACCTTCTCGCCGTTGGAGGACAATGGCCTTCCGGACGGAATCGGCGGCATCTATCTGCCGGGGGGCTACCCGGAACTCTACGCCGAACGCCTGGCAGCCAACAGCTCCATGCTGGCGGCGATCAGGAACTCTGTCGCCGTGGAAATGCCGGTCTATGCCGAGTGCGGAGGATACGTCTATCTGACGGAGGGACTGGAAGAAAGCGCGGGTCGGGCAGCGGTGGATTTTGTGGGGATTTTCCCGGTGAGGGCCAGAATGCTGCCTAGTCGCAAAGCGCTGGGTTACAGGCAGGCGGAGTTGCTGCAAGATACGCTGCTGGGCGGAAGCGGAACCGTCTGCCGGGGGCATGAATTCCACTATTCGGAAACCGGAGTGATGCCCGACTGTATCGGGCGCAACTACAACGTATCACGGCAGGGAGTGCTGCTGGGCCGGGAAGGTTTCAGCGTCCGCAGCTGCCTGGCCTCATACCTGCACCTGCACTTCGGCAGCAATCCCGGGATCGCCCCGGCGCTGGTGGCGGCCTGTCGCCAGTATGCATGCAAAACGGCAACGCCCCTATAGGTGGACCTGCATCATCATACTCAGATAAAAAGCGTCCTTGGCGCTATCCCTGTAAAAATTCCCCGGAACAAAATACTCCATGGTCAGCAGCGAACTCAGGCGCTTGTCAAACTTGTGAGATAGCACTGTCTGCTGGAGATGCCCTCTCTCCTTGCCGCTGTTAGAGAACATGGCTGCATTGGGGCCGGTGACCCTGGTCTTCTCGATCGCGCTCAGATAGTTGTATGCCAGGTTCAAACTTGTGGAAGGAGTGAAATTCAGCGTCATATTGATCCTGTACAGTCCCAGGTTTGACCAGTATGAACCGATGCCGGTTTCCCTGGAATAGGCATACTTGTAAAGCGCGCTCATCCACTTGTATCTTGAAAACAGTGGATCCCACCCCTCGTTGGCATCGGAATTCGTGTCATCTCCGGAAAGGTACACGTAACCCGCTTCGATATCAGGCCTCCAGGGCAGGTTCTCCAGCGACCGCTTGATGAAGATGCTGCCCCCGTCAGCGGTCCTCTTCCTGCCGCCGTCGTACTCGCCGAACTGATGGGCATATTCCACTTTCAGCGCCCAGGGGTGGAGGTCGTAGGCTGCCCTTATCCCGATCGTGTTCAGGAACAGCGTCGGCGTTTTCGCATTGATCCGCTCTTCCTGCTTGTAAATGTAATAGGGTTCGATGGTCAGGTTATCGCCGATCCTGTTTTTGCCGTAGAGTACAAAGGCCTCCTCGTCCGAGCTGTTCAGGATGCGCTGATTGTACTTGTAGAGCCTGCCGCTTTTTGCCGGGTGCAGTACCGGCAGCAGCTGGTCCGTCATGGTGTTGTAGATATACAAAAGGTCCACGCTGTTGTTGCCGGTGATTTTCCAGGTTGCCTTGGCCGCGTTGAAGTATTTGGTCCTGTCCGCTGAAACCGGTGTGCCGTCGGCAATCAGGAAGCCATCTCCATAGCGCAGCTCCTGGCGCCCGATCCTCAAGTCCAGCGGGATTCCGGCCGCATCCTTGACATCCACGTAAAGGCTCTCGAAAAAGACCTCGTCCTGTTCCAGATCCTTATTGTCGGTGCTGGAGGAGCTGATGTAGCTTTTAGGTTCGGTGGAAAGTTTCAGGTATGCAGCTGCGTTTTTATTGAGCTGCAGCCTGCTCCAAAGCGAAACCTTGAGCCGCAGGTAGTTTTCATCGTCCAGGGCCAGGGTGCTCATATCGAACGCCCCTTTCCAATACTCGTACCTCAGCCTGAAATCGGCGCCATAGTCGAACTTTGTCTCCGCAAGTGAAACCGCCGCGAACAACAGAACCGCTGACATGGAAAAAAACAGCGTCTGAAATTTCCATATCAGCCCGGAAACTATATTTATTTTCAAATCAAATCCTCTCCAACTAAAAGCGAATATAAATTTTATCGGGAAAACGCATGTATTATCCATTCCAGGACGGCGGCAAACAGAGACATCAGTTTTGACGCAAAACCAAGTATTTCAGACCAGATCGATGGCTTCGGTTCGGGCGCGTCCGCAGCCCTCCCGATCCCTGGTGCCGGTTTCATGTTTTTTTCCGGACTGGAAGGCACGGCTTTTATCGCCGCTTCAGGCCTGGTGACATGAAGTCTTGCAAGCCCGGTTCCGCCATTGCCGGCGATCGACATCTCATCGTTATTTGATGCAAAAGCCTGCCCGGCTCCAAGCTGGAAGGTTCTGTTTTCCTTCCTGATGCCGCTTTCCATCCGCGTATTGTATCTACCGATATAGTCCAGGTGATCACTGTCCTGCGGATAGCCCTCACGGCTCTCGTCATAGGGGAAGTTGCTCATGCCGGCGAAAGGCAGCGGCTCTACCGTAGGCGACACGTTGCGATTGCTGAGGCTCTTGTAATAACCGTTCGAGTAGAGCAGGTATCTCCTTGATGTTCCTTTCGGCCCCTTTGCCGTCTGGTCGAAGCGGAGCACAATTTCGTCACCGCTTCCGAAGATCACGAACTTGTCGTCCTGGGTCGTCAACAGAGGAGTCACATCACCGAACCTGGTGTAGTAACCCGGCATATATGTTGGTGGGGTGTCATTCCTGGTGCCATAGATGAACTTGACT
The DNA here is from genome assembly GCA_030824515.1 of Pelobacter sp. GTDB lineage: Bacteria > Desulfobacterota > Desulfuromonadia > Geobacterales > Pseudopelobacteraceae > JACRCG01. Next base: position 130,682 of record JAVBXN010000017.1, read on the forward strand.
ACCTCGCCTTTGTTTACAGATGTGGAAGCATCGTGCCCGTGATAGCCCAGTTCCGCGGATGAGAGCGGCACTTCGCTGATAATTGCCGCTTCGTCGGCTGTGGTGTCGAAGAGGATGCTTCTGATGTAAGTCTTGTACAGGTATTTGATCCTCAACTTGTAGACTTTGCTTTTGAAGGCAGTGGTGAGATTGATTGCCGTCGGGCCTCCGCCATCGCGCGGCACGATGCTGCGCTCTTTCATCGGAACCGCCACCCAGTTGCCTTTGTTGTCCAGTACCTCTATTTTGGACTTCGCCAGAAACTTGTTGGCAATTTCGTGCCCTTCGTTGGTGTTGGGGAACGCGGTCGCTCCGTCGATGACAAGTTTTATCATCGACGCCCCGGAGAGATCTCCAAGGTCGATTTCCAGGGTCTGCCAGCCGAATCCGGAGTTTCTGTCCCTGTTCAAAACCACATAGCTGTTGCCGCTGCCAGAGAGCTTTCCGCTAATCTCTTCGCCGGTTTCCAGATGTTTCACGGTCAACGGTTTCTTCAGGTTTCTGCTTGCCGTGTGAATTACTTGTTCCGGTGCGACATATGCTCCCCCGGTTATCGGCAGCCGTTCGGCATAGAGATCGCGGTTGTCGGGTATGTCAACGGCATAGAGCTTGATCGCATCAAGGTAATTGGCCTCGACTTTTTCCTCTACCAGCCTCAATTCATATTTGCCGTTTTTCAGGGCCGGATTGGCTGCCAGCAGGTAATAATCGAACGGATTCGACCTTCTGAAGCCGTTGGGATCCCGGTTGCCGAGCTTGCCGGCCGGATAGATGTCAGATTCAAGGGCATACTTGCTGCCGTCCCAGGTAAACAGTATCGGGCAGGAAGTGGCGCAGCTGTTGTCACAGGTGCAGTCCCAGTTGTATGTGTCAATGAAGGAGAGGTTCTCCGAATACGACGACTCCATGGCGGTATCCACCGCATCGCGGGCCTTGACTCGCCAATACCAGGTGCTTGCGGCAAGCGAGGGAGTGGTCCAGTTTGTTGCCAAAATCCAACCGGGTTGCTGCAGGTTGGAGCTGTCGAAGCCGGGAGAAGTGTCCAGCTGCAGGAAGTACTCCACCGCGTGGCCATCGGGCGCGGTTACCGGGTTCCACTGCAGGGTATGTGCGTAGGCGGTGGTACAGGCCGTGTTCCCGCCGGCCTGGGAGATCAGCACTGGTGCGATCGGCGGCAGAGGGTCGCTCGATATGGTGAAGCTGTTTGCGTTGGACGGATCTGACACTGCGCCGGTATGGACGCTGTCACGGGCTCTGACCCGCCAGTGCCAGGCGCCGGGCGCCACAGACTGGGCCCAGCCTGTGGCCGCCTGCCATGAGGACTGGTAGGCGATGCCGGCGAAATCCGCTGTCGCGCTGACCTCGACAAAATACTCCATCGCATCGGTATCGGTCGGCACAACCGGATTCCACTGGAAGGTCACATTCACGTTGATGCTGCTGCTGTAGTTGGGCTGTGCGATCAGGACCGGGGCCGCTGGCGGCGCATAGGTTATGCCGAAGCCTTCCGCGGCCGAAGGGGGCGAAATCGAAGTGATATGCAGTGTGTCGCGCGACGTGACCCGCCAGTACCAGCTTCCGGTCGGTACAGCCTGGGACCAGCTGGCGCCGGCCTGCCAGTCCGAAACATAGGTGACCGGAGAGAAACCAGGGTTGCTGCTGATCTGGACCAGGTACTGGCACGCATCCCCATCGGGCGCCGTAACCGGATTCCACTGGAATGTGACATTTTTCTGCGTGCCGCTGGTGTAGGTCGTGGCTGGTTGCGGCACCACGGTTGGAGCCGAAGGGGCAATCAGGGTAATGCTGAAACTGTTGGTTCCGGATGGAGCCGAAACAGCACTGGTGTGGACGCTGTCTCTGGATGTGACCCGCCAGTACCAGGTCCCGACCGGTATCGCCTGTGTCCAGCTGATGCCGGCCTGCCATCCCGACTGATATGGTATTGACGAGAAGGCAGGGGTGTCGCTGACTTCGACAAGGTACTGCATCGGATCGACGTCTGAGGGAATCACCGTGCTCCACTGGAAGGTCTTGCTGATTGCGCCGCCACTGGAACTGGAGCCGGTCTGTGGCGTCAGGGTCGGAGGAGCAGGCGCGGCATAGCTTATGCTGAATGTGTCGTATGGGGTTGGCGCCGATTGCGCCGTGATGGAACTGCTGTCCCTTGCCGTCACCCGCCAGTACCATGTGCCGATCGGAAGAGCCTGGGTCCAGCTGGTGCCGGCCTGCCAGCCGGAGTTACGGGTGATGGGTGAGAAACCGGCGTTGTCGCTTAACTCTACGTAATACTGGGTTGCAGCACCGCTGGGACAGCTTACCGCACTCCACTGCAGGGTGCTGCTCCTGTCACCGCCACTGCTGCTGGTGTTGGGCTGATCCGTCAGCGTTGGCGCGGCTGGCGGCGTAGCAACCGCCCAGGGGGTCACCGTGTTCCAGCTCTGATCGGTGCCGCTGCCGGTATTGCTTTCATGGCAGCTTACCACGAAGGAAGCGTTGCATGCTGGCCCTCCCGGATAATCACACCAGCCGCTTCCACCGTATACACCCGGGATTCTACCGCTTCCGCTGCCAAAATCACCTGATCCGGCATTTGAGGTAAAAGCATTGTTGTTCAGTGAAGAGCGCCCTTTATGGATGCCGTCCAGACAGTTAGTGACCATCAGGCGCGGCAGAACCGAGCTGGTATGGGCCGAGTGGCATTTCGAACAGGTAAAACTGTGTTGAGTCGTCCCGTTGGCGCTCTTCCATCCCTTGACCGCTTCGTGAACCCGGTCCTTGCTCTTCCATGTATGGCTGCTGCCGTTCGTAAGCGTGGTTTTGCCATGACATTCCAGGCAGAGTCCTGCGGACAGTGATGTGTCGTTCATGGCCAGTCCAGCAACCGGCACATTGTTAATTGCCGCGCCGAAAGTGTTCTGGTCCAGATGGAAGGGTAGGTCGGCACCTCCTGATGCAAACATGTCATAGCCGCTTGCCGGCGCCGTGTCTTCCATGTACGGAGAGGTAAGCCAGGTTCCCTTCAGCAGCGGCACTGAGTACTGCTGTCTGCTGCCCAGGGTTGGACTGACTCCATGCGGGTCATGGCAGGGGGTGCAGAGTCCGTTGATGGTTGCTGCCGGCGTGCCCGAAAGTGTTGATGACGCGCCGAAATGGCCTCCCATCGAGGTGTTAACGCCCTTGAACGGGTATCTCTGTTCAGATCCTGTGCTGCTGTTTCCCATGTAGGGAGAATCCCAGTAGCCGAGGATCGGCTGGCTGGAGCCATAGGTGGAGCTGTAGCCCCAGGGGGTTGTGTAACCCTTGAAGGCTGCAAGCGGAGCCTGCCTGGGAGTGGAGCCGAGGTGGCAGTCGAGGCAGAGGCTGGCGCCCGGATTGCGCAGGCTCTTGTTCGAAGCCGAGCCTCCAGCTGTGGGAGCGTAGGTTGCCGAATAACCGCCGAATCCGCGTGCGGTCTGCTTGAGTATGCCGCCCCGGTTGCGTCCGGTGGCGCTGGAATAACGGCTGGTTATGCCGGAAACGGCAGAACCGTGGGAGTTGTGGCAGTCATAACACTGGACGCTGGCGGCGCCGCTGGTGTTTGCCACCGTGCCGTCCACGCCGCTGACCGTATCCCAGCCGCGCTGGTTGGCCGCTGACCTGCCGTGGGCCGAATAGGCTTTTTCGATCTTCTTCCTGGACGTGTTGGAGTATGCGGCGGAGGTGTACTTGCCCCAGCTGGTTGTGGCTGTCTGTGAGTAGCGCGCGGCAACGCTGGTCCCGTCCCAGGCGTACTGTTTCGGTGTTTTGCCGTCGCCGAAAGGGGTTGCGGTATTGTTTCCGTCGCTGTGGCATCCCAGGCAGTGGTTGGAGATCCTGGCAATTTCGCTGCTGCTGCCGTTGGCGCTGTAGAGCACGGCACTGGTGCTGCTGTAGAAGGTCGGGCGGCTGCCGCTGCCGTAAACCACCAGGTTGATCGCCGCACCGGGGCTGGCTTTCCCGGCGTGATAGAGCGGATTGATGGTTCCGTTGCCGTTGGCCTCCCAATGGCACTGGAAACAGTGCGCATCGGTCAGGGTGCCCTGGATGTGATGCGAACCGGAGGCAAACTGGGATGTTATGGCGGCCCGGTTGCCCTGCGGCACGGAGTGGCAGCCGAGGCAGGCGCTGCCGCCCCATTGGGCCGAGGTGTTGCCGTGGCAGGCAATGGCGCTGCAGCCGCCGAAGCCGTCGCCGGCGGACGGGCTGCCGTCATAGAGTCCCGAAGAATACATGGGGGGGAACTTGACATCGATCTTCTGGTCCACATGCAGGCTGTTGCCGTTATGACAGACCGAAGCGCAGCCGTTAAGGCCGTTGTCTCCGACATAGTTGTGGCAGTTGGCGCATCTGGCCGGTCCGCCGGGGGTGGTTCCCAGGGACTGCAGGTGCCTGGTGTGGCTGCCGGAGGCGATCTCGGGGGTGTTGGCCGGCAAGCCGCCGTAAACGCTGCCGTGCAGGTAGTCAACCGCATGGCAGGAACCGCAGCGGCCGTCATTTACGTTGCCCCAGGCCGGGGTCTTGTACTCTCCCGGCTGCCCGGTAAGTTTGCCCCCGGTGGCGGTCTGCACAATGCTGTGGCAATACAGGTTGGCGCATTGCCCGTATGCGGCGGCGGGTACCGGTGTCGCGGAGCCGCTTGACATGCCGCGGTACACAGCCCCGGAGAGTGCGGGTTTGCCGGTGGAATCGAATGACCATTCCAGTTTGCCGTTAACATGCGTGGGCGAATAGTTGTTGTGGCAGACCGTACAGCCCAGGTTGCGTCCGTAGATATAGTTGTAGCCCGGTACCAGCGGGGGATTGGGCGTGCTTTCCGGGAAATATGCCAGTCCCGAGCTGACGTGGGTCTTGTGGCTGCCCCGCAAAGGCGGGCTGGAGGCCGATGCGCCGTGGCAGGCTCCGCATTGGCCGGTGGCGGTGTTGCCCCAGCTGGGGGTGATATTGCTTCCGCCGTTCCTGTCGTTGGCCACGCTCATGCTTGTGCCATGACAGTAGGTGCCGAGGCATGATCCGAATTTAGTGGTTTGTGATGCCGAGTTGCTGGGGAGATAAGCGGTTATCGGGCTGAATACGGCTGAGTAACTTCCGCTGGGGACGTTGGACGGAGTCCGGGGCTGGACGACCAGGCCCCTGCGGCCGCCACTGGTGGCGTGGGCGAACGGTTTGGGGGCGCCGGCATGGTCCGAGTGACATTTGGCGCAGCCGTTCACCCCGTTGTAATAGGTGCTGTGGATTGCGTGACTTCCGGCTGCGCCGCCGCTGTAGGTGGACGCGGTCCCGTTGGGCGGCGCTCCGTGACAGGTGGAACAACCGGTGGCAGCCGAACTGCTGCCCCAGGTCGGAGTGGCGCTTTCGAAGTGGCAGTTCACATTGGCACAGGATCCGGGTACGGGTGATGAACTCTGCGGAAAGGCGGAGGTCATGCTCTTGTATGTGGTGAGTGGCAGGGAGGCGTTGATGCGGGATGACAGCTTGATCCGGCCGTCCCGATGCGAGCTGGTGTAGGAGGCGCTTCCGGGATGGCAGGGCTCGCAGGCGGAAGGCGAGGCCGGGGCATCCATGTGCGTGCGGTGGTTGCCGACAAAGCCGCCGGTGGCCATATCGCGCTCCGGCGCATCGATCGGGCGGTAGTCGCCGGTGGAACCATGGCACTGGTAGCACTGTATCGCGGCTTCGCAGGCAGTGACGCAAAACGATTGACAGAAAATATTACCGGTCAGAAACAAGATAAACAGGCATATCATTCTCAGTAAAGTCATGATCCTTCACCTTTGCGGTTGAAGTTGCCGGTAAAGCTGAAATTCTACGGTTTATCCGCTATTTGACGTGACGATAGTGGGTATTCCGCCGAGTTGATTTTTGTTTAAATATTCATATCAGGTGTTTTGTCGTGATTACGTCCAGCAATATTATAATTATTTAGTATTTTGCTTTACTTAGCAATTTACATACCGATGCTTGAATTATCTCTTCCGTGATTCGTTCGGCCAAACAAGATTATTCTATGTGCACCATGTTCAGTCTATACTTGTCAAGCCGTGCTGTTTGCATGGAAGTTCTTGAACGGATGGTGAAATTTCCGGAGTATCTGAAACCGGTTGACAAGTCGCCACGATAAGTATGAGGATTGCAGGATATGAATATCTCGTTCTCCGCATTTCATAAAAAGAGATCAGGTCATCCGCAGGTAGTAGCGATTCGCCTGCTGGCATCAATCCTGGTGGCCCTGATGCTGCTGGTTCCGTCAAGCGTGCATGCTGTGCGCACCGGCGCACCGGCGCCCGATTTTTCCCTGGCAAATCTCCAGGGTGGCAAGACGAGTCTCAAGTCATTTCACGGCAAGGTGGTGGTGCTCAATTTCTGGTCCACGACATGCGCCCCCTGCATCAAGGAAATCCCCTCGCTGAACAGGCTGTACAATGAGATGAAGGACGATGGGCTGGTCGTGCTGGGTATTGCGCTGGATGCTTCCGAAAAACCGGTGCGGGAGACGGGGGCAAGTCTGAATATCCGTTACCCGTTGCTGATCGACGTTTCCAAAGAGGTCTATTTCGACATATATGCCCTCTTCGGACAGCCGGTGAGCCTGGTTATCGACCGGGCCGGAATTGTGCAGGACAAGATATTCGGCGAGGTTGACTGGAATTCCTCCCAAATCAGGATGAAACTGAAAAGCTATCTGAAAGGACGGTAAAATGCGCATGACAGTCGTAACCCGCATGATCCTGCTTGCCTCCGCCTGCCTGCTTTTGGCAGCCTGCAGCAGCAATTTCCTGGTCTATAAACAGGGGCGCCATTTCTATGTGACCAGCACCGGCCAGGAACTGAAGAGTGTTCTCTGTGATTCCGGAGACCTGAAGCGGATTCTGGAAGAGTCGAAACTCAACCTGCCGCTACAGAGCAAGCTCGACGAGAGCATCTGCGGAACCGGGAAGGTCAGGGAGCGTGTTCTGGCCGTGCTGGAGGAGATGAACAGGGAGGAACGTTCCACCCTCAAGATGTCATTCCAGGCGCATGGCTACGACATCAACAACGTTGCCAACTGTTGAGGGGGCGTGAACTATTAGGCACCCGGCGGGTGTCTTTCGAAGAAAAAAGCAGGGGAGCGTTAGCGGCTTTCGATGTCCGGGACGGTGTAGTGGGAATAATGCAGGTCGGTGTTCTGTTTGTATCCCCTGTAAAACGTCGCTGCCATCAGGTTGAGCAACGGATCGGTAAAGCCGTTCAAAAAAGCATAGTTGGTATTGTCCAGCAGGTGGTGCCCCGCATGGTGATGTTTCGACAGCAGCAGGCCGATCCTGGCCAGAAACATAGCCGTGGGTGAAGTGGAACTGTGACAGAGGTAGTGTGACACTTCGGCGATGGATGACAGAATGCCAGTGTACACCAGGACGTACATGACGGTTTGATCTACGGCGGCGACTTCCGACAACAGTGCGACTGCAGCAAGAAATCCCACCAGCCAGACTTTTGAACCGCTTTCATTGAAGTAGACGATCAGCAGGTTGTTCTTTTTGTACTGCGGGATCTTGTGGTGCAAGTGAAAACTGGCGATCAGCGGACCGGCCAGCGAGTCGTAGCGGTCATTGTTGTCCATGTAGATATGGACCAGGCCATTTATGAAGTCGGTTACGAGATAGGCGCACAGTATCGCGATTATCTGGCGGACCGCGCCGATCCGGTGCGGCCATGTACTGTACAGGAGCCAGACCTGAAGAGACAGGTTCATGATCGATACGGCAACTCCGAAAAATCTATATCTCCTCCTGGAAACATAGCGTTCCATTGCAGCATTGAACCGTAGCTGTTGTGGTGTCAACTCCACTTTAATCCTCCACGGGTACATGTTTGGAGTTGTATATTCGGAGAGCTTTGCGCGAAACTTCTTGCTAGAGGATAACAGGTAATCGTGGAAGAGAGAAGAGTACGGGCTGACTTTTACTCCTGAGAGTAGAAACAGCCCGCTTTCTGTTTATCAGAATCCCACCCGCAGACCTAGCATGGCACTGTGATTCATATAATCGATATCAAATTTGCGCCCGTCGGCTTCGGTGAAGCTGGGATTGGTGCTGCTGAAAAAGCGGTATCCAAGGTCAAGGCTGATGCTGTCGGTCAGCGATAAATCGACCCCGGCGCCCAACTGGTAGGCAAAGACAATCGCTGAACCGCTGCCCATGGGGTTGCCGCTCACCTTCAGATCGGAGGCTTCGATCCGGGCGACCCCGATGCCGACTCCGGCATAGGGCGACCAGGGCCGATTGTCGCGGAAGACACCGAAGCCGTTGAGCAGCAGGCTGTCCACCACCAGGTTTCCGCTCCCCTGGAAGTATCCCTGGGCAAACTTCATCTGGTCGACCTGGTTGCTGCGACGGGTGTATTCCAGCTCGATGCGTCCCTCACCCATCGGGTTGCCGGGCTCCAGGTCCCAGCCCAGAACCGCGCTGCCCTGCAGCGCGGGATTGAACTCCAGGCTGAAGCTGCCCTGGTCGTCTTTGCCCTCGGCGGTCATCAACATGTTTCCACCAATGTAAGCCCCCACATAGGGGCCTGAGTGCTGTGCCATGGCCGGGCCGCAGAGCAGGAGCGGCAGACACAGTGCGATTGTTATCCGGCAGATTCGTTTCATGTAATCCCTTCCTGGCATCGGTGATTTTTTGTCTGCTATGGCACTGTGATAGTTACGGTTTGGATCTTGCCGCCGAAACTGGCTTTCAGGGTTGCCGAACCGCTGTCAACCCCCACGACCTGTCCCGGCTGGTTCACGCTGTCGGCCAGGATTGCTACGCTGGGTTTGTCAATTTCCCAGACAGTGTCTTCTGTCACAATCTGGCTGGTCTTGTCGCTGTAGTTTGCCGTGGCTGTGAACGCAACCTGGTTGCCGACCGTCGCGCTAAAGGTGATGGCGTTCAGCGCCAGGCTCTCAAGGGTTCGAGTCACGACCGTCACGGTCGCCGCTGTACTGGTTTTCCCGCCATAAGCGGCGATAATTGCTGCGGAACCGGCCGAATCTCCGCTGACCACTCCTTTGGCAAGTCCGGTATTGCCTACCGAGGCTGCCGCAGTGTTGGATGACCAGGTGCTGTTGAAAGTTACGTCCTGGGTCGTGGTGCTGGTGCCGTTACTAAAGGTACCCTTTACAGTTAAGGGGGCGCTGGTTCCAACGACCAGATTGATACTGGTCGGGGAAATCGCAACTGATTGAAGCGTCGGGGCGGTGACTATCAAATTTATTGTCTCGCTCACAGAACCGGATGTGGCCGTGACTTTAGCTGCCGATGTCACTGCTAGTGGGGTCAGCCAAGCCAGATTTCCTCCAGGTGCAACCACTGTTGCGAGGGCCGTATCGTTAGTTGACCATACAACCGCGCCGGTTATATCTCTTGTGTAGGTTGTGGAACCATTGCTGAACGTTCCGGTAGCAGTCATGTGGACGACGATGTCCTTGACCAGATTCATGTTGCCGTTAACCGGGGTTATATTGGCTGCGGAAAGCGTAATCCCGGTCAGATTGCCTCCGGTAACCTTGAGGCTTGAAGTTCCATTGATGCCGCCCAGGGAGGCGGTGATGGTGGTGGTCCCCTGGGAAAGGGCTTTGGCGGTTCCGCCGGCGGCGATGGTGGCCACGCCGGTGCTGGATGAACTCCAGGTAACCAGAGCGGTTATGTCGGGGGTCGTGCCGTCGGAATAGCTGCCGATGGCCTTGAATGTGGCGCCTGACAGGCTCAAAACTGAACTGTTGGTTGTTGAAACCGCAATCGACTGCAGCGCCGGCGCGGTGACGGTCAGCAGCGTGCTGCCTATGACGTTGTCGAAGGTGGCGCTGATCGTGGAAGTTCCCTCCGCAATGGTCTGAACCAGCCCCTTGCTGGCAACGGCGTCACTGACGGTCGCCTTCGAGGGATCAGTGGAAGCCCAGGTAGCATCAAAGGTCAGGTCCTGGATTGATAAATCGGAAAAGGTGCCGCTGGCACTGAACTGGGTGCTCAAACCCTTTGAGATCGAGGGGGCGGCGGGTGTGACCGTCACGGTGGTGATTGTCGCGTTACTTACTGTCAGGTTGAAGGTGGATGACACGCCTCCGACGGTCGCGGTCAGAACCGCGTTCCCGGGGATAAGGCCGCTAACCCTGCTGGGAACGCTGGCATTGACAAACTTGGCCACGGTGGTGTCATTGCTGGCCCAGGTGGCTTGGTCGGTGATGTCACGGGTGAAGAGGCCGGAAAAATTTCCGGTCACAGTGAGTTTGGTCGACGTCTTCGCGGCGATGGTCTGGTAAACCGCCGTGATCTCGATCGAGGTCAAGGGGATGAAGTCATTGTTCCGGGTGGGGGTTCCATCCCAACCGCAGCCGGATAATGCCAGCATGATAATAAAACACGACCAGAACTGTTTAATCATGTATTCCCTCCCAGGAATCATAAAAATTTTCACATACATACACCCTTGCGGACGATGTCGTCAAGCATGGTTTGCTAATGAGTTCACTGCCCCTGTTTTTCTCCTGAAAACATAGACCGCGGCATTCAGCTCCGGCGGTAGCACCAGCCGGCCGAGCCGGATGTCCTCCCCGAATTCGAAGGCCGATTGCCGGTCGTAGTCGTCCCAGTTCCCGGCCGCAAAGCGGTGGCGGCTGCCGATGACGATATAGAGCTGTACGCTCCTGGTTTTGAAGACGTGCCGTTCGAACGAGTTGCCGGCCGGCGGCCAGGAACAGATAACTGCCTGGGGGGAATGGAGCTGCAGGGCCTCTTGCGCGTCGCGCTTGACAACGAAGCCGGGATATTTAACTTCGTGATTCCAGCTGTAGTCATCGGTCGCGGTAATCCTGACACCTTTATTGCCGAGAAAACGGGCCAGGGTGCCGTCGCCGGCGGCAATCTCCAGACAGTTCCTGTCTCCTATCAGCGCGGCCAGTGAGTCGATCAGCTGTTTCGAGTAAAAGCAGTAAATTCCCTCCGGCTGGACCAGCGGCATCAGCAACCTGCGCTGCCAGAGCAGCGGCCAGACCAGCCTGAACCAGAATATGGAAACCGGTTTGCGCTCCAGTCCGTCGTGAAAAAGCAGCTTTTGGGCAAGGTAGCCATTCAGCAGGTTGAAACGGATCTTGCCTTTTTCAACGCCGGTTGCTTCCGAAACCAGGTGCTGTTTGATCGCCAGGTAGGCCATGCGGTTGCGGAGCGCCAGTTGTTCCATTGCCGCGACGCTCTTCCTGTCTCCGCGGTTTTTGTGGAGATTAATGGAATACAACCGCTCTTCTTGTGTCATGCGTTTCAGGTATTCCTGGAGAGTCGTGGTATTTCCGTTGGTTACCAGCTCCGCGATTTCGCGGCGGACGTTCTCCCACAGCTCGGGATACTTAGCGCCGAGATCGTCCAGGGATGGTTTCGACTGCAGCCAGCTCATTACATTTTCGGGTTGCGCCTTATCCACCGTGTTTCCTTAAAGATTCGGGTCGGGTAATAAAACATCATTGATATCTGTTTGCTCATCACCACCGGGTTTGTTGCAGTATTCAACCGGTTCAGTGCCGGCGATATAGAATTCCTCCCGGCTATCGGGGCAGTCCGGGCTGGCCAGTTTGCCGCTGACAGGGTCGATGGAAACAGAAACCACCGTATCCGGCCTCGGGAAATCCACTGCCGGTTTCGACGCCAGAGCCTTGCGCATGAACTGTTCCCATATCGGTGCGGCTACAGCCCCGCCGGTGAAGCCTTTTCCTCCCGGCCGGGGCTTGTCATATCCGACCCAGACGCCGGTGATCAGCTGCGGCGTATAGCCGACGAACCAAGCGTCGCGGTAATCGTCGGTGGTGCCGGTCTTGCCGGCCGAAGGGTGTGCCCGGCTGAATTTTTTGAGATTCTTGGCGGTACCATAGCTCATCACGTCCTTCAGCATCTGGGTGGTGACAAAAGCCGCGGCAGGCGAAATGGCCGGCTGGACAACCGGAGGATTCTCGATCCAGCTGTGGCGCTTGCTGTCATAAATGCGGATAATTGTTCGCGCTTCGGGCCGCTGTCCTCCGCCGGCCAGCGGCGTGTAGGCCAGCACCAGGTCATTCAGCGTAACTTCATCCGATCCCAGAGCCAGAGAGAGGCCGTTCTCTGCCCGTAAAGGCAGCCCCATCCTGGTTGCAAAATCCACGAAATACGGCACGCCAATCTCGTTCAGCAGCTTTACCGCGATCACATTGTTGGAATAGGCCAGGGCCTGACGCAGGGATAGTTCTCCGTACTGCTCCCGGCCATAGTTGAGCGGTTTCCAGGTCTCGTTGTTGCCGCGATCGTAAACCACCGGCTCATCATTCCGGACGCTGGCGGCGGTAAGGCCCTTTTCCAGCGCCGCGGCATAAATCAGCGGCTTGATTGCCGAACCCGGTTGCCGTTTGGCGGCAAAGGCGCGGTTATAGCCGCTCTGGGTGACATCGACTCCTCCCACGGCGGCCAGTACGTCGCCGGTGGCGGGATCCAGGCAGATCAATGCTCCCTGCAGATTGGGTGAAATCCGTCTGGCCCCTTCACGCAGCGCTTGCTCGGCCTGTTTCTGCAGGTTCAGGTCCAGCGCCGCTGTAACTTCCAGCCCCCCCTGTTCGACAATCTCGGTTCCGTAGCGCTCGATCAGCTTGCCGCGAATATGGGCCAGGTACTGGGGCGCCTGCCCCGGTTTGGTGACCGCCGGCGGATGGGCCCGCAATGCCTGGCGCTGCCGGGAAGTGATTATGTTCAGTTCCTGCATCCGCTTGAGAACCACGTCCCGCCGTCCCGTGATGTTGGCGGCTTTTCCCAACGGATTGTAGCGGGCAGGATTTTTTTGCACGCCGGCCAACAGCGCGCATTCGGCATCACTCAACTCTTCAGGGTTCTTGTCGAAATAGAGCCGGGCCGCCTGGGCAATGCCCCAGGCGCCGTTGCCATAGTAGATCTCGTTGAAATACATCTCCAGGATCTGCTTCTTGCTGTATTTCTGTTCAAATTCCATCGCCAGGCGGGCTTCCTCGAACTTTCGTTCAAAGGTTTTCGCGCCGGACAGGTACCTGTTTTTGATCAGCTGCTGGGTGATGGTCGAACCACCTTCAGCCAGTCTCCCCTTGACCACATCCTTGACTAGGGCCCGGGCGATGCCGCGCATGTCGATCCCGCCATGTTCGTAGAAACGGGTGTCTTCCACCGCCACCACCGCTTTTTGCAGGAAGGCCGGGATACGTTCGATCGGAACCCAGTATCTTTTTTCCGGCAGGATTCGGCCGACGAAGCGCTTGTGGTTGTCAAAAACCTTGATGGAAGCATAGCCGGCAGGCAGGAGGGGAAATGTGGCAAAGTTTTCCTGGGCGAGTGTCGCCGAGACCATGGTCACGACCAGCAAAAGGGCCAGCAGGATCGAACAGGGCAATGATTTATGATTGGAGCATATCGGAAAACGCACAGTTTTTCTTTCCGTTCCCGTTACAGAAACTCTTCGAAGTAATCCAGATCCTTGTGAAAGGTCTCTTCCAGCCGCCAGAGCGAATAGAGGGCGATGGCCAGGCAGAGCGAGCCGACCATGATCGCTCCGGTTTCCAGCCCGTATCCCTTGCGGAAAAACTGGAACAGCATGGTGATGGGGACCACCATGCCCCGGACGAAATTGGGAACAGTGGTTGCCACGGTGGCGCGCAGGTTGGTCCCGAATTGTTCGGCGGCAATCGTAACGAAGATTGCCCAGTATCCGCTGCCGAATCCGAGAAACGCGCAGATCGCGTAAAAATGCGCCGGAGTGACCCCGGAAGCAAGGAAATACCAGCCGATGCCGGCGATTGTGATCAACAGGAAGATACCGACCACTTTTCGTCTGCTGCGCAGGAACTGGCTGAGCAGGCCGCTGGCCAGATCGCCGAACACCAGTCCCAGGTAACAGAACATGACCGCGTTGCCCGCGGCCACTGTCCCGGTGACGCCCATGGATTTGGCGAATTCCGGCGAAAAGGTGATCAGCACCCCCACCACGAACCAGGTCGGTATCCCGATCAGGATCGAATTGAGATAACGGCCGAACCGTTTTCGATCGGTGAACAGGGATATGAAATTGCCCTTGCTGACCGTGGCGTTTGCCATCTGCCGGAACATGCCGGATTCGGCCACCTTGAGCCGGGTGATCAGCAGCAGCAGTCCCAGAACTCCCCCGATAAAGAACGCATTGCGCCAGTCGAAGGTTTTGGCCACGAAATTGGCCAGTATGGCGCCGGATACCCCCACCGAGGCGACGATCATGGTGCCGTAGCCCCGCACGCTCTGGTGCAGCATCTCGGCCACCAGCGTGATTCCCGCGCCCAGTTCCCCCGCCAGCCCGACCCCGGCGACAAAGCGGAGCAGGGCGTAGACCGGCAACGAAGTCGCCATGCCGTTCAACAGGTTGGCGATTGAGTAGATGAAGATCGAGGCGAACATGATCTTGAGCCGTCCCTTACGATCCCCCAGTATGCCCCAGAGTACCCCACCAAGCAGCATGCCGGCCATCTGCATGTTGAGCAGGAATACACCCTGGTCGATCAGCTCTTGCCCCTGCAGACCCAGCGCCTTGAGGCTCGGTACCCGCACGATGCTGAACAGCACCAGGTCGTAGATATCCACAAAATAGCCGAGGGCGGCAACGATCACCGGCAGGGAAAAGATCGAGCAACCGGAAATTGTCTGATTCTTATGCATTGATGACCTCGCAAACCGGCGGAATCAACCTGTCTCAATCAGTTTCAGCGTGCAGGATAGGCAAAGAATGTTGGAAAGTCAAACCGGACGGCATGGAACTGCAGCGATTCATTGCTGAAAACTGGTCGCCTGCCAACAGCTGTCATGGTTCCTGATGAGTGGAATGTAAACATTTCCGCATTTTTTGCCGGAAAAACTTTACACATGATTAATGATGGTATAATCGTATAAATCATTGTTTATTGGTGTCATTGCCACGAAAGAGGGACAAATCATGAATAGGATAGCATTGGTTGCATGCCTGTCTCTGATTGCCGGCCTGAATATGAACAGCAATGTGCCGGCGGCGGATCTGCCGCTTGCCCCTCCGGATCCGGTTGTGGCGCAGAACGGTCTTTCCGATAAAAAAGAGCTGTTGATGTTCTTCGAGGAGCAGGATCTGGTTACGGCCACCAAGCGCCACACCACGCTGCGCAAGGCTCCCGCCATAGCCACGATCATTACCGCCGAAGAGATCCGGAACATGGGGGCGCGCAACCTGCTGGACGTGTTGAAGATGGTGCCTGGCCTGGGAGTCTCGATCAACGAATACGGCACCATGATGATAGAGGTGCGCGGCATCAGAACCTCTCTCAGCGAAAAGATCCTGGTCATGATCGACGGCCATTCGCTGAACAGAAACATGAACGGCAGTTCCATCATCTACAATATGGCCGGCTCGCTGCCGGTGGAAAACATCAGGCAGGTGGAGGTGGTGCGCGGGCCTGGTTCGGCACTCTACGGTAACAGCGCCTTTGTTGCCACAATCAACGTCATCACCCGCAACGCGGAAGAGATCGACGGTCTGGAACTGAAGGCGGGTGGCGGCAGTTTCGAAACCTACAAGGCGAACATGGTTGGGGGGCGGAGCATTGGCGACAAGCTGACGATGTCGGGCAGTTTGGATTACTATAAAACCAGTGGTCCCAAACTGACCGTGGAAGCCGATACACTGGCCGGAACACCTTTTTCCCGCGCTCCCGGAGCGCCGGACCTGCGCGAACGGAATACCGATGCATTCATCAAGGCCGGTTACGGTGATCTTACTCTCAGGGGCCACTACCTGGCCAAAAAAGTGGGGACGTACATCGGACTTGCCTCTGCCCTTAATGATAGCTACCGCCCTGAATTCGAAAACTACTGGACCGAGCTGGCCTATGACCTGAATATTTCGGAAGGGCTCTCCACAAATATGAAACTTCATTACGATTACTGGGAACAGACAGGGGCGAGCCAGATCTTCCCGAGAGGTTTCCTGGGCAGCTTCCCGGCTGGCATGATCGGAGAGCCGTTGGCAAAAACCAGGTCCATCGGATATGAACAGCAGTTCGATTGGGACCCGTTCGAAGGCAACCATCTGATTCTCGGCGCATCGTTTGAGGTGCTGGACCAGTTTGACGTCAAACAATTAACCAATTTCGATCCTAATACCTTCGCTTACACCTATGACCCGCTGCATGAGGTTGCCAACTGGAACAAGAACGTAACGCGGCGCATCTGGGCCACCTACCTGCAAGACGAATGGCAACTGTTGGAACGGCTGAACCTGACTGCCGGGGTGCGTTACGACAACTACAGCGACTTCGGCAATACCGTCAACCCGCGCGTCGGACTGGTGTGGAGCTTTCTGGATAATGCCGATCTGAAGTTGCTCTACGGCCAGGCATTCCGGGCTCCCAACTTCGTAGAACTCTATGATGCAAACAATCCGGTCGTGGTCGGCAATCCCGGTCTCAAACCCGAGAAGATCAGGACCTACGAGGCCGGTATCACCTACCGGCTGAACCGTTACTTTGCCGCTGACTTGAACTACTTCTACAGCACCGTCGAAGATCTGATTGCCTGGGATATGGCGGTCAAGCCGGTTCCCCGATTCGCCAATATCGGCAATTCCACAACCCAGGGGATCGAGCTGGGACTGAACGGTTCCTACGAGGCCGACTTGTATTGGAAACTGAACTATGCCTGGCAGGATCCGCGGGACGCCGACACCGGCAAACGGCTGCCTTATGTGCCGTCACACCGCGCCTCGGGCAGCGTCAACTATGCGGCGAACAGGTATCTGAACCTGCATGCCGACGTGCTCTGGACCGGCCCGCGACCGCGGGACAAAGGGGACAGCCGCCCGGAGATGCCCGCCTATGCCACCGTCGATCTGGCCGTGACACTCAGGAACTTCTACAAAACCCTGGAAATTCAGGCCACTGTGCGAAATCTTTTCGATGAACGCTACAAAGATCCGGATACTTCCGGAGGGAATGTCAACATTGCAGGTACAGGACCGAAAGTTCCCGGAGATTTTCCCAGGGAAGGTATTTCCGGGTTTGTGAGCGCGTCTTACAAATTTTAATCAACTTCAGAATCCAGCTTTCCTTTGCGTTGTCTTGGGCTTTGAGGTAAATTTATTTCTTTTTTTTAAGAAAGATGGCCGCATAAAACCTGTTGTGACATTTCAACTCATTTTAGGAATCTCGTTGGTGAAAGTCTTCTTTTTACATAGATGCTTCCGTTTGCTCTTTTGCCGATATCCGCTTGTCGCTGTGCCGTTGTTTTTTTCCCTGTTGTTGCTCTCATCTCCGGCCTGGGCCGCAAAAGTTCTGATAGTAGGTGATATTCAATATGCGCTGGTGGCCGATGTGGCCGCTGAGATCCAGTCGGCGGTGCGGTCGCAGGTCAGGGAATTCGCGACTTCAGAAGTCAGGGGGCGTCTCGGTGCGGTAGTGGAGCGTGAGAATGCGCAGGTCGTGGTTGCGCTGGGTGTGGACGCGCTCGGCGAAGCGCTGCGTCTGCCTCAGTCGATCTCCGTGGTATACGGACTTGTCATCGTACCTCCAAGGAGCGGCAGACCAAATGTCACCGGAGTGTTCATGTCTCCGCCGGTCAGTGAATATGTCTCGACTATCCGGCGCTACCTGCCCGGGATAACCAGGCTTACGGTTTTAGGGAGCCAGGACATGATCAGGAGCCTGTTTGCCGGCGACTCTGCCATGGTTGCCACTTATCACGTCAGCAATTCATCCGAATTGGTCAATGCCGTCAGTCGGATTACCGATTCCAGAGCGTTTTTGCTGCTTCCGGATGCCAATCTGCTGACCGCCCAGGTCATGTCCAGTGTCTATCTGCACTCATTCAGGAAAAATATCCCGGTGCTCGGCATCTCGGAAGCGAATGTCAAGCAGGGGTCGCTGTTTGCATTCGTGTTTGAACCCAAAGCGGTCGGTCGCCAGATTGGTGAGAAGGTGCAGACTGTTCTGAATGGAATGGAAGCAGGGGAAATTCCCGCTTCTCCTCCCAGGAGATACAATCTGTTTGTCAACGGCAACACGGCCAGGAAAATGGGGATCAATCTCCCGGATGAGATGTTGAAGAAAGCAAAGAAGGTCTATTGATGAAACCGGTATTGTCCATTAGCGACATAAAAACTAATAATGCAAACCCGGCATCCGAGCCGCCGCGCAACGGATTGTCAGGCCGCCTGAAGGCGCTGATACCGCTGACTTTCAGAGGACAGGCGCTGCTGTTCCTCTTCCCGTTGATAGTTATTATTTCAGCTGTTTACACGGTCGAGTCGGTCCACACCGAAAGACAGATCTTGAGAAAAGAGATTCTGAAAAAAGGTGAGACCATCGCCACCATCGCCGCCCGGAATTCGGAACTGCCGCTGCTTTCCGAGAATTTTGAACAGTTGAAGGGAGCGGCCCTTTCGGTGATGGCAATTACAGATGTCGCTTTTGTGGAGTTTCTTGACAAACATTCCAAGGTGTTGTTGCACGAAGGCATAAAGCACAACCGTAAAGCTTCCACATCCATTGATTTCGGCAGGATGACCGGGTTTTATGAACATGGCAATGTTTTCGAGTTCATTGTCCCGGTCATCAGCGTCAAGGCCGCCGAGGAGCTTTTCCTGCTGGAGGGTATCGGTTCCGCGCCGACTGTCAGGGAACAGGTCGGTTGGGTGCGTATCGGACTGTCCAAGGAGGTGATGAGCAGATCCGAACATGAGATCGTGGCGCGAGGCGCTATCCTGGCCGTGTTGTTTTCAGCGGCCGGAACTCTGCTGTTATACCTGTTTATTACCGTTTTTACCCGCCCTCTGTATACCTTGATCAACGCGGTCAAAGAGGTCCGGGATGGGGAACACCCCGAAGTGGTGGTCTCTTCCCCCAGAAGTGAAATAGGACGACTCTCCTCTGAATTCAACAGAATGAGTCGTGCAATCAAGAAACGTGAGGAAGAACTTCAGGAAAATGTACTGGAACTCGAAATGACCCAGCATGAACTTCAGGAAAACGTGCTGGAACTCGAAATGACCCAGAATGAACTTCAGGAGAATGTTCAGGAACTGGAAATGCAGATTGAGGCTCGCGAGGTAGCCGAGCGGGAGCTGATGAGTTATCGCGATCATCTTGAGGAACTGGTTGCAGTGCGGACAACAGAATTGACGGTTGCCAAGGAACAGGCCGAGTCGGCCAGTCGCGCCAAGAGTGACTTCCTCGCCAGTATGAGTCATGAACTGCGCACACCGCTGAATGCGATCCTCGGTTATGCCCAGATTCTGATACATGACGAAAATCTTTCCGATAACCAGCGTCAGCAGTTGGGAATCATGCGCGGCAGCGGTGAACACCTGCTGACATTGATCAACGACATACTGGAGGTGGGCAAGATCGAGGCGTCCAAGATGGAAGTCGAGAGTCTGGTTTTCGATCTGCCCGCTCTTCTGCGGCAGGTATTCAATCTGACCAAGTTGCATGCCGAAGAAAAGGAACTGCAATTTGAATATGAAGCCGACAGCCTGCTACCGACTTACGTGCGGGGCGATGAACGCAAACTGCGCCAGGTTCTGCTGAACCTGCTTAGCAACGCGGTCAAATACACCCGCAGGGGCGGGGTTACGCTGCGGGTGAACTATGAGGCTGGCGCCGGGCTGTTCCGCTGCGAGGTGGTGGATAGCGGGATAGGGATTCCTTCCGACAAACTGGAGGCAATTTTTGAGCCGTTCACGCAACTGGTGCACGACCGTCAGGTCAGAGAAGGCACCGGCCTGGGGCTGAACATCACCAAGCGCCTGCTGGAGTTGATGCATGGCAGGATCGGGGTTGAAAGCATTCCTGGCAAGGGGAGTACCTTCCGGATAGAGGTGGAGCTACCGGCTCTGGTGGATGATGAGGTCGCGCTGGAGAAAACGGATTGCCATGTTACCGGCTATCCCGGCCAACGAAAAAGAATTCTGGTGGTTGACGACAATGTCAGCAATACTTCGATGCTGATTTCACTGCTGGAACCATTGGGCTTTGATTTGAATACCGCCCAGAACGGCCGGGAGGCGTTGCAGCGTGCGGAGCAGCAACATCCCGACCTGGTGCTGCTGGATCTGGTGATGCCGGAAATGAACGGTCTTGAAGCGGCAAGGTTGATGAGGGAAAACCCGGAATTGGCCGGCATCAGGATCATTGGCGCCTCGGCTACCGTCACCGATGTTGCCTACAAGGAGTCTTTCGTGGCCATCTGTGACGATTTTGTGACCAAGCCGATTCGCGTGGATCTGCTGTTGGAAAAGATCGGCAGACTGCTCGGGATTGAGTGGAACAGCGCTTTGCCGGAAAATGTTGGTGTTCAGTCCGTCCGGACCGTTACGAACCGTGAAGAGGTTTTGGTGGCCCCGCCCACGGCAGAAATCGAAGAGCTGCATGAACTGGCCTTGATGGGCGACATGCAGAAAATTGAGAAATGGGCCGCAGAGCTGGAAGCCAGGGATCATGCGTACGGCTGTTTTACCGGAAAACTGCTTGAACTTGCGGCAGGATTCAAGACCAAGGCCATACTGGCGCTGGTGGAACAGTACAGAGGAGACAGGAAATGATTGCTGATGTGATTCCGGTTAAATCAAATTGGCGAAAACCCGTTATCCTGACGGTCGATGACGACCCCAACAATCTGTCCGTAGTGCGCGACTGTCTTGTCGGCTGCAACTATACCATCCTGGTGGCCGAGGATGGTGAAAGCGCCGTCCAAAGAGCCGACTATGCCAGGCCCGACCTGATCCTGCTCGACATAATGATGCCCGGGATCGATGGTTACGAGACCTGCCGCAGATTGAAAGCACTGGAAAGCACCATGGAAATTCCGGTAATATTCATGACCGCGCTGGCCGAAACCGGACACAAGGTGAAAGGCCTTGAGGTGGGGGGCGTGGACTATATCACCAAGCCTTTTCAGAGGGAGGAGTTACTGGCCCGTATTTCCGTGCATCTGCATACTCGCGAATTGACGAGAAGACTTCGGGAGGCGAATGAACTGCTGGAAACCAGGGTCGAGGAACGGACTACGGAACTGGCGCAGACTATTGATGCATTGCATGATGAAATCATGGAACGCAAGCGGGCCGAGGAAGAACGGGTGCGTCTGGCGAGGGCCATCGAGCAGGCTGCCGAGGCGATTTTCATGTCCGATGCGCAGTGGCTCATCACCTATGTGAATCCCGCCTTCGAGCGAATGACCGGCTATAGCAGGGATGAGATCATCGGAAAGCACACCAGAATTCTCAAGAGTCATACCCATGAATCAGGATATTACCATCAGATTCGCGAAACCCTAGGCAGCGACAATGTCTGGTCGGGGCGCCTTACCACCAGGAAAAAAGACAGCTCGTTTTTCGAGGCCGATACTACGGTTTCCGCCGTTAAGGATTCAAAAGGCGCCATTATCAACTATGTCAGCATACTGCGGGACATCACTCACGAACTGAAACTGGAGCGTGAATTGCGCCAGTCGCAGAAGATGGAGGCGATCGGCACGCTGGCCGGTGGAATAGCCCATGACTTCAATAATATTCTGACGGCGGTGATCGGTTATACGGAGCTGGCCCAGCATAAGCTGGCAAAGGACGATGCCGCGGCGCACGATCTGGAACGGGTCCAGGAGGCCAGTTCACGCGCCAAGGATCTGGTTAACAGGATTCTGACCTTCAGCCGCCAGAGCGAGTATGAGCGAAAACCGGTTCATGTGGCAGCCGTTATCGACGAGGTTTTAAGTCTGCTGCGTTCCACCATTCCAAGCACAGTCGAGATTCACCGGCACATTAACACGGCTTCGAACGGGGATACTGTCCTGGCCGACCCGACCCAACTACATCAGGTGTTGATGAACCTGGGCACCAACGCGGCTCATGCCATGCGTTCCCATGGTGGTATTTTGAGTGTGTCCCTGTCGGATTACGATGCTGACGCAGCGTTTGTATCGCTTTACCCCGATCTGGCGCAGGGACCGTTTGTGCGGCTTACGGTCAATGACACCGGCCATGGCATGGAAGCCTCTGTAAGGGAACGGATTTTTGATCCTTATTTCACGACCAAGAAGGTGGGTGAAGGCACCGGGATGGGGCTCTCTGTGGTTCAGGGAATAATCAAGAACCATGGCGGCGCCATCAGCGTCTTCAGCGAGCCGGGACAGGGAACCACCTTTCATGTTTTTCTGCCGAAGATAGTAGATGAGATAACGCGTGATGTTAATTCGAAAGAAGCATCGTTCTGTGGAACGGAGCGAATCCTCTTTGTGGATGACGAAAAGGTGCTGGTGGATTTGGGACAGTACCTGCTCCAGGAATTGGGGTACCGGGTTACAACCGAAACGAGCAGCCTGGAGGCGCTGAAATGTTTCCTAGCTGATCCGGATGCGTTCGATCTGGTGATTACCGACATGACCATGCCCGGATTGACCGGCAGGGAGCTGGCCCGGCAGCTGTTGTCGATCCGTCCGGATATTCCGATCATCATGTGTTCCGGGTTCACCGAGTTTATCAATTCGACAGAGGCCAGGGAAGCCGGTATTCGGGACTTTTTCATGAAACCGTATGTGGCCAGCACCATGGCCAAAACCATTCGCAAGGTTCTTTAGAAGGACATCCTGTTGCAATTCTTTTTCAATCCCGCTTCAGATTTTCACTGCAGGAACCGCAACTGGCCTCTTATTCCTCCTTATCGGAACAATTGCCGCCCCCAGTCATTTTGTCATACCACCCCCACGGGTTTTTTCGTTTGATCCAGACCGGGATCACGAATAGCAGCACCACCAGCGCAAGTCCCAGTGAAATCTGCAGCAGGATGCCCCCGGTGAAAAAACTCTTGCCGTAATAGTTGAGGATAATGGTGCCGGGCGTCATTCCTGCCAGCGTGCTCAGTGCGAAGGAACGCAGCGTCATCCGGGTCAGTCCGGCCCCGTAGCTGACCAGAGCGAACGAAAATACCGGCTCCAGGCGGGCAACAAGGACGATACAGGCCAGCTGGCGCCGGGCGATACGGTTACTGAAGGTGATGTCGCGCCGCAGGAGCCGGGTGATCGCCTCGCGCCCCAGGTTGCGGGCCAGGAGAAAGCAGGCAATGGCGCCCGCTTCGGAACCCAGCAGCGCATAGACCGTGCCCCAGAAGGGGCCGAACAGCATGCCGCCGGCGATATCCAGCGGTGCGTTGGGAACCACTGTCACCACGATGGCGATCACACGCAGAAACATGTATACGAGCGGCGCCAGCCAACCGGCCTGTTGCAGGAAACCTTCGATCCAGGCCGGGTCGAACAGCTCCTGCGGGGTTTTGCGCCAGACGATTACAGCCAGCGCCACCAGCAGCACCACCAGGAGTGCCGCCTTGCCGACTTCCAGAATTTTGTGCTTGTCCGACGGATACATCTTTCACCCGGATGCGGGGCTGTCCCCGACTGTGATTGGTATAGTGACGCTTGCAACTATACCACCTGAGAAACAGTCTGGCATAAGTTTAATCAGGCCGCAGCATACGCTTGCGTATCTATCCCTTGACCGGAATACAAGTCGGACTTATATTTTCACCGCTGCACATCTATCAACGAGAGGTGAACTGACATGGCAATGGACGTGGTTGATTATGAAATCTTCGGTTCCGAGATGCAGTATGTGGAGGTGGAACTGGATCCGGGCGAGGCCGCCGTTGGCGAGGCCGGTGTGATGATGTACATGCAGTCCGGCATCCAGATGGATACGGTTTTCGGCGATGGTTCCCAGCAGCAGGGCGGTTTCATGGGCAAACTGATGGGAGCGGGCAAGCGGCTGCTGACGGGAGAGAGCCTGTTTACCACAGTATTCCATAACGAAGGCGACGGCAAACGGCGGGTGGCCTTTGCGGCGCCCTATCCGGGGAAGATAATCCCGGTCCATCTGTCCGATATCGGCGGAACCCTGATCTGCCAGAAAGACTCCTTCCTCTGCGCCGCCAAGGGGGTGTCACTGGGTATCGCCTTTCAGAAAAAACTGGGGGTCGGCCTCTTCGGTGGTGAGGGGTTCATCATGCAGAAGCTGGAAGGTGACGGCCTGGCCTTCGTTCATGCCGGAGGCACCCTGAAGGAGCTGGTGCTGGCGCCCGGTGAATCGCTGCGGGTCGATACCGGCTGCGTCGTGGCCTTTCAGCCGTCGGTTGATTTCGATATCCAGTTCGTTGGCAAGATCAAGTCGGCCATCTTCGGCGGCGAGGGGCTCTTCTTCGCCACTTTGACCGGTCCCGGCAAAGTCTGGCTGCAGTCCCTGCCGCTTTCGCGCCTGGCCAACCGCATCATCCTCTCGGCCCCCGCCGCCGGCGGGCGTTCCACTGGCCAGGGCTCACTGCTGGGAGCCGGCGTGCTGGGCGGTCTGCTGGGCGGCGATGATTGAGCGGACGTTTGAGGGACGGCTCTTTGGTCCGGGGTTGCCCGGAACCGGAGCCGAGGCCGTGGGGAGTTGGGACGGGCAGGGTCACTTGCGCGTAGCCGTGGAAGTAACGCCACGCACCGAACTACTTGCCGAGAGCCCGGCCATTGCCGCGGCCGGCTTCAACGCCGCCTCGCTGCGGATTACCTGGGAGGGCGAGGCCGGCGCATACGCCTTTGTGATCGAGACGGACGCTGCCCGTGCCGCCTGCGGAGTTTCGGCTCCTCCTGACATCGCCCGCCGCGTCTTGTCAGCCGCGGGGTCACGGGAACGCCTGGAGAGGCGTTTCAGGTTCGGCGGAGTGCTGCTGGCCCTGATCCTGCTGCTGCCGCTGATCGGGATCGGCGTTTTCCTGTTGAACTCCGATCGTGTTGCCGACTGGGCGGTCAAGCGCATCCCGTACGAGCAGGAGGCGCGGCTGGGCGACCTGGTCCTGGCCCAGACCCGCCTGCAGATGAAGATCCTGGACAGTGGTCCGGCCGTTAACGCGGTCAGCGCCATCGGAAGCAAGCTTACGACCGGATCGCTCCACCGCTACCGCTGGTTCGTTGCCGATCGTCCCGATGTCAATGCCTTTGCCGCTCCCGGCGGGGTGGTGGTCGTTTTCAGCGGCCTGATCCGCTCCGCCGGGTCGGCCGAGGAGCTTGCCGGCGTGCTGGCCCACGAGGTGGCCCATGCCGAACTGCGCCACAGCCTGCGGGGCATGGTCAAGAGTCTCGGCCTGCGCGCGCTGGTCTCGCTGCTGACCGGCGACGCTTCCGGTGGTGTCTTTGCCGACGCGGCCACCAGGCTGACCGAACTGCGCTTTTCCCGCGAAGCGGAACGCGAGGCCGATGACGAGGGGTTGCGGAGACTGGTCAAAGCCCGTATCGACCCGAACGGAATGCTCCGATTCTACCAGAAGCTGGCCGGGGAACGCCGGCCGTCTCCTCCGCCGATAATCTCAACCCATCCGGCAACCGGAGAACGTCTTGAACGTTTGCGTCGTGAAGTGGCCGGACTCAAACAAAAATGGGCGCCGCTTCCAATTGATCTTACTTCGCTAAAATAAAGGCGGACCATGTTGACGCTTTTATGTTTCAGTGACAAATAACTGTAATTTCTTACGCAAAAAAGGCCTCCGTTTCCGTAGGCCTTTTCATTTTCAGATGGATTGTTGAAAAACGTTACTTTCCGGACCTTTTTCTCCAGAGAGCGAAACCGCCAAGTCCAAGCCCAAGAAGGATCAATGTAGATGGTTCCGGCACCGGAGAGGGGACAGCGACAATGTAATCCTGATAGCCTAAGCCGTAACCTGATGGAGCGTCGCCGGGGCTTACTGCGAGTGAGTAACGGCTGAGGTCGAATGTGCCGGTGTTGATGCTGGCCAATAATCCCGTTACGGTGCTGGCCAGAGCTGGATTGGGGTTGTTCCAGGTGAAGTCAGTCCCCATGACTGTTTCCCAGATTGCGACCTGAACGGCGGCTGCGTTTGTTGAATTGCTCAGAGAGAACAGGTATGCCGCTCGCGCATACACTGAATTCGGGTCTATGGCTCTGAGATCATATGCCTGTGTTGTTGTTGGCGCCCATGCCGGATCGACGCAGAAGCCGTTGACGACGTCTGCCCCGTTGATCTTGAGCTGATAGTATCCCGCCAGGACATTATATGTGCCATTGATCGGAGACCCGAAAGTCCCGTTTATGACCACTGAGTTATTAACACCTACTTCGTTGAGAGTAATCGGTACTGCAAAGGCGATCCCGGACAAGGTCACCATCGAAACCAGAACAATGACAGACAATAGATGTTTCATAAAAATATCCTCCAATGTGCAAAATTTAGCATTTGCAGGATAAAAGCATGAAGTGTGCCGTAGTAAATTTGGACGGAAATTATTAAGGTAACTATCTGATAGGATAGGAAATAAAATTGGATAAAAGTGTTTGTTCCCGATGTTTTACGGGGTTGGTTTAAGTTGTGTAAAGAATGCCGACAATATTGTTGGCCCTCATAAAGCCCTATCCCGTGGACGGGGATTTAGCCCCAATTTACTATTTTCACAGAAAACTTTCTCAAGTCCGAACATCACCCGGCAGCAGAGTTGCCTGCCGCCCTGTATTTGATGTTTGCAGCAGGCCCGTAAGAGACTAAAATGATCTTGTACTCAGGAGTCTTTCCTGGTCGCACTATCGATTAGTCCGGAGGTGTTACCATGACATCATTTTTGTCTAAATACAGTGCGCAATCTTATGCGCTGATGCGGATCATGGCCGGCTTCCTGTTTCTGTGGCACGGCATCCAGAAGTTGTTCGATTTTCCGGTCGGCATGCCGCCCGGCGTTCCAGCCTTCATCATCTATGTTGCCGGGCCGATCGAGCTGATCGGCGGCATCCTGGTGATGATCGGCCTGTTCACGCACTGGACGGCTTTTATAACCAGCGGTCAGATGGCAGTCGCCTACTGGATCGGGCATGGAACCAAGGCGCTGCTGCCGCTCCAGAACAATGGCGAACTGGCTGTGCTGTACTGCTTCGTATTCCTGTTCATTGCCTCGCAGGGGGGCGGTATCTGGAGCGTTGACTCTCTGAGGGGTGGCGGCAGCGGCAGTCCCGGCGGTCCGGGCAAACAGTGACGAGAGAGAGGAGAGTCTCAGCAGATGATATTCAAGGGTAGGGGCGACCATATGGCCGCCCCTTTGATTGTGGGTTACATCGGCAGATAGGTGATTACCGAAAACATGACTCCCTGCGGGTCCATCAGTGCGGCGAAACGCCCGACATTCGGAATGTCGGTGGGAGGCATCAGCACCTTGCCCCCCAATTCCCCGGCCTTGCGGGCAGTGGCGTCCACATCGTCAACCGTGATGTAAATCCCCCACTGTGGTTTGATTTCACCGTCGCAGCATTGATTCGACATGATCCCGGCCACCCGTTCCTCGCCTACTTTAGCCAGGGTATAGGACATCCCCTCCACCGGGGCCAGTTCGGTGGTCCAGCCCAGAAGTTCAGTATAGAATTTTATGGCCCCATCCACGTCGGTGGTGGCAAGTTCGGCCCAACTGAAAGCGCCTTGTTTAGATATATCTGACATGGTTGATTCCCCTTTCGTAGCTATTGATCGATTGTCTCGCATATCCTCATTTTAGACCTCCTCCAGGCATGTGCCAACACATAAAAAAGCGGGGGCTTAAAGTCTTGTCCATGAAGGCTCTCATGGCGGTTGACTCGACGGAGGATGTCTTATATATTTGTCCCCGCATTTCAAGCAAGGATAACCGATAAGACTAAACCGCCCGCGAGGGTGGGGCGGAAAGCCCATTGGGTCTCACCGAGACAGCCGGGATGCCGAAGTATCACAGCCGGCATCCCGGTTTTTTTATATCGGGATTACGGCGCTCGTAGCAGATCCAATACGAAAAGGGAGATGAAAATGAACAGGAGCATGAATTTGAAGAAGCTGGCTGTCGGTGGTGTAGTTTGCGTGTTGGGCATGGCGGGCATCGTCGCGCCATCCAACGGGGCTGTCGGGGTCGATGTAAGCACCCCCAACGTGCGGGTGCAGGTCGGCACCCCCGCACCGCCTCCGCCGCCACAAGTGACCGTGATAGAGCGCGAGCGAGTGATCGTCAGGGAAAAAGAGCGGAGCCACGACCAGGGAAAACACAAGGGGCATTACAAGAAGCACAAAAAACACAAGAAACACGATCATTGACAGGTTGAACCGATTTAAAAACAATCAACCTGTACGGGTATCGGGCAGCCTTCTTCGAGGCTGCCCTTTTTTATGCCGGATTGGGAAGCAGCCCCGGATGCCGCCGCAATTCGTCTGAACTCATCCAGGCCTACATCCACGCCTACATCCACGCTTACATCCGCTAAGCGGGCATTTTGAAGGCTCAGTCGATCGGAACAGTTGACTGGGCAGGAGTGGAAGATAATTGTATTTCCAGCGTTCCGTAGCTTTTCTCCATAGCCGCCAAACCTGCTTCTGCGTACTTACTCCATTTGGGGCCACGTATAATGAGATTGTCCCATGCCGGTTGAATGTCGAAAGGCCGGTTCTCCCGGAGAATCGACAGGATTTGATGCGCTTGGTATAAATCCTTTTGCCGCTTTGCTTCACCGGTAATGTCTCTGACTTGTGAAACAATAAGCTTATGCATGGCGTATCTTACCGGCTGCGGGATATTAATTAATATCGGATTTGTGTCTAATAATACCGATGGTACTGGCGATTCCATCACGTAAGACAAATAACTGAGGGGTTCGGCGGCGCAGTTAAACCTCTTGATAAAAACCGGCGAATCAGATTCCTGGGTTTTGGGTGTCAATACATCAAGCCGAAGCTGGCTTTTGCGGATTGCAAAGTTTGTTGAAGGGACTTTATGGTTCAGCTTCGGTACAGGATAAAAACCCATTTGCAAGCTGTTCAGGGCGGCGGGTATATCTGCATCTATCATTGGAATTGCAACTGCTATTTTACGCTCTATGGCAAGGTCTACGTCCGTTGTTCTTGTCGTTTCGGCTGTCCAGCAAACGCCCAGCATCAATCCGGCAGCCTGAAAAGCGTGCGTTCCAACCAGAACCCCCCCATTTCTGAATACCCCCGCCTCTGCAAGACTGCGGATCACCCGCATCATTGCCTTGTCGATTGGCATTTTAACACCGGCTTGTATTTGAACGCTTAAACGTTTGAGCTTTCCCCCCATTTCTACAGCGTCAGATTTGCCTGCCGCGTGGTCATTCATAAGGCGTTCCGTCTGCTCGTTGCGTGGCCCGATGTATATTTGTTCGAGTCGGCCGCTTGGATTGTACGTTTGAAAATACACGTATTCATTTCCCTTGTTTTCCTTGAATGAAAATGATCCCTTCAAGCTGGATATGGTTCTTGATGCCTCTACAATCTGCATCATCTCAAGCAATTCGGCATAGAGCGTTTGGGTTTGAATATCAATTTCATACATAAACGGTCCCCTTGATTTCGGTTGTACTATATTTGTAAAAAACACAGTACAACTGATTGAGCAGCTTGTAAAGTTCTGAATATAACCATTGATACTGTCTCATTCTGCGGGTACTATCCGCACTGATAACAAGCAAAATTCCCGATAAGATCCAATGTGGAATCAGCAGTGAAGCTTTTGTCGGACATTTCCGACCGGCGTATCCGAGAGAAAATCGGAGCGGTAATTGA
The DNA here is from genome assembly GCA_030824515.1 of Pelobacter sp. Lineage (GTDB taxonomy): Bacteria > Desulfobacterota > Desulfuromonadia > Geobacterales > Pseudopelobacteraceae > JACRCG01. Next base: position 160,347 of record JAVBXN010000017.1, read on the forward strand.
TCGTCTGGCTGAAGACCCGGAAAAACAGGGCAAGGCACTGCTGGGAGAATTGGCAGGGTTTCGCAGTATAAGGGCTGTCGGGCAGCGTTACCGCATCATATATCAGGTCAGGGGTAACGATGTTGTTGCAGTTATCGTTGCCGTTGGTTTAGTCGTGATGGAGCCAAAGATGATATCTAATAATCTGGCGAAGAAGCTTTTCAGATTGAGATTGTTATGCGAGTGAAAACGGCTTCTGAATAAATGTTCCATTTGGGTGGATGGCCGGTTCACGCGCGCGTGCGCGTGAACCGGTGAACAACATGTTGGTTGCAAAAGGAACGGAAAATGGACGATGGAGAACACGTCAAAGAAGTGTATGCACACTTCGGCTTAGCTATCTACCTTGCTCAGTGCTTGGAACAGTCGATTTACATCCACCTCATGTTCTTCGATTTCTTTCCCCGCAACATTTCCCGCATAAGGACTCAAGAGCTGTGGCAACGAGATATTGAGGCATACGAAGAGCAAGAGCTTAGCAAGACGATGGGTCAACTGATCGGGAGGCTCAAGGAAGCAGGCCAACCAACAGACGATATTGCCACTGCGTTGGCTTCAGCATTGAAGCAGCGGAACCGTCTGGCGCATCACTACTTCTCTGAGAAGTCCATTACTTTCATGACAGAAAGTGGGCGAAACAGCATGATTGCCGAGCTTCAGTCCATCCAAGAGCAGTTCCGAGCTGTCGCGGAGATGATCGACATCGTAACAATGCCCGTCGCAGAGCGCTATGGATTCACAGAAGAGAAACGACAGAAGCTAATGGCACAGATGCTTGAAGATGAAGCCGCACAAAGAAAGTAACTGGGACTACAGACCCACAAGGGAGCACCCAAAGGGGCCTTGACACGAGACAAGAGTAAAAAGACAGAAGGCTAAAAAAGCGAAGTCCCAACCCTTATAAGGCCCCCGTCCGTCAATAGGCAAAATGATGCCCGGACGATTTTGACTCGTTTTTTTTGCTTGAATCGCTGCAGCAGGTTCCCGGTTCCGACTCGTATTTCTCACTA
>JAVBXN010000053.1 GCA_030824515.1 Pelobacter sp.
GGTTGATGAGATTGGAGGGGGATTTTCAGCTGGTGGCCTTGGCCGGCAAAAACGATGGGTTGCTTGCTGCACTCATGGCAATTTCTATTCGCTATCCGGGCCGTCTCTTTCCGATGGGCTTTACCCGTGTGATCGAGCGGATCATGGCCGCCAGTGACCTGGCCATCACCAAGCCGGGCGGCCTGACCACCTCCGAGTGCCTGGCTGTCGGGCTGCCGATGGTGGTGGTTTCGCCGATTCCGGGGCAGGAGGAGCGCAACGCCGACTTCCTGCTGGAGAGCGGGGCGGCCATGAAGGCCTGCGATGGCGGGGCGCTGGCCTGGCGGGTGGAGCGCCTGCTGCGCGAGCCGTGGCGATTGGCGGCGATGCGGGCCAATGCGCTGGGCCTGGGGCGGCCGGATGCCGCCCGGGACGTGCTGGCCGTGGTGCTGGGCGCCTCAAGCTGAAATCTCATAACTCCCCCTGCCCCCTCTTATCTTAAGAGGGGGAGCTAAAGACCAAAACAAGATCAAAATCACAAAGAACCACCATAGCAGCATCCACGCGTCCCTCCCCTTTGTCAAAGGGGAGGACAGGAGGGGTTACAGCCATGCTCTGGTACACATACAAGGAAAGGATCGCACATGAAACCTGCTAACACCCCCCGCCTTGTTCACTTGCTCTTCCTGCTCTGCTGGGTCGCGCTGCTGGGGCTGTTCTTCGCCATGACCGAGATCCAGATCGAGGGGGCCAACGGCTGGGCCTGCGCTCTGCCGACCTGGCGCATCGAGAAACACTGGCTGCTGGATATCTTCTGGGGCGGCCGCCCCATGACCGGCTACCATGCCTGGGTCTTCCCGTTCATGTTCCTGGCATTCCACCTGCCCCATGCCGTCGCCGGCTCCTTTTCCTGGCGCATGGAGGTCCGCTGTCTCGGCTCGCTGATGTTGTTCTGGATCATCGAGGATTTCCTCTGGTTCGCCCTCAATCCCTGCTACGGGCTGTCCAGGTTCGCGCCGCAGTTCATCCCCTGGCACAAGAACTGGCTGCTGGGGATGCCGACCGATTATCTGCTCTTTGCAGGAATCGGAATTTCGCTTATGATCGCATCATTTCACGTCAAGGAGCCCTGTCCATGAAACGCACGCTGTCCGTCATCACTCTCCTGTTTCTGTGCACATTGCCTCTGCCGGTTTTCGCCGCCGATGTCTGCCGGGAACACCTCTCGGCTGTCCACGGCGCCTCGCGTGATTCGGTGGAAAGCTCGCTGAAAAGAGAGGTCGAGGAGTTCCGCACGCTGGCGGAGCGGGCGCTGAGCCTGCGGGCCGAGACCATCAAGGTCGGCCGCTCCATCAAGGAGAAACTGGACCGGGGCAGGCCGCTGACCGGAGGAGATATCTCGCTGATCAACATCGGCATCAACCAGCACCTCGCTTTGCGCAGCGAACTGCTGGCGATGGCCGAATCGCATGAATGCTGGCTGGACGGTTCCGAAAAGGAGCTGGTCGGACAGGGAGTCTCGCCCGAAACGCGCCTGACCGGGGTGATGCTGTCGCTCTCGTCGGCCATGCTGCTATACGACAACTACCTGCTGTCGATCTCGCTCTTCGAGGGGGACGGCAAACTGCGCCGCATCCTCAACGAGCGCGACCCGGGCTATGCCGTCACCAGCGCCGCGCTGGCCCGGGTGACCCTCAACTACAATTCGATCTCCAACCGGGCCCGGGTGCGCAAGGCGATCAGGTTTTACGAGAAGGAGTCGCAGCGCTTCAAAAAGAGCCTGGATCAGAACCCGGAAAACGGCTACCTCAGCCTGCTGATCGCCCAGAGCCCATCCTATTCGATGGTCAAGAAATGGTCCCCCTTCTACGTGGTCGGGCGCAAGCTCGGTTTCCTGAGCGGGATTACCAGCGATACGCTGACCGGCATGGAGCGCGAGGGGGTCAGTCTGTTCAGTATGGTCTTCGGCAACGCGGTCGGGCTGGTGGAGACCCGCCGGGGCAAACTCTACAAGAAGGGGGATGTGCTGGCCGACGTGAGCAGAACCCTCAAGGCGGGCGATATCCTGCTGGAGAAGACCCCCTTCCGGCTGACCGACAAGCTGATCCCCGGCTACTGGGGGCATGCGGCGGTCTGGGTCGGCAGCGAGGCGGAGCTGAAGGAATTGGGCATCTGGAACAACCCGCTGGTGGCCAGCCACCGCGACGAGATTCGCGAGGGGCGGCTGGTGGTGGAGGCGCTGCGTTCGGGGGTGGAGATGAACTCGCTGGAGCACTTCCTCAATATCGACAGCATCGGCATCCTGCGCAAGCAGGACCTGAGCCGCGAGGCGCGCGCCGCCACGGTGCTGGAGGCGCTCAGGCAGGTGGGCAAGCCCTACGATTTCAACTTCGACGTGGAATCCAAGGGGCGGGTCTACTGTTCCAAGCTGGTCTATCTGAGTTACAACGGCATCGACTGGCCCACCAGGAAGTCGCTGGGACGCACTACCTTCACCCCGGATGACGTGGCCGCCAAGGCCGCCAAGGACGGCCCTTTGCAGCTGGTGACCTTCTATCACGACGGCCGGCGGGTCAGCGAAGCGCCGACGGTCCGGATGGCGGAGCTGATGGGGGTGGCGGGAGTCAAGTAGCGCATAAAATTTAAATCAAGAACTATTGAAAGCTTTTATCGCGCTAAGGCGCAAAGCTCGCAAAGGAAAACAATGATTAGAGAAAATGAAATTGCAACTGCAATTGTTGACGTAGCTTACAAGATCCACCGAATTCTCGGCCCTGGCCTGCTTGAATCGGCATATGAGGCAATAATTCTCTATGAACTTCGAAAGCGTGGTTTTGCCGTATCTGCCCAGGTTGCTATCCCAATCTGTTATGAATCCGTAGAACTGGAAACCGGCTTTAGGGCCGATCTTGTCGTTGAGGATCTGGTGATCATTGAACTAAAATCTATTGAAAAGATAGCGCCGGTTCACAAAAAACAGTTGACTACGTATCTGAGGCTGGCTGACAAGAGACTTGGTCTTCTCATCAATTTTGGTGAAGAGCTGATCAAAGATGGGATAACCCGCGTTGTGAACGGGTTACCGGATGAAAAGACAAATGCCGGATTTCGCGCCAAAGCGTGCCACATGTAGGCGTTTTTATGCGAAGCTCGCAAAGAGAGTAAAGCAGTAAACGGCACGCGATGGTTTTGCCACAACCCCAGATCTTTTGACTTTTTTTGCGCCTTTTGCGCCTTTGCGCGAGACCGATGTTTAGTATAATCAGGGTTATACTAATTACGATTATACTCGGCAAGGTGCACTTGAAACGCAAGGCAAGGCTAATTGTATTGGGTCTGGAATCGCGCCGGGAGCGATTTCTTCTGTTCAGTAAGAGCGGATTTACGGATGGGATGAGGAAGTTGGCTCTCCAGGATGAAGTGCTTCTGGTGGTGGGGTGGGAGTTGCTGTAGATCGGCGTGGTGGATGGGCGGTTGTAAGTTTTTGATTTTCATGTTCACATGCAGATTTTTTTATTTTGGCACAAAGAGGAAAAGATAGATGAAACGGACATGGCAGATTCTGGATTCAATAAGCCCTGTTTTCTCCGATTGGGGATTCAAGAATTGGGACCTTCACTTTGCAGCGGAAGGAATTGTCGCTGTCCGAAGAAGTTTATGGATCTCCATGCGCGCCGGTGCTTGGGCTGGGGTTGGAAATCCTGGAGCAATGAGGAATTCTTGGTCTGCCGAGGCCGCACCACAAGGAGGGAGAACGCTGGAGGATGAAGGGGCCACTGATTGGCGACGATACATCATTGAAGAACTGGAATACATACAAGTTCAAAGGCGGATTTTCACGGCTAGCGAAATAAGAATAAAAGGAAGAAGCAAAGACGTTGAAACCTACGGAGCGGGCGATTTCCGGGAAATAATGAGAGCCCGCACTATGCTTAAAGCCCTCTACCCAAATCTTTACTCTGAGAATGGACGCTGGCCGAAACGATGGTACTGAGAAATTGAAAGTGCCAACAAGGCGGCGGCACATGGTCTTAGCTACGCTTCGCCGGTTCGTCCGCACAGAGTTTTGTGAGGAATAGGAAGTATGAATGAATCAATCACTGGCATCTTGGAGGTCAACAGACCATCTACGTATTTCGCAAAGTATCGCGCATACCCCATTTTCGTGGATGGTGAAAAGGTTGGTTCTGTTAAAGATGGTGCTGTATTAACAGTCCCTCTTTCGGCAGGCAGTCATGAAGTGCGGAGCAAGATAGACTGGATGAAAAGCAATATTGCACTAATCAGGATAGAAGCAGAAAAAACGACGAAAATACGGGTCGGATACAAAAAGAAGGAAGGTCGAAGACTACTTGTGCCGATCGTTCTGAGCATCATGGCAATCATGGCCGGAGCTGCATTTAGTATAGCAATTCTTTCCGGTATTGGCGTCGCTGGAATTCTGATGGCACGAGTAGGCGACCTTTATCTCAACGAAGAAGCAAACACATAACCAGGCGGCAGTCGGCCTCCGCTCTGCGTCCCCACGACGTTGGGCAGTAAAGTTAAATAGGAAAGATCAACATCATGAGCCCCAAAAAGAAGTTATTGATTTATTATGGTATTTGGATTGCTTTGGGTTTAACGCTCCTTGGGCTTGCCATCAAAATAGATTCCATATTCATCATTCCTCTTTTCGGTTTGATGTTCGTGATTGGGTACTTATCCATGATGATCAAATGTCCAAATTGCGGTAATAAACTTATGGTCAGGAAGAGCGGTCTTTCGGGGATGCCGCTTGGTGTAAGGAGCTGGCCCCCTGAGAAGTGCCCTGATTGTGGGAAGCATATTTCCTAGCTACCCGTGGGGTCAAGTTAGACATTTGAACATATGAAAAATATGCTCAAGTTGAAAGCCTGTCTGTGCCCCGCTTTAAGCGGGCTGGGGGAAATTGAAAGTTGAACTTGCAAATTTCCCCAATTTTCGGTGCTACCAGTGGGGTCAAGTTTGACATTTGAACATTTGATAAATACTGACGACAAAATATATCGAAATGTTTAAATGTCAAAACTGACACAGTTTCGTTACCTTATCTAATCTCCCGCATTTAGCCTCTCAAGGAGGTTGCCTGCGGAGCCAGCTGTAACAAGCTCACCACGTCGCGCAGCCTTCATCGCCTCAATAGTTTCATTATTGGGAACAAGCTCATCGAGGGAGACCTTGACCGTTGCTTCATTTTCTCGCTCCCTGACGAGGCGGCCAAGTTCGTAATCCTCGAAGCGCTCCATCAGAGCCTCGAAGGCCTCGGCCGGAACCAGGTAGGCGCTGGGCTTGTTGTGGTTGAGAATTGCAACTGGAGAACCCTCGGCTTCATTGATGATGCGGGAGGGGTTCTTTTTAAGATCGCTGATGCTGACCGAAGCACGTGCGTAAATACGATCCATATCAGACCTTTCCTGAGTCATAATTTATGGTACAAATATAGGTCATATTTATCAGTTATGCAATCAAGTTGAATATCCTGAAATCATCATATCGGAGTATTTCATGCAATGTTTCTTTCGACTGCTGTTGATCATAGTCCTGGCTACCCCTGTTCTGTCGAATGCTGCCCCGGCCGCCCCCGATCCCGCCTTCCAGAAGCACGTGGCCGCCGACGTAAAGAGCTTCGGCATCCTGCGCGGCAACCTGCGGCGGGCCGCTGAATTTGCCGGCTCCCGGCCCGACCTGTTCAATCCGGCAAAAGAGCGGAAGAATGCGCTGCTCTCCCGCGAAGACAAGCTGGCCGTCTGGAATACCTGGAGCTCGGTGCTGGACAGCCTGGCCGGCCTGGACGGCATCCGCCGCGAGCACAGGAAGTTCAATCTGTTCCAGGAGGGTGAACAGAAAAACGCCTCATTTACCATCGCCAACGCCGCTTTCCTGGCCGGCTACCGCCATGCGTTGGAGCTGATCGCGCTGGCGGACAAAAACCCGGCCCTGGACACTGTCCTGAACGAGGAGGTGCCGGAGCTGGGCATCCCGGCCGGCAGCTTCGGGCGCTTCAAGTTCCGTTTCCTGAACGCGGCCATTGCCGTCGAGTTCGCCGCGCTGCAGGTGATCGGCAAGAGCCATGCCGGCGGGCCGCCGGAACTGCGCGTCGCGATCGAAGAGGACAGCCGGGTGATCTGGGAGATGGGCAAGGGCAAGGGGCATGAGCTGACCTTGAAGAATGCGCTGGCGGTGGTGCAGAAGAGCGGTTTCGCGGCCTGGTTCCCGCTGCAGAAGGGCATCTCGGGCTGGATGGGGGACACCAAAGTGGCCCGGCCGCACAGCCACCTGATTTCGTCCAGACAGATCGAAGCCATCGGCAAGCGCTTGCAGCCGGGGGATATCATCTTCGAGCGCCACGAGTGGTACCTGTCCAACCTGGGGCTGCCCGGTTTCTGGACCCACGTGGCGCTGTTTGTCGGCACAGCCGAGGAACGCCGCGCTTTCTTCAACGATGCGGAGGTGCGCGAGTGGGTCAAGGGACTGGGTGTTGCCGACGGCAACTTCGAGTCCCTGCTGAAGCAGCGTTATCCGACCGCCTATTCCAGGAGTCTGATCATCAAGGAGGACAAGCGTCCGTCCCGCATTCTGGAGGCGATCTCGGAGGGGGTCTCGTTCACCTCGCTGGAATACACCGGCGCCTCGGATTCGATCGGCGTGATCAGGCCGCGCCTCTCCAGGCGGGACAAGGCCCAGGCCATCCTGCGGGCATTTCACTACAGCGGTCGTCCCTACGATTTCAACTTCGACTTCCTGACCGATTCGGCCCTGGTCTGCTCCGAGCTGATCTTCAAGGCCTATGAGCCGGGGGGCGGCGTGCGGGGGCTGCGCTTTCCGGTCAGCGAGGTGGTGGGGCGCAAGGTCAGCACCCCCAACGGTATGGTCAGGCAGTTTGCCGAGCAGGCCGGCAGCGACGGGGCACAGGCCGATTTCGTGCTGTTCCTGGACGGTTTCGAGAAGGAGAAGCGGGCGATAGAATCGACTCCGGAGCAGTTCCGTGCCAGCTGGAAACGTCCCAACTGGCATATCCTGATCCAGGATGCGCCGCAGGAGGCGAAGCGGAAATAATCAGAAACGGGGGTTCATGCCATGGCTGACAGGGAACTGTTCTGGAAGATTGTTGATCAGGGGGCAAGGCTGGCGGAACTGACCAGCCAGGATCCCGAATTGCGGGAAATACCGCTGCGTCGGGACGTGCGCTCCCTGGGAAGGCTTCTGGGCACGGTCATCCGGGAGCAGGCCGGTGAGCAGGCCTTCGCTGCCGAGGAGGAACTGCGCCACCTGGCGATCAGCCACCGCCAGCTGAATGACGGCCAGGGCGAGGCCTGCCTCGATTTCCCTGGGGAGCGGGAACTGCAGGAGAGGGCGGTGCGGATTGTCAATGCCATGACCACCGCCGAGGCTTACCGGATCGTCAAGGCCTTTTCCACCTATTTCGAACTGACCAACCTGGCAGAGACAAATCATCGCCGACGTCGCCGGCGCGCGGCCAGGCTTGCCAGCGGTGAGCCGTGCAAGCCCGGCTCGCTGCGGGGCACCCTACTGCGCATGCGCGCTGCCGGGATCAGTGCCGAAGAGGCGCTGGAGTTGTTGCGCCGGGTACAGGTTATCCCGGTTTTTACCGCCCATCCCACCGACGTGGCGCGCCGGGTGATCCATTTCAAGAGGCGGCGCATCGCGCGGGAGCTGGAGGCGCTCGACCGGCTTCCGCTTGCCGATGCCGAAGCGCTGCAGGGCCAGGCCGCCATGCTGGCCGAAATCACCTCACTCTGGCAGACCGATGAAGTCCGCCGCCGCAAACCCACCGTGCTGGACGAGATCAAGATGGGGCTCGACCACTACCCCGACTCCTTGATAACGCCGGTCCACGATCTGTACCAGGATATGGCGGCGGCCTTCCATGAAACCTATGACTGCGTTATCCCTGCGGAGGTGCTGCCGACCGTGGTCCGCTTCGGTTCCTGGATCGGCGGCGACCGGGACGGCAACCCGCATGTCACCGCCGAGTCCACCCGTCAGGCGCTGCAGAAGGCGCGCGAAACCATCCTGGGCGACTACATCTCATCCCTTGAGGAACTGCGCCGGCTGCTGACCCCTTCGACCTGCCGGATTCCGGTCACACAACAACTGGCAGACGCTGTGCGCCGCTACCACGACACCCTGGTTTTCAGCGACCTGGAGAGCGAAGCGATACCGGAATGCGAGCAGTACCGGCGACTGGCCGGATACATGCTGCATCGCCTGCGCCATAGCCTGCTGGAGCCTGCAAATCCGGATGCCTATCCGTCAGCCGTTGCTTTTGAGGATGACCTGCGGCTGATCCGCGAGAGCCTTTTGTCCGAAAACGGCGAGCGGCTGGCCGGCGCGCTGATCGACCCGCTTCTGAGGCGGGTTACGACCTTCGGTTTCCATCTTCACAGCCTGGATATCCGTCAACACGCCAGGATCCATGCCCGGGCCGTGGCCGAACTTTCAGCCGGCGGCTCAACCTGCGCCGTTTCAGCGGTCATGCTGCCGGCGCCCCCTTCCGCTGAAACCACCGAATTGCTGGACACCCTGCGGGCCATTGCCGATTTGAAGCGGAACTACCCGCCAGAAGCCATCCGCAGCTACGTGATCAGTGGCGCGTCAGCGGTTCAGGACACCCTTTCGCTGGTCTGGCTGATGGAGCTGTGCGGCGTGCGTGTCGCCGCCGGCGGCAACGGTGATCCGGGACTGATGCCGGTGCCGCTGTTCGAGTCCATCGAGGATCTGCGGAATGCTCCGGACATCTGCCGTACCCTGTGGAGCATGCCGGAGTATGCGCCGTTTCTGGACTCCTGGGGAAGGCGGCAGGAGGTCATGCTGGGGTATTCCGACTCCAACAAGGATGGCGGCATGCTCACCAGCTCCTGGGAGCTGCACAAGGCGCACCGCGAGCTGCACCGGGTGGCGGACGAATGCGGGGTGAAGCTGATGCTGTTCCATGGACGCGGCGGCACGGTCGGTCGGGGGGGCGGCCCCACCCATCGCGCGATCGTGGCCCAGCCGGCCGGAGCTTTCTGCGGTTCGCTCAAGATTACCGAGCAGGGGGAGGTCATCAACTGGAAATACTCGGATGCGTCCCTGGCGCAGCGCAACCTGGAACTGATGGTGGCGGCATCGCTGGAGGCGCTGGCGCGTCCCGGCCTGGTGGATACGATTGCCGAGCCCTCCTGGGAGCAGGCCCTGGAGCGGATGTCGGAGGATGCCTATGCTTTCTACCGGGAGCGGATCGCCGAAAATCCGGACATCATCCCCTATTTTGAACAGGCCACGCCGGTGCTGGAGTTCGAGCTTGCCAGGATCGGTTCGCGACCGGCGCGGCGCGGCGCCACCCGTGACCTGTCCGACCTGCGGGCCATCCCCTGGGGCTTCGGCTGGATGCAGAGCCGCCACGTGATTCCCGGCTGGTTCGGAGTCGGCCATGCCCTGGAACGTTTTGCCGCCGGCGGGGCAGCCGGGCAGGAGCTGCTCAAGGAGATGATGTCCCGCTTTCCGTTTTTCTACGACCTGATCCGCAACGTGGAACTGGCCCTGACCAAGGTCGATCTGCCGCTGGCACGGCTCTATTCCAATCTGGTGACTGACGGAGAGTTGCGCGAGCGGGTGTTCGGCATGCTGGTTGACGAGTACCAGCGCACCAGGCGGGTCGTGCTGGAAGTCACCGGCCAGTCACGCCTGCTGGAGAAGAATCAGGCCCTGGCGCGTTCCATCCGCTTGCGTAACCCCTACGTTGATCCGTTGAGCCTGATCCAGATCGAACTGCTGCGGCGAAAGCGGGGCGGGGATGAAAGCGAGGAGTTGAACTACGTGCTGGCCGCCACGATCAGCGGCATTTCGGCCGGTTTGCGGAACACCGGCTGAGTCCGGGGCAGCAATGGTGTTGAATCAGTTTTCATGCACTTTTTCATTGACTTATTAATTCGGGCAGCTCAACATCTAACCAAATAGATGAATTATAAACGAAAAGGCAAAATCCGGGGGATCGGATGACGCAAAGCCACCTGCCCAGAACGGGAAGAGGGGTTGCCGAAAGTGTGTAAGATGGAGCGTGTTTGCGTCATCTTCACCAGCCTGCCTTTTCTGATTAAGGGCAGGCTTTTTGCTTTTATGAGAGAGGAGTTTCTCATGGACATCCAGTCGGCAACAGACCAGCTTGAACTGGTAGAGGACGAGCGGGTGCAGACAGCGCGCCTGATTCGACTGATCAACACGCCTGGCAAGTTTTACGAGTGCATAGCGGCGCTGACGTCTTTCCTGCAACGCTGGTCAGCTTGTGAAGCTGTCGGAATCCGTCTGCGCTCCGGAGATGACTACCCCTATTACGAGACCAGTGGTTTCCCGCCCGAGTTTGTTGAGGCTGAAAAATTTCTCTGCGCACATGATATGAATGGAAACGCTTTACTGGATAGCGAAGGTTGTCCTGTCCTCGAATGCATGTGTGGATGCATCCTGAACGGAAGTTTCGATCTAACCAAGCCGTATTTTACCAACCATGGGAGCTTCTGGACAAACAGCACAAGTCTGCTGCTTGCCGGCAATCCTCAATTCAACAGTCAGGCACACGCACGTAATCGCTGTTTTAGTGCAGGATACGAATCCCTGGCCCTGATACCACTGCGCATTAGTGATCAGGTGTTCGGGTTGCTGCAGTTCAACGATCACCGTCCGGATCGTTTCTCACAGGCCATGATCCGTCTCTTTGAAGAAATGGCTGATGGACTGGCCCTTTCACTTTCGCGCCGACAGGCCGAAGAGGCTTTGGCCGCGAGCGAGCACGCATTGAAAAGAAGCCAGCGGTTGCTTGCGGAAACAGAACAGATCGGAAAGGTCGGCGGTTGGGAGTTTTATATCGATTCCGGCAAACTGACCTGGACGGACGAGGTGTATGCCATCCACGAGGTAGCTCAATCATATGACCCAACCGTGGAAAAAATGATCGAATTTTGTACGCACGCATCCCGGCCCGTAATTGAGCTGGCCTTGCAGCGGATAGTTGATTATGGCAGGCCATTTGAAGTGGAACTGGAAATAATCACGGCCAAAAACAATCTCCGCAATGTGCATGTGATCGGGAAGAACGATCTGAAAAACCGCAGGATCTATGGTTTCATACAGGACATAACCGAACGCAAACGTACCGAGAAGTACCGGGAAATGGTCCGAGAAATCCTGCAGATACTCAACGGTAATGGAAACCTGGAAGAATTGATTCCGCACGTCCTTGACACGCTGAAAACGCGAACCGGGTTTGATGCCGTCGGCATTCGCCTGCAGGATGGAGATGACTTCCCCTACATTGTCCAGGAAGGTTTTTCCGCGGATTTCCTGCTGGTGGAGAATACTTTGATTGAGCGTTCCGTCGATGGTGGCATCTGCCGCGACAAGGATGGCAGGGTTAGTCTGGAATGTACCTGCGGACTTGTCATTTCCGGCAAGGCCGATCCGACCAATCCGCTCTTTACAGCAGGTGGCAGCTTCTTGACCAACGACTCGTTTCCGTTGCTTGAAATCCCATTAGACGCGGATCCCAGGCTTCACCCGCGCAACCAATGCATACATCAGGGCTATGCCTCGGTGGCATTGGTACCCATCAGGGATGGCGGACAGATTGTGGGTTTGATCCAGTTCAACGACCGGCGCAAGGACTGTTTTACATTGGATACGGTCGAACGTCTTGAAGAAATTGCCACGTATATCGGCGCCGTGCTGATGCGTAAGCGGATCGAAGATGAGAAACTGGCACTTGAACAGCAATATCAGCAAGCCCGGAGGCTTGAAAGCCTCGGAGTGCTGTCCGGCGGTATTGCCCACGATTTCAACAATATCCTGGCAATAATTACCGGTCATTGTTTCCTGGCAAGGATGGTTGCTGATAACGCCGAAAACAGCATTGCCGAGATAGAAAAAGCCGCCGAACGTGCCGCCGAACTCTGTCGCCAGATGTTGGCTTATGCCGGGAAAATCCAGTTTGTCCCGGTTCAGCTCAATCTTGGGAAGCTGGTTGATGAAATGTTGAAGATGCTGAAACCCTCCCTGAAGCAAGGCGTCGAGATAAAACTCGACCTGTTTCCCGATATTCCCGCCATTGAAGGCGATGCCAACCAGTTCAGGCATATCATAATGAGCCTGGTCAGTAATGCCTTGGAAGCCATCGGCGAAAGCAATGGGGAGGTCAGGGTGGTGCTCACTAAAACACAGGTCCGAGTCGAATCGCCAGTCAGGGATCATCAGGGTGTAACCATTTTGCCCGGATGGTACGTCAGACTGGAAGTGGCTGACAATGGATGCGGAATGGATGCTGAAACCGTTCGGCGAATCTTCGAACCTTTTTACACCACCAAGTTTACCGGGCGCGGTCTGGGCTTGTCGGCAACCCTTGGTATCATTGCCTCTCATGGAGGATCATTGCAGTTTTCCAGCAAGCAGGGCATAGGCTCTACATTCAGGATCTATCTGCCAATTCCGGTTACTGTCCCTGTGGGGGTTGAAGCGGTTCAGAACAATGCCGGATCATGGCAGGGGAGCGGAACTGTACTGTTGGCAGAGGATGAAAGGCAGGTAAGGTTGATCGCTAAAACCTTGCTTGAGGAGCTGGGGTTCAAGGTTGTCGAAGCCGCCAACGGCCGTAATGCGCTGGAACTTTACCGCAAGAATTCGGAAACTATCACGATGGTTCTGACTGATATGGGGATGCCGGTGATGGACGGTTATGAGCTGTTCCGTGAACTGAACAAACTCGACCCAAGCTTACCGGTAATCATTTCCAGCGGTTTTAGTGACGACGCCATCACATCAAAGATCTCCGGTGAAAATATAGCCGGACTACTCAGTAAACCTTATAAGTTCGAACAATTGCGAGAGATACTGAAGAAAGTCATGGAAGAGTTGCCCGTATGATATTCTGGCAGCAGGGCTGGAGAATCAGTGGGGAATGCGGACAGAATCGATATGGAAATGGTACGCCCTTCCCGTTAACAGCAGTTTTGTTCCAATGAGAATCACAGGACTGTATTATACTTAGCTGTCCTGTCCTTATCGTAATAATCCATGTGTTGTCCATGTGTTGTGGCCCTTTTGAAGATGGTTTATGCAAAAGCAGAACGGAAAGTCGCGGAGAAAGCTTGACAATCTGCCGGATTTGTAATATTTAACCGTTTCGCCAAGAGTAAACGATAATACTAAACCATTCGCGAGGATGGGACGGAAAGCCTACAGGATCTCTCAGAGATAGCCGGGTCGCCGAATTACCATAGTGGTATCGCCGATCCGGCTATTTTTTTGTCTGGCTAAGGAACCGTCTCCATGAGAATGATTCGCAGGGGTTTAACTAACACAATTTTTTGGGCTGTATTATCTTTCGTGACATTTTTGTACTCACCATGCTGTGCTGCCACGGTGACGCTGTCGTGGGATGCCAATACAGAGTCGGATCTGGCCGGATACAAGGTGTATTACAAATCCGGCACATCCACTTTGCCCTTCAACGGTACAGATGCGCTGGAAGGTGTCTCCCCGATAGATGTGAATTCCTGGACAACGGCAACTATTTCCGGTCTTGATCCGAGCAAGGCATATTACTTCACTGTTACCGCATATGATACTTCAGGCGCAGAAAGTACCAATTCCAACATCGTTTACGTTCCCATTGCAGTGACAAGCGGCCTGGCTCCAATCGATACCGGTATTAAAGGCGATATTGATGGCGATGGATTCGTCGGGCTGGCCGATGTACTGCTGGCTCTGAAATTTGCTACCGGCAAGCTGAAACCATCGGATGACCAGTTTGCACGAGCGGATGTGGCCCCGGTCACCGATGGTCTTTCCGTGCCGAACGGTTCGGTCGATGTCGCTGATGTTATTGTGATTCTGGAGATTGTGACCGGAAAAATAATTCTTTAATAGCCACGGTCTGAGTCCATTCCGGCGTGGGTGTTGACTACTTCATCATGAAGCAGCTGGCCCTGACAACGGAGGCCAGGTTGGTGGTCGCTCCGGATGCCGATGTCAATGGTCTGTCGGTATCAGATATTTTTCATTTGAATTGGTTGGAATGTGTTAAAGTAATCCGGGTTGAAATATTCAGTTGAAATTACTCCATGGTAATTTAACCGCCTTACTTCAAGTTGAATCAAGACCCGCTCCGGCGGGTTTTTTGATTCAATCGGGAATATATTTCCTTAGGCGCCTATGGCGTGCTGATATTTTAGAAATTATCACCTGAAAGTCTAAAAGGATTCTGAATGAATACAGCTCCTGGAAAAGCGGGCAGAGTAGCTCCCGAACCGCACAAGGGGAACACCTCCCCCCTGGGCGCAACCGTCTGTAACGGTGGCGTGAACTTCAGCCTTTTTGCCCGGGATTGCACCGGCATCGAGCTGCTGCTGTTTGAACATGCCGACGATGCGACACCCTCCCGGATTATAACCCTCGATCCCAGGCATAACCGCACTTACCACTACTGGCATGTTTTCGTGCCGGACATTGGAGCTGGACAGCTGTACGGGTTTCGGGTGGCAGGTCCCTTTGATCCTTCGCGTGGGAAGCGCTTCGACGCTGACAAGTTGCTGATCGATCCCTATGGCCGCGCGGTGGCGGTGCCAGCCGGATATGACCGCGCCGCCGCCTGTGTGCCGGGCGACAACGTTGCCATGTCCATGAAGAGCGTGGTGGCCGACCCTCGTGGTTACGACTGGGAGGGTGATCTGCCGCTCAAACGCCCATACTCGCAGACGATAATCTATGAGATGCATGTGGCGGGATTCACAAAACATCCTTCATCCGGGGTCCCGGCCGATAAGCGCGGCACATACGCCGGACTGATTGAAAAGATTCCCTATCTGCAGGACCTGGGAGTTACCGCCGTCGAACTGCTGCCGGTCTTCCAGTTTGACCCGCACGACGCTCCTTCCGGCCTGTGCAACTATTGGGGCTACAGCCCGATCTCGTTCTTTGCCCCGCATGCGGCCTACAGCTCCCGCAAAGGACCGCTCGGACCATTGAACGAATTCCGCGACATGGTCAAGGCACTGCACCGTGCGGGCATTGAGGTGATCCTGGATGTGGTCTATAACCACACCTCCGAAGGTGACCACAAGGGGCCGACCTTCTGCTACCGTGGCTTGGCCAACGACGTATACTACAGCCTGGACCCGGATGGCGCCTATATCAACCACACCGGATGCGGCAATACGTTTAATGCCAATCACCATGTGGTCCGAAGGCTTATCATCGATAGCCTCAACTATTGGGTTAAGGAAATGCATGTCGATGGCTTCCGCTTTGACCTGGCATCCATACTGTCCCGGGATGGCCAGGGGCAGCCGCTCAAGAACCCCCCCATCATCTGGGATATAGAATCAGACCCGACGCTGGCGGGGATAAAGCTGATCGCCGAAGCGTGGGATGTGGGTGGGTTGTACCAGGTCGGCAGTTTCATCGGTGACAGCTGGAAAGAATGGAACGGTGAGTTCCGTGATGACGTACGCAGCTTTATCAAAGGTGACAACGGAGTAATACACCGCTTCGTCGCGCGTCTCCTGGCCAGTCCCGATATCTATGGCCACCGGGATCGCGAGCCGGAGCAGAGCATAAACTTCATAACCTGCCATGACGGATTCACCCTGAACGATCTGGTCTCCTATAACATGAAGCACAACCAGGCCAATCGGGAGAAGAACCGGGATGGAGCCGAGTTCAACCTGAGCTGGAACTGCGGCATCGAGGGGCCTGCCCATGACCCGGCTGTGGAGGAGCTGCGCAACCGTCAGGTTAAAAACTTTCTGGCGGTAACCCTGCTCGCCCTCGGCACTCCGATGATACTGATGGGAGACGAGGTCCGGCGGACCCAACACGGGAACAACAACGCCTACTGTCAGGACAGCAAAATCAGCTGGTTTGACTGGAGGTTGCTCACGCGACACGCAGACATACACCGTTTCACCAAACATTTGATTGCCGCCCGGATCATTCACGACGACAATGCGGTTGAGGAGCTGACTCTGAATCAGCTTCTCGGTCAGGCGCGACTGGAGTGGCATGGCGTGCGGTTGCACACGCCTGACTTGAGCGATTTTTCCCACAGCATCGCGCTGACGGCCTGGAGCGGCCGGCGGGTTGTCTTCCACTACATGGTCAACGCTTACTGGAACCCGCTCAGCTTCCGTCTCCCGTCTCCCAAAAAGCTGCCGGGCGGCGCCTGGCAGCGCTGGATCGACACGTCAAGGGCTTCACCAGAAGACATCGTGCCATGGGATGAAATGCAGGACGTTACCACCGGCAAATACCGGCTTCCGGGTCGCTCGATTGCGGTGCTTGTCGCCAGGAGATGATTTGTACAACAGATGTGGGGGCAAAGCTTGTGTTTGCCCGTCAGTCAGGTGACTACACCAGATAATTTATCAGTACAAATGCACCAGGGAGCGCTGCCATGAAAATTCTCCTCGTGTATCCACACTATCCCGACACCTTCTGGAGCTTCCGTTACGCCCTGAAATTCATCGACAGAAAAGCGAGTTTTCCTCCGCTGGGCCTTCTGACCGTGGCTGCCATGCTTCCCGGTGATTGGGAAAAAAGGCTCGTAGATATGAACGTCCACTCTCTCGGCGACGCCGACCTGGAATGGGCGGATTACGTCTTCATCAGCGCCATGACGATTCAGCGGGAATCGGCGCAGGAGGTTATCGCAAGCTGCCGGAGGCTCGGGGTGAAGAGTGTTGCCGGCGGCCCGCTCTTTACCGCCTGCCATGATGAATTTCCGGAGGTTGACCACCTGGTGCTGGGCGAAGCGGAACTCACGCTACCTCCATTTCTGGCGGATCTGTGCTATGGGAAAGCGCGGCCGGTTTATGCCGACAATCGACGGGCGGATATTACGAAAACCGTCATCCCGCTCTGGAACCTGATAGATGTCAGGAACTATGCCGCCATGAATATCCAGTATTGCCGGGGCTGCCCTTTTGACTGCGAGTTCTGCGACATCACCGCATTGTTGGGGAAAAAGCCCAGAAGCAAGAGACTGGTGCAGTTGCTAGCCGAACTGGACAGTCTCTATGTCAGCGGCTGGCGCGGGGCGGTTTTTTTCGTGGACGACAACTTCATCGGAGACAAGGGGAAACTGAAGCGAGAGGTCCTGCCGGCCTTGATTGGCTGGATGCAGGCCAAAGGGCATCCGTTCTACTTTTACACCGAGGCGTCCATCGATCTGGCTGACGACGGACAGCTGATGGCGTTGATGGTCAGGGCGGGGTTCGAGGAGGTCTTTATCGGCATTGAAACCCCGCACGAGGGTGGACTGGTTGAGAGCGGCAAGGTGCAGAACAGGAATCGCGATCTTCTGGCCTCGGTAAAGTGCATCCAACGGGCCGGTCTGCAGGTGCACGGAGGGTTTATCGTCGGATTCGACAGCGATTCAGCGGATATCTTCGACCGGCAGATCCGTTTCATCCAGGAGAGCGGCATTGTAACCGCGATGGTTGGCGTGCTGATAGCGCTGCGCGGGACCAGGCTCTACCAGCGTCTGCTGCGGGAGGGAAGGCTGTTGGGCAATGCCACCGGCAACAACACGGCCATCGCGCTGAATTTCATCCCGAGGATGGAACTAAGGGAGCTCGTCAGCGGTTATCAAACCATTCTCGGCACGATCTATTCACCGAAAAACTACTACCGGCGGGTAATCAGTCTCCTCAAGGAGTACCGTCCCACGCATCCGGGTAAATTTCACCTGCAGCAGGGGTATGTGGGGGCGCTCTTCAAATCGATACTGTTTTTGGGGGTTCTCGGCATGGAGCGACTCCACTTCTGGAAACTCTTCTTCTGGTCTCTTGCGAGAAGGCCACGGCAATTCCCGCTGGCCATAACCTATGCGATCTATGGTTTCCATTTCAGAAAAATTGCGGAAAAGATCTGCGAAAACGGATACGCCAAACGGATTTAAACTAAAAGCCTTGTTCATGGGAAGATCAATTCGCTGGAAGCGGCATGCCGGCCTCGATTTCACGTTGCTCGTGGTAGATGAAGCGGACCATGTAGTACTCGAAGGGATAGCCGCTCTCATAGTAGCGGAAGCTCTTCTGATGCCGTGCGTCAACAGTCCCCATACCCGTCACCAGCGTGTCGTAGACGAAACTGTTGCCGGTATTTCCAAACGGATTGATTGCCGTGTAGATACCGTAGGATATGCCGCTGTCCACGGCCAGACCACTCGCGTCGCGTACAGACGAAGGGCCGAAAATCGGAAGCACGAGATAGGGGCCGGAATCCGCTCCCCAGTAGTTGAGGGTCTTGCCGAAATCCTCGTTGCGCCTTTCCAGGCCGAAGGATGTGGCAGGATCAAACATGCCCGCCAGGCCAAGCGTGCTGTTGGTAACGAAGCGCCCCAGTGTTGTCAGGGAATCCATCCCCTTGAGCTGGAACAGGCTGTTGGTTAGATTCCTCACTTCACCGAGGTTGTTGTACACTCCCGATATCCGCTGCTGGACGAATGTGGGCGTGATGAATTCGTAACTGCTCACCACCGGCAGGAAAAGGTATTTGTCGAAGTAGAAGTTGAAACGGTACATGCTGCGGTTGAAGCCTTCCCAGGGGTCTTCCACCTCGGCGAAACGTTGATCCTTGAACTCGTTGATCGAGTGCATGGCCGCTACCTCCTCCGGGTTGTTCACCATGCTTGCGGCGCATCCGCCAAGTGACAGCGACAAAATCATGGCAGTGAGAGCAAAACCGCGTCTGTAGTGGCTCGTAATATTCATGGCGTACTCCCCATCCTGAAAAAATCAACCATATAAGCCTGGTTATCCTTGAACTCCAGATTACCCAGATGCCCGCCGCGAGGATAGAACTTTGCCCGTTCCCCGAAGAGCTGTCGCAGGTATTCCAGCTCGGCCTTGGTCAGAATGAAATCATCCTCGTTGGTCATCATGCCAAACTTGGTGGAAGACTTCAGATACCCTTCGATGCTCCTGAGACTCTGGGAATCGATCAGTGCCTGTTTGGTGAGACCCGGTCGTTGCTTTTGAAAGTAGGGATAGAAGTATTCGTTGAAATAGTCGTAGAAGCTCAGGTGGGTTGAAACCAGAAAATAGTCAAAAATGGAATCGCTGGAACTCAGCACCCGGTTCTTCGGCACGACATAGCCGCTGTTGGTCATCACGTCGGAGGAAAAGATCATGCCGGCCAGGCCGATCCGGTAGGAGAGTCCGATCAAACCGGCGGTTTCCGAGGAGGTAAACAGTTTTTCCGTGTAGATCGAGTAGATAAAATCCTCGTCGATAGCGACAAAATTGCCATAGCGGTAGAACCGGCTGAATTTGGAAAACATTCTGTTAAAGAAAATCCCCTGCTTCTTGGCCCCTCCGGGAATCTGCTTCAACAGCTCTTCGATCCTGGTGGCCGAGCTGTATAGGCTTACCGGAGGATTGATCATGAGCACCCTGCGAAAGTTGAACACCCGTCGCTCTTCGTCCAGCTTGGCGATAAAGGCTGCCTGGCTGGCCCCCAAGCTGTAGCCGCCCAGCAGGAATTCGGAGACCTCGATGTCACCCTTTACCTGTTGCCAGGCGGTTTCCATCACCCGGTACAGGTCAGCCGAGTCGTCTGTCAGATCGCCGGGGACGCGGCTTTGCGAGGCGGAGATGATGAAATTGGCCAGAGTAGGCGACGGCAGGGTAATGACATGGAAGCCGGCATGATAGAGGGATTTCATCATGGTCACGAGCCGTGGTGACTGATTGGTGGCGCCCGCGCCGCCGATCAGGAATACCAGCGGCGCTTTCTGCTTCTGGAAAGCCAACGTGCACAGCAGTCCTTCGTCGTAAAAGAAAACCTGAGGTTTCTTGCGGTCGGGGAAAACATTGAGCACCAGCCTCCGGGTGCGCATATGCTCCGGAAACTGGGGCTTGAGGCTTGCCGGTGTTCCCATTATAGTGGATTCATACGGCCCCGGAATCGGGTAGCCATAACTGTCGTCCGCCGCTAAACCGGAAACGGGCAGCAGTAGCAGGCAGGTCATGAACAGCAGTTTGAAGAAAATCATGCGGATGTCTCCTTTGGGGAAATCGGCGCTGTTTGCGTTAAATAATACGAGCATCGGCTGTGCCCCGGGTCATCTGGCACAGTAATGTTTACAACTACTATGCCAAGGAAAATCTTTCATTTTAAATGGTTAAGGTGCCGATTGTGCAAGGCAAGGCTGCCTGTCGGGTGGCGGGATAACGGGAAAGCCGTCGTACACGGCCGTCGTATTTAACGAAGCCGTCAAATGTGGCGGCGTTGGCCCTGGTGTGAATGTGGGAGAGCCGCTTCGCCCATGCCGGGCCGCCGGAAAGTGAGGCGGGCCGGATTATCAGCGTGGGTAACGATGCCGCGCCATTCCGTGACCGGCTGCAGCCGCTTCCTCACAGTGTGCCGTGCCTGCGGATGTTGTCCGGCACTCTTGTTGCTTTATGCTTTGTTGTCTGAATCTATTTGGACTATAAACAAGCGGTTCGATCACTTTTGATGCAGGGGAGAATTCTGTCAACATGACATTACAAAAACCGCACAAGCATTTCTCCATGATTCGGGAATTTCAGCTTGCCGACTGGTTCACGCTGGCAAACGCGGTCTGTGGTACCGGAGCTGTTTTTTCCATGCTGACGTACCTGCAGACATCCGACGTCACCCATGTCTACTTTGCCTGCGGGATGGTTGTTGTCGCCGTGGTATTCGATGTCCTCGACGGACGAATTGCCCGCTGGCGTCAGAAGAATTCCATAATGGGGCGTGAGCTCGATTCCCTGGCCGATGTCATCTCCTTCGGCGTTGCTCCGGCTGTGATCGGCTACGGTTGCGGCATGCAGGGCTTATACGACCGTATCGTCCTGACCTACTTTGTTGCATGCGGAGTATCCCGTCTGGCTCGTTACAATGTGACCGCCGAGTCGCTGACCGGGGATGGGGATAAGGTGAAGTATTTCGAAGGCACTCCCATACCAACATCGCTGCTGCTGGTAGTTATGTTGTTCCTGGCAGCGTGGCAGGGCGCATTGCGTGAGTCGCTCTGGTTTGGCCAAGTAAGGTTCGCCGGCTTCACCCTGCATCCGCTGGTGCTGCTGTTTGCGGTGTCAGGCTCACTGATGATCAGCCGCATACGATTTCCAAAGTTTTGATCCACCACCACCAAATAAAAAGGAGATTCCAGATGAAAAAAAACGGCTTGAAATTATTTGTAACATTGATGGTGACCATCCTGATAGCCGGAGTATCCGGCTGCAAGAAACAAGAGGGTCCGCTGGAGCGAGCCGGTAAGGAAATAGATCGGGCTGCGGAAAAGACTGGAGATAAGCTCGAAAAAGCCGGGGATAAAATCAAAGACTCGGTGAAATGAACTGAAATGTGTTCTGAGTAACCAGGACTCCGGTGCCTTCCTGAGAAGGTACCGTGGTTCAATCAGCCGGTGACACGCAGTACTTGCGCCAATTCACCGATCATGTATGGTTTTTCAATCGCCCCTTTAAATCCATAGGCGCTGTAATCAGACATTATCGGGTCATTTGAATATCCACTCGAAACGATCAGGCATGCAGACGGATCAATAGAAAGAATCTCCCGGGCAGCTTCCTTGCCACCCATGCCTCCGGGTATTGTAAGATCCATTATCACCGCAGTGAATGGCGTACCAGATTCCCTGGCGGATAAATAGTGACTTAAAGCTTCTCTCCCGTCGGCACAGGTCGTAACTTCATACCCGATCTCAATCAGCATTGCAGCAGCCAGATCCCGGATTATCTCCTCATCGTCCATAACAAGAATTGAACCGCTATTCTGATATTCAACCGGCTGTGAGACAGACTCGGCTTCATATTCTGAAAACGTCTCGCCGATTGATGGCAGGTAAATTGTGAAAGTGGTTCCCTTCTCCACTATGGAACTGACGCTGATATGTCCGCCATGCTTGATAATTATTGAGTGGGTTGAAGCGAGTCCTAAACCGGTCCCGCTGACTTTGGTCGTAAAGTAGGGATCAAAGATTTTTTTCAGATCAGCATCTGATATTCCGCAACCTTCGTCGATACATTCAATCCGGATATAAGTGCCGGGAGGAAGTTTCATGCTGTTTTTCACGGCAAGCATCTCGTTACGCGCAGAAAGAGTTAATGACCCGCCGCCGGGCATTGCTTGCGTGGCGTTGATAATGATGTTGTGTATTGCCTGACTGATCTGCCCGTCATCCGCTTTTATTGCATGAATTGAATCAGGGATGTCGATGGTGCACCTGACATTTGAACCGTGAAGCACCAGCGACACACATTCTTTTACAAGATTCTGGAGTGAAAAGACTTTCTTTACCGGATCGCCACCCTTGGCAAAGGTCAGGAGTTGACGAGCCAATTCAGTGGCGCGCATGGATGCTTTTTCAGCTCCAATCAGTGGTTTGTATGCCTTGTGCGTGTCGCCAACGAACATCTTGGCCAGTGATATGTTTCCCATAACCCCGGTAAGAATGTTGTTGAAATCGTGGGCGATGCCACCGGCCAGAACTCCGAGCGACTCCAGCTTTTGAGCTTTCAGTCTTTCATTTTCATGTTCTTTGCGATCAGTGATGTCCTGGAAGCAAACCAGACTTGCCCAAACCTGAGCGTTGGAATCTAAAACCGGAGTGCCTGATATCCCCAACAATTTCGAGGTTCCGTCAGGACGAACAACCAATAAATCATCAACCGTGGTCACTTCGCCATACATACCACGGACTATGGGCATTTCCTCAGTTGGATAACGTTCTTTTGTACCATATCTATAGGTTTCATAGACCTCGGCGAGATTTTCCCTGTTAGAGTCCGGAAGAATGGCTCTTCCAAGAAGGTCAAGCGCCCTGGCATTTGCGATCAAAGGCTTTCCCGAAGGAGCCTCTACCATGAACACCCCGAGTGGAAGATTGGCCAGCAAGGTGTCGATCAGGCGATTGCGGTCATCCAGTTGATGTTGGGCAAGTTTTTGCTCTTCAATCACCCTCGACAGATACTCATTCGCCCTGGTAAGCTGCAAAGTCCGTTCGATATCCTGCTTTTCCAGAGCCTGATTTCTTTCCAGCAGTTCCTGCATGGGGTACACTTCACCCTCGCGAACCAGGTAGTAGGGAATGGAGATGCTGCTATGCGAGATTTTCCAGCCCGTGGATTCCTTGCGGAATATCAGAACCAGGCGGGCTGTCTCTCGTGACAGTATGTTGTCTTCAATTGGCAGGTGAATGTTGAAGAAGCCGGTGGTTACGGCGATCGTTTCAGACAGGGACTGGATTGCCAGATCTTTGAGTTCGATTCGGAGTGGTTCTTTTACCTGGGCAAAATCCTGACGGGTAATAGCGACCCATTCTGCGCGGTCTTTGACCAGAAAGTCCCCGCCTCCGGTAAATCCTGAGAAGTCCTCACTGAAATGTTCAGTGAGTCGATCATCACGGGTTGCGTACATCTGCAGATATTCGTCAAACAGTTGCCGGATTTCCTTGTTGTCGATTACATCCATTGCGCGTTCCCGATATTAGAGGTCAGTTGTTTCAGAAGTGAAAATGCTATTTTATACTCTCATTAAACACGCCATTCAACCAATTTAACCTCATTCCGCCTGTTGCAGCAGCCCATATCCGTATGTTCTGTAATTTGTCAGTTTTTGCCTGGTTTTTTTGGAGGCTTTAAGGGTTCCGGCGTCTATCCGTCCCAGGGCATTCTCCGTGATTGAAATGAATTCCCTGTAGTCATCCTGAATAAATGCTTTTTTAGCTGCATTTACATATGCTCCGACGGTTTTGAAGTTGTAGTTTTTTTTAGGGATGGCGGGTTTGAGCGGTGTCTGTGGTTGCGGCCGTGGCTGCTCCTTGATCTGTACAACAGGTATGGCTTCGGGTATTTCTTTGATCACTTCCGGCTTTGGAATAGCCTGGGTCGGTGGCGATATCGGACTGGGATTGTCCATGTTGGTAGCCGGATTGTAAATATTTGCCGCCGGGTTATCTATCTTGAAGTTTGCCGGCATTGCCGGGGTCTGCAGGCCGATGGCCATCGCAAAAACTACACCGGCCAGTATTATCGGTTTCATGACTTCCTCCGTTTCCTGGTCTGTTCCAGGGTGTCTTCTGTGGTTGTTTATGATGCGGCGTCTGTTTATACCTTTGTCTGGGCAGCCGATCGTCTGACGAAATATTTGCGTGATTCGTCAATGACAATCAGCAGGATCGCAAACGGGATCAGCAGCAGCCATACGCTTGCAGCGATGGGGGCACAGGCGAACAGGGCGTTGCCGGGCGGCGTGTAGATGATGAAAGCCGCCAGAAGCAGTTCGGAGGCGATCCCGGCCAGAACCAGGCGATTTGAAAAAATTCCCAGTGTGAAAATGGAAATGTTGGGTGAGCGGCAGGCAAAGACGTTGGCGATCTGCGTCATGATGATGCCTGCGAGACAGGCGGTGGTGGCCTGCAGGTAGAGCGTTGACGTAGTGGCCAGAGTTTGTGACCAGCTCCAGCCGCCCGTGTGCAGGACATAGAAATAGGCGGACATTCCCGCAAGAGCTTCCCATAAACCCAGGTAAAGGTAAGCCCTCATAAGTACTCCCCTGGTGAGCAGATGCTCGCTTTTCGGCCGGGGAGGGCGTTGCATGATATCGGGCGAGGGTTTCTCCGCGCCGAGGGCCAATGCCGGGAACATGTCGGTGCCCAGATCCACCGCCAGTATCTGCATGATGGTCAGCGGCAGGGGGATGCCGAAAAGGATGTAGCCTATATAGGGAATCAGCTCCGGTATGTTGGAGGCGAAGATGTAGGTGATGAAGTTCCTGATGTTTTCGAAGACCGCGCGCCCTTCTTCAATTGCATGCACGATCGAGGCAAAGTTGTCATCCAGCAGCACGATATCCGCCGCCTCACGGGCAACGCTGGTCCCGGCCAGCCCCATGGCGATGCCGACATGGGCTTTCTTCAGGGCCGGCGCGTCGTTGACACCATCTCCGGTAACCGCTACCCGATGTCCTCCCTCAATCAGCAGGCTCACGACATGCATCTTGTTCTGGGGCGACATGCGGGCAAAGATCAGATTGTCCTTTTTCAGCTCTTCGCGTAATTGTTCGTCAGGCATGCTGACGCACTCACGCCCCTCGATGATGACCGGCTCTCCCGTTATCAACCCGATGTCCCTGGCGATGGCCGCTGCCGTGGGGCCGGCATCGCCGGTGATCATGATCACCCTGATGCCCGCGCTGTGGCAATCCTTGAGGGCCTGCGGCACTTCCGGACGGGGCGGATCCAGCAGACCCATGAATCCGGCAAAGGTCAGTCCCTCTTCCGGAATTTCTCCCTCCGGAAGCTGGTCCAGTTCCCGGTAGGCAAGAGCGATCACGCGCAGCCCCTCGGAGGCCATGGTCTGCAGCATCTCCTTTAGTTCAGCGGCGGCGCTGGTGTCAATCGGGATGGACAGGCCGGCTTTTTTCCGGGATGTACAGAGTGGCAGCACACTTTCGCCGGCCCCTTTGATCAGCACAAACAGCTTTCCATCGATCCGGTGAAGGGTGGCCATCCGTTTCCGGTCGGCATCGAACGGGATTTCGCCCAGCCGTTCGCCGGTTACCGCGCCCTGCTCGACCGCATAGTTGTAGAGTGCGGTCTCGGTCGGATCTCCCTTGATCCCCTGCTGGGTCACGGTGACATTGTTGCAGAGCCGGGCTACCGTGCCGGACATGGCCGGGTCTTCGGGGCTCCAGAGTGTTTTGACGGTCATCAGGTTTTGGGTGAGCGTGCCGGTTTTGTCGGTGCAGATCAGGTCAACCGAGCCCAGCGCTTCCACGGCGTTCAGGCTTTTCACCAATGCGTTGCGGCGGGCCATGCGACGGCTTGCCATGGCCAGTGAGAGCGTGACGGTCGGCAGCAGTCCTTCCGGCACGGTGGCGATAATGATGCCGATGGCAAACAGGAAGTTATCCCAGAAACTTCGTCCCACCAGGCTGCCGATCAGGAAAAAACCGGCGCCGCCGGCTACGGCAATGATGGCTACCATGCGGGTAACCCTGGTGATCTCCAGATGCAGCGGACTGACCTCCTCCACCACCTTGCCGGTGATCTGGGCGATCTTGCCGAACTCGGTCGCCATGCCGGTCGCGTAGACCACAACCTGTCCGCTGCCGCTCACCACCAGCGTGCCCGCGAAGACCATGTTGCCGCAATCAAGCAGTTCCCCCTCGCAGGGGGTATCGCTCAGTGTGCGGGAATCGGATTCTCCGGTCAGCGGGGCGTTGTTGACGGTCAATCTGCTGGCCTGCACGACCCGCGCGTCCGCTGGCACCTTGTCTCCCTCGCGCAGCACGACCAGATCTCCCGGCACAACCTCCACAGCATCGACTTCAATCTCGGTTCCGTTTCTGATCACGGCAACCCGGAAGGGGAGCATCTTGCGGAGCTCCTCGATCGCCTTTTCGGTGCGGTACTCCTGAATGAAGGTGAAGATGGCGTTGATGAAGATAACGGCCAGGATTGCAATGCCGAGACGCAGTAGTCCTTCGCCGGGGTGCAGGTATTCGGACAGGAAGCAGAGCGCGGCGGCAAACCAGAGCAGCAGGGCCAGGAAGTGGGTGAACTGGGCCGCAAGGCGTGAAAACATGGAGCGGGTATGCACTTCACGAATCTCGTTGGGGCCGTACTCGGCCCGTCGGCGGGTTGCCTCTTCAGCCGTGATTCCCTGCGGGGTGCTCAGCAGGGTTGAAAATACTTCGTCGTGGGAAAGGGTCTGGATTCTCATGGCGTCACCGCCCGGGTCTGAACAGGATCGTGTTACAGGGCGGCTGATGGATGACATCGCCGGCAGGGTTGCTGAAGAGCAGTCTCTGCAGCAGGCCGCGCTCACTGGCGCCCAGTACGATCAGGTCATTGTGGCGTGTGATCGCTTCCACGGTGATGGATTTGCCGATATCGCCCCTGCCGCTTCGCTCAAGTACCGTAATGTTTTGTTGCTGCAGCAGCTTTCCAAAGCTGGTGATGTCATCGGGCATCCCTTTTGTATCCAGCTCCGCGGAGAGATGAAACAGCGTGACCCTGGAATGGAAACTTCCGGCCAGCCCGGCGATGAACATGAGTCGCCGCTCCTTGTCCCCGACAACCCTGGCGAGTGGCACCAGGATATGCGCGGGATGTGGCTTGGCCATCCCGACGGCCCGCACGACCGCCAGGTCCGTGCTGATTGCCCGCAGGAGCTGATGGACCGCATGTCTCTGCAGATCTGCTCCGTAGCGTTCATATGACATCAGGGGATAGAAAACGAGATCGGCTTTTTCCGCCTGCGCCCGACTGGGCAGCAGCTTGCCGATATTTCCGATTTCGGTGATGCGGGTGACGTGGATGCCCAATTCAAAGGCCTCAGTGAACAGATGATCCAGATGGCGCTCGGTATGGCGGAGTATGCTCTCGTCACTCCCCTCGCCATGGGCGGCATACAGCACAAGTTCCGCCTTGCAGGATACCGCCATCGAGACGGCATAGCGGGCTATCACCGTGGATACCGTGTGCTCATTGACAACTGAAAATATCTTGCGATAGCTCATGGTTGTAACTCCCGGGAAAAAGGCAAGGCGAATCCATGCCTTCAATGGAACAGGTGATTCCGGTTCAGGGTGACGTTTCTATCCTGCGGTTGTCCTCGGGCGACACAGCCGGAGTCCCGCCAGGCTGCAGGGACTGCTCGGTCTGGAAGGGCAGACGGCTCCCGTCGCTCAGTTTTGGCGCTTCCTCGATTACCTGCCAGTTCTTTCCGACCGGAATGGACAGCGGTTTGGGAACGTGCGCAGCCGGAGCCGGGTCAGGTTCCCTGGAGCCGAAAATAGCGCATGAACAGAGCAGGAACAGGCTGAGGGATACGACGAACAGATAAACATATTTCATGACAGGACTCCTTGAGTGTCTCTGTAACATCAAAATCTAACCCCCCTCAGTCCCCCCTTACCTAAGGGGGGAAGCCTTTAAGCCTCCCCTGACAAGGGGAGGTTTGGAGGGGTTGTTTTGCGAAGATTAAAGTTTTCCATGGTGCTAATGAGACGGTCATTCCTCGACCTGCGCCATATCCTGCACCACGTACCTGCCGCAGACAAAGCAGAGCAGGCCGGCCAGCACCATCGCGCCGGGGGTGATCAGCAGGGCACTGCGCAGGTCCCAGCGGTCGGACAACCACCCCAGGATCGAGGGAGAAACCGCGTCGCCCAGGGCGTGGATAAAGAAGATATTGACCGCAAAAGCCATGGAACGCACAGCCGGGCCGGTTACGTTGATAATGACGGTATTGAGCGGCCCGGTGTTGAGAAAGAGAAAGAACTCGGCGATAAAAATAGCGGTCATGCAACCGGTCAAGCCTGGGGCAAGAATGGCCCAGACGGCAAAGGGGGCGCCGATCAGAAAACCCCAGCCGGAGAGCAGCAGATAGCCCTTCCCATTTTTCTTTTGCCAGCGGTCGCCGAGCCAGCCACCTGCCAGGGTGCCAAGAATCCCCGCCAGCACAGTGGTCGCGCCGAACAGAGTATTTCCCCTGGCCACGTCAAGGGCATGGACACGGTTCAGGAAAGATGGAATCCACTGGGCCAGGCCGCCGATGGCGAAAGTCATTGCCGCCATGGCCAGGGTATTGAAAACAAAGGAGCGATTTTTGAACAAGGCTGCATATCCTGATGAAACCTTAGCACTTTTTTTAAGCGGCGCTACTGCGTCGCCGCCGCGGGGAGGGGTGCGCAACAGAGCAATCGGAATGGCCAGCAGCAAACCCGGAACACCGACCATCAAAAAAGCGGCATGCCAGCCGTACAGCTGTCCCAGCCATCCCCCCAGCAGATACCCCAGCGCACTGCCGACCGGAATGGCGACGTAGAACCATGCCAGAATCCGGCCGCGGCGCTCCTTGGGAAAAAAGTCGGAGACCAGACCGGGCGATACCGTGCCGAAGCTGGCCTCGCCAACCCCAACAGTGGCGCGGGCGGCCAGCAGAGTCCTGTAGCCGGGGGCAAAACCGGCCAGGGCCGTGGCCAGGCTCCAGACGATCAGGCCTCCGGCAGCAAGCCTGGTGCGGCTCCAACGATCGCCCATCCACCCGAAGAGCGGGGCGAAAAGCAGATAGCTGAGCATGAAGGCGCTCCCCAGAAACCCCAAGGCCGTATCGGTGAGACGCAGATCGCTCTTGATCAACGGAAACACCGCGAACAGCACCTGCCGGTCGATATAGTTAAGCAGGTTCACCGCCAGAAGCAGCCCCAGGGCGTAACGGCGGTAGGAGATGGAAATCGGTGCTGCATTCATTAGTTGAATCCTCTGGCTCGCCACATAAATATAAACGGTTGAATCAGACCAGACGCAAGCCAACTCATCGTTGCAATGGCCTCACTCGCGCTACTCGTATGTTACCATCACTCATCTTGCTCATCCTCTGGGACATCCAGCCCTGATGGAGGCGGATCAGCCCTGTGCCCTCGCTGATTTGCTGACCGTCCAATGGTGTTCTCGATCAATCTGGCTAACTTGTCTGCAGCGCCGCTGAAGGCCTGTTCCAGGGTTGTTGCCTGATGTGTGGCCGCCAATGGCTTGCGTCCTTCGAGACGGGCTTCCATAACGCATTTTAGCCCGTCTTTTCCGACTTTCTTGTCACTGTTCTCATCGCTAAGGTGAACCTCCACACGAGTGATGTGCTCGTTGAAGCGGCTCAGGGACTGCTCTATTACACTGCTGATATGGGCGGCCAGCGCCTCGCGACCGTCTATATTTCGATCGGTGTTGATTTGAATCTGCATGGTGTTCTCCCTTGTATGTTTTCTAAATCATTTGATTGCAGTCATGCCATCATAACTGACTTCACCTTGTTTATCCTGCATCCACCCGCCTCCCAATGCCTTGACCAGCAGAACGCTGGCGGTGAGTCTTCGACCTGCAAGCGCCAGGGCGCTTCGTTCGTTTGCCAGAACGGTCGTTTGAGCGACAAGAACATTAAGATAGGCAACTGTTCCGACCTGATACTGATTGGCGGTGATCTCAAGAGCCTGTTGTGACGCCTTTACCGCTTGATCCTGAATCATTGTCTCTTCTTCCAGTATGCGCAACGTCGCCAGATTGTCCTCAACCTCCAGAAAACCTGTCAGCACCGTCTCCCGGTATGTGGCCACCGTGGCATCATAAACCGCCCGGGCCTCATCGACCTGGGCGCTCCGCAGGCCACCGTCAAAAACGGTCTGCGCCAGAGCAGTGCCGAGTGACCATACCCGGTTGGGCCAGGTGAGCCAGTTTGAAAAAGTTGATGCGGCGAATCCGGCTGTAGAACTCAATGTGATCGATGGGAAATAGGCAACTTTGGCGATGCCGATTTTGGCATTGGCCTCTGCTACGCGACGTTCGGCCGCCGCAATGTCGGGCCTGCGCTCCAGTAGTTCGGACGGCTGGCTGGACGGGATCCGCGGCGGAATTATGTCCCGTGGTACAGGCTGCAGGGAAAACTGCGCCGGTGATTTGCCGATCAGCAGGGCAATGGCATGCTCCAACTGGGCCCGTTGCACGCCAAGATCCATGGCCTGCACCTGGGTCGTTCCGAGTTGTGTTTCCGCCAGGAGTACATCCGTCCGGGATACAACTCCCTCGTCATAGCGGCTTTTGGTCAGGTCCAGGAGTTGCTGAAAGGCAGAGACCGTCGCTTCGAACATCTGCTTCTGAGCATCGACTGTTTGCAGCTGGAAATAGTTCAGGGCCAACTCGGCCCTGGTACTCAAGCGGAGTGATTCCAGATCTGCTGCGCTGGCCTGGGCGCCTGATTGACTGGCCTCGACACTGCGTCTGACTCTTCCCCAGATATCGAGTTCCCAGGAGGCTTCGGCGGAGAGCAGGAAATTATTGGAAATGTTGCCTGAACCAGCCGAACTCTTGCTGGTGCTGCGAGCGCGGGTCACGGAAGCACCGGCGCCCACCTGCGGGAAATAGCCGGAACGGGCCGCTCGCACCAGTATCTGGGCCTGGCGGAAGTTTGCTTCGGCTGCTATCAGGTTCTGATTCGACACCGCCACCTGTTCTTCCAGTTCGTTCAGCCGGGAGTCATTAAAAATCCGCCACCAGGCTCCACGATCGATATCGTCCTGCGGCTGTGCAACTTTCCAGGGGCCACTCTCCTTGAATTCAGCCGGTACATCTGCTGTCGGTTTGACATAGTCAGGGCCGACACTGCAGGTGCATATCAGCGTTGTTGCAGCAATTGTCAGTAAGAATTTCACTATTGCCATACCGCCTAACTCCCCCAACCCCCTCTTAACTTAAGAGGGGGTAAAAATCCTAATCCCGGGCCAGCGCCTCTATCGGGTCGAGTTGCGCAGCTTTTCTGGCCGGAAGATAACCAAAAATGATGCCGGTCAGAAAAGCGCACATGAAGGCGATGATAATCGGCGCAATCGTGAATATCACGCGCCACCCCGCAATAGCCGAGGTAATTACCCCACCGCCGACACCGACGATGATACCTGCCAGGCCGCCGATAAAACAGACCATCACGGCCTCGGTAAGAAACTGAAACATCACATCGTAGCTGCGCGCGCCAATCGCCATGCGGATGCCGATTTCGCGTGTCCTTTCGGTGACCGACACCAGCATGATGTTCATCACGCCAATGCCGCCGACAACGAGAGAAATCACGGCAATTGCCGCCAGCAGATAGGTGAGCGTGTTCTGCGTTTCATTGGCGGTGGCAATGGTTTCGGCCATATTCCGAATGTTAAAGTCTTCCTTGTGATGGCGCTTGATCAACAGCGCATGCAGTCCTGCCTGCACCACTGACATATCCGCGTCCGGCTTTACTCTCACAATAATACTGTTAAAAAAACGGCGTCCGAAGATGCGCGCACCGGCCGTTGTGTAAGGCAGCCAGGCGGAGTTGTCCATATCGTCTCCCCGCGGGCTCAAACCCTTGCTGCTCAGGATGCCGATGACCAGAAAGGGCGCGTTGCCGATCAGCACATACTGGCCCAGCGGTTTAGTGCCTTCCGGAAACAGGTTCTTTGCCACGGTCTGGCCGAGCACTACCACCTGGGCATAGCGCTTGACGTGTTCCGCCGAGAAGAACACTCCGGTCTGCGGCGGCCAGTCATGCACCTGCGGAAAATCTTCGCCGGTTCCGACCGCTGTGACCATCAAATCCTGATCGCCGAAGCGCAAAAGCGAGGACAGCTCCGTTTCAGGAACCGCCAGGGCCACACCGGCCAGATTGTCGATGAAAGACATGTCTTCAGGCAGGAAAGTCGTTACGATCCCGCCCGAGGCGTGCATCTTCGGCGGTCCCCGCCTGATCGTCAACAGATCGGTGCCCATGGCCTGGATACGCTCAAGGACATCCTGCTTCGCACCGTTTCCGATCGCCATCAATGCGACCACCGAAGCGACGCCGATTATGATGCCGAGCATGGTCAACATGGTTCTCATCCGGTTGTTCAAGAGAGAGCGTAACGCCATCTTCAGCGATTCGCCCAGAACCGCCACACCCGGCTTGATGTCCTCGATCGTTTTGCCACTCTGCGCCTGGTGGTCAACCTTGCCTTTCTGCTGCTCATCCGATGTTATCCGGCCATCCGTAATATGCACGATACGCTGCGCGTAAGCTGCGATGTCGCTGTCGTGGGTCACCAGAATGATCGTGTGTCCTTGACCGTTCAGCTTTTCCAGGATGGCCATGACCTCTTTGCCACCCTTGCTGTCCAGCGCACCGGTCGGTTCATCGGCCAGGATCACCGGCCCGCCGTTCATGAGAGCACGGGCAATACTGACGCGCTGCTGCTGGCCGCCGGAGAGCTGATTGGGGTGGTGTTGCAGCCGGTCACTCAGCCCGAGTTCCCGCAATAATTCACTGGCGTGCTCCTCCCGCCGGGATTTGGCCATGCCGCGATACACGGCCGGAACTTCGGCATTTTCCACGGCGCTGAGATCGGACATCAGATTGTAGCGCTGGAAGATGAAGCCAAAGGTGTCGCGCCGCAGTGCAGCCAACGCATCTCCGTCCAGAGAGGCTACTTCGACGCCGCGGATTTTATAGGCGCCGCTGGTCGGCTTGTCGAGACAGCCGATGATATTCATGAGCGTGGACTTGCCCGAACCGGACGCGCCCATGATGGCGACGAATTCGCCACTCATGATCGTCAGGCTCACATCGGTCAGTACCGTCAACGGCTCGCCACCCGTTGTATAGGTCCGGCTGACTGAATCCATTTCGAGCAGTGCTGGCGACATCACGGACCCTTTCGAGAACTCAGCGCGCTTTTGGACTTGCCCTTGGTTGTGATTTCGCCGATCACGACCCGTTCCTTTTCCTTGAGATCGCCCGTTACCTCCGCTGAAATTTCGCTCTTGATTCCGATTTTGATGGTGCGTTGCTCGATGCTGTTATTGTCTTTCAGCACCCGCACCTTGATTGTCGCGCCTTCCGCCGCATTGCCGATGGCGGCTGCCGGAATCAGCAAAACCCCCTTTGCCTGGGCCAAAACGATAAAGACCTGAGCCGTCATTTGAATCTTCAATATACGTTCCGGATTCGGAATATCAAACAGCACATCGTAGAACACCACGTTGTTTATGAGTTCCGGAGTCGGGAGAATCTGCCTGACCGCACCGTTCCAGCGCCGGGGTTCGCCAAGTATAGTGAAATAGACTTTCTGGCCCGGTTTAACGCGGACTATGTCTGCTTCCGAGACCTGCGCCCAGACTGTCACCGTGCTGATGTCGGCAATCCGCAGGATATTCGGCGCCGATTGGTTGGCGTTGAGTGTCTGTCCTTCCAGAAGGGTTATGGAAACGACTTCACCGGACATCGGCGCCATGATTTTGGTATAACCCAGATTGGCCCTGGCAGTGTCTACCGCTGCCGTGGCCTGCTTTATTTGCGCCGCAAGCGAAGCTACTTCGGCAAGAGCGACGTCGTAATCGGCTCTGGTGATGTCACGGTCACTGGTAGAGACAGATCCGTTGCCCTGTGCGAATAGTTTCTCGTTGCGGGTGCGCTGCACCCTGGCCAGTACAAGTTGCGCCTCTTTAACGGAGCGCTGTGCAATCATATTTTCCAGGGTCGCGTTGGCCGCTGTAAGAGCCGAATCCGCCAGAACCGGGTCAATTTCCGCCAGTAACTGGCCCTTTTCGACCTGGTCGCCCCGCTTGAACTTGAGCGATTTAAGGTTGCCGGAGGTTTGGGCGCCGACATCGACATACTTGACGGGCTGCACGATGCCGGCCGCAACAACGGTGCTTTCAATGTCGCCGCGAACGACTTCGGCAGAGGTGTAAAGTACCTTGGGTTTGCCAAACAGCCAGTGATACCCGAATGTGCCTGCAAAGGCGATAAGCAGTGCCAGGATCAGCCAGAGGACGCGGTATTTCATGAGAACTCTGAATCTGGAAGGTCGATCTCCCGGAGGCGTTGCAGACTCACCACTGGTTGACATTTCGGATTTGTCTTCCGGGGTGCTGTTTGTCGGCTCCATTTTTTACCTGATTCCTTTAGGTTTACTTTTTGTCAGCCGGTTCATTAACCCAGTATCCCTGGCGATTGTAGTGATCATGCAGCATGTTCTCGTAATCCCGCGTCAAAAGAGACTCCTCATCGTATTCCGGTGACTGTTTGATGGCCTCAAGTGGGAGATTGACGAATACTTTCGCCTCGCTCCAGCTGACGCGCTCGATCCATTGCGGAGGGATCAGGACCTTTCTGCCGGGCCACCAGTTCCGTGTATCGATAACCATGTAACGAATCGCCCAGGTTTCGTCATCGATGATAAAGTCCTCTACGTGACCGATCTCTCCGTCTGCGGCCTGGATGTGATAGCCGTTCACTTCATAAGTGCTCCGCAAATGCGGATCCCAGTTTTTCTCGTCCCGGCCTGATTCTGTCCCCGCTACACTGTCAGGCACAATATAAGGAGTAAAACCCCAGATATAGGTGCTATCCCAATATGTCGGCCAACCGTAATGTCCGTAATAATCCACTTCGAATTGAAGCGAAACGGGCTTGTCACTGCCCAGGGGAGGACTGTCCTCAATCTGTTTTTTGGTCAGATTGACGGCGATGAGCTGCTCCTCCATATTCATGCTGACCAGCGCATAAGGAGAGATCAGCACCTGTCTCTCCGTAAGCCAGTCTCCCGTATCTGCGACCAGATAGCGAATCTTCCAGTGCCGGTCATCGAAGTAGAATTCTTTGACCTTGCCTATTTTACCGTTCAGGCTTTCCAGTGTGTAACCTTCCAGGGTCTTTACTCTGCTTAACATGTCAGTACTCCTTTCGTTTTGGCCTTTGAGTGACAGCTGCGCAACCATGTCGTAAACCAGCTTGTATATTCATCCTAGCAAAAGCAGTTTCACGCGACGAACGCGACGACGCAACGTAAAATCAAGCAGTTAAACGATAATATCAATTACCAGATTGGTGAGGTTACAAATCCTCTTAAGTATTTGAATTTCGTCGCGTTCGTTGCGCCGTTGCGTGAGTAAATGCCGTTTTTAGGTTCTTCGATCTCTCACCTGTCTCGTTATTCCATCTTCGGAACACGTCCGTTCAGAGTTTTTCCACCGCCTGACGCGCAAGTTCAACGATTTCGGCCGGTTCTTCGAACCGAAACCGCAATGGTTCACCGAAGGTTACCGTTACCTTGCCGCGTTTTGGGAAACTTGCTTCGTGGGGAAGAACCCGGTCGGTTCCGCTGATCCTGATCGGCACCACCGGAATCCCCAGTTCCTTGACCATGATGCCCAGTCCCATCTGGAAAGACTGCATTTTGCCGTCCCGGGCATGTCCGCCTTCCGGGAAGATCAGGATGTTGACGCCGGCATCAGTCAGCCTGCCCATGAATTTGAGCGAACCGCCGAATCCCTGCGACTGGGGCAGGGGGAAAAGGTTGAACAGCACGCTGGCGTAATCGTAGCTCAAGCGTCTCAAGATCCGCTCCAGCCCATGGTAGTCATTGAAGAAGAACTCTTCCCAGGCCGCGGTGGCGGTTCTGTAGCGGATCTCTGGAGGGAGCGCAAACATGACTGCGGGCTGGTCCAGGTAACTCAGGTGATTGGCCACGAAAATGACCGGACCGGCCAGCTTCTCCAGATTATCGGTTCCATGCAGTTCGAGTGTGGCGAATCGGCGAAACAGCGGGGCGTGAAATACGGTATCCCAGGCTCGGCGCAACCCGCTGAAGAAGTTGTTGTTGGTCCAGAAGCGGAAATGGTCGTGCCGGATCAGCTTTTCCCGTTTCGTGATGATCTGGCGCAGGTCCGAAACTTTCGTCTGCGGCCCGATCAGGGAGTCGTCGATGTCCAGGCGGTATTCCTGCTCCAGGAAGCTGACCAGCTCCAGGCGGTCGATGGAAGTAAGGCCCAGATCGGTTACCAGCAGGGATTCGTCGCGAATCCCGGCGGCGCTGACGCCGGTTACCCTGGCGATCAGGTTGAGCAGGCTGTCCCGGCTGACGCTGCTGTCGCCTGCGGCCGGTCCCTTTTTCAGCTCCTCCTTGACCGTAAACTTCTTGATCTTGAGCGTCGTGGTCTTGGGGAATTCCGGCTCGTTCCAGAGAGTGAAGCCGGTAATCCGGTGCAGCGCATCCAGGCTGCTGTTTGCCTGGCTGATAATCTCTTCGGGAGCCTTGCCGCTTCCGTCCAGGATCAGCACGGCATGCACCTCTTCCCCCCCGCCTTTGTCGAGGCCGATCACGCACGATTCCTTTACCCCGGCGATCCGGTTCAGCACCGCTTCCAGCTCGTCCGGATAGACGTTGATCCCTGAACCGGTCACGATCAGCTCTTTCTCGCGCCCCTTGATGGTCAGCCAGCCGTCGCTGTCCAGTTCTCCCAGGTCGCCGGTGCGGAACCAGCCGTCATTGGTGAAGGCGTCGCGACTGGCCTGTTCATTCTCATAGTAGCCGGGAAAAACGTTGTCACCGCGTACCAGTACCTCTTTATTCTCGATCTTTAACTGGACCCCCGGCATGGCCGGGCCGACCGAACCAGCCACCTGCCGGTCGATAGTGTTGACGCAGAGAACCGGAGAAGTCTCGGTCAGTCCATACCCCTCCAGGACCGTGAATCCCATGCTGCTCCAGAAGTTGAAAACCTCCTGATCAAGCGGGGCGCCGCCCGAAACAAAGGCGGTGAAATTGGGACCGAACTTTTTCTGTACCGGTAAAAACAGCTTCCGCCGCGCTTCTTTCGGGAGCCTGGCCGTCAACTGAGTCATCCAGCGGAACAGACCGGAGAGATGCTTTTCCTCAAGTTCCCGCTCGATGGTGGTTTTGAGCAGCTGCATCAGGCGCGGAACGGACATGATGATGTAGATGTCCTCCTTGCCCAGCGCCTCCATGATCGCGGATGGCTTCAGTGTTCGCGGATACACGATGGCCGCGCCACGGTAGAGCGGGGTGAAAAAACCGCCCATCTGTTCGAACATGTGGGACAGGGGCAGCAGTGAGAGGAAATTGAATCCGGGAGTGATGATCGGCACCGCCCGGTTGATCTGGGTCACGTTGGCGATCAGGTTCCGGTGGGTCAGGATGACCCCTTTGGGATTTCCGGTGGTGCCGGAGGTATAGATCAGCTGTGCCGTATCTTCCGGCGTTGCCGGGGCAGGTCCGCTTATCGGCTGAAGGTCTTCCAAAAGGTACTGAAGATCTTCCAGCAGTATCGAATCGGTTACGTTCATTCGCTCCGATTTGAAACGGCTCTGCAGAACGATCTTGGACCTGGTCAGGTTGCGGATCGAATCGGCGCGCGCCGGATCGGACATGAAGTCCACCGGCACGGCGATTGCGCCGCGGATGATGATGCCCCAATAGGCTACTGCCCACCAGGAAGAGTTGGGTCCCCAGATCAGCACCCGGTCCCCGACCTCTACACCCCTTTGGGCCAGAAGGTTGGCCATTTTCAGGGCAAGACCGTGAAATTCCCGGTAGGAAACAACCAGGCGGCGTACGCCGGTGCGGTTCACAAAGGCGGTCTTGTCACCCAGCGCTTCGAACGTATTGAAAAGGTCGATCAATGTCTGCATTGGTGCTCTTTCCGTCATGGGACACATGGTCAAATATCAGTGTTGTCAGCTTTGAACCCAGAAAAAGCTAGTTAACCGCCGATGAACGCCGATACACGCCGATAAATCAAAAGCTTGAAAAAAATACTGGTTTAACCCAGAAGGTGATTAACTTTTTTGATGTATGTCCAGGTTTTCTCGGCGTGCATCCGTTTTTATCGGCGGTTAACTGCCGTTTACAGGTTGAAAGTACCGGAATAAAAATCCTCCCCTCTCCGCTGGCGGAAGAGGGGAGGATGGCGTATTACCCTGACCGGACAAGGTTGTTATTTGTCGCGTCCCCGGCCTCGATCATCATCCCTGTTCTGTCCCTGGCCGTGATCCTGTTTGCCACCCTGGGGTTCGTGCTGTCTCTGGTCCTGTTCTTTGGCCCGTGGTTCCTGCTGCTGATGCTGAACAGGCGCCGGCTGCGGTTTTTGCTGGTGTGCCGCAGGGGCGGGTTGCTGCCTTTGATCGCGCACTGCCGGACCCTGGTGCTGCGGAGCCGGATGAACCGGCACCGGCTTGACCGGAGCCGGTTTTAAACCCTGCTGCGGCGGTTGCGGGTGCTGAACCTGCGGCCTTGCCTGTGGTTGCGGATGTTGGACCTGAGGTTTTGCCTGTGGTTGCGGGTGTTGAACCTGCGGCCTTGCCTGTGGTTGTGGTCGTGAGGCCGGCGTGGTTACCTGCTGGCGTGGCGCCGGGCGGGGCTGGTCCTGGTGATTTGGAGCTCTCACCGCCGGTGCTTCCTGCCTTCTCTGCTGAGCGGGGGGCTGTGTTCTTTGTCTCGTCTGCTCTTTGAAGTGCTGGCGCACTATCTTGTCTTTTGGTTGGTAACGGTAACTCTGAGTGCGCAGCTTGTGCTGCTGCTCCACCTGATGGGGATACCTTTCACCGGAATATTTTCGCTGATAGACCGGCAGCGGGGCTCGCGCCGGTACGGAATTGCGTCTCCACCGGTCCCATCCGCTGTGACGTTGTTCCCAGTCATGGCCCCAGTGTTGACCCCAGCGCGGCGGCGCATTCGACTGCCAGCCCTGGAAGTACACGGGAGGCTGTCGGTAATAGCTGACAGGGATGCGCAGAATGAACAACGGCACATATTCCGGCTCAACCGGCCACCAGGGGCCGTTATACCAGGAGCTGGAATACCAGCCGTCACCCTGGTAGATCCAGTACATGCCATCGTAAAAGAAGTAGTTGGCTTCCACGCTTGGAGCGTAGTAGACCGGATAGCCCGGCACCGGGATCAGGTGCGGGAAAAGCGGCAGGTTGATCCCGATGCTCACGTTAGGCAGTCCGATGCCGATGCTGATTTCGGCTTTGGCATAAGTCACCGGACCCAGAAGTATCAACAGTCCAATCAGTCCGCAGAGTATTCTTTGCATTTTTTCCTCCCTCTTCTTTTAGTCAGGCCTACCGAATGCTAATGTCCACGCCTGTCATGCCTGTCATTGTCGTATCCGCGGCCGTTGTAATGGCCGTTTCTGCGACCGTTGTCATGGCGATGTTTCTTATACTTTTTATAGTGCCTGACCGGTCTTTCCTCCTGGATGTAGACCCGGCGTTCCTGTTCCACATAGTAGGGGCGTCCAGAGTCGATCCGGACATGCACACCCGGCGGCGCCGGCAGATAACCGTCGATGCGGACATTCACACCCGGGGGGGCGGGAAAGCCCGGAGGCACCGGAAAACCGGCCTCGGCTTCATTTACTCCAAAAGTGATGACGACCGCGGTCATGGCAAGCATTGATAGAATTGACTTTGTACGCATTACGGCTCCTTTTCAAATGGCAGGTGATTTATGTCAGGAAAGGGTTCTTTCCGCTCTGGCTGTGTTCATTAACGGCAGCCCTGTTGCAGCCGGCCATTGCAAGTTTATCAGCATGGCAGGCTTGGATGGTTGCGGTGGAAAAAAGGCCCGGGCGGCGAACCGCCCGGAATTGCATGAAGGTGGCACTTTTTTTAGTGCTGAGTTAGTAATTACAACTACCATGCCATGTGACTACCGGGGATGGTGTGCATGTAAGCCGCTTGTATTGTTGAATAAAGCGCAAGGTAAACTGTTGCTGTATAAATATGCCGTCAACGCCGGCCGTCGTATATAACAAAGCCATCAAATATGACGGCCTGTTGTTTCACCGAAACCCGAAAACTACGACGCCCTTAAGGAATGTTCCTTAAGGGCGTCGTTGATCTTGTCTGTTGCTTATGCTACTCGCAGGTAAAGTTCGCCTCGATACGGCGGTTTTTAGCCCTGCCGGCCTCGGTCTTGTTGCTGGCCACCGGTTTCGAGAAGCCATACCCCTTGGTGCCGATGCGATCGGCTTCTGTGCCGAATGTCTCCACGATGTACTTTCTGACGCTGTCGGCGCGGGCCTGGGAAAGTTTCACGTTGTATTCCCTGGTGCCTACGGTGTCGGCGTGGCCTGCGATTTCACCTTTGGCGTTGGGGAAATAGGTCAGGAAGTCGCCCACGGTCTTCAGTTCGTCATAATAATGGTGCTTGATGTCAGTCATGTTGGTGTCGAAATTGATCCCCAGCACGGCCGGTTTGCTGCAGTATCTCTTGGCGGCAGCAGCCTTGTTGGCGGAGGACATTATGACTTCGGGACAGCCATTGGCGGCAACTTTTTTGCCGACTGGCGTGGCGGGGCATTTGTCGAGATAATCGGCCACGCCGTCCTTGTCCGAGTCGAGCGGGCAGCCATTTTTGTCAACGGATACACCGACAGGTGTGCCGGGACATTTATCCAGGTCATCGGTTACGCCATCCTTGTCGGAATCGAGCGGACAGCCGTTGGCGTCAACCTTCACGCCGACTGGTGTGGCGGGGCATTTGTCCAGATAATCGGCTACGCCGTCCTTATCGTCATCAAGCGGGCAGCCATTTTTGTCAACGGATATGCCGACAGGTGTGCCGGGGCATTTGTCCAGGTCATCGGTTACGCCATCCTTGTCGGAATCGAGCGGACAGCCGTCCATGCCGACGGATACGCCGGCGGGAGTGCCGGGGCATTTATCGAGATAATCGGCCACGCCGTCCTTGTCGCTATCAAGCGGGCAGCCATCCCTGCCGACGGATACGCCTGCCGGTGTTCCAGGACATTTGTCCTGTGTGTTGTACACGCCGTCGCCATCACTATCCACGGGCGCGGCGACTGGCGCCGCTTCCACTGTCTTTGCTACCGGAGCGGAGTCGGTCTTTGACGTTCCGCCGAAAGCAAACACAACCCCCAGGGTGGTTCCGATATTGTGGATCTGGTCGTCGTAGATCATATTGTCCCTGACATCGAGCCTGAGAGCGATATTTTCAGTCATCCAGTATTTTGCGCCCACACCGAAATCAATCACCGACATGTTCTTGCTGTTGATCTTCGGGCTGTAGTTGACAGCTCCGTAACCGGCGACGATGAAGGGATTGAATTTGCCCTCCGGTAAAAAGTGATAGACCAGATCGAGGTGATACATGTTGATGTCTACGTTACTGATCGGGCTGGTGAACTGGCCTTCCTTGCTGAAGGTCTTGTTCTTGTCGTCAACCCGGCTTCTGATGTATTCCCAGCTGCCTTCAATGCCGAAAGTATTGGTAAAGTTGTAACCAAGCCGCCCGCCGAATATGGGCCGGTTTTCCAGGTTCTGCACTTTTTCAAAAAAGTTGTACCCCACGAACGGACTCACTTCGACGCTGCCGGCCTTTATCTCGGCGCGGGCGGTCAGGGGCAGGAGCAGAACAGAGGCAACCAGCACCGGCGCCATCTTTTTCATTACGGGGACCAGGGAAAATATTTTTTTCATCTAAAACCTCCTTGTATCGACTGAATATCTGGTATTCGCGGTATTAATCGCATATTTGCTTTTCATTTCAGCAGGGTGGAAACGGGAGGCAGGCTGAAAAGCCTGCCCCCTGTTCCTGCCGGGCTTTTACAGTGGATTTCAGGCCGCCTTATGGAGCCGGTACGTTAATGACCGTATCCACCAGCGTAACCGAAGCTCCCAGGGATATAGCCCTGCCGTTCAGCGTTACTATCTGGACGTTGCCGGCGGTGGAGAACGAGGCTCCCGCCTGGGAAATAATGGTTCCTTCCATGGTCCCGCCTCCGGCGGCGTTGATCGTTGCGAAGCTGCCGACCTGCCAGAAGATGTTTTTGGACTGGGCGCCGCCGGCCAGGATGATGTTCTGTGGAAATGCAGCTCCAGGGCCGCCTACTGTCAGCGTGGTAGCCATCTGGAATACCCATACGGCATTGGGGTCGCCCTGTGCGTCGAGGGTGAGATCCGAGCCCTGGATCATGAACGATCCGGAGGGGGCGGTATAAACACCGGGAACCAGGGTTTTACCGGCCAGGTTTCCGCCCGGATCAGCTCCGGCCGGCATTGCCACCAGGGCCAGATAGGCGGTTTGCGCTGCCAGGCGGGCATTGCTTGCAACCAGGCATGCGGCTGCGTTCGGGCCGGTAGAAGTCGGGCCGACGGTGGAATTGGTGCAGGTGTAGATTTTTCCGGTCACTGCTCCGATGTTGGCCGGTGTCTCGGTATAGATATCACCTGAAGTATCGTGGAATCCGGTTATCGAGGCGGTGCTGGTAGCGATGGTGCCGATATCCCCTTTGACGATGGTCAGGGTTCCGGTATTGGTCATGCCGGCGGTGCCGCCAAAGGTGCCGAACGGGGCGACTGCGGCCAGGTTTACGACGCTGGTCACCGGCAACGGCGCCGGGGTAACGGTCAAGGATGCGGTCCCGGCTTTTTTCGAGACAGGATCGGTGGCGGTGATCGTGATCGGTCCGCCTGCAGCCAATGCTGTTGCCAGTCCATCAAAACCGGTCAGGTTGCTGATGGTTGCAACCGGTGAAACCAGCGGAGTGGTGGTCCAGGTCATGGCTGATGTCAGGATTCTGGTGCTGTTGTCCGAGTATGTCCCGGTGGCGACAAACTGCTGGGTTCCGCCGACAGTAATGTTGGCCGTGCCCGGTGTGACCGTGATCTGAGTCAATGTGGCCGCGGTTACGTTCAGTGTTGCGGTCCCTGATTTTCCGCTGACCGGATCAGTGGCGGTGATTGTAATCGGGCCGCCTGCAGCCAGTGCTGTTGCCAGGCCATCGAAACCTGCCAGGTTGCTGATCGTCGCAACCGGCGATACCAGCGGCGTGGTGGTCCAGGTCATGGATGAGGTTATATCCCGTTTGGTGTTGTCCGAATATGTCCCGGTGGCGATAAACTGCTGGGTATCGCCAATGGAAATGTTGGAGGCGCCGGGTGTGACCGTGATCAGGCTGAGGGTTGCCGAAGTTACCTTCAGTGTGGTGGTTCCTGTTTTGCCGGTGGCCGGATCAGTGGCGGTGATCGTAATTGGCCCGCCCACGGCCAGCGCGGTGGCCAGTCCGTCGGAACCGGATGCATTGCTGATGATCGCAACCGGCGAAACCAGCGGTGTGGTAGTCCAGGTTACCGAAGCTGTCAGATCCCGTTTGGTGAAGTCGGAGTATGTCCCGGTGGCGACA
Source organism: Pelobacter sp. (assembly GCA_030824515.1). Classification (GTDB taxonomy): domain Bacteria; phylum Desulfobacterota; class Desulfuromonadia; order Geobacterales; family Pseudopelobacteraceae; genus JACRCG01. The sequence goes on from JAVBXN010000053.1 coordinate 43,556, forward strand.
AACTGCTGGGTGGTCCCAAGGGTAATGGAGGGATTGGCCGGAGTTATGGCGATGGAGGAGAGCACTGCCGTGGTTACCGTCAGGGCCGCGGTTCCCGTTTTACCGGAGACCGGATCAGTGGCGGTGATCGTGATCAGGGCGCTGGTGGCCTTCGATGTGGCCACGCCGTTACTGCCTGCAGCATTGCTGATGGTCGCGACAGCCGTGTTGGAGGAACTCCAGGTTACCGCTGATGTCAGATCGCGCTTGGTGAAGTCCGAATAGGTTCCGGTGGCGATGAACTGCTGGTTTGCCCCGACGGCTATACTCTGTTTGACCGGGGTGACCCCGATCGAAGACAGGGTCGCGGTAGTCACGGTCAGTGCCGATGTTCCGGTTTTACCGGTGGCCGTGTCGGTGGCGGTGATCGTGGTCAAGCCGGCTGCTACCGAAGAGGCCGATCCTTTAACCGCCGGGTTGCTGATGGTGGCAACGGCCGTGTTCGATGACGACCAGGTTACAAATGCGGTCAGATCCTGTTTCGTCAGGTCCGAATAGATCCCGGTGGCTTTAAACTGCTGGGTGGTGCCAAGGGCGATAGTCGGATTGATCGGGGTGATGCCGATCGACGACAGTACCGCCGCAGTTACTCTCAGTGTGGTGGTTCCTGCTTTTCCGGTGGCCGGATCAGTGGCGGTGATCGTGAGCGGGCCGCCAACGGACAGCGCCGAGGCCAGTCCGTTGGATCCTGGTGTATTGCTGATGCTCGCGATAGCCGTGTTCGAGGAGCTCCAGGTCACGGATGAAGTCAGATCCTGCTTGGTCAGGTCCGTGTATATGCCGGTGGCTTTAAATTGCAGCTTGGATCCCAGGGCAATACTTTGATTGACCTGGGTGACCCCGATGGAAGTCAGTGTTGCCGCGGTCACGGTCAGTGACGCGCTGCCGGCTCTTCCGCTGGCGGGATCGGTGGCGGTGACAGTGATCGGCCCGCCCACGCTTCTGGATGCGGCCAGTCCGTTGGAACCGGCTGTGTTGCTGATGGTTGCAACCGCCGTGTTCGACGAACTCCAGGTCACCGAAGACGTCAGATCCCGTTTTTCATTGTTGGAATAGATGCCGGTGGCCATGAACTGTTGCGTTGTCCCATTTGCCATGCTCCGGTTTACTGGCGTCACCTCGATGGACACAAGCGGCTTAGTCCAGCTGCCGCCGCCGAATACTCCACCGTCTCCGCTGCATCCCGGCAGTACAACAAAAACGCTCAGAATGAACATGGATATCAAATAAGTTTTTAGTGTTTCGAATCTCTTCATAAAACCTCCTTTTTTAAACTCATTAAAATCATGATTGTTTGTTGCCGATTCCCTGTTACGCATCCAGCTCTCCTTTGGTTGTCCGATTGATAAGCATTAATAAACAGTTGTTTGGTTGAATCCCTCTTCCCAAAAACGGAGAGAACTCTGCCTTTGGATGAGATGACCAGGATCAGCTCGATAGGAGCAACTAGTCTGCCAATAACCTTTTAAAAATCAGAATGTTGGATTGCTTCATTAATAACAGGGGATTAGGTTGGCTGAAGAGGACGACGGGTGCGGATTAAATGACAGAATTGGCCTCAGCATCTGACGGAACCTCAACATGCTGTGGGATTGATTGAGGGGAGGTTTGCTGGCGCTAGTCAACCAGCAAACAACGTCACGTCACGGTTCATCGTCACGTCACGGTTCATCCTATAAACGGCAGTTAACCGCCGAGAAAAACGGATGCACGCCGATAAAACCAGGACTTACATCAAAAAAAATGATCACCTTAAGGGTTAAGTCAGTATTTTGTTCAAGCTTTTGATTT
>JAVBXN010000006.1 GCA_030824515.1 Pelobacter sp.
TCGCATGTGTAAGGCCCCCTTTGGATTCCCTAGGAATTGGTTCTCGCAAAGCTGAGCATACCGTAAAACGTATGCCCAAGGGGGGCCTTACATAGTATCCAGCCGGTTGCACGCCGCCCACCCGGAAAAACCGACCGGGCGAAGCGGGTGAACCGGGCACCCCGTTAGGCAGGAGAAAATGATAAAGACACTGGAATGGACATGGAATGATGGATGGATACTGATGTCGCTGTTCCTCGCCCGACAGTCGGAGGGTACCGCGCTGAAAGATATTATTGGTGCAGCTGATGCCACTAACCACGCCATTCCCACACCAAAAGAATTGTCCCGTGCACTTTCAAAATTCGTTCAATGCGAACTCGTATCAAAAAAAGATGACCATTTTTTGATTTCCTCCGAATATTTGCCTGACATTCAAAAAGCCAATGAAGGCAAAGGAGGATTATTTCAGACTCCAGAAAAAGGCCATAAGTGGTTGAAGAAATCAGGACTTACAGCGAAAAATGAAATAATCATCGAATTAACCGAGGAAGAAGTTCACTCAGCTTATCAAGCATATATCAAAGCAATTCGGAAAAAATGAATGCCTAACACGCGCTCAGACCATGACCGGGCGATAAAACTGCCCGGCAGGTCAAGCGCAAAGCCGTTGTACGAGAATAAAATGGAAAAAGACAAAATGAAACTTCAAGAAGATATATGCAGTAGATTTGGTGCAATACCAGAGCTGCCTCTGGCGGAAACCAAACTCGGAATTTCAGAAAATGTTAAGTCAGGAAGTCTGCCTATAAATGGTCTACGCCATCCACCGACAGAAAGCACCTGCGGGTGGTACATCTGGGCTGGCGAAGAAATTTCGGAAGATCCTGAATTTTTCTTGCCATTACATGTAAGCCATATTGAGGATTGGTGTCCGGAGGTGCTTCAGTACTTGGCTCTGCCACCTGGATGGCGCTTTCAAATAGCTCCAGGATATGAAGACGTCTGGTACGACGAGTCATTGCTTACTCTTGACTGAAACGTACAACACTCGGGTGTTGCTGTTTCCGCTTCGCTCCACAGCAGACCCTCAAGCCGTTATGGAGGGGCTTGAGGTAGGGGCTTGAGGTACGCAGTTATCTATTTATCTATTGACACTTTTTCACTTTCCCCCGAAACCCGCTCCCTCGATGCCCACCGGTTTTTACCGCGTAGCCAAACACCTTCTGGACCTGGGTCCGCACCTTCGTTGCCGGGAATTTTTGGGACATCAGGGAATTCTGTGCCCTACTACAACCACGATATCGATGACGGCCTCAAATCCGGGCGGCAGAATTTCGTGCGGTCTTAGTAATATCAGGTTCAATCTCCCAGCATTCTTGCAAAAAAATCATCAGCCAGATTGACAGGTTTTGAATCACTGTCTGTATCGTCACTTGATGTTTTGCTCAGTAGGTGCTCCGGTATCTCGGCCAGGAAACGGCTTGGCTTGCGTTCCTCGATGGCGCCGTACTTGCGGCGGGTCAGGCAGCGCGAAATGGTCAGGTATCTCCTGGCCCTGGTGATGCCGACGTAGCAGAGGCGGCGTTCCTCGGCCACGGTCGGATCCTCCTCGATCGAGCGTTTGTGCGGCAGCAGTTCCTCTTCCATCCCCACCAGCCAGACATGGCTGAATTCCAACCCCTTGCTGGAGTGCAGCGACATCAGCGTGACCGCGTTCAGGCCATGTTCCTTGCCGTCCTCGGCCGGTTTGTCCTCATCCATCAGCGAGATCCGCTCCAGGAAGGCCGAAAGCGTTCCGCGCGGGTTTCGGGCTTCATAGTCGGCCAGCGAGTTGACCACCTGCTCGATGTTTTCGATCCTCTTCCTGGCCTGGGCGGCGTCGTTCAAGGTGCGATACATTTCGTCCTCGATCCGCAGATGATTGAAGAGGGTATTGACCTGGGCCCCCATGTTGTGCGAGGTGAAGCGGTTTATGACGTCTTTCATCATCGCGTGGAAGGCCAGCACCGTCTTTTTGCATGAGGCCGATATTTCGGTGATCTCGTTGACCCGCCCCAGCGTTTCAAATAGCGCCACGTCGTGTTCCATCGACCACTGGTTCAGTTTTATCAGCGTGGTGTCGCCGATGCCGCGGCGCGGAAAGTTGATGATGCGTAAAAGCGAGGCCTCGTCGCTGGGGTTGTCGATTACCTTCAGGTAGGCGATGGCGTCCTTGACCTCCTTGCGCTCGTAAAACTGTTGTCCGCCGATTACAACATAAGGGATGCGCTCCATGCGCAGTTTTTCCTCGAAGGCGCGGCTCTGGGCGTTGGAGCGGTACAGGATCGCCAGGTCGGACCAGAGCAGCTTGTCGCGATACTGCTCCAGCATGATCGCCTCAACCACCTTGGCCGCTTCGTCCTCTTCGCTGTCGGCCACCAGCAGGTCGATTTCCCGTCCGGCGCCGCTGGCGGTCCAGAGCGCCTTGTCGGTGCGCAGCAGGTTGTTCCTGATCACGCTGTTGGCGGCGTCCAGGATCGAACCGGTGGAGCGGTAGTTCTGCTCCAGCTTGATGGTGACGCAACCGGGGTAATCCTTGGCGAAATTGAGGATATTCTCGACCTCGGCGCCGCGCCAGCCGTAGATCGACTGGTCGTCGTCGCCGACAACGCAGATGTTGCCGTGTTTTTTGGCCAAAAGCGAGATCAGCAGGTACTGCGAGGCATTGGTATCCTGGTACTCATCGACCATGATGTAGCGGAAACGTTCCTGCCAGAAGTTGAGTATGGCCGGGGTTTTAAGCAGTCCGACCGAGAGCATGATGATGTCGTCGAAGTCGATCGCATTGAAGCCCTTCAGCAGCTCCTGGTAACGGGGATAGACGGCCGCCACCGCAATCTCCAGCGGGCTGCTGTGGTCCGGCGTAAAATCCTTCGGTCCGATCAGGCGGTTTTTCAGGCCGGATATCTTCCAGAGGATCTGGTCCGGGTCGATCTTTTTCGGGTCGATGTCCCGTTCGCGGACCGCCTGTCGGATCACGCCGGCCTGGTCGGAACTGGAATAGATCGAGAAGTTGGGCTTGAAGCCCAGCGCGCGTATGTCGCGGCGCAGGATGCGCACGCCCAGCGAGTGGAAGGTCGAAATGACGATCCCCTTGGCCAGTGGACCGGCCATGGCGCCGACCCGCTCGTTCATCTCCTTGGCGGCCTTGTTGGTGAAGGTCACCGCCAGGATGTTTTCGGCCGGAACCCGCTTGTCCTTCAGCAGGTGCACGATGCGGGTGGTGATGACCTGGGTCTTGCCGGAACCGGCCCCGGCCAGAATCAGCAGGGCGCCTTCGGTTGTATTGACAGCACGTTGCTGCGGTGGGTTGAGTTTTTTCATTGTGGATATTGTGTATCATAGTTGGTGGCCATGATGCAAATCAGTCCGATTGGGTGGGCCCGATGCCTGCTTCATATTTGAAACAGTTGTGAAACAGTTGTTAATGGTTGTTGCCCGCCGTTCTAATTTGCTTGTAGCCCTCTGGCAGATGTGCTAGAAAATACAGTAATAATCCCGAATGGATGGCTGTAGAAGTGCCATTTGCAAATATAGATATTTTAACATCACAAGCAGGTGTGGCTCGTGTATTCGAAATGCTTGCTAATAACAATTCGGTAACCTTGATAACTTGGATTCTGCTGATTCAATGGGTAAAAAAATGGACAAACTGCATATCATACCGCGCTTAAGCTCCTCCGATGCAGATGCCGAAAGTGGGAACATTCAAAAGGTCCGTGGTATCGGCAAGCGTTTTCTTGTCAACAAGCTCAATTACATAAACTTTCAGGATCGAACGGTTCTGATAAATCTGAAGCATACCAAGTTCGAAAGCACCCTGTCACTTACCGCGAAACCGCTCCCCTGTGCCGGTGACAAGCTTGATTGTGTCTGGAGCGAGCCGACCGACCCCTGGATTCTTAAGTCGCACTCCTTTCAGAACATGCTGATCACGGACGGCAAGAAATGCCTGCAGGTCAATCCGGAAGTTATCAGCATCAACGAGCAGGGCATCAGTTTGCTGCTGCCGGAAGTGTGCAATGAAATTAATTCCAGAAAGGCGAAGCGCTACCCCAGTAGCGGCATACACGCCACAATCACCCAGAGCAGCGCCGTATTCAAAGGGGCCCTGCTTGATTCCAACCCCATGTCTTTTTGTGCCCAGGTAACCTCGAATTCACCCCAGGCCTTCCAGTGGATTAATTCTTCATCGCCGGTCAGCCTGCATCTTCACGCCGAGAGTGAGCTGCTGTATTCCGGCGAATGCAGGATCATCAGACAGGTGGTTGAGCGGGACGTCGTGACATTCGTGCTGTCTCCGGTCAGTGACCGCATCCAGAGGTACAGGCCGAAACAGTTCCGTAGTACCAGGCATGTTCTGGTCCCTTCTCCAAGCGTCGTGTTCGTCCATCCGCTGACCGGCATAAATGTCAATCTTAAAACCATCGATATTTCCGGCTCGGGCTTTTCGGTGGAGGAGGCGGCGGGCAATTCCCAGCTGTTAGCCGGTATAATAATTCCGGAGCTGGATCTGAGCTTTGCCCAAAGTTTCCGGATCAAGTGCCGTGCGCAGGTTGTCTACAGGAATACCAGCGGTGAAGGGCTTAAAGATGGCGTAGTGAGGTGTGGACTGGCGATTCTCGACATGGCCATGGATGACCATGTCAGGCTGTTGTCACTGCTTCACCAGGCGGATAACAGCAATTCATATGTCTGCACCAGCGTGGATATGGATGCGCTCTGGAACTTCTTTTTCGAAACCGGTTTCATCTATCCTGAAAAATATGCATTCTTTCAGTCCAACAAGCACGAAATCAAGCGCATCTATGAAAAGCTGTATAACCACAACCCCGCCATAGCACGGCATTTCATCTATCAGGACAAGGGCGTTATCCTTGGGCACATGTCCATGGTACGTCTGTACGAAAACTCCTGGATGATCCACCACCATGCCGCCAACAAAAACGAGTCGATGAAGGCCGGCCTGATGGTGTTGAAACAGATCAGCTGCTACCTGAATGATCTTTACCAGCTCTACTCGGCTCATTTGAAGTATGTCTTTTATTATTTCAGACCGGAGAACAAGTTTCCTAACCGGGTTTTCGGGGGGTTTGCCAAGGAAATCAACGATCCTCACGGTTGCTCTCTCGATAAGTTCGCCTATTTTCACTATCACAAGGCCGGGTTTGATCAGGAGCAACTGACGGAAAAGTGGACATTGAAACCGACGCAGTCCGGGGATTATGCCGAATTGAAACGCTTCTACCGTCATGTTTCCGGTGGGCTGATGATTGACGCCTTCGATCTGCAGCCCGGAAATTCCTCCACGGATGGGCTGTCCGAGGAGTACCAGCGACTGGGGTTCAAAAAAGAAAAACATCTCTATTCTCTGGCTGAAGAAGGTGAGTTGAAGGCCGTCATCATGGCCAATGTTACCGATATCGGTCTCAATATGGCCAATCTTACCAACTGTGCGACCGTGATGCTGATCGATATGAGCGTGCCTGGAAGCGTGATTGAATCGGCTCTTTCGTGCGTGGCGGACGATTATGAACATCAGGAAATGCCGGTTCTGATGTTTCCCGCATCATATGCCGAGAACATCGGTCTGCCGGTTGAAAAGGTTTACACTCTCTGCATCATGAACCTGCATTATACCGACAAATTCATAAAATTTTGTGATAACGGTTTCCGCTTTGTCCAGAAAGACATCGAAGTCGAGTTGCCCGGGATTACCGCCTGATGAGCGCCGCAATCTACAATAGCAGGATAATCGACTATTATGTCAGGCTTATAACCAGCAAGTACAGTTATGTGAACGTCAGCGAACTGCTGCACCATGCCGGCATGAAAGCCTACGAAGTCGCCGACCAGGGTCATTGGTTCACCCAAGAGCAGATTGATCTATTCTACGAAAAGCTGGTTCAGCTGACCGGAAACGAGAACATTGCCAGGGAAGCCGGTCGTTACGCGGCATCTCCGGCGGCGTTGGGAGTAATGAGGCAGTATGCTCTCGGTTTGATCGGCCCCGCCAATGCCTTTGAGTTGATAAACAAGGCTACTTCGAATTTCACAAAGTCGTCGAACTACGAATCCCGAAAGATTTCTTCGAACAAGGTGGAAATAACCGTCACCCCTCGTATCGGAATTGTCGAAAAGCCTTTTCAGTGCAAAAACAGGATCGGTTTTTTTGAGGCGCTGGTGGTTGTGTTCGGTTTCAAGCTTCCCCATGTTCAGCATCCCGAGTGCATCTTCGACGGCGGCGAGTCATGCCGCTATATTGTGACCTGGGAAAGATCGCTGTCGGTGTATCTGAGAAGGATGGGGATAACCGTAACTATCTTTTTTACTTTCATGTCGGTACTGCTGGCGGCGACAGACCGCTGGACCGCCCTGGAGATACTTTTGCCCCTGTTTGTGTCGCTGGTGTGCATACTGGCGATTGTGGCAGCCAAGATTGAGAAGAGTGAAATGCAGGCCAGCCTGGACAATACCAGAGAATCGACAGAAAAACTTATCGAGCAGATCGACAATAACTACAATAACGCGTTGATGACCAATGAGATTGGTCAGGCGTTGAGTACCTGCACCAATAGCGAGGATATTCTTGCTAACGTATGCCAGATCATGAAAAAACGGCTCAATTATGACCGTGGCCTGATCCTTATAGCAAATCCGGAAAGAAGCAAGCTGGTATTGCATAACGGTTACGGCTATTCCCACGATCAGCTGGGTCTGCTGGATTCAGTCTCATTCAATCTTGACAGCCCAAATTCGAAAGGGATCTTTACAATATCCTTTCATGAACAGAAACCTTTTCTGATAAACGATCTGAAAGAGATCGAGGAAACCCTCTCGCCGCAAAGCCAGTCATTTGTTAAAAGAGTCGGCACCCAGGCTTTTATCTGCTGCCCGATTGTTTGTGAAGGTAAATCTATCGGCCTTTTGGCAGTAGATAATGTAAAAACCAAAAATCCGCTGGTTCAGAGCGATATAAGCCTGTTGATGGGGATCGCCTCCGTGATAGGCATCAGTCTGCGCAATGCAGATCTTATCGAATCCAAGGTGCGGCAGTTCAATTCTGTACTGCAGGTACTTTCGGCCAGCATTGATGCCCGTGATTCGCTTACCGCCGGACACTCTGAAAAGGTTACCGAATATTCCATCGGAATCTGCAGGGAACTGAACCTTTCCACCGATGAGTGCGAGAAGATCAGGGTGGCCGCACTGCTCCACGATTACGGCAAGATCGGGGTGCCGGACGCGATTCTCAAAAAAGAGGGGAGCCTGACTCCGGAAGAGTACGCTACCGTCAAGGCCCATGCCGGAAAAACAAGGGAAATACTGGCTCAGATCAATTTTGAAGGTATCTACCGCGAAGTTCCGGAGATTGCCGGAGCGCACCATGAAAAGGTGGATGGTAGCGGCTATCCGCAAGGCCTCAAAGGGAAGGATGTGCCTCTGGGATCCAAGATAATTGCGGTAGCCGATTATTTTGAGGCGGTAACCGCCAAACGCCACTATCGTGATCCGATGCCGCTTGACGAGGCGTTTCAGCTTCTGCGGGACGAGTGCGGAAAGCAGTTTGAAAGTCGCATTGTGGAGGCTTTTTTAAGTTATTATTCAAAGGCATACCAGTACGTGCCGTCAAACCGGGATGAGTCTGACTCCTTCAGTGCCAGGGGGCAGACCAGGGTTTCAACCAGTGTGCCGCTCTCGTTCATCGTGGATGGAAACAGCTATGATGCCGTCAGCAGAGATCTCAGCATGAAGGGTATTTTTGTCGCGAGCCATGAAGACGTGCATGAGGGGACACCGGTTGAAATCTGCATGACTCTTCCGGACAACTTTCAGACAATCGAGGCAAGAGGACGAATAGCCTGGGTGAACCGTCGTCAGGAAATCAAAAAATCGACCTTGCCGACCGGCTTCGGGATTGAGCTGCTGGAGTTCAAGGAGACTGCGGAAAGATTCATGGAAGCCTTTATCAGCCGCTGTGTACTGGAAAATTGCAGCCAAGGGTAGATTTGACAAGCATTTGTTCAGGCCGGAGGCTTGATTCCCCTGCAGGAAATGACCGGTGTATAGGTAAACCGGCGCGGATCTGCAAAAAAGGTCTTGAATTCCTCGACAAATTCATCGTAGCCACCCGGGTACTCATCGAATCCATATCCCGAATTTAGCGCTGCCACTTCCACTTTCTTTGTCCAGTTGTATTCGTCAATCTGGTCAAGTGGCCCATAGATCAGGTGGTGCATGCCGACATCCACGGCAATTTCACGAAAGTCCAGGTCGTATAGAAATGAGTATAGTTTCCTGCCGAGATAGGGATCAAAATCATGGTCCCTTTCCAGGGTTTCCATGATGCCGTTGATGGTTTTCTCCAGCCTGGGGCTGAGTCCGAAGTGGCTGAGGCAGTTGTAATCAAGGTCGATCAGGCAAAGAATTCCGCCGGGGCGCAAAAGACCGGTCAGATTTTTCACAATATCGCGGCTTCCCGCGCGATGGTATTCCAGTACAAAGCGAATCCAGATGAAATCAAACTTACCAAGTCCATCCAGAGGTTCATAAAAATTTCTGCATACAAATTCCACGCCGTCCGAGCCGTATCGCTCTGTTGCATGTCTTATGCGTGATTCCGAGCCGTCTACCCCGACAATACTCCCTCCGGGTTGAATTAATTGATGCAGATAGGCGGTTGTTTTTCCGGAACCGCAACCGATATCGGCCACCCTCATGCCGGGGCGTATGCCGGCCCACAAGGCCTGTCTGGCAAGTCTGGCGCTGTCGGTCTTCATGTCCAATCGCACGGCTTCGTCATCATGTTCCATTATATAGCGGGAACGTTGAGTATTTTGCATATCTATTTCCTTGTCACGTGAGCATCCGTGCTTGAGTTTTGTTGGAAATTATAAACTATTTAGGTATACGACAAGATTCCAGGCATATCAACAGAGAAAACCGGCCCGGGCTTCTAGCTGGACAATCGTCTTCCGTGCTGTTTGTATTCTGGCGGATTATGTTGCGGTGGTGCAAAAATGGTGTAATATTCCGATTTGAATTTCCACTATGAATATGGAGAACCTGTGAACGCGACCAGATCCCCTGGAAAGCCGTCTGTTAAAAAAAGCAAGCGCGGCGAGACTGTTGACCCTGCCGTCAAAACTGTAAAAGGCAAGAAGTCAAAAGTTTCGCCAGCAGCCGACAAGCCGGTTGCAGAAACTGTTGAAACTGCCGTTGAACCGGTAATCGATCTGTCCGACAGCCAGTGGTTCCTCAACCGGGAGCTGACCTGGCTGGAATTCAACAGCCGTGTGCTGCATGAAGCCGAGGATGACCGGACCCCGCTTTTGGAGCGGCTCAAGTTCATTGCCATTGTCAGCGCCAATCTGGACGAGTTTTTCATGAAACGTATCGGCGGTTTGAAACAGCAGATCGGCGCCGGTATGCGTGAGCTGACACTGGATGGTCGTTCGGCCCGACAGCAGGTGAAAGAATGTCACGCGGTCATACGTGCGATGGAAGCCCGCAAGGAGGAGCTGTTCAGCCAGGTGCGCGCTCTGTTGCAGGATAAGAATATTCTGATCGAGCACTACACCGATCTGACGCCTAAGGAACGCAAACAGCTTCGGGATCACTATTACGCCAACATTTTCCCGTTGCTGACCCCGCAGTCGATCGACCCGGCCCATCCATTCCCGTTTATATCCAATCTTTCACTGAATCTGCTGGTTACGGTGCGTTCACACAGAAGCCGCGAGGCCTCGCTGGTGCGGGTCAAGGTGCCGGTCGGGCTTGGAACGCAACGTTTTATCCGGGTGGGGAAGGGGGATCATTACGTTCGTCTGGAAGATGTCATGTGCAACAATCTGGACATGCTCTTTCCGGGGATGGAGATTGTTTCCTGCGAAATCTTCCGTGTGACGCGCAACGCCAACACCGAAAAGGACGAGGATGAGGCCGATGATCTGATGGAGATGATTGAGTCGGAGTTGAAGGAGCGCAAGTTCGCCCCGATTGTCCGACTGGAGATCGGCGCCGGGATGGATCCGGTGCATCGCGGTCGCCTGGCGGCCGAACTGGAACTGGATGAGGCAAACGACGTCTTTGAAGTGCCGGGCCTGCTGGCGCTACGTGATCTTTTTGAGTTGGTCAAGCTCGATTATCCCCGTCTGCATGATCCGATACATCATCCGATCGACCACCCGCTGCTGCAGACCCAGCGCAATATTTTCCACACCATTCGTGACTCCGGTTCAATCCTGCTGCAGCATCCCTATGAATCATTTTCTACCTCCGTCGAGCGCTTTTTACGTGAGGCGGCCATCGATCCCAAGGTGCGCGGTATCAAGATGACGCTTTACCGCACCTCCAGCCAAAGCAGGATTATCGATGCGCTGCTGCTAGCGGCCCAGAACGGCAAGCAGGTGGCGGTGGTGGTCGAGTTGAAAGCACGCTTCGACGAAGCCACCAATATCCGTCTGGCGGAGCGGATGGAGGAGGCCGGCATCCATGTCACCTATGGCGTGGTTGGTCTCAAGACCCACTGCAAGGTGATTATGGTGGTGCGCCAGGATTTCAGCGGGCTCAGGCGTTATGTACATATCGGCACCGGCAACTACCACGCAGATACTGCCCGTCTGTACAGCGACGTCGGTCTTTTGACCTGTGACCAGATCATTGCCCAGGACGTGACCGAGCTGTTCAACTATCTGACCACCGGCTTCATGGCCAAGCGTAACTATCAAAAGCTGATACCGGCGCCGCGCATGTTGAAAAAGGCCCTGATCGCCAAGATAGAGCGCGAGATCGTTCTGCACCGTGAAAAGGGCGACGGCTTGATCCAGTTCAAGATGAATGCCCTGGAAGACGGCGACATCGTCAAGGCGCTTTACCGTGCTTCGATCGCCGGAGTCAGGATCGATCTGATCGTTCGCGATACCTGCCGCCTGCGGCCGGGCATCACCTGCCTTTCGGAGACGGTCAGGGTGGTAAGCATCGTGGGACGCTTTCTGGAACACTCCCGAATATATTACTTCCGCAACGACGGAGCCGAAGAGTACTTCATCTCCTCGGCCGACGCGATGAAACGAAACCTGGAGGCCCGGGTGGAGGTGCTCTGTCCGGTGGAGTCGCCACTTCTTACCAGGCAGTTGCGGATTGTATTCGACACCCACCTGGCCGACCGGCGTTCCGCCTGGGATATGTATCCGGATGGCAGCTACCTGCAGCGAACTCCGCAGGAGTCCGATTCCGCAGAAGGCAGTCACGGTCTGCTGATCGGGATGACGGTGAGACGTCAGAAGGAACTGCTCAGACAAAAGAATAAAAAGACCAAAAACAAACAGTGACATATTTACATGCATTCTGCTAAGTGGCAAGGAAACCGGTAAACTCAGTTGCCGGTTTTTTTGTTGCCAGAATTAGAATTGTAAAAATAGTATTGCAATATAACCTTATTTTATTATACTGGTCATTAATGAATAGGATGGCTGTCATACAGGAAAGAGGTCTGCACTAACTCCGGAACAGGAGGCTTGAAATGGGAAAGAAATCAAATTGCGGCGAGCTTGAAGCTCTAGAACATGATTTGTTGAAGCATGATTGTTCCATTGGACAGATTCTCAAAGAGCGTGGCGTGTCGCGCCGCGACTTTCTCAAGTTCTGTTCCGCCATGACGGCTGCCATGGCGCTGCCGGCCTCGTTTGCTCCACGAGTCGCCCAGGCGTTGGACGAGGTCAAGCGTCCGACTCTGGTCTGGCTGGAGATGCAGAGCTGTACCGGCGATACCGAGGCTCTGCTCCGTTCGGCCAATCCGACCGTGGCTGAAATCGTGCTTGATATCCTCTCGGTCGATTACCACGAAACGATCATGGCGGCAGCCGGACACCAGGCCGAAGGCGCTCTTGACAAGGCCATCGCCGATTTCAAGGGCAAATACATCTGTGTGATCGAAGGTTCGATCTCGATGAAGGACGGCGGCATTTATGGTACCACCGGAGGCAAGACGCACCTCGAACGTGCCCGTCAGGTCTGTGGCGGGGCGCTGGCCACGATTGCGGTCGGCACCTGCGCCTCCTATGGCGGCATTGCTGCGGCGGTTCCAAATCCGACCGGTGCGGTTGGCGTCAGGGACGCGGTTCCGGGCGCCACCGTGATCAACCTGCCCGGCTGCCCGGTCAATGCCGACAACCTGACCGCGACAATCGTCCATTATCTGGTTTTTGGCAAGATACCGGCCCTTGACAGCCATGGCCGCCCGTTGTTTGCCTATGGAAAACGTATCCACGACAACTGCGAACGCCGTCCCCATTTCGATGCCGGTCAATATGTGGAGCATTGGGGTGACGATGGACATCGCAAGGGATTCTGTCTCTACAAGATGGGTTGCAAGGGGCCGGCCACATTCCACAACTGCCCAACCCAGCGTTATAACGAAAAGACCAGCTGGCCGATCGCGGCCGGACATCCCTGCGCCGGTTGCTCCGAGCCGCAGTTCTGGGACACCATGTCGCCGATGTACAAGCGTCTGCCCAACGTGCCCGGTTTCGGAATCGAGCATACTGCCGACAAGATCGGCCTGGGGTTGGTCGCAGGCGCCGGTGCGGCCTTTGCGGTCCATGGCATGCTTAATGCGCTGCGCAAGGACAAGGAACCTGCTGAAGAAAACAAGGAGGGTTAGGATATGGCCAAGATAGTTGTAGACCCTATTACCAGGATTGAAGGGCACCTCCGTATCGAGGCCGAAGTCAGCGGTGGCAGGATCATTGATGCCTGGAGTTCGGCAACTATGTTCCGTGGCATCGAAAAGATCCTGAAGGGGCGCGACCCGCGCGATGCCTGGTTCTGGACCCAGCGCTTCTGCGGTGTCTGCACCACGGTTCATTCCATAGCTTCGATCAGGGCCGTAGAAAACGCGCTCAAGATCAAGATCCCGCCCAATGCCGAGCTGATCCGTAACATCATCATCGGCACCCAGAACGTGCAGGACCACGTGATCCATTTTTATCATCTGCACGCGCTGGACTGGGTCGACATCACCTCCGGGCTCAAGGCCGATCCGGTCAAAACCGCGGCCCTGGCGGCATCGATCTCGGAGTGGCCCAATAACTCGGCCACCTATTTCAAAGCGGTGCAGGAGAGGGTCAAGGCTTTTGTCGCCTCGGGTCGTCTCGGCCCCTTTGCCAATGCCTACTGGGGGCATCCGGCCTATCATCTGCCGCCCGAAGCCAACCTGATGGCAACCGCCCATTATCTGGAAGCTCTGGAGTGGCAGAAGGACGTGATCAAGATTCATGCCATCCTGGGAAGCAAGAATCCGCATCCGCAGACCTTCCTGGTGGGTGGCATGTCGATTCCGATCGACCCGGATTCACAAAATGCGCTCAATGCCGAGAAGCTGATCGAAATCAAGCGCCTTTTGAAAAAAGCGCAGGACTTCGTTGAAAAGGTCTACATACCCGATCTGCTGGCGGTCGCGTCTTTTTATAAGGATTGGGCCGCGATCGGTGGCGGGGTCGGCAACTACATGTGCTATGGCGAATTTCCGGATGCCAACGGCAATATGTGGTTCCCGTCGGGAGCAATCCTGGAGAAGGATCTGAGCAAGGTGCACGTGGTTGACCAGGGCAAGATCGCCGAATATGTCGATCACTCCTGGTTTGATAATTCTGCCGGTCCGGGGAAAGGCCTGCATCCCTATGATGGTGAGACCGAAGTGCGCTATACCGGCCCCAAGCCTCCTTATGAGTACCTTGACACCAATGCCAAATATTCGTTCGTAAAGTCGCCCCGCTATGACGAGAAAGCGATGGAGGTCGGTCCTTTATCCCGCGTGCTGGTGGCTTACGCCTCCGGACACAAGGAGACCAGGGCGGTGGTGAATTTGGTGCTGGGCAAGCTGGGTGTAGGGCCGGAGGCGCTCTTTTCAACGCTGGGGCGTACCGCCGCGCGCGGTATCGACTGCCTGCTGAACGCCCAGCAGACGCCAAAATTCCTGGACGAACTGATCGGCAACATCTCCAAGGGAGATTACCGGATCCACTCAAACGAAAAGTGGGATCCTTCCGAGTGGCCGGCCGAAGCCAGTGGCTACGGCATGCATGAAGCCCCGCGTGGAGGACTCGGCCACTGGATCAGGATCAAGGATCAGAAAATCCTCAATTACCAGGCTGTGGTGCCATCCACCTGGAACGCATCGCCGCGCGACGCCAAGGGGCAACGCGGACCATACGAAGCAGCGCTGGTTGGAACTCCGCTGGCCGATCCCAATAAACCGCTGGAGATTCTGCGCACAATCCATTCCTTTGATCCATGTCTGGCCTGCGCCGTCCACGTTCTGGACGCCAACGGCAACGAGATGATCAGGGTCAAGGTGTCCTAGGAAGCGGGGAGGCATGAAATGAGCGATAACTGCAAGTTTAAATGCTACATCTGGGAATTGCCGGTCAGGTGGTGCCACTGGATCAACATGTTCTGCATCGTCCTGCTGTCGGTTACCGGCTTCCTGATCGGTACACCATTTTCATTTGGAAGCTCGACCTCGTCATTTACAATGGGTTGGATCCGTTTCATCCACTTCAGCGCGGCCTACCTGTTTACCGTGAGTGTCATCTCGCGCCTGATCTGGTCATTCATCGGCAACAAATATTCGGGCTGGCGCGAGTTTTTTCCGCTGATGACCGACGCCGGGCGCAAGAAGACCGTCAGGATGCTGCGTTATTATATGCTGCTGGACAAGGATGTTCCCGAAACCATAGGTCATAACCCCTTGGCAACCGCGGCCTATGTCTGTCTTTTCGCCATCTATTCGCTGATGATCCTGACCGGTTTTGCCTTGTATGCCCAGCATGCGCCGCAGGGAGCAATGCACAAGGCGCTTGGTTTCATGTATGTGCTGTTCAGTGACCAGGGTATGCGGCTGACACACCATATCAGCATGTGGTTCATATTCGGCTTTGTAATTAACCATATCTACAGCGCCTGGCTGATGGACATAAAAGAACATGGCAGCGAGATTTCCAGTATGTTCAGCGGTTACAAGTTCACGGTCCGTAAGGAAAAATAGGCTGCATTTACTGTCGATCAATCGGAGTGGGGCGTGCTTTTGTGTACGCCCCGTTTTTTGTGTTTCAGGGAGAATTCATGAAATTTGATGGTGGGGTCAAGCCGGCGATACTGGTACTTGGTATCGGAAATCTGGTGATGAGCGATGACGGAGTCGGAGTGCGTGTGGTCCAGGAACTGCAGCGCTCTTATCGTTTCCCCGAGAACGTCAAGGTTGTTGACGGAGGGACATTGGGGCTGGATCTGCTTCCGCTACTGGAAGACGCTACCCACCTGATTCTGGTGGACGCGGTAGAAACCGGGGAGAAACCGGGGAGTCTGATCAGGCTGACGGGCCAGGAATTGCCGATTGCGCTGCAAACCAAGTTGTCACCGCATCAGATGGGGTTAAAGGACCTGCTGGCGGTTTCGGAGCTGATGGGGCATTCACCCGATGAAATGGTTTTGATCGGTGTACAACCGGGGTCTGTCGAGATGGGGGCCGAGTTGACGGCTGAAGTTGAAGACATACTTGAAGAGGTGACTGCCAAGGTGTTGATTGAACTGAACGGTTTCGGTGTCAGGCTGTAAATGATGCGTCGGTCAATTATCCTCCCAGATATTTGGTCAGCTCCTCAGCCAGCGTGGTTGGATGGAGGAATCTGGCCGGAATCTTGTCGTTTCCAAGAAACTCTTTCGACCAGGATTGGCGTTTGGTCCATGCCATCAATTGTTCCCAGCCGGCCCAGGTGGAGAAATCAACCCCATGAATGTTGGTGATCTGTTCCAGAAATGTCTGTTCATACCCCGCCATGTGGTCTCCTTATCTGTTCGGAAATAAGCATTGAAATCAATATGCCAAGCTTAGCAGCTCCGCTGCCCGGTCTGACAATCTTTATGAACTTTATCATTTATTAAGCAATAATTCCAAATATTATAATTTTCTGGCTACGGTTTCCACAAGCAGTTCATCATATACAGTCAGTGATTTTACCCGCATGGTCTGCTTCTGGCCCAATTCTCCAAACGTTTTCAGCTTCCCGTTGAATCTGGCCGCCTGTGATTTCAGGTTGCTGCTGCTCTCGGAAACGAAACTCTTCTCTTTCGGATCTACGTCTTTTCTGAACAGTCCCTTGGCCTTGTTCCAGTACTCATCAGAGCTGCTCATATAGTGGTCGAGGGCATCAAGAAACGACAGCGCTCCGGAAGACAGGTCAGCCACCGTTGCAAGTTTCTGCTGGGCATCCTGCATGCTTTTCAGCAGTTGCTGGTCTGCGTAATTCGATGCTTCAATTACGGCTTTCTGGTCTATTGGTTTGTCAGGATTGATCGCATCGACCATGGCAATGAATTTATGCGATGAATTCAGATAGGTATTGATTGCCAGAGACGCGTTATTTAGAGCCATCGTGAACTGGGCTACGAACTTGGTGAAAATTGAAGCCTGTCCGGCATAGGGTATCGGCAGCACCCTTGCTACGACCGCAGCATACGAACCGGCCAGTATATAGCGGTTGTAACCTGCCAGGTTCGTGCTCATCCATGTTACAAATCCCTGAAAATCTCCGGTCGCCTGTCGTTGCAGCCTGACGTCGTCGGCAATTTCCCTGAGTCTTTGGATCTTCTTCTGTCTCAGGCTCTCAGCTGTAATGACCGGTTGTTGTTCAAGTTCCTTGATGTGTACATTGAGAGAGGAGATATCCCGCTGGAGCTTTAAAGTCAGTTCGTCTGCTATGGTCTGTGGGGGAGGCGGTTCTTCAGATGCAAAAACATTGCCTGTCAATAGTGCCGCCAGTATCAGGGGTGCAAACAGGCGGCAGAGTGTGGGGGTGAGCATTTGACAACTGTTCCTTCTGGATTTTAGGATGTTACCGTTTATAGCTTTGACGGCAGGGGATTGCAAATAAAAGTAGTAATCATTTTGTATTTGGGATTGAGAAAAATATCCCGTTTTCCTTTTTACTGCCAGCTGGAAAAACATATACAAGCCTGGCATTGTCTAGTGTAGCTCTTACGGTTTGGGTGGAATATCCCAGGGTGCCGGCAATCTTGTTTACAACTTTTTCAGGGGAGTCACTGTTGGTGATGTTTATCAAGCTGGTGCCGTGCGCGGCAAGCTGTTGGGTGAAGGCCTTTTCGTCGGTATCGGCAAGTCCGCAGGCGATTGCTGCCGTTATCATGTTCCCGCGAACTGCATGGAGAGCTTCCATCCTGACATCTTTCAGGGCTTCTGAAGTTGGTATCGGCGATAAAAAATCAATCAGAATCTGTGGTATCAAATCGCAGGGCGGAACCGAAACCCGAAGCTTAACGGTCTTTTCTGGCGAAGGTGTCGGAATAAAGCCTGGCGATGGCAGCGCTTTAAGTGACAGCAGTTTTTCCCGTGATTGCGCTTTAATAACAGTTTCCTCAGGATTTGATATATCCCGGTTCGGGCGACCTGTGTTTCTGTTTTTCCTGGTTTTTTTTGTTGAAAGTTCGATGCCCTGCTTTTGCTCGCTTTTTGCAGGATGAACTGTTTTTTTGGATATCACCTGTGGGGGTGATCCAGCTGGTTTGGAAATACTCCGTTGTTTCAGTTCGTTGATATCCAAATCAAACTTCTGCAAATTGTCTGCCCAAGAGTGTACTGGTGACAGAAAGGACAAAGTCAAGACAAGGCAGCATGTCAAGCTGGTTGCAATTGACATGGGCTCTGTTTTGTAAAAGACATGGTGAAGAAAACGAAGTGCCATATGAAATTCTTTCAGGTTTGTAATTATTCTAATGAATATAGCGCCGTAGCAAGCCGATTGCAATAAATATAGCCGCCGGGACTGTTCTGCACGTTGCATTTGCCCACGTGCTGTACTACCATGTAAAACTTGATAGAAGCAATATTGCGAGGAGAAATATAATATGGCCTTGTGGTCATTTCGCCTGACTCTTGTTCAGAAAATGGTTCTCAGTTTTGCACTTTCCGGATTATGCCTGCTGATGGCCTTGTCTTACGCCATTTCCGGATTGGGTGCGATGCACAAAATGGAACAGGAAATAGCCGACAAGGATCTCAAGGCTGCTACCATTACCATCCGGCTGCGCGAACTGATGGTGGCACAGGAACGATTGTCGGGAAGATTCAGGATATTGAAACATCCTGAATACAAGACATTGCATGATCAGAATGATCATGATTTCCGCCGTGAAATCAAAATACTCAAGGCCGTTCATGACAGCACCGCGGTCACTGCTCTTGAAAAAGGGTATGAGAGTTATTCCCTGTTGGCAAAACGTCTCTTTGGAGGCGAGCAGTCCGGTTCGGCGGAAATGAAAAAAAATATTGATTCGGTGCTTAATACAATCAATATAATTAGCGAAGACCAGCGTCAGGATTTATCCGAGAAGCTGGCTTTGTCCGATATCCAGGAAGAACACACCGTGGCCTGGTCGCTTGGGCTGGCATTTGCGGGAGTTGTCTTCTCTTTCCTGATTGCCGGCTGGATGGTCTACTCCTTTGCCAGTTCAATCGGCAAGCTTCAACATGCCACCCACCTGATCGCTTCCGGTGACTTCGATCATGATCCGCGTATCGCATCAGGTGACGAAATCGGCGCTTTGTCACAGGATTTCAGGAGCATGGCTCTCAGACTCAAGGAACTTGAGCAGTTGAGCCTTGATGCGAGTCCGTTAACCCGTTTGCCGGGAAATATTGCCATTGAACGTGTCATAAACAGGCACCTGCGCGACAGGATAACATTTGCCATGTGTTACCTGGACCTGGATAACTTCAAGTCTTATAATGACCGCTATGGCTATATCAAGGCCAGTGAGGTTCTGAAAGAAGTCGGCAAGGTTATTTATGATACGGTCAAGGGGCTTGGAAATCAGGATGCTTTCGTCGGCCATATCGGCGGGGATGATTTTGTTGTTGTAATCAGTGCAGAACGTGCTGAAGCCGCATGTCGGGCAATTATCGAAAGTGTCGATGCGCTGGTGCCATCCTATTATTCCGAGGAGGACCAACGTGCAGGTGCGATCGAGGGTGTTGATCGATATGGTGTTGCCCGAAGATTCCCTTTGATCTCCATATCGATTGCCGCCTTGGTATGTAAACCGGGCGATTATCCCACCGCTGCCGAGATTGCCAGCGCTGCCGCTGTCGTCAAGGATCGTGTCAAGGAATCGGTGGGAAGCAATTATGTGATTGTCCGGGAGGGGAAGACCTGTGAAGCCTGAGAAGTTTTGTACAGCTTTACTGCTGCTGGTGCTTTTTTCGTTGTCAGGCGGGTGTGGGACGTTTATAGGCAGGAGTCCGTCGGTGATCAGGAATGTCACCTCTGCTGAGCGTAACTTTGCCGGGGCTTTGGAAAATCTTCGAGCCGGCAATGAGTCCGTTGCACGTGATCTGCTTGTGCGGGTCGTGAGTGAACCCGGTCTGGCCGGAGTGACTGATGAAGCCCTGTTTCGATTGGCGTTGTTGAATCTTAGGGATGAAAACGGGAAGGGTGAAAGACGGGCGACAGAGCTGATTGAAAGACTGCTAGGTGAGTTCCCAGGCAGTATCTGGTCCCGGCAGGCGGCCCCGTTGGCGGAGTATGTTCAGGAAACGGTTGCATTGCGTGCCCGAACTCGGGAACTCAAAGCGCTGCGCAACCAGAATCTGTCGTTGAGCCGTGACAACAAGGAGCTTCGCCAAAGTATCGAACGCATCAAGGATCTGGATCTGGAACTGGAAAAGAAGATCAGAAGGTAACACATTAAATACAACCGGACTTACTTCACTTTCGTTTTTCGCCCTGCTGATATTCCGCCATGAACTTTGATTTATAATCCATGAAACGCCCGTCTCCGATTGACTGACGGATCTCCTTCATCATCGTCAGATAGAAATGAACGTTGTGGATGGCCGACAATACTGCCGACAGTACCTCGTTGGATACAAACAGGTGATGGATGTATGCCCGGCTGAAGTTCTGGCAGGTATAGCAACTGCAACTGGGGTCGATCGGGAAAAAATCGCGCTTGTAGTTCTTGTTTGTAACCCGGATCCTGCCGCGACGAGTAAACAGTGTTGCGCTTCTGGCGTAACGGGTCGGAATAACACAGTCGAACATGTCGATACCACGCTCGACACTTTCCAGGATGTCCTCTGGCAGTCCGACGCCCATCAGGTAACGGGGTTTGTTCTCCGGCAGATGCGGCGTCGTGAAGCCAACAATCTTTTTCAGCAGTTCCAGCCCCTCGCCGACGCTGACTCCGCCGATCGCATATCCCGGCAGGTCCAGTTTGCACATCTCCCTTGCGCACAATGCACGCAGATCTTCATATACACTTCCCTGCACAATACCGAATAATGCCTGGCCGTTGTCGATCATCGCATTCTGGCATTGTTTGAGCCAGCGGATGGTTTTCTTCGTGGATTGCTCGGCGTAGGCTTTTTCGCAGGGGTAGGGGATGCACTCGTCGAAGGCCATGATGATGTCCGCGCCCAGGTCCTGTTGAATGCGGGTGGCGCTGGCAGGATCAAGGTAGATCTCTTCTCCGCTGATCTCGTGCCTGAAGAAAACGCCATCTTCGGTGATGCGTTTATTGGGCAGGGAAAAGACCTGGAATCCGCCCGAGTCGGTCAGGATGGGTTTGTTCCAGGACATGAACTTGTGCAGGCCGCCCGCCTTTTTAACCAGGCCTTCGCCAGGCTGCAGGTGCAGATGATAGGTGTTTGAAAGTATTATCTGTGCTCCGGTCTCTTCGATCTGGACCGGAGTGAGAGGCTTCATGGCGCCGTGAGTTGCCACTGGCATGAAAATCGGGGTCTGGATGTCTCCCCTTGATGTGCTGACCACGCCGAGGCGTGCGGCGCTACATTTGTCTTTTTTAAGCAGCCTGAATTCCATTTATATTGTCGCTCCCAGAGTAGTTTTATGCTGAAAGTACTAACACGAATATCAGGTTAAAAGCAATCATGCCGAAAAAACGCGCTCGGACACTGTTTGAAATTGTATCCTGTATACATAAAATGGTTGCAATTTTTTATAACGATGTCTACTATGCGTTTCATAAAAAATCGAGAGTCTGATAAACGCTACGGTTTCCAAAGCCGCATCAAATACACTTAAAAGGAGGTTGTAATGGTGTTTTTATCCGGATTTCTCTGGCGTGGTCCCCCCCGATGTTTTTGTCCATCCCCATTAAAATTTATTTAATCCAAGCTGTATCAAATCTCTAAAAGGAAGGAATGCTATGCAACTGCTTACGTCTTCAATCGGCAGAAAGATCGTGATGGCGATCACGGGCCAGGCAATGGTTTTATTCGCCGTCGTCCATCTGCTCGGCAACAGCTCTATCTTCGGATGGCTTAACGGCGGTATCAACGCCTATGCCGAACATCTCCACAGCTTGCCTTTGCCAATCATCATCGCTTTTCGTTTGGTCATGCTGGCCCTGGTCTGTATCCATATCTGGTTCGGCATCCAGCTGACAATCGAGAATCGCGGCGGTCGTCCCCGACAGTACGCGGTCAAGTCTGTCCAGAAGGCTACCTTTGCCAGTGAGAACATGATCTGGACCGGCTGTCTGCTGGGACTGTTCCTGGTGTATCATTTGCTGCATTTCACCTTCCAGGTGACCAACCCGGAAACTGCTGCTCTGCAGCACTTGGTTCCGCTGCATGATCAAATGGTTCCGAATGTTCTCGGAATGGTGGTTGCCGGCTTTTCGAACTTCTTTGTAGCGTTCATCTATGCGCTCGCCCTGGTGGTTCTGTTTCTGCATCTCTCCCATGGCATTCAGAGCTTTTTCCAGACAATGGGATGGAGCTGCGACAAGAGTCAGCCGATCATCGTCAAACTCGGGACTCTGGTTGCACTGGTTATGTTCCTTGGATATGTTACCATCCCGCTGACAATTTTTGCCGGCATTCTGAAAGGTTAAGGGGGTTATTGTGATACTTGACGGAAAATGTCCAACCGGACCAATTGAAAAAAGCTGGGATAAACACCGCTTCGACCTGAAGCTGGTCAATCCCGCCAACAAACGCAAATATAACATCATCGTAGTCGGCACCGGCTTGGCCGGCGGCGCAGCTGCCGCCTCATTGGGAGAACTCGGTTACAACGTCCAGGCTTTCTGTTACCAGGATAGTCCACGTCGCGCCCACTCAATTGCCGCACAGGGTGGCATCAACGCCGCCAAAAACTACCCGAGTGACGGCGACTCGATCCTGCGCCTGATGTACGATACCATCAAGGGTGGCGACTTCCGTGCCCGTGAGGCAGATGTTTGGCGTCTCTCGCAGGTTTCCAACAACATCATTGACCAGTGCGTGGCACAAGGTGTGCCCTTCGGCCGCGATTACGCCGGTTATCTCGACAACCGCTCCTTCGGCGGCGCACAGGTTTCCCGTACCTTTTATTCACGCGGTGAAACAGGTCAGCAGCTGCTCCTGGGTGCCTACTCGGCGCTTTCCCGCCAGATAAAACTCGGCTCGGTCAAGATGTATAACCGTCGCGAGATGCTGGACCTGGTTGTAGTTGACGGAGTTGCCCGTGGTATAACCTGCCGCAATCTGATTACCGGCGCACTTGAAAGCTACGCGGCCGATGCCGTCTGCCTCTGCACCGGCGGCTATGTCAACGTATTTTATCTTTCAACCAATGCCAAGGGCTGCTCGGTCACGGCCACTTGGAAGGCTGCCAAAAAAGGCGCATTCTTTGCCAACCCCTGCTACACACAGATCCATCCGACCTGTATCCCGCAGGCTGGCGAATATCAGTCCAAGCTGACCCTGATGTCGGAGTCGCTTCGTAATGACGGTCGTATCTGGGTTCCCAAGAAGAAGGAAGATGTTAACAAGCGGCCTGAGCAGATTCCCGAGGAGGACCGCGACTATTACCTCGAGCGCAAATACCCGTCTTTCGGTAACCTGGCTCCTCGCGACATCTCATCACGTTCCGCCAAGGAGCAATGCGATGAAGGTCGTGGCGTCGGTCCCGGCGGCCGTGGCGTTTACCTCGATTATGCCGATTCGATCAAGCGTCTCAGTGAGAAGGTTATCTGCGAGCGCTATGGTAACTTGTTTGAAATGTATGAGCGCATCACCGACGACAATGCCTATAAAACCCCGATGCGCATCTATCCGGCGCCGCATTATGCCATGGGCGGCCTGTGGGTAGATTATAACCTGATGAGCAATGTTCCCGGCCTGTTCGTACTGGGCGAGGCCAACTTCTCGGTCCACGGTGCAAACCGCCTGGGTGCTTCGGCCCTCATGCAGGGTCTTTCCGACGGTTACTTCGTCATCCCGTACACCATCGGCGGCTATCTGGCTACTGTCAAGCCTGGTGGAACCAATACAGATCATGCCGAGTTCAAGAAGTCGGCTGAGGATGTCAATTCTACTACAAATAAATTACTCAACATCAACGGCAAGAAGACCGTTACCGAGTTCCACCGCGATCTGGGCAAGATCATGTGGAACAATGTCGGTATGGCCCGTTCCAAGGAAAGCTTGACCGAGGCTATCAAGCAGATTCCGGTGCTTCGTGACGAGTTCTGGAAAAATCTCAAGGTTACCGGCACAGGGGCAGAACTCAACCAGCAGTTGGAAAATGCCGGTCGCGTGGCTGACTTCCTTGAATTCGGCGAGTTGATGGCACGCGATTCACTGCATCGTGAAGAGTCGTGCGGCGGCCATTTCCGGGTTGAGCATCAACTTCCTGACGGGGAAGCCATGCGTAATGACGCAGATTTCTCTTACGTTGGCGCATGGGAGTTCAAGGGGGTTGGCAAGGAACCTGAACTGCACAAGGAACCTCTGAAATTCGAGACTATTCATCTCGCTGTAAGGAGCTACAAATAATGAGCGAACACAAGACCATGACATTGACACTGATTGTGTGGCGCCAGAAGAATGCCAACGATCCTGGTAAATTCGAAACTTACACAGCCAAGCATATCACCGAGCATCACTCCTTTCTGGAGATGCTAGACGTTGTCAACGAAGACCTGATCAATACAGGTAAAGAGCCGATCGTATTCGATCACGACTGTCGTGAGGGAATCTGCGGTATGTGTTCACAGGTTATTAACGGGGCTCCCCACGGTGGCCAGGATCGTACAACCGTCTGCCAGCTGCACATGCGTAAATTCAAGGATGGCGACACCATCTACATTGAACCGTGGCGTGCCCGTGCTTTCCCGATCGTTAAAGACCTGATCGTGGACCGCGCCGCGCTTGACACGATTATCCAGGCAGGTGGCTATACATCCTGTCATACAGGTGGTGTACCTGACGGCAACACGATCATGATTCCCAAGCCGATCGCTGAAGAAGCTACCGATGCTGCCGAGTGCATCGGATGTGGGGCTTGTGTGGCCGGGTGTCCTAACGGAGCCGCCATGCTCTTTACCGGCGCCAAAGTCTCCCAATTGGCGCTTCTGCCTCAAGGCAGGCCCGAGGCGGCAGCTCGTGTAAAGAATATGACGGAAGCTATGAAAGAGTGTGGTTTTGGTAATTGCACCAACCACTACGAGTGTCAGGTAGCTTGTCCCAAAGGCGTTAACGTCAAGTTCATCGCCCGCATGAACAGGGAATTCCTCAAGGCACAATTCGCCTGATTTAACTTGCATCAAAATTATGTTATAAGAGGGGCTGCCGTCTGGCAGCCCCTCTCTTTTTTGGAGTTTATGTGGATTTGAACCTTGTGCGGTTGATATTTGAAGTGGAAACCAAGAACTCTGATCTTGCTGGATTCTATCAGGCGCTGCGGCGTTTTGAGCAACTATTCAGGCAAGCTTGCTGCGGGAATCTGCGGGATGCGTGTATTGCCTGCAACGAAAAGTATTCCTGTTCTTACCGGGCTGTTTTTGCCCAGGACCTGTCAAGCGATCCCGATGTGGTGCGCCGTCATCAAAAACCGCCTCTGCCTTTCGCATTCAAGTTGAAACTAGTCCCAAATAATGGTTCATACCTGGAAATAAGTCTCGTGGTAGCCGGTAAAGCAATCAATCATATGGACGTATTTTTCAGGGCCGTCAGGCAGATGCTCGAAACGATTCCGGCGCAAAACCATGACAATGTTCCCTGCATAAGGGTTGTCTATTGTCTGGACTACCAAATGCTGAGGCATGAACTGGATTTCTCGTCATCTGCCAGCCGGAATGTGATTGTGTTATCAAGCCTGGATATCATGGAGAACCGGGTTGGAGGCGAGAACATCAGGCTGGACATCGAATCCCCGCTGCGACTGCTCTGCGGCGGATCTGAACTGCGCCGTTTTGATTTCAGCGCTTTTCTGCGTTCCCAAATGCGCCGCTGCTCTTCCCTGTTTGCCTATTATGGCGACGGTGAGCTCGATATTGACTTTGCGGGGTTATCGGGCGAGGCTGGTCTGGTCAAGTGTCTTGACGATGGAATCCGCTATTCGCAGCCGTCCTGGTCACCGCGCCCGAACCATGCCGGACTGTTGGGGGCCTCCCGCTTTGCCGGTGTCACGCCGGGAATACTATCTTTACTCACTCTTGGCGCATATATTAATGCAGGTAAGCTCGCTTCATACGGGTTTGGAGCATACGGCACGGAAGCCGGTTGACTTCGCTCTACTTGACGCTACTGTGCCAATAGTATAACTTGCACAAAATTCACTTTGTTGCAGACGGGTCTACGTGTTTATAAACTGCTTTACGGTAGATGTTGAAGACTGGTTCCATGTCTGCGGTGTTTCAGGTGTGCCGCAGGTGCCGTCAAGTCAATGGCGGGTGTACGATAATACACTGCGCCTGCTTGACCTGTTTGATGAACTCGACATCCACGGCACTTTTTTCATGCTTGGTTCGGTTGCATCCGCAAGGCCGGAACTGGCATCCGAAATTGCGGCGCGAGGACACGAAGTGGCTTCACATGGCTATTCTCATAAACTGGTTTACGAATTGACACCGGATCAATTCCGTCAGGAACTGATTCGCACCGGCGACCTGATAGCAAGTCAGACCGGTAAAGCTCCCCGTGGGTTCAGGGCGCCCCAGTGGTCGCTCGGCGGGCGTACTCAGTGGGCCTTTGAGATTCTTGCCGCGGAAGGGTATCAATATGATTCAAGCTGCACCCCGCTTCCGTTTGTCGGCGATTCAAAAGGTTCTTTGTCACCGTATCAATTGGCAACAGCTGCCGGGAATCTGTGGGAAATTCCGCCGCTGGTAACACCAGGTCGATTTGTTAATCTTCCCAGCGGGGGAGGGTGGGGTTTACGGCTTTTGCCAATTAAGACCATACAGAAGGGTATGAACAATGCGCATTCAGCCGGAAATCCGGCCGTGATATTTCTGCACCCGCGTGACGTTGATCCGGATGGCCCGCGACTGGCTCTGTCACCGCTGAAGAGTTTCGCGGCGTACGGCACACGCAGTGATGCAACTCCGGTTCTCAGAACCCTGGCGCGAACCGGTAAATGCGTGCCTCTGGGAGAAATGGTGGACTCGTGGCGTTCTGTGTCCTGATACCGGCCTATAACGCGGCCATCACTCTGGCAAATGTACTGGAAGAAGTTTGCGGGCAGGGTTTTGCGGTGGTTGTCGTCGATGACGGTTCAAGCGATGCCACGTCGGCGGTGGCTGGCGCTTATCCCGTTACCCTGCTGTCGCACTCCGGCAACCTGGGCAAGGGTGCGGCATTGATGAGCGGGTTCCGCTGGGCTGTTGAAAACGGATTTGACGGAGTTGTCACGCTGGACGCCGATGGTCAGCACGACCCTTTATCGATTACACCTCTTGCGACAGCGGCCATTGACGGACACTTCGGCATTCTGATAGCATCCAGGTATACCCAGTTTAATGAGATGTCCGGACTTCGCAAGTTCTGGAACCGTTTTGGTGTATGGTGCATGCGCAAACGCACCGGTTTCGAGATAAGCGACAGCCAGTCGGGGTTCAGGTATTATTCGACAGCGTTGCTGGCGGCTGTACCACTGACCAAAAACGGTTACGACCTGGAAATGGAAGTGTTGATCAAGGCCTGGAGGAGCGGATATACGATCGGATCGCTGCCGGTTGCGGCACGTGTCGCGGACGGCCGTTCAACCAGCCACTACCGTCCGGTACGGGACACATGGAACATCAGCATGACTTTCTTACGCTACATGTGATGGAGAAACTATGATTCAATCGCTGAAAAACTATACAAAAGAAAAAGTACTCTCTTACCTCTTGTCGATGGCGACTAACTCTTCCGACGAGACGCTTGTAAAAATGACGCACCTGATGGAACTGCTCCCCAAGAAAGATTACTACAAGGAGCGCATCCGCTGGGTGCGCGGGCTGATTCGTGACAAACATCCCAGCATCGAGTTCCCCAGGCGCATTCTGCGCGAACTCCATCCCAATCAGCGTGACAAGTGGATCAGCAATCTGGCGATCAATCACCTGCTGAACGGCACCAACAAACGCAAGGAGTGGGCTGACCGTAACGGTTTCTATCCTCCCTCCACGGTGGTGATCAGTCCAACCATGAAATGCGACCTGAACTGTTACGGCTGCTATGCCGGCGACTATGGCAAATCACTGGAGCTGACACTGGACGAGCTTGATTCGATCCTGATGCAGATGAAGGAGATGGGGGTCTATTTCGCGGTAATTTCCGGCGGAGAGCCTTTTTACATGAAAGGAATCTTCGAGATTTTCAAGAAGCACAGTGACATGGCCTTCCTGGTGTTCACCCACGGCGGCCTGATCGATGAACAGATGGTCGAAAAGCTGATCGAAGTAGGTAATGTGATGCCCTCCTTCTCGCTGGAAGGGTACGAACAGGAAACCGATGCCAGGCGTGGCGCCGGCCACTTCAACAAGGTCATGCGCGCCATGGACCTCTTGCGCGCAGGCGGCCTGTCATATTGCGGTTCGTTCACCCATTCCCGTAAAAACTCCGACATAATCACCAACCCGGAATACATCGACATGCTGCTTTCAAAAGGCGTGTTTGCGCTCTGGCTGTTCTCCTACGTACCGGTCGGCCGTCAACCGGACGTGGAACTGATGCCGACACCGGAACAGAGGGATGGACTCCGCAGGAGTGTGGCCGCATTCAGGGATGAAAAGCCGATGCTCTTCATCGACTTCTGGAACGATGGCCCCATGGTTTCCGGTTGCCTGGCGGGGGGACGGAAATACTTTCACATCAACGCCAACGGCGATATCGAACCCTGCGTCTTCTGCCATTACGCCGTTGACAATATTCGCCGCACCAGCATTCGCGATGCCCTGGCTTCGCCGCTCTTCAGAAAGATCAGGGAGAAACAGGGTCAGCATGACAATCTGCTGCGTCCCTGCATGCTGATCGACCATCCCGAGGTCGGCCGTGAACTGTTCGCATCGGAAGGAGCCTATGCGACCCATGAGGGCGCGGATGAGATCTTCACCGGCCTGGCGGAGCAGATGGATGCCTATTCCAGGGACTATGCGGTGATAGCCGATGAAGCCTGGCAGGATGAGTTCAAGGATCATGCTGTAAGAAAAAAAAGGGCTCGCATCAAGTGACTACCCTTGTGATGTGGTGGTAAAGCAGCTGATATGACGGTTTACAACGGTATCAGCATGTTCTTTCTCAATCTTTTTACGATTCTGGTTCCTCGCCGGATCGTGCCGCCGATCGCTTTTGTCTCCGGACTTGTGACCTATCTGCTGGCAACGCGGCAGATGCGTGGCCTGCGTTCCAACCTGCGCGTGGTTACCGGCCGCAAAAAAGTGGAACTGCTGATGATCTCGTGCCTTTACAAGTATTGCCGCAACTGGACCGACGTGATGCTGATGCTTCGGTTGCACGGTTCCAGGCTGCAGGCGCTGATCGGGCGACGCAGTTCACAAAATGCGCTGGACGAAGCCCTGGCGGCTGGTAACGGCGCCATCCTGGTGTCGCCGCATCTGGGCAACTGGGAATTGGGCGGACTGGGGTTGGCCGACCTGGGATACCGCTTGAACGTATTGACGTTCCGCGAGCCGGATCAGAATGTGAACGATCTTCGCGAGAAGGTCCGTGGTGAGCGTGGCATCGGCATAATTTACGTGGACCGGGATGACACTTCGCCGCTGGCGATCATCGAGGCGATCAACGCGCTGCGCCGCAACGAGGTGCTCTGCCTGCTGGGTGAACGGGACGGATCTTCAAATACGATTCAGCTCGATTTCTTCGGCAGGAGCACTTCGTTTCCAAGCGGGGCCGCCTATCTCGCGCTGGCCAGCGGAGCGCCGGTGATACCGGTCTTCGTGCCGCTGGAAGGGGACCTTTACGCAACACTGATGGATGAGCCGATATATTTCCGCGGCGGACACGGACAGCATGCCCAGGCCATTCAGAGCGGCATGCAGCGCCTGGCGGCTGTTTTTGAAGATTACATCCGGCGCTATCCTGACCAATGGTATAATTTTTTCGATTTCTGGAAGCTGGAAAAGTAAAAAATCTGAAATTGACTATTTCAAAACATAATAGAGAGGTATCGCATGTCCGATGAATTGATTCCAAAGGTTAAACAGATGATCATAGACAGTCTCCGCATTGAAGGGATGTCATCCTCCGAAATCGAGACCGACGCCCCGCTTTTCGGCGAAGGACTGGGGCTGGACTCCATCGACGCTTTGCAGCTGGTAGTAGCCATGGAAAAAGAGTTTGGTGTCGTGGTGCCGGATGCGGCCACCGGTTCCAAGGTGTTTGCTTCGGTTCGCAGCATGGCCGATTATATCGCGGAAAATAAGCAGTGAAGATTCTTTTTATCTCGCCTGGCTGGGAAAAGGGCCGATTGTGGGGGGAGCTGGCCTTCAAGTTTCCCACCTTGTCCCTGGCTTCCATCGCCGCGGTAACTCCGCCTGAGTGGGATGTGGCGCTGCTGGACGACAATTTTGAAAAGATCGATTATGCCAGCGATGCCGACATCATCGCGCTGACCGCCATGACCCCACAGGCGCCGCGTGCCTACCGGATTGCCGACGAGTTTCGTCGTCGCGGCAAGACGGTTGTGATGGGCGGTTTTCATGCCAGCAACATGCCGGACGAAGCGTTGAACCATGTTGATGCGGTTGTTGTGGGAGAGGGCGAAGTCGTCTGGCCCCGGCTGCTTGCGGACTTTCAGGATGGCATGCTGCAGCGCAGGTACCAGGCCGAAAGCCAACTGGCCATGGATTCGATTCCGGTTGCCCGGCGTGAGCTGTTCAAGGGCAAGCGTTACCTGCTGACAAACACGATCCAGACCACCCGCGGTTGTCCCTTTGACTGCGAGTTCTGTTCTGTTACCGCATTTTACGGCCGCAAATACCGCAAACGGCCGGTTGATAATATCCTTAAGGAACTGGTTCAACTGCGTAAATCAAATTCTTTTGCTTTCTTTGTGGATGACAATCTGGTTGCCGACCGCAAATATGCACTGGAACTGTTTGCCGGCATGAAGGGCATGGATTTCAAATGGCTCTCCCATTCACCGATCGATTTTGCCGGTGATCGTGAGCTGATCAAGGCTGCCGGTGAGGCCGGCTGTGTCGGAATGTTCGTCGGTTTCGAGTCGCTCAACCAGGATTCTTTGGCGGCCATGGGCAAGGTTACCAACCGGGCCAAGTCCTACCTGGAGGATGCTCAGGCTTTCCGGGACAACGGCATCGGTATTCTCGGTTCTTTTGTACTCGGATATGATGGTGATACCCCGGCTGTTTTCGAACAGTTGCTGCGTTTCTGCGAGGAAGCGCGCATTGAAGCCGCCATTTTCCCGCTTCTGACCCCCTATCCCGGCACGGCCGTGCGCCGCCGCCTGGAGGCCGAAGGGCGGATCATCTCCAACGACTGGCGTGACTACGATATGGAACATGTCAATTTTAGACCGGCCGGCATGAGCGTCGAGGAACTGCAACAGGGATATGACTGGCTTAACGCCTCCTTCTATTCATTCACTTCGATGTATCGTCGACTGTTCAAGCTGCATCGCTCGGTACAGGTATTCGGTCCGATGAATTTAGGTTTCCGTGCCGCGCTGCGCCGCAAGAGCAGGGTCGCATGACGGACCAGCCCCGGCTGTTACTGGTTTATCCGGCCACCCACAAACTGGGTTGGGTCAAACGTTTCCAGCTGCCATCTTTGTCGCTCAATCAGGTCGCGGCTGCCACTCCGCCGGAATGGCAGGTTACAATCGTGGACGAAGTTCAGGAAAGTATCCGCTATGACGATCATTACGACCTGGTGGGGATCACGGCCATGACCCACCAGGCGCTGCACGCTTACCAGATCGCGGACCGTTTCCGGGGACAGGGCGTACCGGTAGTGTTGGGTGGCATTCATCCCACGGTGCTGCCGGACGAGGCGGCCGCCCATGCCGATGCGGTTGTTATCGGCGAGGCCGAGCCGGTCTGGGGCGGATTGCTGGACGATTTTCGGGCCGGGCAACTCAAACCGTTCTATCGCTCCATTCCTGCCGGAGACAGGCTGGTGATCCCCTGGAGCCGCCGCGAACTGCTGGCGGGACGCAAGTACCTCACAACCCAGACTCTCCAGGCCAGCCGCGGATGTCCCTACGATTGCTCCTTCTGTACCGTGACTCCCTATTTCGGCAATACCTTCCGCTACCGCGATCCCGATGACATACTGGCCGAGCTGCGCAGCTACCGGGGCAAGCTGACCATTTTTCTGGACGACAACATCCTGGGTGATCCGCGCAAGGCCAAACCGATTCTGGCCGGCATGGTCGGCATGGGGTTGCGCTGGGGGGGGCAGGCCAACCTCCGTTTCGCGGAGGATCCGGAGATGGTCAGGCTGCTGGCCGCATCCGGCTGTGTCGGCATCTTTGTCGGCCTGGAATCGGCTGACGGCGTTCACGCCAATCATCCCAAAACTTCCGGCAGTTCGTCCCAGGCCGATCTTATCAGGCGGATCCGCGACACCGGAGTGGTTGTGGAGGCCTCGGTGATCTTCGGTTTCGACGATCACGATCAGGGTATTTTCGAACGCACGGTTCGTTTCCTGGAAAAGTGTGCCCCCAGTCTTCCAACAATGCACATCCTGACCCCCTATCCGGGAACTGCTCTATACAACCAGTTTCAGCAGCATGGGCGCATGCTGCATACCGACTGGCAACGCTACGACCATGGCCAGGTCGTCTACCGTCCCCGCCTGATGACACCGGAACAGCTTTACCGTGGCTGGGTTGAAGCCCGTCACGAGGCGTACCGCTGGTCATCGATCGCAGCGCGGGTGCTGCAGAGTCCCGGCAAACCGATCAACCTTATGTACAACATACTGCGTCGCGGCGGCATCTATGGCCGTGACTACTCCGTTACCGATTTTTATGACCCCGCCTCGGCTGATATGCCGGCAGGAGCGCTACTGCATCCGTGTCCGGCGGTTTTGCAGAGCGAATAGCTCAATAAAGGAATTAACCATGAACTGCTGGATGTTTCCAGGGCAACCACTGCGCCATAACCAACCATTTCCAGAAACGGCGGAGGGAACAGAGATCATCAACCTGTGCCGTGATGCGACCGGTTTTGATCCGTCAACCTGGCAGGATGACGGCGGACTTAACGGCGAACATGTTCGCCTGCAGATTTACGGCACCGCTTTCAGTCTCTGTCGCACCCGCCTGCTACGGTCGTCGGGGCAGGAACCGGAGATGGTTCTTGAACACAGCATGGGCATCTATGCCGCTCTGGCGGCCTGTGACTGCATATCGGAGCGGGAGGCGCTGGAGATGACAGCCAGGGTCGGTGTTGTTCTGGCCCGTATGTCGGAAGATAAACGCTATGCCCTGGGTTGCATCATCGGACTGGGGTGCCCGTCGGTGGAGGCCGCTGCCGCCAATCACGGCGTATATGTTGCCAACTACAATACTTCCAGTCACTTCCTCTTGTCCGGCGAGCGCTCGCGGATTATGGCAGCGGTGGAAGAGTGCGCTGCCGCGGGGGCCTTTTCGCTGTCGGTCTTTGATTGTGACGCACCGCTGCATACGCCGTTGATTGTGGAGGTGACGACCGAGCTGGAATCGATCTTCTCGGATTACGACTATGCCGGGCCACGGGTTCCGCTATTGGATCACATCGGGCAACAGCCGCTGACGTCCTCACGGATTCCGGCCTTCCTGCTGGATGAACTGCTCAGCCCGGTCTGGTGGCAGCAGAGCTACAAAGCCGCCGCCAAGCTGGGCGCCACCACATTTGTTGAAGTAGGAGCCGGCGACGCGCTGAAAAAATTCAACCGCTGGATCGACAGCGAGAGCAAATGATGAAATATCACGAAACCGGCATAAAGGTACGTTTTAACGAGGTAGATGCCTACAGGGTAGCCTGGCACGGCCATTATGTGGCCTGGATGGAGATCGGCCGCAGCGAGCTGGCCGGCAGGTTCGGGCTGGACGCCTTCCAGTTGGCAGAACTAGGCTATCTGGGGCCGGTGGTCAACCTGGAGATAAAGTATCTGCGGCCGGCCCGTTTCAATGACGAGTTGACGGTTCGTACCCGCATAGTGCCGGGCGAGTCCGCTACGCTGGTGTTCGAAAGCGTAATCGTTGACTGCAACGGAGTAAAACTGGCATCCGGACTGACGACCCATGCGTTGACCGGCCTGGACGGAGTGCTGCAGTTTCAGCTTCCGGTCACGGTGTCCGAACGCATGGATGCGATGATGGCCTGGTTGGCCGAACCATGAAAATATTGCTGGTATCGGCCAATCGAGAACGATCTCCCTATCCGGTCTTCCCGATCGGCTTGTCCTACCTGGCCGGACCGCTCAAGTCCGCCGGGCATGAACTTGCGGTGCTGGACCTCTGCTTCGAACCGGAGCCGGAAACGGCTCTGCACGAAAAACTGTGTGACTTTTTACCTGCCCTGGTCGTGATCTCCCTGCGCAACATCGATAATGTCACCTGGCCCAACAGCCGCTCCTATCTGGAGGGGGTCAAGGCCGTTATTGACGGCTGCCGCGAACATGCTGTGGTGGTGATCGGTGGCTCCGGTTTTTCGCTGATGCCGGTGGAAACCCTGGCGTACCTGGACGCCGATTATGGTGTGGTGGGGGAGGGCGAAGAGCTGCTGCCCCGTCTGGTGGAGTTTGTCGAACGGGGTGTACAGCCAGCCGGTTTGCCCGGTCTGCTGACGCGGGGGAGCGATGCTTTTCTGCCGCCTTTGCCGGTGGAGCGGATCGGTACTCCCGAAAGAACCCTTTTCGACGTTTCCCGCTATCAGAGCGACGGCGGCATGGCCAATGTACAGACCAAACGCGGTTGTCCTTTTGCCTGTGTCTACTGCACCTATCCGCTGCTGGAAGGTCGCCGGATGCGGCTTCGTCCGGTGGCGGAGATCATTGCCGAGATCAGGCTGCTGGTTGATGAACAGGCCGTCACTTACATCTATTTTGTCGATGACATTTTCAATTATCCGCCCGAATTCGCACAATCACTCTGCCAGGCGCTGATTGCCGAAAAACTCCGGCTCAACTGGACCGCTTTCATCAACCCTGCCTTCATCTCGCCGCAACTTTTGGATGCGATGCTGGATGCTGGTTGCGATGCGATCGAATACGGCACCGAGTCCGGCTCGCCATCCATGCTGAAAAACCTCGGCAAATCCTTCACGGTCGATGAGATACGGTCAGCTTCGCAACTCTGTCGCGAGCGCAATCTGGATTTTGCCCATTATATCCTTTTCGGAGGACCGGGCGAAACGCGGGATACCGTGCTGGAGAGTTTTGCCCTGATGGACGAACTGCAACCGACCGCTGTGATCGCGATGACCGGAATCCGCATCTTTCCCGGCACGGCGTTGTATCGAACTGCTCTGGAGGAAGGGATAATCAATTCTTCAACCGACATGCTTGAACCGGTCTTTTACATCTCCCCACAAGTCAGGGAATGCCTGGCTGAGCTGGTTATCGAACAGGCGGTGTCGCGCAAAAACTGGGTGGTTCCGGGCCTGGAAGTAAACATCAGCGATGCGATGCTGGACGCGATGCGCATGTTCGCGGTGAAAGGGCCGCTCTGGAAGCTGATCAAGCGGATGGGGAGGAGCAGGGTCAGGCCGATGTGAACTGCCATCTTAACTGTATACCTCCCCATTACACTCCCCTACCTGACAATCAACCTGTCCACAACCAACGATCCCCTCGAAACGGTCAAGCCCCCGTGAAGTGTCGTGAATCCTATGCAGATGTTGAAGTTTGAATCGTATCCGCCTTGCAGGCTTAGCTGGATATCTTTGTTCAAGTCCGCATTTTCCGTCAGCTCCACCGCCTGTGCCAGCATGGATGCCGGAGAACCATCGCTCAGCTGGTCATAAGCCTTGATAATCGAAGCAAAATAAACCGGTCCGGCAATTCGTACCAATGGCAGGATCCGGAAGGCAGCGGTGCAGGTTTTGTCACTGTCGATGGCCAGCAGGCAGGAGAGTCCGGTGCATGAGCCGCATGCGTTTCCCCAACCGCCGAAGCTGGAATCGTTGCCGGGGGTGGCGATCAGAGTGAGAACCGTGTTGGCCGGTTGTGATGTCAGGCAGGTTCCGGACTGTGGAGGATATGTGCAGGCGATCATGCCGGTAGGGTTGCTGTTGACCGAGCCGGAACCGCTGCCGGCGAGGGTCAGGGTAAGGTTGGATGTCTGGTTGACGATCGTGACTGTCTTTCTGGCTGTCAAGGTGATGCCGTTGCCGGTATAGACGGCGCTTACCGTGACGGTCTGGTTTGACGAAGCCGCCAGTGTGGTCAACTGACCGGTGCTGCTGTTGATGGTTGCGTAAGTGACGGGAGTGACGCTCCATGTCGGGGCGACGCTGCTTGAACTGCCGTCACTCCAGTAGGCGCTGACAGCGTAGGTGGCGGCATTGTTTTCATATAGCGAAGCCGGGCCGGAAGTGATGGCAAGTCCCCTGAGAGTCGTGGGCGCTGAAGCCATTCGCTTTGTCAATACCGTCAGTTCGGTGGAGCCGGGACTTCCTGTTGTCCAGGTGCCGGTGCAGGCCATGATGGTTTTGCCGGCATCCATCTGGCACTCCTCATTAGCATTGAAATCCGGTGTGAACACGCCATTTGCCGCAATTCCGAACGTTCCGGTCACATTACGGGGGGGACTTCCGTCATAATCCTGCAGGATACCCGAACATGAACCATTGGCGGCGAAGGTCACGCTCCCCCTGTTCCACCAGGGCGCGCCCGGGCCTGATACCAGAGCGTTTAACCCCCAGGTGCCGGCAAGGTCGGATAGGGCGGAGCTTGCTACTTTGCGTGTCAAAATCTGCAGCCCGGTGTCTCCGCTGATGGATGTGGAAGTGCAGACAATGGCGCTTTTGCCCGAATCCATGACGCAGCGAGTCGGGCTGATATTAGCCCCCACGGGAGTCAGGACACCGTCGGAAGTGATGCTGAACGTGCCGGACCCGGCATGGGTATGGGCGTCAGAGTCGATGAAGGTATAGGTGAATGCGCCGCTTGGACCGGCTGCCAGCGAGCCTCTTTCCCAGTAAGGTCCGGGAGTCGTCAGATTGCTGAACCACCAGTCGCCAACAATGTCAGCCAGAGAATACCCGGTACCTTTTTTTGTAAACAGTATCAGCTCGCTTGTCCCCGGGCCTGTCGAGCCGGACCAGGTTGACGTACAGGCCAACAGAGTTTTTCCGGAATCCATGCTGCACTGGAATATTGAATTTCCCACCATGGTCACAATGCCGTTGGGGGATATCAGCAGGGTGCCGGAGGTTGAATCTGTAGACCCATCCGAGTCCGTCTCCGTCCCGCTGAAAGAGCCATCGGCTGCAATATTCAGGGAGATGCGTATCCACCACGGCGCTCCCGGACCGGATGCCAGGCTGTTTACTTCCCAGTTGCCCGCAAGATCAGCTAGGGTATAGGCTGCGCTGGACACTCCGGGAACGGCGCTGACCTGGTCCGATTCCACGCTCTCGCCGTAGGTGTTGACTGCAGTGACAATGAAGTAATATGGAGTGCCATTGATCAGAGGAGATACTGAGCCGGGTCTGGTAACAGCGCTGATCCTGGTCCCGGTAATTTTGCTGACTCCCGGGGTGGTGGAGTAATAGATGTTATAGGAGGTTGCGTCAGCCACTTCGCTCCAGCCGATGGTTATCTGTCCGTTGCCGGGGGTTGGGACAACGAATTCCGGTTTGGGCGGCGGCACGGTCGGAATGGTCCATGAATAGACTCCTCCACCATAGGTTCCCGCATGGATGGTCGTAGGAGTTACTGAATCAATTGCCAGGGAGTAGATATGGGTACTGGTCAGGCCGTTGATTACACTATTCCAGCTGGCGCCGCCATTGGTGCTTTTGTATACTCCGCCAACGTCCGTTCCGGCATAAATGGTGGCCGGTGTGGCAGGGTCGATTGCCAGCGAATGAATGCTCAAGCCGCTTATTCCGTTGTTTGCCGCGCTCCAGGAACCGCCTCCGTTGGTGCTCTTGAACACTCCACCGGAGGTTCCTGCATAGATGGTGGCCGTGGTGGCAGGGTCGATGGCCAGGGCAGATACATCCGATACGGTCAGTCCGTTGTTGGAAGCAACCCAGGAGGAACCGCCGTTGACGGATTTAAAAATGCCGACGCCGTACCATGTACCGGCGTAGATAGTCTGGCTGTCGTTGGGATCA
The DNA here is from genome assembly GCA_030824515.1 of Pelobacter sp. Taxonomy (GTDB): domain Bacteria; phylum Desulfobacterota; class Desulfuromonadia; order Geobacterales; family Pseudopelobacteraceae; genus JACRCG01. Next base: position 37,630 of record JAVBXN010000006.1, read on the forward strand.
ATTGCCAGCGAACTGACATATGTATTCGTCAGACCCGCGACAGCAGGATTCCAGGCTCCGCCGCCGTTGTTGCTCTTGAATATTCCGCTGGTTGTTCCAGCATAAATGATATTTGGATTGGCTGCATCGATTGCCAGAATCTTTACATAAGAGTTGGTCAGCCCGGTATTTGAAGGGTTCCAGGCAATTCCGCCGTTAGAGCTTTTGAACACTCCTTTGTCGGATGTTCCGGCATAAAGTGTTGCCGGAGTGGCGGGATCGATGGCTATTGAGTTGATAAATGTGCTGTTCAGGCCGATATTCACCGGGTTCCAGCTAGCGCCACCATCGCTGCTTTTGAATGCGCCGTTGTAATACGTGCCTGCGTAGAGAGTCGTTGAAGTAGCAGGATCGATTGCCAGGGAGTGAATATAAGTATTTGTCAGGCCTGTAATCGCCGGATTCCAGGTTCCGCCGCTGTTGGTGCTCTTGAACACCCCGCAGCCGTAAGTTCCGGCATAGACGGTTGCCGGATCAGTCGGATCAACGGCAAATGACATGACATTCGGGCTCGTCAGTCCGTTGGCTAAGGGGCTCCAGTTGTTTCCGCCGTTGGTGCTCTTGAACATTCCACCGGAGGTTCCTGCATAGATGATGGTCGGGGTGGCAGGATCGATGGACAGTGAATAGACATATGTGTTTGCCAGATCACTGCCGGCGGGGCTCCAGGAACTCCCGCCGTTTGTGCTCTTGAAGACTCCGCCGCCATCCGTTCCGGCAAAGATGGTGTTGGAGGTAGTTGGATCAATTGCCAGGGAAATTACTCTGGTGTTTGTAAGGCCGCCGCTCGACGTGATCCAGGAGCCACCGCTGTTGCTGCTTATGAACACACCTGCATTGGTTCCAGCGAAGAGAGTGGAGGGTGTTGTTGGATCAATTGCCAGGGAAAGGATATATGTATTTGTAAGCCCGGTATTTGCAGGGCTCCAGCCACTGCCGCCGTTGGTGCTTTTGAACACCCCTCCACCCGACGTTCCAGCATAGAGTGTGGTCGGGGTTGTGGGATCTATGGAGAGCGCAAAGATGCCGTTGTCAGACAGGCCTGTGTTTGACGGACTCCAGGCGCTGCCGCCGTTCGTGCTTTTAAACACTCCGCCGCCGTATGTTCCGGAGTAAATAGTGGAAGGGGTATCCGGATCGATGGCCACGGAATTGATGTAAAAGTTTGTAAGTCCGCTATTAGCCGGGCTCCAGCTATTGCCGCCGTCGAAACTTCTGAATACGCCGCCGCCGGACGTTCCCGCATAGAGGTTGCCGGAAGTGACGGGATCAATGGTCAGCGCTTTTATCTGCCCTCCTTCCGGTCCATTGCTTGTCCACGCTCCGGTTGCTGCAAACGACATCCCGTCCTGCATTATCAGGTTTGATAAAAGCACCATGGCACCTAGCGGGGGCAGAATTACAGCACACTTCCCGGTTCCTATCCCGAATCTTCCCATGTTTCCTCCTGCAGAGCAGCAACTGGAATCGCATGCGCCGGATCACGGAGAATTTTAACGACATTTCCAGTTGTATTTGACACTGGTCAATCACCTGTATAGCGTTAGGCTAGGCTAATAAACTGTGGTTACCAAAGTATAATAATTGCAAAATATTAACAAGCTGATTTGCCATACTAACCCTTGTCTGGACATTCATACATATTCCCGCTATTATCCAATAAAATTTCTCAATGGACTCCTCATGGATTTTACAAATAATATTATCGTGGTCACCGGCGGCACGCGCGGAATCGGCCGGGCCGTCACATTGGCCTTTGCTGCGGCTGGGGCGCGGGTATATGCCGCTTATCTTTCCAATCAGGCTTCCGCTGATGCAACCTTGGCGCTGTCGGAAGGTCTGTCGGGTAGCGTTACGCCGATCCAGGCCGACGTCAGCAGTTCCGATGGTGCTCAGCTGCTGATCAACCAGGCTTCGCAAACGACAGGGTACATCGACGTGCTTGTCAACAACGCCGGTATCATCCGAGACGGCTGGCTGGCAATGATGGCCGAGGATGACTGGGATGCGGTGATCCGCAACAATCTTTATCCGCTTTTTCACTGCAGCAAATGGGGTGTGCGCAAGATGATGTCCAGACGTAGCGGTTCCATAATTAACATCTCATCGATCTCGGCTGTCAGCGGCACCGCCGGGCAGTCAAATTACGCCGCCTCCAAGGGAGCCGCCATCAGCCTGACCAAATCACTGGCCCGCGAGGTCGGCGCTATGGGCATACGCGTTAATGCCGTCGTGGCCGGACTGATCGACACCGACATGACCGCCGGTCTCAAACAGGACATCGTAGCCGGTATCCTCAAAGGGGCGGCGCTGGGGCGGATCGGCAGACCGGATGAAGTGGCCGATGCCGTTCTGTTCCTTGCTTCTCAAAATGCTTCCTACATTACCGGGCAAACTCTGGTTGTCGATGGCGGGATACTCTGATGGCCGCAAACCGGGTCGTGATAACCGGGTTGGGTGTTTTCTGCGGGATCGGCAAAAATGCTCCTGAATTCAGCAGCAACCTGTTGAACGGCAACAGCGGCATTGCCGCTCTGGATCTTTTCGATGTTTCCGCATTCCCTTCCAGGATCGGATGCCAGATCAAGGGGTACGATCCACTTGACTATTTTGATCGCCACTCGGCCCGCAAGTTGTCCCGGGCCGACCAGTTCGGTCTGATTGCCGCTGGTGAGGCGCTGGAGAACAGCGCTGTCAAAGGTTACTACTCCCCATATGAGATCGGTGTTTCGATGGGGGCCGGAGCGGCCGGCATGTTTCAATCCGAACAGTGGCTGAGAGCGCATCTGACCGGAGAACTTTCATCTCCGGTGCTTCTGCGAGGTATTTTACCTGACAAGACCGCCAGTGAGATCGCACTCCGATTTGGTCTGGCCGGCTATCAGGGGACGATTACCACCGCCTGCTCGTCATCGGCCACCGCCATCGGCTGGGGAGCCGATCTGGTGGCAACCGGTCAGCAGAAAGCGGTCGTTGCCGGTGGTTCTGATACCCTCTCGTTGCTGACGTTCTGTGGTTTCAATTCGCTCAAGGTGGTTGATCCCGAGCCCTGTTCACCTTTCAGCCTCGGACGTCAGGGCATTTCCCTCGGCGAGGGCGCGGCCTTCATGGTGTTGGAAAACGAGCAGGACGCCATGGCGCGCGGCGCCAGGATATACGGTACGATTCTAGGCTATGCGCTGGCCGGGGAAGCGTTCCACATGACCGCTCCCGAACCGACCGGCTCGACCGCGGCTCGGGTAATGCGTGATGCGATCTCGGCGGCCGGAATCGAAGCGGATCAGGTCGGCTGGGTCAACGCCCACGGCACCGGAACACCGCTGAACGACGTGGTCGAGTCCAATGCGATGAAACTGGTTTTCGGTGAGCGCGTGGCACGGGTTCCGCTTATTTCAACCAAGGCCATGACCGGCCACTGCCTGGGAGCTGCCGGCGCAATCGAGGCTCTTGCCACGGTGATTGCCCTCAATGAACATATCATCCCGCGGACCCTCAATTTCAGGGGGCGCGATCCGGAATGCGACCTGGATTACTGCCATGACGAAAAGCGCCAGACTGATTCATCCGTTGCCATGTCGAACTCTTTTGCTTTTGGCGGAAACATCACATCGTTGGTACTTGGAATATGAACACTTCTATCAATGACATCGTCATCACCGGTTATTCCGCGATAACCTCCGCCGGCAGCGGTATTGACGCAATTCTTGAACTGTTGCGTTCCAATCGTGATGCGTTGACTCCGGTGCCGGACGATATTCCGGGCGGTCTTGGCCAGCGCTGGGGAAAGGCGCTGTCTTTCAAGGCCACCGATTTCATCGCTCCGCTCAAAGCCCGCAAGATGGACCGCTGCAGCCAGTTTGCCGTGGCTGCCTCCGGATTGGCACTGAAGGATGCCGGAATAGATCTGCAGTCGGTCGCGCCGGAACGTATCGGAATCGCGTTGGGTTGCGGTTTCGGTGGGGTAGCCAATTCCGCCGAATTCCTGGCGGGATACTTTAATGGAGGAGTCAACGGCCTGGCGCCGATGCTCTTTCCCAATACGGTGTCCAACGCGCCTGCCAGTAACGCCTCGATCGAGCATGGCTTGAAGGGTCCCAATGTGACCCTGGTGCAGCGATTCTGTTCGGCCGAGTCGGCCTTCATGATGGCCTGCCGATTCATAAACGAGGGGCGGGCCGACATCATGCTGACCGGTGGCGCAGATGATCTGATGCCGTTGATGATGGCCGGCTTTGCAGCCACGGGACAGTTGCGGCGCTATGCTGCCTGCTTTGGCGAGGGTAGCGGAATTCTGGTGCTGGAGAGCGCACGGCACGCTGCCCTTCGCGGCGTTGAGGTCAAGGGTGTGGTTGAAGGCATCAACACGGTCGGCCTGTTGCCTAAAGGGAACGAACCGGAGGGAATCGACCGGCTCTTGTCCGGTTACCATTCCTGCGATGTCGTATCACTTTCCGGTACTGCTTCCGAAAACCCGCTCCTTGTGCAGCGTGTCCGGGCTGAATCCTGTTTCGATTTGTCAACAGTGACCGGTCGCTCCTTGGCGATGGGCGGAGTTTCGATGGCCGTGCAACTGGCATGCTTAAAAAACCGCCAAACCGGCCTTCATCTGGCAGCATCTCCCGAGGGCCCCTACTATGCAATCCGTTTCAGCGGAGGCAACCCTGTTTAATCCTGATCCAGCTGCATACCTGCCGCACCGTTATCCTTTTCTCCATCTTGACCGGATAGTAGCACTTGAGCCTGGCGTCCGGGCTGTTGCCGTGAAAAACATAACGGCTCTGCACGGTTTCCCCCAGGTTCTGATGGTTGAGTGCGTTGCCCAACTGGCCGGGATTTTGACCATTTCCGAGGAAGGTGAGGGCGGTTTTCTGGCGGCAATCGATAGGGCCGAGTTTTCCGGGACAGCGCTGGCCGGTGATATTCTGACGGTTTCTGCGGTAGTGATCAAGTCATTCGGTCGTTTGTTCATGGTGGAAGGAAGTGTTATCTGCGAAGATCGTGTTCTTTTGACGGTTCAGCTTACCCTGGGGGTCGGCAGGTTATGATACGAACTCTATCTCGCCTGCTGACGATTTCAGTGATTTTATTTGCCGGTGCGGTCACTTCCGTCAATGCCCGTCCGATCCCCCCACTGGAAGGGCTGGAGGCGCTGCGTAAGGGCTTCGCAGGCATCGCCGATTTTAGCGCCGATATTACCCAGGAAAAGCGCCTCTCGCTGATGAAGCGCAATATGAACATGAACGGCACGGTCCGTTTCAGGAAGCCGGACCAGTTTTTCATGGCGATCAATCCACCTTATAAAAGTCGGATGGTGCTGAAGGATTCGACCATTGAGTTGGCGGGCGGTCCAGAGGGCAAACGTAACAGAATCGTACTCCCGCCCGAACAGGGGCTTGGGCGCTGGTTTTCAAAACTGGCGGCGCCGGTTACCAGCCTTCCCGATGGTGTTTCAATTCAGGCCGATCTTTCCAACTCGCTCTATACTCTGACGATAACTCCGCAGGGAAAGGGGCAGGTCAAGGAGCTTGTAATATCTTTTCTTGCGGATGGCACGATCCGCCGTCTGACGATCCTGGAACAGAACGGAGACAGGGCTACAATGATCTTCAGAAATCTGCGTCGCAATATCGGTCTGACTGATCGTGAATTTAGTCTGGAGCCATGACTCAATTGAAATACTTATATTTAACCTTTGCAGGTTTCAAATGCATTCTCGTCAGAATACCCATACGTTTTCTTGCAATCTTCACTCCGCTACTGCTTCTTGCTGCCTGCGGAACGGTACGACCAACCCTTGATTACAACCCGGAGGCCAGACTTGAAACATTGTCAGCCGCGGTATCACTGTCGATATCCACGGCCGACCGTGGCATGTCCGGCAGTGGCTTCATGGTTTATCGCCGTCCCGACCAGCTGCATCTTGTGATGCTCTCCCCTTTCGGTACAACCATGATCGAAATGTTCTCCAATGGCGAGCAGATTACGCTGCTCTATCCGGGCAGTTCCACTGCTTACGTCGGTCAGATTGCCGATCTGCCGGAAAAGGGGGGCTTGCAGGGCTGGCGGCTGATGCGCTGGGTAATGGATGCTGCCCCGGCGAGTTCCAAGCGGTTGAACGTCACTCTTGAACGGACCGGTATTCAGGGTGTCGCCGAGAGGGTCACCTTTGAAAATGGGCTGGTCACCGCCAAAAGCACCAAAAACGGTGATCAGGTGTACTATTCCCGTTATACCTTGGTAGACGGCGTACCTTTTGCGGCTGAACTGGATCTTCGCAATGCCCAGGATGATCGCATCCGGATAGTACTGGATGAACCGGAGATCAACACTCCGCTGGAAGAGGCCGCTTTTCAACCTCATCTGGAAGGAATCAAGATTTTGCCGCTTTCAGAGTTGCGTGGGTTATAGCAGCTGATGCCGTAGTATCGTCTGCCCGCTCGCTCCCTTTACCGTTATCCTTTCCTTTGCAATACTTCAGTCCTGATGTTGCCGGCATTTTTCAAATCCAAAAGTGGCCGGCTTTGGAAACTATTTAGCTTTGTATCAACTTTTCATTTGACACTTGAGATTTATTTATGATAGAAGATCGTTTCCTTTCAGGGCGGCAGTTTTCCTGATCGGGTCTGGAAAAAGTTGGTGTTCGGAAAATAGTTGTTGACACCA
>JAVBXN010000054.1 GCA_030824515.1 Pelobacter sp.
GTATCACAGTCAAGCAGGAGATTTGCTGTGGAGCAGGGAAAGGACAAGAAACTCCAGGATATTGTGACTGATTTGGTGAAACGGCTAAATCTGTGCAATGTGTAGCCCTGACACCACTGACACCACCTGACACCACTGACACCACCCAATGTGTAGCCCTGACACCACTGACACCACCCTGACACCACCCTGACACCACCCTGACACCACTGACACCACCTGGACTCCCTTGGAAACCTCGCTTCGGGCATTGTGTAGCGCCATTCGTGTCAGATCTTCATTCTTCATAAAAATGAATAATGAAGATCTGACACCGTTTAGACCCCTGTGCTGTCAGGATGCCGGAGCTGGCCGAGATGTATGACCTGGAGGGGTTGAAGAAGCTTGGAAATCACGACACAAATGGAGTCGCTAATGAAAAAGATATTCTACATACTATTGGTTGCCATCTCTTATGCCGTGGTTGCCAGGGTGGGGTTTCTGGCGACGTCTTTTACCAGTCACATTTCACCTATCTTTCCGGCCGCCGGAATTGCCCTCGCCGCCGTTTTGATTCTGGGGCGTCCAGCCCTTTTCGGGGTTTTTATCGGTTCCATTCTAGCCAATTCCACCTTCTTATTTGACGGCACAGTGCTATCGTTTCATGCGGTATCGGGGAAATTGCTGGAATGCTCCATTATTGGTATTGGTGCAATGTCCGGGGCCGCAACAGGTGCATTGCTGGTGCGCCGTAATTGCAATGGTCAATACCCCTTGAACAGCGGACGAAACGTGTTGGTACTCGTTACGGTCGGGGCTCTTGGTTGTTGCATGATCAGTCCCACGGTCGGAGTGCTCACTCTGTCTCTAAAAGGAACAATTCCCTGGGGGTTTTTCGGTCACTCCTGGCTCACTTGGTGGATAGGTGATGCTGTCGGGGTCATTCTTGCAGCTCCACTCATCCTGGCGTGGAATCATTCACGACCTTTCCCCAAGACATCCACTGGCGCATTGTGGCTCGCCTTTGAATCCTCACTTCTGGGAGGATTATCGCTCCTGTTTTGTTTCTTTGTATTTTTCAAAAATGTGCCCATCCAATTCGGTCTCTTGCCGCTATTGTTTTGGGCGACTGCACGATACGGCGATCGCGGTGCTACGACCGTTGCCGGAGCCATTACGGCCTTGGCAACAATCGCTACCAGTCACGGCTACGGGCCCTTTGTGATGGATTCGGTTAATGAATCACTCCTGCTTTTGCAATCTTTTATTGGTGTAATCATTATCTCTTCTCTGTTTTTAGGGGGGGTCCTGAACGAGCGCAAGCGGGCGGAGGAGGCGCTGCGACAAAGTGAAGCCCGGCATAATGCAATTCTTTCATCTATGGACGACATTGTCTTCGAGATTGATTTTAACGGCTGTTTTGAAGGTTATCATGCTCCGACTCATAAGAGACTTTATGTTCTGCCGGATTATTTTTTGGGGAAAAAACTTGATGAAGTTCTTCCTGAGGATGTTTGTGTGCTACTACGTCAAGCTATAGAGTCTATTAATTCCGGCAATCCATATCAACAACTTGAATATCATCTAACTATAGATAACACGATACAATGGGAGCATGCTGTTGTTACACCACGATACAACACTTCGCATGAGATTGTTGGCATTACAGCAGTCTGTCGCGACATCACCGAGCGCAAGCAGGCGGAGGATGCACTGCGCATCAGCGAGGCAAAGTATCGGGACATTGTTGAGAATGCGCCGATGGGGATCTTCAGGCGAGAGCTGGAAGGCAAGTACCAATACGTCAACCCAGGCCTGATACGACAGTTTGAATGCAAGACAGAGAGAGAATTCCTGGATAACTATGGCTTGATATCGCAACGCTGGGCCTGTCCGGAAAGATTCGATGAACTCAAAGCACTTTTGCTCGAGAACAGAAGAGTCTACGGCTATGAAATCGAGAGCCGATTGGTCGACGGCACAACAAAATGGTTCGCTCTGTATTCGTCTCTCGATGATTCGGATCAGTTCATCAACGGCTTTTCCTTGGACATCACCGAGCGCAAGCGGGCAGAGGAGCGTCTTGGCATCGCGACACACGCCGCACGCATCGGCATCTGGGACTGGGACGTCGTGAAGAACGTGCTGATCTGGGACGATTCGATGTATGCGCTCTATGGCATCCGCAAAGAGGATTTCAGCGGTGCGTACGATGCCTGGTCGCGCACCATCCATCCTGAGGACAAGGCGCGCACCGAAGAAGTGATACAGGCAGCCCTGCGGGGCGAGCACGAGTACTCGCCCGAATTCCGCATCCTGTGGCCGGACGGCTCGATCCGCCACATCAAGGCCGATTCGCAGACATTCCGAAACCAGGACGGCAACACCCTGCGCATGGTCGGCACGAACATCGACATCACCGAGCGTAAGCGGGCCGAGGAGGAAAAAGCCAGACTCGAAAGCCAGTTGATCCAGGCTCAGAAGATGGAGGCGATCGGCACTCTGGCCGGAGGGATCGCTCATGACTTCAACAATATCCTCTCTCCCATAGTTGGATACACCGAGATGGCCAAGCATCTGGCTGCAGATATCCCAAAGCTTTCCGGCTATCTCACCAAGGTGGGCGAGGCGGCATCCCGTGCAACCGATCTAGTGCGGCAGATCCTGACCTTCAGCCGGAAGACCGAGCAGCAGATGGTACCGCTGCAGGTATCGTCGGTCGTGAAGGAAGCATTGAAGCTCCTGCGGGCGTCCATCCCGTCGTCTATAGAGATCCGGCAAGAGATCGCAACGCAGGCATTGGTCCTTGCAGACCCGACCCGGGTCCATCAGATCGTGATGAATCTCTGCACCAATGCTTATCAGTCCATGGAGAAGACCGGCGGCGTGCTTGCCGTATCCCTGAAAGAGACTGAGATCCCCCACGAGAACCACCTGGGGGGAGAGATCAGGTCAGTCAGGTATATGGTCCTTGAGGTGAGCGATACCGGCTGCGGCATGGACAAGGAGACGCAAGCTAAGATCTTCGAGCCCTATTTTACAACCAAAGAGACAGGCAAAGGCACCGGTTTGGGGCTTGCAGTGGTGCACAGGATCGTGAAGGATCATCAGGGTATGATCAACGTATCCAGCGAACCCGGAAGGGGGACAATTTTCCGGGTTTATCTGCCGATAACCGAAGACCAGATGCACGTTGCGCATGCAGATCAGAAAAAAGCTGCACCTACGAAGATGCATGAACATATCCTGTTTGTGGACGATGAAGAGCAGATATGCAGTATGGCAAAAGAGTATCTGACCGAGTACGGCTATGTGGTCGATGTCTGCAGCAACGGCAGGGACGCGCTTTTTGTCATCGAGCAGGACCTGCAGGCCTATGATCTGCTGATCACGGACATGACCATGCCGGGGATGAACGGCAAGGAGCTGACGAAAAAAGTGCTGACCCTGAGGTCCGACTTTCCCGTGATCCTCTGTACGGGCTACAGCAGCCTCATCGACCGGGAGGATGCCGCCAGTACCGGGATCAGCGCCTATTTAGAAAAGCCGGTGGTGATGGAGGATCTGATTGGCAGGATAAAGGAAGTACTGAAGAAAAGAAAAGCGCCATAATCAAGCCGGAGGAACCTTCAAGGGGTGAAACTAGTACCATGTAACAGCTATAATTTCGGATAAAGACGCGTCAATCTGATCCGAGCGTCAGATGTTGTGAACTGCCAGTTGATTTTCTTGGTGCAATTATTCCGGTCTTTTTCCCATGCGGCCACTTCTGCCTGCATCGTTGGCATATCTGGAATCCGGCGATCAAGGCACTGTCCCTTTAGGGCACTGAGTTCAATCTCTGCCATGTTCAGCCAACTGCCATGCTTGGGCGTGTAATGTATTTCGAGTCGTTCAGCCAACCTTCTGGCTTCTTTTGGTTCAAACGTTTCGTAGAGTGAGGCGATACTGTGAGTATTCAGATTGTCCATAACCAGACGCACCTTGATCGCATCAGGATAACGTTCGTCAAGCATCTGTTTGATCTGCAACGCCCAATCTTTTCTGGTTCGGTGTTCCGTGATGGCAACGTGTCTCTTGCCGCCCAGAGGCTCAACCTCCATAAAGATTTCTACCACTCCGTTTCTGACATACTCATCGTCAACACGTACCGGATGCCCCGGTTTGCATGGTATCGGATCTCGAACTTCGCCGATCAGTTGTTTACTGGATTCATCCATACAAACAACCGGATAGGCAGGATCATACGGCAGGTGATAAACCTCAAGAACGTCCTCCATGTTGGCTACAAATGCCGCGCTTCCTTCTGGAGGGATTTTCCAGTATTTGCTGAGGTGAGGCTTAAGTTCGTTTTTTTTAAAACCCGTTGCACGGTCATATGCGATACGGATTCTGCAAAGTTAAGCTCCACAACCTTATCGGCAAGGAGTCTTACCGTCCAACGCCTGTGCCCCTCTGGGACATCTGAGCAGGCTATGGCAATCAGCCTTGCTTCGAATGCCCCATCAAATGTGACTTCGCGGGGCGGCTTGTCCCTTTGCTTTCTTTCAAGCGCAGAGTCGAGGCCTTCTTCCACAAAACGTTTTTTCAGATGTTCAATTGTCCGACTGCTTACGCCAAGGGCTTCAGCCGTATCGGCAACGCTCCATGAAGGGCCAGCCGGCTCGGCATCGGAAAGCAACAAAGCACGGGCGTGGATAAATCGCCTTGCATGGGTTTTTCCGCGCTTGGTTAAAGTCTCCAGTTCTTTTCGTTCCTGTTCAGAAAGTGTTACTCGGTATCTTGGCGACATGGCGGCCTCCTTGAATGAGTTACGCCAGTATGCCATATGCTGCAACTAAACGAAATATTAAATGTTACATGGTACTAGGGACACTTCCCGGGAAAATAATGGTGTCAGGGGAAACATAATGGTGGTGAAACAGGGAAACATAATGGTGAAACATAATGGTGTCAGTGAAACATAATGGTGAAACATAATGGTGTCAGGGCTACACATTTGACAGAATGCCTTTAGCTGATAACCTGAAATCACCAACATCAGCTTTAAAGGGAGAATTGCCATGGCAAGACAGTTAAGGATCGAATAC
>JAVBXN010000022.1 GCA_030824515.1 Pelobacter sp.
GCGGTGATCGCAACCTGTTTGGTCGCGGTGGTAAAGCCGGTCTTGGAGACGGTTTGCGTATAGCTGCCGGCTGTCACGCCGGTGATGGTGTACTTGCCGGCGGTGTCGGTCAGGGCCGAATAGGTGCCGGGCGCCAGGTTGACCGAGGCGCCCGGAATGGCAGCGCCACTGGCACTGTTGGTGACGGTGCCGGTAATGGCGCCGGGAACGGCTACCTTGTTGAGTGCAAAATTAATGGTGGTTTTGGCGCCACCTTTGATTCTTGTCGTAGCTGTGCCGGTTTGATATCCGGGCGCCGAGCAACTTACCGAGTAGGTGGCAGCTGTGAGCGACATGGTGTATACCCCGGATGAATTAGCTGTGGCTGTAAAGGTGCCGGGTGTGCCGACCGCGGATATTGTTGCCCCCGGAATCGTTGATGCTGTGCCGGCGACCGTAATTTTTCCCGTCAGGGTTCCGGTGGCGGCCAGTGCCGACCCGGTGCCGAGACATATGCCGAGAGTTATGATGATGACCAGTTTAAGCCATCGTGTTATCGTGTACATGGATACCCCCTGTGAAATTCGTGTCTAACGCTGTTGGAAAAAAGCATCTGTCCCTGGATTGGCGCCATGCTTGATGCAACATGGAGTCGAAGCACCTCTATGGTTGCAAAGGTTGGCCTGATTTCTTGATGCTGCAGATTCTGCCGCGCCAACCCTGGTTTTCATGCCTACTCGATCCGTTATTATTTCGGACCACTATTCAAATACAAATCGTTGCCACCTTAATCGCTGATTGAGTTCTGTTCGGCTACACTATCCCCTCCTTTCGCTGCCTCTGCAGCTGCACTGGCGGAATTTAAGAGCCGGACTTTGTACTACAAGAGCATAGGCAGTGCCAAGTATATTGTTAGTTTTTAATATGTTGATACTAATAGATATTTGGCGTTTCAGCGGGATGGGAACTGTGTAAATGGGTGCAACCTTGGTTGCCATGTGATGTGAGGTTGAAGGACGATGCGGCACTTGTTAAAGGGGGCGCTGCTTATAAAATATTGTAAGTATTGGTTTTGTTGGTTATGGAGCGCGTAAGGAGAAAGGGGTGACAACCATGGTTGCGGTGTAACCATGGTTGCTGGCATTGTTGTGGCAGGTAAGCTGTGGAATGAAAAAAAAGAATATTATTGATTATATCAAATTAAATTTTATTACTGCTGCAAGGGTGTTTGTCTTTGGGACATGTCCTGTCGGGCCGATCAGCTGTCGGGAGCTAGGTGTTTAGGTTCCGGTCAATCTATACTGACTTGAAAAATCCTTTTTCAGTCGTTTTTGCAGGGCTTGACGGCTGATGCCGAGCATGGATGCAGCCATGGTCTGGTTGCCCCTGGAACGCTGAAGCGCTTCCTTGACCACATGCTGTCCCGCCTCTTCCAGTGTTGGCAACCTCTCCGGAAAGTGCACGGACTCCTGTGGCTCCTGCACTATTTCAATCAGTTCCTTGTTGAAACCGATCTTCTCTTTGAAAACATCCATGGAAAGGATGTGGGAACGGTGCTGGCTCACCGCATCGAAAATCATGGCGCGCAGTTCCCGGACATTACCCGGGAATGTGTGGAGTGAAAGCAGGGTTGCCAACTCCTTGGGCGGGGTCGGCTTGTTTTTGCCCAAAGCTGTTGCCGCTTCATCCAGGAACTGGTCGATCAGCATCGGCAGGTCTTCGAAACGCTCCCGCAGAGGAGGTATGTGGATCTGATGGGCGCTGAGGCGGTAGTAGAGGTCCTGGCGGAAGCCATTGGTGCCGCTCTTTCCGGACAGGTCGTGGTTGGTCGCAAAGACCAGCCTTGTCTTCACTTTGCGTGGCGCGTCACAGCCGATCTGGTAATATTCCCCCTCCTGCAGGAGGCGCAACAGTTTCAACTGGGAGAGATGACTCAGATCGCCAATTTCATCAAGGAACAGGGTGCCGCCTGCCGCCACCTCGATCATGCCGCGCCGATCACGTTCGGCACAGGTGAAAGCGCCTTTGACATGGCCAAAGAGGGTGTCGGAAAATACATTGTCATCCAATCCCGCCACGTTGACCGCCACCAATGGCCCTTCGGGGCAACGGATCCGGTGAACGGCCCTGGCCATCAGCTCCTTGCCGACGCCGCTCTCTCCGGTAATCAGGATCGGTTCGCTGCTCTGTGCCACCGCTTCGCAATACTGCATGATGGCGCGCATTTTTTTGTTGCAGGTTGTGATCTTGTCAAATGCTTCCGGGTGCTCAATATTGTCTTCCAGGAATATGGATTTCAAACGTTGATTTTCCTTGCGCACATCCTGCATGGAGAAGGCACGTTGGATACCGGCAATCAGGCGCTCCTTTTCAACTGACTTTATGAAATAGTCGCAGGCCCCCAATTGCATGCAGCGCACCGCAGTGTCTACCTGATTAATTCCACTGAGCACTATCACCGGAATCTCGGGATGATCCTTGATGATCATCGGCAACAGATCCTGCCCTGTGAAATGAGGCATGGTGAGGTCCAGCAGGATCATGCTCACAGCGGTTCTGCTCAGTATCGGGAGCACTTCACGGCTGTCTGAACATTTGATCACGTTGGTGATCCCGGTGTCATTGCGCAGGGCCAGTGAGAGACTGCGCAGCCAGGGCGCTTCATCATCAACCAAAAGTATCGGATTGGCCGGATAAAGTTGTTCGCTCATGATTCTATCGCCTCCTGTTCGATCGGCAAATAAAGGTATACGGTAGTCCCTTTATCCAGTTCCGAATGGAATTCAAGGGCGCCGCCATAGTTCTTGACGATGCGCATCGAAACCGACAAGCCCAGGCCGGTGCCGCCACTCTTCCGTTTTGTGGTGAAGAACGGGTCGGTAATGTGGGGCATGTTCTCCTTGCTAATTCCGACCCCCTCATCGCGTACAGTGATAACACAAGACTTCCGTTCCGGATTGAAACCGGTGGAGACGTGTATCCCCTTCTCCATGTCAGGCAGTGCCTGGCAGGCATTGAGGAGCAGGTTAGCCACGACCTGTTCCATGTGCTGCCGGTTGCCGAAGAAGTGCGGAAGTTTTTCAGCCAGTTCAACAGTCAGGTTGTTGGTTGACGTTTTTATAGTATTACCCACCAGACGGATTACCTGCTCAACCACCTGGTTCAAGTCGATCTCTTCACTCAGGTGTTTGTCGTCAGCCAGGGCAAAGTCCTTGAGATCACTGACAATGCTTTTGATGCGTCCGGCGCTTTCAAACATTTCCGCGAATAAATGCGGTAATTCACAACACATTTCCGAATAGGGGAATCCGGCGAGTTTGAATTCACCGGATTCTTCGTAGTATCGCTGCAGGATAGGGGCCGCATCGCAGCACGCTTTTTTCAGCAACTCCGCGTTAAGAAGAATCAGCGCATTCGGATTATTGATCTCATGCGCCACTCCTGCGGCCAGTTCTCCCAGCGCTACCAGTCGACGGGTACGGGCAGATTCCTCGTACAGGCGGTTTTTCTCGGTAATATCGCAGGCCAGCATGATTACATAGGAAATCTCTTCAGAACCGTCCCTCACCGGGAAAGCTTTTACTTCCAGTGTTCTTTCGTCGGGTGTTGTGATGATCGATTCTTCGGCAACGCCGGTTTGAAAGGCTTTGATCGCCGGGCAGTTGTCGCAGATGGATGTTCGATTGTAGAGCAGGTTGCAGCAGAACTCTTCGAGGGTGGCCTCTGAATTCTTTATGAAGTAATTGTCTGATCCCTTGTTTGACCAGACAACTTTCATATCCTTGGATATCAGGGTCAGGCTGTCGGGGATGCCGTCCAGCACTATTTGGAACTGCTGTGATAATTGCCGGTAGTTCTGCTCGCTTTTGCGCAGTTGCATTTCGGCCCGACGACGAAGCAGGATATTCCGGGTGAGCAGCAATATTACGATTATTGAGCTGCACAGAATTGTGCCCGACCAGAGTAGCTGGGATCTGCTCAGTTTGTAGAATGGCTGAGGGTCATTCAGTAGGATGCGGTCAGTTGGCAGCAACTTCAGGGCTATTCCAAGGCGCTGCAGTTCCTTGAAATCGAAGGTTGGAGTCATCGTGGACGTCTGCTGCGCCGGGATATGGGGAGTCTGTTTGCCTCCTAGAATCTGCAGTGCAGCGCGAGCCGCCATCCTGCCCTGATCCCTCATGTTCAACAACGGACCGCCAACAATACCTTCGCCGAGAAATACATCCCAGAAACTGTAAAGCGGAAGGTGCGTCTGTCGCAGTAAACCGGTCTGTTCGTAAAAAGACAGGAGATTTCCGGTGCGGTCCCATATGGAGCCGTTGACAAGCAGGATCGTGTCGGGATCCACAGCACGCAGTCGTTCGATGATGGTCTCGGCCGGTACGTCATTCCAGAAATCGAACACGACCTTTGTTGCGAAGGTTTGAGAAACAGCCATCAGATGTTCGGCATTCAGTCTGTCTGCCAGATCATGTGTGCCGCCGATGACTATCATTTTGGTGGCCTGCGGATGGAGTGCCAGCGCCTGGTGAATCACTCCTTCAAAATCCGGTTCGGCGCTGACAGAGGTATGCCCGGCCGAAACAGCTGGAGCGTGGTCAGTGCCGGCAATGCCGCAGGATACTATTGGAACAGCATTAAAAAGGCTCGCCCGGTTGTCAAGGGCATATTGGAGCGCCTCGTTACCGGATGCGATAACCAAATTGAAGGCGCGTTTGTTCAACTTGTGATGCATCACGGCATCACGCATTCGGGATGATTCGACGTCCATCCGGTGACGCTTAACGTCCAGATATTCCACGTCCATGTGGACCTGTTCCAGGGAGTCCGACAGCACATCCTGGATACCGCCCATGACATGGTCAGTCCACGGAAACCCCGGATGGTAGGAGTGGAGAACAAGGATGTGATTGGCCGCCTGGGCTTTGTAATTGGCCATCACCGGGGTGACAGTCAAAAAAATAAGCGTCGTGGAGGAAAGAAGGATCGAAAGAAAAAATATGGTGCGATTATAGAGCCTGATCCTGGCCATGGTATATTTCCATAAATTTATAAGTAGTTGCCTTAAACGTTAAGCGCGGACAGAAACAGTTATTGTAAATTACACTTCCGATAAAAATTTCGAGCTGCGTCGTCCGAATGTATCATTGGACTTTTTGAATTTGCAACTCAGTCAAAGGACTGAAATTTACGATCAAGTCTTTCAAATGGCGGAAAGCAAATTTGGCGGCAACCGTGAAAAAATCTGTGCCAAGGCCATAGACGCTGACAGCAAGAGGGATGCTGGCTGTTTGCCGCAAAGCTGCTGAATGGAAAATGAAACTATTTAAATAAATTAGCAAACTTTATGCCGATTCCCATGAAAAATGTTGTAGTGATAATTACCGGTAATTCGAGCAAGTTATTTGTCATTAAAGCAAAGAAAGAATACCCATATTGAAGCTAGGCCTTTTGTGGATATGATGATCGTATTAAATAATACTTGCTAATTTTTTGATGCGGCGGTATGTATACACTAATTGAAACAAGTAAATGAAAAAGGAGAAAAAAATGTTCGAATCCGCTCTTGCTTCCGGTCTCTTGACTCTCGTCGTTTTAGCTGCTTTCGTTGTGGCCTGCCCCGTTCTCTGTTTCTTCTTTTCAATCTTTTCCGATAGTATGAATATTGACGGTCCTTTTGAAAAAATCGGTGTAGCCTTCGTTTCTTTGATCTTTATCCCATTTATCCTGTTTTTCAAAATAATTGATGCGGTAACTTCGCCCTTCATCGAGACAAAAATGAAATACGCCATTGATCATGCCAACGACTTGCGGGCTCGCGACTAGCATGCATTGAACGAGCTGGTTGGCTGATCAATCGGACGGCTCGGAACTGTGTGTCTGCAGGACCGATTAATATATGATGTACTTAATTGAAACAATAAAACCGGGTTCCCGATTAGGGCTCCCGGTTTTATTGTTTTGTTGTCTTCATCAGATCACTTGAAGACGGTGACGGTATCAGGCGTTCCGGTTAGATTCTGTCGATAGTCAAACAAAATCAGGGCGATTTTCTGTTTAAAGCTTCTGCCATTCACCGCCGTCGATTACAACCGTCGGCAGGCCCATCGGACCCAGCACATCCAGGAACAGCTCCGGATCGAACTGCTCCATGTTCCATACTCCGGACGAGTGCCATTTGCCGGTCAGCATCATGATTGCGCCGACCACGGCCGGTACGCCGGTGGTGTAGCTGATGGCCTGGGACCGGACCTCTTTGTAACAGGCCTCGTGGTCACAGATGTTGTAGATATAGACCTGTTTCGGTTTCCCGTCCCTTGTGCCGCGGGCGATCACACCGATGCAGGTCTTGCCCTTGGTCAGCGGCCCCAGACTGCCCGGATCTGGAAGCAGGGCTTTCAGGAACTGGATCGGCACGATCTTCTGGCCGTTGAACTCCACCTCGTCGATGCGGGTCATGCCCACGTTCTGCAGCACTTCCAGGTGCTTGAGGTAGTTGTCGGAGAAGGTCATCCAGAACTGGGCCTTCTTGATGGTCGGGATATGTTTGACCAGTGACTCCATCTCCTCGTGGTAGAGACGGTAGCAGTTCATCGGGCCGATCCCTTCCGGGAAGTCGAACACACGTTTGGTGGAAAGCGGTGGTGATTCCACGAACTGGCCGTTCTCCCAGTGACGGCAGGTGGCGGTCACTTCGCGGATGTTGATCTCCGGGTTGAAGTTGGTGGCAAAGGGTTGGCCATGGCTGCCGGCGTTGGCGTCGATGATGTCGATTTCCTCTACCACATCCAGGTACTTCTTGGCCGCCAGCGCGGTGTAGACGTTGGTGACGCCAGGATCGAAACCGGAACCCAGCAGCGCCATCAGCCCCTTCTCCTTGAAGCGTTCCTGGTAGGCCCACTGCCAGGAGTATTCGAACCTGGCTGTGTCCAGCGGTTCGTAGTTGGCGGTGTCCAGGTAATCCACGCCGGTTTCCAGGCAGGCATCCATGATGTGCAGGTCCTGATAGGGGAGGGCCACGTTGATCACCAGTCTGGGCTGCAGCTGTTTGATCAGCGCCACCAGTTCGGGCACGTTGTCGGCGTCAACCTGGGCGGTGTTTATGCTGCCGCCCAGTTGGGCGGCAATGGCGTCGCACTTGGACCTGGTACGCGAGGCCAGCGTGATCTCGCTGAAGATGTCGCGCCTCTGGGCGCATTTGTGGGTGACAACTTGTCCGACGCCGCCGGCGCCGATGATAAGTACCTTGCTCATTATATTGTTCCTTCCTGGATGGATATGGTTTGTTCCGGAGCTGTGCATAATACTGGTTATTATCGGTCAGCACAATAGTTGTGACGAAAATATTACGCAAGAAACTATCTGATCACGCTTTGACCGGCTTATTGAGAGGGTATGGCCTACTTGCCAGGTGCATTGGAAAGTGGGTGTGCCTGAAGTTGACAGGTTAGTGACCTCTAAATTTATCTTGACAATCGCCTGCGTTCAGGTAAGATGCCCGCCAGTAAAGCATAATTAAATACATTGGTTGACGATAATACTAAACCATTCGCGAGAATGGGACGGAAAGCCTACAGGGTCTCACAGAGACAGCCGGGTCGCCGAAATCTCCAGAAGATATTCGGCGACCCGGCTTTTTTTGTGCCATCGCCTTCGTAACCGCGGCATTGACGATTTCCCCTTCAGCAGGGGCAACTGCTAGCGGATGATGCATAATTCAATACTTGGTTAACGATAATACTAAACCATTCGCGAGAATGGGACGGAAAGCCTACAGGGTCTCATGGAGACAGCCGGGTCGCCGAAATATCCAGCAGATATTCGGCCCCGGTTTTTTTATGCCGTCACACCCGTAGCCGCTGGTGAGGGCCGGCATCACGACCCGGATCAAACATCCGACATCGTATACATCATTGAAAGGATCTTGTCTGACTCATGTGCCGAATCATTGAACCGTTACTTTCCAATACGCTTAGTCTTACTGCTCTTTTTGTCGTGATCATATCTTTAAACGGATGTGCTGCAATGAAAACAGTTCATGAGGAGCCCCAGCTTGTTCCAAGATATCTGGAAGAACATGTCGAACGAAATAAGTTTTCTGTTGCAAAAGGAGATGATGTCATCGGTCGGTTGACATTCATCACTCTTGAAAAGGGGGATACGCTGCCGGATATTGCAAGGCACTTCAGCCTGGGACTCAATGGAGTCAGTGCGGCTAACCCAGGGGTAGATATATGGGTGCCAAAGGCTGGAGAGCGTATCATGTTGCCCCTGAGTTTCATCCTGCCGGACGCTCCCAGAAAAGACATCGTGATCAACCTGGCCGCAATGAGGCTTTTCCAATTTAAAGCAAATGGTGATTCACTGGCTGTATTGACCTTTCCGGCAGGTGTTGGTACCGAAGAGCGCCCCTCGCCCATGGGTCAAATGCATGTGGTGCGCAAGGTAAACCGTCCAACCTGGCATGTGCCAGTTTCAATTGCCAGGGATCATCTGAAAAAGGGAGATATTCTGCCCGCGGCTGTTCTGCCGGGGCCTCAAAATCCACTGGGAGAATACGCGCTATATTTAAGTAAGCCGAGCTATTTGATCCATGGCACAAATAAGCCGGCCAGCATCGGTCTCAGGGCAACCAATGGCTGTATAAGACTCTATCCGGAAAGCGTAAAAATACTCTTTGAGAACACACCGGTTAAAACACCTGTAAACATTGTTGACCAGCCATACCTCCTGGGACAAAGCAATGGAGTAGTTTACCTGGAAGTACACGCGTCCACGCAAGACATTGACGCTACTGAGTTTGACAAGATATATGCAAAATTGAGAAACCTTGAGAAGAAGTCAGGGCACACGCTTGACTGGAGTAAAGTCAAGACAGTATTGGCCGAGGCCCGCGGGATTCCAGTCCCCATATTTGAGATCAGGCCAGGAAGTGGAAACGGGATTGCGGAACCCAGGGAGGTCAGGCACCCAAGCGAATTATACGGCAGACCCAAAATAGCGGAACTGAAAACAGATGCGTGGTCTGTTCTGGCTGCTGACCTGCGTGACGAGACTGATGCAGTGAGGCTTGCCGCCATAATCAACCATCAGGGTCCACAGATCCCGGCCAGGGTGATAGCAAAGAATGCTGGCTACCGGGTTGTCGCAGGCCCGTTCAATGATATGAGAGATGCCAGAGATGCAATCAAACGCCTGAAAATAGATTTGGAAATAGATGGTAGATTGATTGAACCAATCTAGAGGAGATAATCGAGAGAGAGGAGGTGAAAAACGATGAAGAGTCTTTTGATGATATCAATGATGCTTGTTCTTGCAGTTTCCCTGGGCGGGTGTGCAACAACAGGTGAACTTGAGAAAGTTCAGTCGCAGCAGATGATGACCGGTGCCAAGGCCGATCAGGCAGCGCAGGACGCGCAGGCTGCCAAGGCGGCAGCTGATGCGGCCACGCTAAAGGCGGAGGCTGCCGCAATCCGGGCAGAAAATGCCGTAAAGATGGCGGAGGAAAGGGCGAATATCGCAGATGAGAAGGCGAAGATCGCGGATGAAAAGACGAAGAAGGCCGATGAAATTTTCCACAAATCAATGAAGAAGTAAGTCGATTTTGTCGGGAGCGGTTAACTTTGCCGTTTGTGACCCGCAAAGGAAATGGCAGGGTATTGATACTCTGCCATTTCCTTGTACTTCCACCGTAAAAGCCAGTCCGGATCATTCATGTATTAATCTGTCAAAAATGGGAAATCGGGAAGAGGAATAGTGTTGCGATCATCAGACGTATTACTAACAAACCCCAAGTCGAATATGGGTAAGAAGCAAAGAAGGATGGCCAGGAATCTAAGCTTATTCTTTGTCTGTATCATACTGGCTCCAATGCTGATATGCGGGTGCAGTCACTTTAATGGGGGATTTCAGGCCAAGCCAGCCTTTGAAGAAGCGAATGATCTTTTCAGCCAGGGAAACTACATGGCTTCTCTGGGCAAATATCAGCAGATAATTGAAAAATATCCCACGGCGGGCGACAGGGTTCTTTTCGAGATGGGTATTATATATGCGTATCACGGGAATGAGCAGAAAGATTATCAAAAATCGCTGGAATGTTATCAGAAACTCATACAGGCTTACCCTGGGAGTGGCTACAGGAAAGACAGTGAGCTGATGATTTTTAATATCGGTAATGTCATTGTCAAAGACAAAACTATTGCTACGCAACAAGCACGGATAGAGACGCTCCGACAAGAGCTTCAAGGCAAAGGGAATGAAATTGTTACCCTGCGACAAAAGATTGAAGTCCTTGAACAAGAGCTTGTGAGCAAAGCGAATGAGATTATTAAACTGCAAAAAGAGGCTTTTGCACTCCGGAAGGGATCTGCGGACAGGATTCTGATAGAAAAGAAGGAACGGCGATTGACGTTGCTCTCAAAGGGCAAGGTGCTCAAGACCTACCAGATAGCCTTGGGGGGGAACCCGAATGGTCCAAAAGAAAGGCAGGGCGACAACAAAACCCCGGAGGGCGCCTACTTTATCGATTCAAGAAACAGGAACAGCCGGTATCACCGGTCTCTGCACATTTCCTATCCAAACGAGAAAGACAAAAAGCGGGCAAAGGAACTCGGTGCTTCTCCTGGCGGGGACATCATGATCCACGGCATCAAGAATGGATTGTCGTGGGTTGGTGATCTTCACACCGACGTTGACTGGACGAAAGGGTGTATTGCCGTCACCGACGAAGAGATAGAGGAGATTGACAAGTTAACGCCGAAAGGCACGATCGTTGAGATAAGGCCATGAAGACATTTTTTCCTGGAACTGTTCCCATTCCTGTTCGATAAACCCAAAGTATTCAAAAAAGATTCGCTTTACTTCACGTCTATCTCTGCTCGAAAGATTATGAGCAGAATGGTCGGCATCTATTCCCCCAGATAGGTATACCCCAGCAGCGTCCGGTCCAGCAGTTCGATGAAGTGACTGCTCTCCTCGATCGAGATTTTCTTGGTCGCCACACTTTTCTCCAGATTGTCCCTGACGCGCTTTAGAATCTCCGGCCCTTTGTACTGAACGTATTTCAGCGTTTCCCAGGTGGCGTCGCCGTTGATGACTGTGTCGATCATGTAGCCGGTCTTTTTGTTGAAGGTGATATGGACCGCGTTGGTGTCACCGAACAGGTTGTGCAGATCCCCCAGAATCTCCTGATAGGCGCCGATCAGGAAGAAGCCGATGTAATAATCCTCGTCCTTGCGTATTTTGTGCAAAGGCAGATATTTGGCGCGTCCCTGCTCGCCTACGAAGCTGGTGATCTCTCCGTCAGAGTCGCAGGTGATGTCGGCGATCGAGGCCATGACGTCCGGTTTATGGTTTAGCCGTTGCAGCGGCACGATCGGGAAGAGCTGGTCGATGGCCCAGGAGTCGGGAATCGACTGGAACAGTGAGAAGTTGGCAAAGTAGGTCTGGCGCATGGAGAGCTGGAAATTTTGCAACTCCTCCGGAATCGGCTTGATCTTTTCGACGATGCTGTTGATCTTCTTGATGATTTTGGAGTAGAGCCATTCCGCTATAGCGCGGTCGTTGAGCGTCAGGTAACCCAGGTTGAACAGGCTGACCGCTTCGTTGATCAGCTGCAGCGTGTCGTGGTAGTCCTCCCTAAGGGAGTAGCGATCGATGCTCTTGTAAATGTCCGTAAGTTTTTTTACCGTCGGAGCCACTTTTTCAGTAGTTGCCAGAATTTCTTCGAAATCGGGCATCAGATGCTGGGTATTGGTGTTGAGAACATTGGTGACCAGCACCGAGTAATGGGCAACAGTTGCCCGTCCGGATTCGGAGATGATATTGGGGCAATCCACGCCGGCTTCGTCGCAGATGTTCTTGATCTGGTAGATCACGTCATTGGCGTATTCTTCGATGGTGTAATTGACGCTGGAGAAATAGCTGGATTTGGAACCGTCGTAATCGACTCCCAACCCTCCGCCGATGTCGAGGAATTCGATGCCGACCCCCAGTTTTTTCATCTCGGTGTAGACGCGGGCAACTTCGATCAGCGCGGTTTTGATTTTGTCGATCTTGGTGATCTGGCTGCCGATATGTGAGTGAAGCAGTTTGACCGAATCGAGCATCCCCTGGTCGTCCAGCATCCGGATGGCAGCGATGATTTCCGACATGCGCAGGCCGAATTTGGCGTCTTCACCGCCTGAGGTCGCCCATTTACCGGTTCCTTTGGAAGAAAGCTTGACTCGTATCCCCAGTTTGGGAGTGATGCCGGTTTTCTTGGATATCTCGATGATTTTTTCCAGTTCGAACAGTTTCTCGACCACCAGTGTGATGTCAAAGCCGATCTTTGTGGCATATAGCACGGTCTCGATGTATTCGGCATCCTTGTAGCCGTTGCAGATGATCGGCAGATTGTTGCCGCTGGAGATCGAGATTCCGGCTACGAGTTCCGGCTTTGAGCCTACCTCCAGGCCGATATTGTAACGTTTGCCGTAAGCTGCGATCGCCTCCACCACCTGGCGCTGCTGATTGACCTTGATCGGATAAAAAGTCTGGTATTTTGCGGGATAATCGTTTTCCTGGATCGCATTTTTGAAGACGCGGTTGATAGAAGCGATACGCCCCTGGAGTACATCCATGAAACGGAGCAGGATGGGGGGCTTGATCTTGCGCTTGATCAGGTCATCCACCAGATCGCGCAGGTCTATCACCTGCTTTGAATTGGACGAAGGGTGAACGCACATGTTTCCCTTTTTATTGATCGAAAACAGGTCAGCGCCCCAGTTGTCTATATTGTAAATTTTGGTGGATTCATTGATGGTCCATTTTTCCATTATCGATTCCCCATTCACGATTTGTATGAATCCAAATAAACTTCTTTATTTATTGCATGGAAACGGCAAAGTCAATTTTTTATTGAAACAATGGCCGGTATACGTGAATCTCGCAATGTCTGTCTTGACTTTGCCGGATGGAATGATTACCTTTCTGCAAGCTCGAGATTCCACGCGTTAGTCAGCTTGTCCATAGGTGCTCATATGCCAAGATATACCGGCAGGAAGCCGCTTCAGCAGGAGATTTTCAATCGACATGTGGGAGAAATCAGAAACCTGTTGCATGTTCTTGAGTTGCGCGATGCCTTCGAGGAAGATGAAAACCGTCCAAAGATGGACATGTATGAAACAGGTCAGGAGATCATTATCGAATTTGATCTGCCCGGGTTCAACCTGGACTGTATAAGTATAAAAATGTGCGGGTTGACTATGGTCCTGGAGGCCAGCAGGCCACGGGAGCAGAACGAGGGTAAATTTATTTGTGTCGAACGCAGCCACGGCCGCTTTCATCACGCGGTGCTTGTCCCTGGCAATATAGATCTCTGCGCTGTCAGTGCGGAATATCGCCGGGGGGTGCTGCGGGTGGTCTGCCCAAAAAGCGGGGAACGGCTGGTGCCGATAAAGGAGATTCCAGATTGATCGAAATTGAGAACGAAACCGAGCAGAATTCGGAGGAACTGAAAATCCCCGATGTATTGCCTCTGCTGCCGATCCGGGACGTGGTGGTCTATCCCTTCATGATCATCCCGCTGTTCGTGGGGCGTGAGATGTCGGTCAAGGCGGTTGACAGCGCGCTGGCCGGCGACAGGATGATTCTTCTGGCCACCCAGCACGATATCGGTGATGAGGATCCGCCACCTGAAAAAATCTACGAAGTCGGCACGGTCGCCATGATCATGAGAATGCTCAAGCTGCCGGACGGCCGCGTGAAGATTCTTGTTCAGGGTCTGGCCAAGGCCAGAATCACCGAATATATCACCTCAACTCCGTTTTATACGGTGCATGCGGAGCGCCAGAATGATATTCCGTTGGGAGACATCTCCCTGGAAGTCGAGGCGCTGATTCGCACCGTGCGGGAACAGCTGACCAAGGTGATGGAGCTGGGCAAGCAGGTTTCGCCGGAAGTGATGGTGATTCTGGAGAATATTCAGGACCCGGGCAGCATGGCTGACCTGATATCCAGCAACCTGGGGCTGAAGGTCGCTGATTCCCAGCAGTTGCTGGAAATTAACGACCCGATCGTGCGCCTGACCAAGGTTAACGAGTTCCTGAATCGTGAAGTCGAGTTGCTGAGTGTGCAGGCCAAGATTCAGAGCGCCGCCCGCGACGAGATGGGCAAAAATCACAAGGAATATTATCTGCGTGAGCAGATGAAGGCGATCCAGAGCGAGCTGGGAGATAACGAAGGCAAGGAGGAGTTGGCCGAGATCAGGAAGGCGATCGAGTCCGCCAAAATGCCGGAGGCGGTGCAGAAAGAGGCGCTCAAACAGCTGGGACGTCTCGAAAACATGCATCCGGACGCCGGCGAGGCCGGTATTATCCGCACCTATCTGGACTGGATGGTCGAGCTCCCCTGGAGCAAATCAACCCGTGACAGTCTGGACATCATCCGCGCCAAGAAGATCCTCGACGACGACCACTTCTATCTGGACAAGATCAAGGAGCGTATCCTTGAATTTCTGGCCGTCCGCAAACTGAAGAAGAAGATGAAAGGGCCGATCCTCTGTTTCGTCGGCCCCCCGGGGGTCGGCAAGACCTCGTTGGGCAAGTCGATCGCCCGCGCCATGAATCGCAAGTTCGTGCGCATTTCGCTGGGCGGCGTTCGCGACGAGGCCGAGATTCGCGGTCACCGCCGCACCTACATCGGTGCTCTGCCGGGGCGCATCCTGCAGGGGATGAAGCAGGCCGGCGCCAACAATCCGGTCTTCATGCTGGACGAACTGGACAAGCTGGGCTACGACTACAAGGGGGATCCCTCCTCGGCGCTGCTGGAGGTGCTGGACCCGGAGCAGAACCATTCATTCTCCGACCACTACATCAACCAGCCCTTCAACCTCTCCAACGTGATGTTCGTTGCCACCGCCAACCAGTTGGACCCAATCCCGTCCGCGCTGCGCGACCGGATGGAGGTGATCAACCTGGCCGGTTATACCGAAGAGGAAAAACTGGAGATCGCCAAGCGCTATCTGGTGCCGCGCCAGACCACTGAAAATGGTCTCAAGCCCAAACACATCAGTTTCGATGACGAAGCGATCAGTGAGATTGTTTCCAAGTACACCCGCGAAGCCGGCCTGCGCAACCTGGAGCGTGAAATCGGCAAGATCTGCCGCAAGGTGGCCCGCAAGGTGGCCGAAGGTAACACTCGGATGACCAGGATCACCGCCAAGAGTCTGCATACCTATCTGGGCGCGCCCAAGTACGTGCGCGAGGAGGATCTGGACAAGAACGAGATCGGGGTTGTCAACGGTCTGGCCTGGACTCCGGTTGGAGGCGAAATACTGCACATCGAGGCCACGCTGATGAGCGGCAAGGCCGGTCTGACCCTGACCGGCCAGTTGGGGGACGTGATGAAGGAATCGGTGCAGGCTGCCCAGTCCTATATTCGCGCCCATGCTGAAACCATGGGGCTGAAACCGGAAATATTCCAGGAAAACGAGATCCACGTCCACGTCCCGGCCGGCGCAATTCCCAAGGACGGCCCTTCGGCCGGTGTGGCCATGACCACGGCGCTTGTCTCGATCCTCTGCCGTATTCCGGTCAAACGGGATGTGGCGATGACCGGAGAGGTGACGCTGCGTGGCAAGGTGCTGCCGATCGGCGGTTTGAAGGAAAAGATCCTGGCTGCCGTTCGCTCTAGGATGCGCTTGGTGATTATCCCGGAACAGAACAAAAAGGATCTGGAGGATATCCCGGCCGAAATTCTGAAGAAGGTCAGGATCGTGCCGGTCTCGGAGGTCAATGAAGTGCTGAAACTGGCGTTGGAAAAGTTTCCGCCGACAGCTATCGCAACTTCGAAAAAATCCGGGGAAAAAGCGAAAGAGGTCGAAATTGCCAAAAAGCCGGTGAAGCCTAAAAAGTGACCCCGGCCTGACAGGCGGATGCTCTGCCTGCTTTGTTTCAATGTGAAGGGGTATGATCTGCAATTGTGCAGTCATACCCCTTTTGCCGTGTTACCGGAGTGATTCAGGGAGACGGTTCAAAAGCATGATAGCCAACACCTGCTCACAGGTGACAACAGTTGACATGGACCCGTGTGAATTAGTATGGTGTGATGCTTTTACTTTCGCTTATAGATCATCATATCCATGCAGTAGTGTCCCAACGTTTAGTTGAATAAAAACAGCTGGTTATTATATTCGTCCATATCTCTTTTGTAATCTGAATCTGTAAGTGCCTGTATCAAGGGCATTCGCTCGAAGATGGTCACGCTCAAGACCTGTAGAATTGTGTAGAGACTGGCCTCGATTTTGAGCCGCTTCTTCATGATGGCAACGAGCACATAGATTGACACTGCAATCCAGATTTGAGCCTTGACTGCGTTCTCCGAGGTGCCATAGAAAGTTTTGATCCGCAGGTTCTGCTTGATCCAGCGGAAGAAGAGCTCCACCTGCCAGCGGCAGCGATACAGTTCGGCAATGGTCAAGGCCGGTAACGTAAAATTGTTGGTCAGAAATACCAAGGTTCGGTCGTTCTCGGCGTCGTGATACTTCACCCGGCGCAGTTTGTCCGGATAGTCCTTGGCTTGATAGAAGCCGGTGAGTTGTACCGATTGATCGCAGAGTAGGCCGGTTTCCTTGTCCACCTGATGGGAATAGACCCGCCGGCATTTGAGATTGGATTTGGCTCTGATCACAAAGAACGCTGATGACTGGGTAATCGTGTACAGGCGCTTGAAGTCCAAGTAGCCCCGATCCATGACATAGAAGGCTCCCGCCTCCAGTGGCACTATGTCCAGAGTGTTTACCTCGTGCAGTTTGCCGTCGGAGATATGGATGAAAGTTGGGATACTGCCCCGTAGGTCCAGCAGGGTGTGCAACTTGATGGCACCTTTGGTCTTGCGGAAGTTGGCCCATGGAAACATGGAGAGGCACAAGTCGATGGTGGTGGCATCCAGGGCGTAGACGGTGTTTTCCAGTTCCAGACCGAAGCTCTCGTTCACGTAGAGATTGCGTGCCGTCTGAATCAAGGAGTAGGCAAGGTCGGCGTAGATGCGCCAGTCTCTGACCTTGTTGGCGTTTGACAAGTTGTTGCGGGAAACAGACGAGCGGATGCCCATGTGATAGAGCTTGTTCTTCTGGGCTCGCAGGCATGATTCGATGTCCCGTAGGCTCTCGCGATATGTCAGTTGAGCAAAGGCCATGCAGAGATACTGATCGAGACAAGTAAACTCCTTGATCTTGAAGTTGCCATTGTAGCGATCGACGCATTGATGAAAAACGTGGAGCGGCAGATGCTCCATCACCTGAGAGAAAACAAGCTTGCCGGTATACATGGTTCACCCCTCCGCACTTTGCTGTGCGAAGATGGCTGGACCTCCGGAAAAATTTCAAGTCGTTTAATGGCATGATGCCTCTTTCTCTCAGAATAAACGGTCTATTACGGCTCATCCTACATTCAACGTTGGGACACTACTGATATCCATGGATAATTCACAAAACCTCTCCACACTGGGCGAATTCGGCCTGATCTCGCGCATTGCCGCCGGCGTTTCGACTGCGGATGGCGTCGTGACCGGCATCGGCGATGATGCCGCCGTTACCGCACTCACTCCCGGTATGCAGCTTCTTACATCCACCGACATGCTGCTGGAGGATGTTCATTTCCGTCGCGGTTGGCACGATCCCTACCGCCTGGGACGCAAATCGCTGGCGGTCAGCATTTCCGACATCGCCGCGATGGGCGCGATACCGCGCTGGGCGCTGCTTTCTCTGGCGATTCCCGGTGATCTTCCGCTTGATTTTATCGATGAGTTCACTCGCGGATTCCTGTCGATGGCGGCAGAGCACGGCGTGACGCTGATCGGCGGCGATACCTGCTCATCCCGCGCCGGCCTGGTGATTTCGGTCACGATCATGGGTGAGCAGCTACCCGATCTGATCCTGCGCCGTTGCGGGGCACAGTCCGGAGACGAAATCTGGGTGACCGGCACGTTGGGTGATGCCGCGCTGGGTTTGAAACTGTTGGACTTCGGCTCGGCTCAGCCACCGGGTTTAGCCTTGACTCCATCAAGTCCCCTGGGCGGAGCCGAATGGCACGACTACCTGATCTCCCGCTTGCTTGACCCGTCGCCGCGCGTTAGCGCCGGCCTGGCACTTGCCGAATCCGGACTGGCCAGCTCTATGATCGATATCAGCGATGGTATTCTGGCCGATTTCGGCCATATTGCCGACCAGTCCGGGGTCGGAGGTTGTATTCGTCTGCAGGATCTTCCGCTTTCAGCGGCGTTCCTCAGCTCAGCGGAAATGTCTGATGAAGTCCCTTACCAACTGCCTCTGGCCGGGGGAGAAGATTATGAACTTTGCTTCACCGTTTCTCAGCTAAATCGGGAAAAAATCATCGAATGTATGAAAAAATGTGGCGTAGAGGCAACGCCTGTTGGTATAGTAACAAGCTTGCCGGGGGTGGCGGTGATCCATGCCGATGGATCTCCCCATGCTCTGCAGAACAAGGGTTTTAATCACTTTACATAGGCAGTCTGAAAGGAAAAAAAATGCAGCACATCATGATTCCGGCAGAAAAGTCGCGCCAGTGCGCCGACGCGATCCGTTTGATCTCCGCAGATGCGGTTGACAAGGCCAATTCCGGCCACCCCGGCCTCCCGATGGGGGCAGCCGACTGTGCCGCCGCCCTGTGGGGCAACTTTCTTTCCTTCAACCCGGAAGATCCCAGCTGGCCCAATCGCGATCGCTTTATCCTGTCCGCCGGACATGGCTCGATGCTGCTCTATTCGCTTTTACACCTGTTCGGTTATGACCTGTCGATGGATGAATTGAAAAACTTCCGTCAGTGGGGCAGCAAGACTCCCGGCCATCCGGAATACGGCCACACCGTGGGAGTCGAGGTAACCACCGGTCCCCTGGGGCAGGGCTTTGCCAATGGAGTCGGTATGGCAATCGCTTCCAAAATGGCGGCCGAACGCTTCAATACAGCCGATTTCAGCCCGGTCAGCCATACGATCTATGCGATGGCGGGAGACGGTTGCCTGCAGGAGGGTATCAGCTATGAGGCTGCCGCGCTGGCCGGCCATCTCAAGCTTGGCAACCTGGTCTACATTTATGACAGCAACAGCATAACCATCGAGGGCAAAACCGATCTGGCCTGGTCCGAGGACGTGGAGGCCCGTTTTATCGCCGCCGGTTGGCATGTGCTCAAGATCGACGGTCATGATTATGCCCAGATCACCGGAGCGATTGCCGCTGCAAAAGCCGAGAAGGAACGCCCCTCGCTGATTATCGCTACCACCCATATTGCCTACGGCAGTCCGGCCAAGCAGGGTTCCTCCGGCGCCCACGGTTCTCCGCTGGGCAGCGAGGAAATCGCCGCCACCCGCGCTAACCTGGGATGGCAGTATGGCCCGTTCGAAATTCCGCAGGAGGTGCGAGACACCTGTCAGCAGCGGATCGATGAGCTGAAGCAGCGCTATG
Organism: Pelobacter sp.; assembly: GCA_030824515.1. Lineage (GTDB taxonomy): Bacteria > Desulfobacterota > Desulfuromonadia > Geobacterales > Pseudopelobacteraceae > JACRCG01. Next base: position 19,439 of record JAVBXN010000022.1, read on the forward strand.
CCGCCTGGCAGCGCGGTTTTGAAGTCTGGCATGCCGCCAATCCCGAGAAAGCCAAGCTGTGGGATGGCATGTGGCACAAGCGCCTTCCGGCCAACCTCGGCGAGGAACTGCTGTCGGTCGTGGCCGGCAAGGATGGCGCCACCCGCGCCCTGTCCGGTTCGGTCCTGCAGAAAGTGGCTGCCCTGGTGCCCTCGCTGGTAGGCGGATCGGCCGATCTGGCCCCCTCCAACAACAGCGACATCAAAGGTTCTCCTTCGGTTCAGGCCGGCGCTTTCGGTGGTCGCAACCTGCATTTCGGCATCCGTGAACATGCCATGGGCGCGGTGGTCAACGGCATGGCACTTTACGGTTGTTTCATCCCCTACGGCGCCACCTTCCTGGTCTTTTCGGATTACTGCCGCCCGGCGGTGCGCCTCTCGGCGCTGATGAAGCTGCAGTCGCTCTATATTTTTACCCACGATTCCTTCTTCGTGGGCGAGGACGGCCCGACCCACCAGCCGATCGAGCATGTCGCTTCGCTGCGCATGATCCCGGGGCTGCAGGTGCTGCGTCCGGCCGATGGTGTTGAAACCGCCATGGCCTGGGTGGCCGCGTTGAAGTACAGCGGTCCGACCGCTTTGATCCTGACCCGCCAGAAACTGCCGGTGATAGACCGCCCGGCTGAATTCGTCGCAGAAGATGCGCTCAAGGGTGGTTACCTGGTCTCGACACCGGCAGGGACAGCGGATGTGGTGGTGATGGCCAGCGGTTCGGAAGTGCATGTGGCAGTTGAGGCCGCTGCAATACTTGCTGACAGGGGCATCAAGGCCAGGATCGTTTCGGTGCCCTGCCTGGAGAGCTTTGTTGCGCAGCCGGCGGAGTACCGCAATCAACTGCTCCCGGCCGGCGTGCCGCGTGTGGCCTTCGAGGCGGGACGGGGAGAGTCGTGGGGGCGCCTGATCGGTTGCGACGGCCTGTTCATCGGTATTGAGCACTTCGGCGCATCGGCACCGGACAAGGTGCTGGCGGAGCAGTTCGGTTTCACTTCGCCGCAGGTGGCGGAGAAAATTATGGGCTTTTTAAATAAAAACTAAAACATTGCCACAGAGTTCACAGAGGACACAGAGATTCTGCATACTACCATCTTTATCTATACGACTTGGGACGTAATGTGAGTGCTTCGTTTGCCTCTGTGAGCTCTGTGTCCTCTGTGGTTAAAATGGTGTGATCCTATGGAACTGATCGAACAACTTAAAAAACCGCTGCTCTTCTCCGGTCTCAAGGACGCGGACCTTTCCGAACTGGCCGCTATTACCGTGCGCCGTTCCTTCCGGAAGGGTGAAACCCTCTTCAGCGAGGGGGACGAGGCGACCGGTTTCTACCTGCTCCTGTCCGGTAGCATCAAGTTGTGCCGGATGTCAACTGACGGACGTGAGAAGGTGCTGCATTTTGTAAAACCGCGTGAAACCTTTGCCGAGGCGGCTTTCTTCGGCGACGGCAGATACCCGGCCGAGGCCCGCGCCATGGAATCCGGCGAAGTGCTTTACCTGCCGCGCCAGGGCTTCATGGAGCTGATGGGGCGCAATCCGAACTTTGCCCTGAACCTGGTCGTCTCGCTATCACTGATGCTGCGCCAGTTCGTCCGTCAGATCGAAGAACTGTCGTTTGCCGATGTAACTTCCCGGCTGGCTTCTTTCCTGGTGCGGCGTGCCGCGGAAAGTTCGACCAGCTTTGGCGGCATAACCTATATCGACCTCGGCATCAAGAAAGGCGAATTGGCCTCCCGGCTCGGCACCGCCAGCGAAACCATTTCTCGTACATTCAAAAAGTTGAAGGAAGAGGGTATTATCGAGGTGCAGGGCAACCGCGTGGTTGTGCATCAGATGGACAAGTTGCAGAAAATATCGGAACGTCACGAGTAGGAGATATCAAATGCTGATAGTTATGAACCATTCCGCCAGTCAGTCGGATGTTGATGCCGTATCCGAAATTGTCAGAGAGATGGGATTCAGGGCCGAACCGATCCCGGGCAGCGAACGAACCGCGATTGGTGTGCTGGGCAATCACGGCTATGTCGATGACACCAAAATTCTGGACCTGCCCGGCGTACAGCGGGTGATCCACGTTTCCAAACCGTACAAGCTGGTTTCGCGTGATTTTCATCCCGAGAATACCATAGTCGATGTGGCCGGCATCAAGGTCGGCCAGGGCTGTCGTCCGGTCGTTGTCGGCGGTCCCTGCGCCGTTGAGAGTGAAGAACAGATCATCAAGACCGCGCTGTTTGTCAGGAAGTGCGGGGGTGACATGTTGCGGGGCGGTGCATTCAAGCCGCGCACCGGGCCGCATTGCTTTCAGGGACTGCGTGAAGAGGGTCTCAAGCTTCTGGCCAAGGCCGGCAAGGAAAGCGGCCTGCCGATCGTGACCGAGGTGATGAGTCCGGACAACGTCGGCCTGGTGGCTGAATACGCCGACCTGCTGCAGGTGGGGGCGCGCAACATGCAGAACTTCGACCTGCTGAGGGAACTGGGCAAGATTCGCAAGCCGGTGCTGCTGAAGCGCGGCATGAGCGCCACGGTGGAGGAATTTCTGGCAGCGGCCGAATACATCCTGGCCGAGGGGAATGAGCAGGTAATCCTCTGTGAGCGCGGTATCCGCACATACGAGACCGCAACCCGTAATACCCTTGACCTTTCGGTGGTGCCGTTGATCAAGGAGATGTCGCATTTGCCGATCATGGTCGATCCTTCACACGCCACCGGGAAACGATCACTGGTCTCCCCGATGGCCAAGGCCGCCCTGGTGTCGGGCGCGGATGGTGTGCTGGTGGAAGTGCATCCGGAGCCTGAAAAGGCCCTTTCCGACGGGCCGCAATCGCTGACTTTCCCCGGCTTTGAGCAACTGATGTGCGAAATCAAGCAGTTAACAAAATTCCTTGGTTATTGTTAATTCACCGTATACAAAAGGCTTGAAATGTTTATTGGATAGGTGTAATAATTTGACCAGCTGGATGTTCTCTCTACCCTGTACGCCGGTTGCAGTGCCCGGGCGGAATGTTAAACAAAAAGGGGGTCGCTCCCTGCTGTGGTGTGCTGCCTTCCGTACGCAGGTTTGCCTGAAACAGCATACTGATTCCCACCGTTAAGGAACTCGCTGGAGGCCCTTGATGCTGACGGCAGGGTGGAGAGAATGAGTGATAAGGGGATACCGCGAGGTTTCCCCTTATTCATATGCGAAGTGATTGCCTTGAGTGCCTGGTTGCTTGTTGTTCCGGCTTATATTGTGAATATTGATTCAATCGCTCCTTTCTGTATGGATTTGGTCCCTCTCTATCCGTATCACCTCCCTTCTGCCTGCCTTCCTTCCGGCCTGAGACTTTTTTCCAGTTCACGCTGTTCAGCTGTCAGCAGATTATTAATCTGATTTCTGACGCTGATGCGGGATACAATCAATTCCGTTTCAATTTTGGCCTGACCTGCGGCAATTTCCCGAACTACAGCCTCGTCAAAGACCAGCGCATCGGCCGCCTGCATCAACAGTTGTCTGCTTTCATGCATCTTGTCCAAAAGAGGTTTGATCTGTAACATTTCCGCGTCAAGAATCTCCTTGATCAGTTGCTGCTGTTGGGTGCTCAGTTTGAGTATCTTTGCCATGTGCCCATCAAACTGTCCGTTCCTTGGCTCCGGGCCGTACGGTGGAGGGGCAAATCCCAACCCCATCGGCTCAAATCCCGCCAGTACTGCTCCGGCGCCGCCTCCCAGCAATGCCGACGTTAATACAATTGCAGTCATCAGTTTTAATTTCATATCATCTCCTTTTCTTGATAATCGATATTCCCGGACTTTCAGCGCTGGTCTGTAGTAAGGATTATCAGGAGAGTGTGGATACAATATGTAAGAAATCAGGAACAAATAAGGAAGTTTGCGAAAGGTCGGAATCCTGCGGAGTACAAATAAATAATCGGGGGGAGCTGGCGCTCCCCCCGCGGTTGATGCTCTACAAGTATGTTACATTACCGGCATGTACTGATCTTGACGCAACCGGGGTATGCCGGCGCATCCGATTCCGTTGTCCGAGCTCGAATCAGTACTTCGGTGTGAAGCGCAGTACGAACTGGTTCGGAGTTTTCCACTTGGAGTTCAGCTTGTTAACCGTGATGTAGTAGTTAAGTCCCAGGTTGGCCAAGTCTTCAAGCGGGGCATTCGTGTAAAGGTAGTTGGACTGCCAGGCAGCCAATATGTCGGCCGGAACCGGCTTCTTGACGCCGTCGGAAGGATAGGCAACACCATTGGCATCCAGGCCGGCCTGGCTGCGGTAGGTTACCCAGGTGCCGTTGCAGTAGCCAGTGTACGTAATCGGGTCGGTGACCGTGAAGGTGCCGTCGCAGTTGGCCATCAGGGTGTTGTCGGTGTTGGGATTGGCATCGTCGTCATAATAATAGGCAGCAGGTACGCCGGACAGGTTGTTCCAGTCGCCGAACAGGGCAAAGTAGTTGGAAGTGATCAGGCCGGAATCGATCGTGTCTTCGGTTGCATTGAGGAAGTAGCTGAAGCGGTTGATCGGATCAAAATAGCCGGTAGTCGGATGATTTGCATCGGCTGGTCCGGCCAGTCCCTGGGCAAAGAGAGCCGATAGAGTCTCTGCGGACTGAAGCGCAGAAGTGGTCGTGGTGAAATACTTACCTGTTTTGGCGGAGAATCCGAGGCCGTCCAGAGCCGTGGATTTTGTGAACACTCCGTTAACCATGAAGCCCAGTTCAGCTTTAAAGCCTTTCCACTTTCTGCCGTCATTGTCAGTCAGCTTCTGCATTGAGTTGTATACGGTGGTGAGCGTATCAGTTGCAACGGAGAAGTATACGTCGATCGGCTGGCCATTGACCCCGCCGACTTTCCAGCGCTTGCTGGATTGCAGCGGGTCTGAGCACATCTTGGTGGAGAAGTCATAGGGGTTGATGCCGGTGGTCATGATGCACTTGAGACCGGTGACATCGTCCTTGTTGACAATCTTCATGCCGGGCGCGGTGACATCCGACTCTTCCCAGCCGATATAACCGTTGGTAGCAGTCTTGGCCGTGCTGGTGTAGAGGGTGCTTCTGTATTTTACAAATTCTGTGTAGGGCGGAGGCGCGACGGTAGCGTTACTCATGTCCCAGCCGGTGATGGTTCCGGCATTGGCAGAAACGGCAGCAACAAACAGTGATACGCCCAGCAAGGCACTCAACTTCGTGGCAACTTTTGTTCTCGACATACGTTCTCCTTTTGTTTGGTTGAGGTTGATTCACTACGACACCTTTTTATCAGTGAGCTGAGCCGATCCCAGCCACCGTACTACACACCCAGGGGAAACCCCTTTCGAATATCCTCCTTTCCGGCTAGAAACCGTTTTTCATAATTCTTACAGCAGTATCCGTAACTCCTGATCATGTACAAATCGTAGCTCTTGTGTACGCTGCATCTGCATTCCTGTTGAGCAACTGGTATGCCGAAATTGTAAAAAAAATATAACCAACAGATATTAATGTATATTTTGGAAAATCTGTAAAAACGGGGCGAACCGGGTATGTGACAACCATGGTTGCCATGATTCAGCCGGTGCTGGTGTTGTGACATGGATTTCGTGACTGCTGGTGAGTGAACGCTAGATTGACTGAATATTGCTTGGCCTTGGTTAATGTACTGATTAATATGCGATAATTTAGTGAGCTCTTTTGGGGAGTGCCGTAGCATAGGCAGGGTAATGCCGGTGAAGAATGAGTAACCGCAACCCTGGTTGCGGTGCAACCAGGGTTGCGTGGATAATGATGAAGAAATGAGGAAGAAATGAGGAAATTTGAGAGAGGCCGGATTGGAAGTTTTTTTGGACGGTTCAATTGTGATAGAAATAAATCTGAATCAGATTTCTGATTGGGAGTATTCATGAAAATCGGTGTAACCCATAAACTGTTCCTGGCGATCGTGGCCGCGGCCGGGCTGGCGGTTGTAAGTTCAGCTCTGATCATGCAGTGGAGCCTTGGGCGCGGGTTCCTTAAATATGTCAATTCGGTCGAAAAAACCGGTCTTTCCCGTTTGGCCGGCAAACTGGAGGAAAACTACCGGAACGAGCAGGGCTGGGAAAAACTGCGTCTTAACCCACAACGCTGGAGGCAATTGGTGATGGCTTCACTTCCGATAGAAGGGCCGCCACCGCCGGACGGAGTGCAGGATGGACTTCCGCCGGAATCGGCCGGTGGTGTAAAGGAACTTAGACACGGACTATTGCCGCCACATCTTGCCCGTCACTTTGATCAGCGCCTGTTTCTATTGGACCGGGATGGAAAAGTGCTGATAAGCCAGGTTGAAGTACCGGTCGGCAGCGAAGCTACACCGCTCAGATATCATGGGGCGATTGCCGGATACCTGGGGCTTCTGCCGAGAACGAAGATTTCCGATGCACCGCAACAGCGATTTTTGAAGGAGCAGAGGTTGGCGTTCGTTCTGGTGGCGGGGGTTGTCGTGCTGCTGGCTGCCGGATTGTCGCTGCTGTTGGCCAGGCGGCTGGTCAGGCCGCTCCGCAAGTTGACCGAGGCGACTCACCAGTTGGCGGCGGGCGGGTTCTCGGTCAGGGTTACGGGGGGCTCAAATGACGAACTGGGGCAGTTTGCAAATGATTTTAATGCCCTGGCGCATGCGCTGGAAAAAAACGAGCAGGCCAGGCGTCAGTGGGTTGCTGATATTTCACACGAGCTGCGGACTCCACTGGCCATTCTGAGGGGCGAAATCGAGGCGCTGCAGGACGGTATCCGCCAACCCAGCCGGGATGCGATTCATTCGCTGCATGTGGAAACCGTGCGACTCGGAAGGCTGGTTGACGACCTCTATCAGCTCTCGATTTCCGACGTAGGGGCGCTTACCTATCGAAAAGAAGAGCTGGACCCGGCAGCCCTGCTGACGGAAACGGTGGCCGCCCACCGGCCAGAGTTTACGGCCAAGGGAATCATGCTGGAAGAGGATCTGCCCAAGGAAGCTGTTGCCGGCCTTTTCGGTGATTCCGAACGGTTGCGACAGCTCTTCGGCAACCTGCTGGATAATTCCTTGAATTATACCGATGCCGGGGGGCGTCTGCTTGTGTCGCTGCAATATGATGCCGGAAACGCCATCATAGATTTTCAGGATACAGCTCCCGGAGTTAGTGAGTCGGAGATGGGCAGGCTCTTCGAACGCCTGTACCGGGTGGAGTCCTCACGAAGTCGCGCGACCGGCGGCGCCGGGCTGGGACTGGCGATTTGTCGCAACATTGTCGAAGCCCACGGCGGGAGTATATCAGCACATCAGTCGCAGTTTGGCGGTGTCTGGATCAGGATGATACTGCCACTGGCGGGGAGCAGCCGATGAACGGAAAAATCTTGATTGTCGAGGACGAGAGGAAACTGGCCGCTGTGATGGCGGATTACCTGCAGCAGGCCGGTTTCAGCACCAGCTGCCTGGAGGAAGGCTCAATCGTTGCGGAATGGGTGCGGGAGCATAACCCGGAGCTGATCCTGCTGGACCTGATGCTTCCCGGCAAGGGGGGGCTGGATATTTGCAAGGAAATTCGTTCCTTTTCAACGGTACCGATCATCATGACCACGGCGCGGATCGAAGAAATCGACCGATTGCTCGGCCTGGAAATGGGAGCCGACGATTATATCTGCAAGCCGTTCAGTCCGCGAGAGGTGGTGGCCAGGGTCAGAGCGGTCCTGCGCAGGGCCGGCAACGGTGCTACGACCAGGGCTGCCGGCCTGATTCTCGATGAATCCCGCTACCTGGCCTCCTTCAATGGTCGCGATATGGATCTGACCGCGGTTGAGTTCAAGTTGCTGCAGTTTCTGGCCGCCAATCCGGGGCGTATCTACGGACGGCAGCAGCTGATGGATCACATCTACCCGGACGAACGGATCGTGGCTGACCGCACCATCGACAGCCACATCAAAAAACTGCGCAAGAAAATTGCCGGCGCGGTTCCGGACGAGGAGTTGATTCATTCCGTGTATGGGGTCGGGTATAAACTGGAGATTTGATGTGTCTGCCAGGGTTAGGATTTATTTGAAGACTCTTTTCAAGCACTCCAGCAGTCGCTGATTATCCTCAGTGCTGCGAACCGCAACCCGAAAAAATCGCTCCGAAAGTCCCATGAAGCTGCTGCAGTCGCGGATCAGAATGCGTTGATGCAGCAGTCGCTCCCTGAGTTCCCTGGCGGTGATGCCGTCCCTGATTTCTACCAACAGGTAATTGACATTGGAAGGGTAGACCCTGAACTGTGGAAACTGCTCCAGTTTCTGGAACAGGCTGCGGCGCTCCTGGCGAATGAATTCAAGCGTGTCCCGGTTGTGCTCGCTGTCCTGCAGGGCAGCCGTTCCAGCAGCCAGCGCCAGGCTGTTTACGCTCCAGGGGCCGCCCATGGCATCGAGATGCCCGGTCAGCGTGGCGTTGCCGATCGCATATCCAAGGCGCAGTCCGGGGATGCCGAAGAATTTGGTCATTGAACGGAGCACAATTGCATTGTCGCTATGCACCACGAGACGCTTGGCCGAGGTTTCCTCGCAAAAATCCATGAAGGCTTCATCCAGAACCAGAAAAGTTCCTGCGGAAAGGCAGAGACTGTAGATATGTTCAACCACCCGCTGGTTGTGGAGGGTGCCGTTGGGGTTGCCGGGATTGCAGAGATAGAGGACATCTATGTCGTCGGCCAGCGCTTTTTGCAGCTTGTCTGTGTCGATCGAGAAATTGCTTTCCGGAGTCAGAATAAAGTGCTGGATCTCCCAGTGGTGTTGATTCAGGGCACGGACATATTCGCTGAAAGAGGGCGAAATTATCAACGCCTTTTTGCCGGGCAGCATGGCCGGCAGGTGATAGATCAACTCGGTGGAGCCGTTGGCTATGACAAAGTTGCCTGGCGACAGGTTGTGATAGCGGGCCAGCGCCTGTTTCAGCTCGATATGGTTGCTGTCCGGGTAATGCACCAGGCTGTCCAGCGAACAGATCAGCGCCTTGCGCGTCATTGGTGACATGCCGAGCGGATTGATGCTGGCTGAAAAGTCGGTCACGGCTTCGGGAGCGACACCAAGGGAACGGGCCGCCGTGAATATGTTTCCGCCGTGGTCATAGGAATGGGGCATGAATCCCTCGCAGCAGGAAGGCGGCAGTTATGCACAGGATCGCCATCAGCAGAGTTGATGTATACATCAGTTTGATCATACCGTGATAGGCCTTTTCGTCAAGCGGCAGCAGCGGGTCGCCGATGTGTTCTTTCCATGAGGGTGCTCCGCCGTAGGTGGCCGCCCCTCCCAGCCTGATTCCCAGGGCTCCGGCAGACGCGGCTTCCGGGTGGCCGCTGTTCGGAGAAGGATGGTTGAGCCGATCGCGCAACGTGATCCGGAGGGCGTTGGTTGCCGAACGGCCGGTCAATGGAGCGGCAATGATCAGCAGCATGGCGGTCAGGCGGGCCGGGATGAAGTTCAGCAGGTCGTCCATGCGGGCCGAGGCCCAACCGAATCGCAGGTAACGCTCGTTCTTGTAACCGACCATCGAGTCCAACGTGCTGACCGCCTTGTAGGCCATTGCAGCGACCGGTCCACCGGCCGTCAGCCAGAATAGCGGAGCTATGATGCCATCCGAGCTGTTTTCGGCGACGGTTTCAACCAACGCCCGCCAGATATCGGCCTCTTCCAGCTGGTCCGTGTCACGCCCGACTATCCACGCAAGATAGTGACGTGCGCTCTGCAGGTCGCCGGCGGCCATTGCGGTCGCGACCCGGGCCGATTCAACGTGAAGCGAGCGGGCGGCCAAGCAGGTGGATGAGATCAGCACGGCTCCGAGAAACCCGGCCAGCGGAACCAGCACATCCAGCAGGAATAATATAGCCCAGGTTGCCGCGGCAGCACCGGTCACGGTGAACAACAACAACAGAATACCCGCGTTGCGCAGGTCGAACCATGGACGTCGCAGCCATTTTTCAAGCGTCTGAATCATATGCCCGATCATCACGACCGGATGGGGCAACCAGCGCGGGTCGCCGATGATCAGATCAAGCAGCAGGGCCAGTGTGATGACCAGCGGGTCAGGTTGGGTCACTTGCCAGTCCGCAGATGTTGAGTAGTTTCGGCAGATCCAGATGCTTTTCAAGCTGCTCGGCAAGCTGGTCAAACGGGTCATGCAGCGGTTGTTTCTGGGTGCCCCGACGTAGCGGCATACCTTTTTCGAGTCGAATACGGTTCAGGTAGATCTCACGGAAGCGGGTATTCTCGAAAATGCCATGCAGATAGGTGCCGAAGATGCGTCCATCCGTAGATACGGCGCCATCCTCGACGGATACGGAGACTTCGCCGCGACGGAAAATCCTGGCGAATGGCCTGATGTCGCTTCCCAGGGTTGTCCTGCCCATATGGATTTCATAGCCGGTCATGACACCGTTGCATTCCGGCGCGATTACCAGTCCTGCCTCATTCAGATAGGCCAGGGCCTGATGGGTTTCCTTCCCGGGCAGAAGCTCGGTTTCTCCCGGAAGCAGGTCGAGCCCCTGGGCATCCGTGATCGAAGATTCAACGTTGTGCGGATCCAGTATCCGTGTGCCCAGGATTTGAAACCCTCCGCATATACCGATGACGTGTCCCTTGAAATTCTTGATTTCATCGAACAGTCCACGTTCCATCAGGAAATACAGGTCGGCGATGGTTGATTTGCTGCCCGGAATAATCAGGATATCGAGGTTGTGCAGATGCTCCGGGACCTCGACATAGCTGAGGCGCACATCAGGTTCGGTCATCAGCGGATCGAAATCGGTGAAGTTCGAGATGCGTGGCAGCTTGAGCACACCGATATGGATCTTTTTATGTCCGGTCATGATATTGACGACTTTGGACTGGTGGGTCAGGGCCACACTGTCCTCCGCCGGCAGATTCAGGTCCGTGAACCAGGGCAGCACTCCCAATACCGGTATTCCGGTCCGCTCTTGGATGAAATCAATGCCGGGTGCCAGAATCGACGGGTCGCCACGGAACTTGTTGATGATGATTCCGCGAATATAGGCACGTTCGAGCGGTTCCAGCAATTCGATCGTTCCCACGATCTGGGCGAACACGCCTCCCCGATCGATATCCGCAACCAATATGGCGGGACAGCGGGCCATCTTGGCTACTTTGAGATTGGCGATGTCGTTGTCTCTCAGGTTTATCTCGGCGATGCTGCCGGCTCCCTCGATCACAATGAATTCGTATGCCTGCCTGAGACGATCGAAGCTCTCCCAAACCTTGGCGAAGGCGGTAGGTTTATAGGCGTCGTATTCGGTTACGGACATGTTAGCAACCGGCCGGCCTTGAATAACGATCTGGCTACCGGTGTCGGAGTTCGGCTTGAGCAGCACCGGGTTCATGTCCGTATGCGGGTTGATGTCACAGGCCTGGGCCTGGACCGCCTGGGCCCGGCCGATCTCGCCCCCCTCGGGGGTTACGTACGAGTTGAGCGACATGTTCTGCGATTTGAAGGGGGCGACGGTCAAGCCGCGTTTGAGCAGCAACCGGCAGAAACCGGCGGTGATGATCGATTTGCCCACGTCGGAGGCGGTGCCGCAAAACATCAGCGCTCCCGGTTGCGGCAGCGGTTCCTGTTCGATCAAGGTCTCCGGTGGTGCGTTCGTCCCATATTTACCGGAATAGCCGCGAGGCGTCACGATGCGTCCCTGATGGTCCACAAAGCTGCTGCTGTTGCCGATCAGGACGATGCTGGACATGTCGATTTCATGATCGAGCAGCTGATCAAGGGTCGTCACCGTGATTGATTCGTCCTCCCGACAGGCGTTGCGAACGATCCCGGCCGGTGTGCCGCCGGGGCGATGGGAAAGAATGATCCGTCGCGCCTCCTCTATCTGGGTTCGGCGACTCTTGCTGCGCGGGTTATATAGCGCAATCACGAAATCAGCCCGCGCGGCCGCGTCCACTCTACTCTTGATCAGATCCAACGGAGTCAGCAGGTCGGATAATGAAATAACTGCGAAATCGTGCATCAGCGGCGCACCCAGCAGTGCCGCCGCGGCTTGTACCGCCGATATGCCCGGAACCACCCTGACGACAGGCTGGGAGGCGGTTGGGTCCTCTTGCGTGTCGATTTCGATCAGTTCAAGTACCAGGCCGGCCATGCCGTAGATTCCGGAGTCGCCTCCCGAAACCAGGGCAACCGTTTCTCCGTAGCGAGCGCGGCGTATGGCTTCGCGGCAACGCTGGACTTCCTGCATCATACCGGTGGAAACAACCTGCTTGCCTTCCAGCAGTGGACGTACCAGCTTGATGTAGTTATCGTAGCCGATGATTGTTTCAGACGACGCTATCGCCTGCCTGGCAGCATCGGTCAGGTGTTCGATCGCTCCTGGGCCGGTGCCAACGATATAGAGTGAAGCCATGGGGAGTCCTCGTTGGTGGTGGGGGGTCAAAAATGGTGTTGGATTTTACACTTCGGATCAGTGAGATGCAAGCAGTGAATGGGGGAATATGGAGATTTGAATCAGGCGCTGTAGGAAGAGTAATGCTGTTTAACCTTGACCAGGTAGTCGCGGGTTTCGCGCGGCAGGCGGTCCGGGCGTTTGTCCACGTTGCCCGGTCCCCAGTTGTAGGCTGCCAGGGCCGAATCCAGGTCGCCATTGTAGCGCTGCAGAAGATCGCCCAGGAAACGGGTGCCGGCCATTACATTCTGTTCGGGATCAAACGAGTCGTTGACGCCCAATGAGCGGGCTGTTGCCGGCATCAGCTGCATCAGGCCGCGTGCTCCGGCGTGTGAGACTGCCTGGGGATTGAAATTGCTCTCGGCCTTGATGACAGCTTTGATCAGGCTGGTATCTACGCCGTAGCGTCTGGATGCCTTGGCTATGATCGGGTCCAGCCAGTCGCTGTTGCGGTTTGAAGATGTGATCTCTCTCCGTGGAGCAGCAGCCTGCAGGTCGTCAAGCTGCGAAATTGCCGGGAGGGAGGTGGAGGCCGGATTATTCGCCGCTTCGGCCATGCTGGCACGGTAGGCCTGCATCAGGGCGCTGGTGGATGAAAGCGGATTGTTAAGAGAGTGAAACGCTGTGGAGTCGGCTTGAGCGTCACCGGACAGCGAAAGCGATGTCTGGAGCATCTGCAGGGTCAGTGATTCGGCCGTTGCTCTGGCTTTCTCGCTGGCGACGGTTTCATGGGTTTCCGCTGAAGTGGCCCTTTCCAGCTGATCCGAAAAGCCGCGGTCCTGTTGAACCTCCCGATTGCCGCTGGATTGACGGAGAGGGGCAAGTGAAGCCAGCAGTGAAAGATTATTAGTTCCATGAATTGACATGATATTTATTCCTCGCCGAAAGCCAGATGTTTCTTCTTCAGCTTTTCGATCAGCGTGGTACGTTTAAGGTTGAGCAGCAGTGCGGCTTCCTTCTTGTTGCCTCCGGTGCGGTTCAGCGCCTGCATTATCAGGCGGTTTTCAAACTCGTCAACGGCTGAATTGATGCAAATGCCCCCCTCGGGCAGCTGGATGTCCGATTGTTGTGCAGTAACTGGCGGCAGGGAAGAGTGTTTTCCTGTCAGATATTTCTCGGGAAGGTCTTCCGGTGCTATGAAGCCGCTCCCTTTAAGAATTACAAGTCGCTCCACAAGATTTTCCAGTTCCCTGACATTGCCGGGCCAATCATAGCTGCAAAGCAATTCCATTGCCTCACGTGAAAAGCCTTTCAGCGCATTGCGCTTGTCGGAGTTGAAGCGAGCCAGAAATGTATGAACCAGCAAAGGTATGTCTTCGCGCCGTTCCCTTAACGGCGGTATCGTGATAGGTATTACCGACAGCCGGTAGTAGAGGTCTTCCCGGAAGTCGCGTTTGGCCACCTGTTCTTCCAGGTTTTTGTTGGTTGCGGCCACGATGCGCACGTCCACTTTTTGTGATTTTGACGCCCCTACTGGCTCGAACTCCCTGTTTTGAAGTACGCGCAGCAGCTTGACCTGCAGGTTTGCCTTCATGTCGCCGATCTCGTCAAGGAACAGCGTCCCCTTGTCGGCCATCTCGAATCGACCGGCCCGATTGGCGTAGGCGCCGGTGAAGGAACCCTTGACGTGCCCGAAAAGTTCGCTCTCCAAGAGGTCATCAGGTATTGCCGCGCAGTTAACCGGAATAAAGTTATTTCGGTTTCTTGTACTCAACTGATGTATTGCACGAGCTGCAAGTTCCTTGCCGGTTCCGGACTCACCTTGTATTAATACGGTTGCATTTGATGCAGCTACTTTGGTTATCAGGCCGAACAATTCGCGCATCGGTGCGCTTTTACCGATCATGGACAGCGAGAGGGCCTGGTGCTGGTCCGCATCTCCTGATACTGTGTCGAGAGACTTCATGGTCTGGTACTCGCGTGCGCGCATGACCAGGCTCTCAAGTTCGTCGAGGTTGAGAGGTTTCGGCAGTGTGAATACGTTCTCGCATGAGTCGATTTTAGTGCCATTGCCGGAGTTTCCGTATGCTATCACTACCAGTAGCGGATTGACGGTGGCGACCCGGTCAAGGAAGTCGGGAACGATTGAGCTGAGATGGGCAATGTCTGTAATGACAATGTCAATATTCTGTTTTTTGACAGTGTCAAAAAAAGGTGCGTTGTGTTCCAGGCAGGCGATGTTGTAGCCCTGGTATGTCAAAAAAGCTGATACCAGATCCCGGGTTTTTACGTCGCTGTCAGCTATGAGGATGCTACTGTTTGCATGCATGGTAGGCAGTATCCAATGTCAAGGGCTGTATTTCCGGCAATAATACGCCTGTTATTGTAAAAGTCAATAAAATGACTGTGCTTCGAGGTAATTTAATGAACCAATAAATATTCATTTGAATTATATGCTTGGTTATTTACTCATGTTGCTTGATATAGATTGATTTGCATGTTAAATTCTCAAACTACTATTCATGCTACAGTATTGGCAGTCAGGCTACTCATCATGCAGTCCGGGGAGGAATGACAAATGCAAGACGCGCTCGTGCCGGTTAAGGCTGACGATGCCCATGGCGAACTCATCCAGTTGGTAAGTTTCAATCTTGATCAGGAAGAATACGGCGTTGATGTGCTTAAAGTGCGCGAAATCATCCGCATGCCGGTTGTCACGCGGGTACCCAACACTCCACACTACGTGGAAGGCGTTATTAATCTGCGCGGCAAGGTTATCCCGATAATTTCCATGAGAAAAAAATTCGGTCTGATGGAGGCTGAAAACGACAAACAGACCAGGATCATGGTTATGGATGTTGAAGGTGAGTTGATGGGGTTCATTGTGGATGCCGTTTCCGAGGTGATCCGCATCTCCGGCAGCGAAATTCAACCTTCACCCGCAGTGGTTACCGGGGGTATCGACCAGGAATGCATTGCCGGTGTCATCAACCAGGCCGAGCGTTTACTGGTGTTGTTGAAGCTGGAGATGATGTTTTCCCGTGACGAGAAGAAATTTTTCTCCGGTATGTAATTTGTTGGATAAAATAAACAATAAAGATCCGGGAGCAAGCTGACATGCCACCAATTGACTGCGAAGACCAGGAACTCCTGGAAGGATTTCTTACCGAGACGACCGAGTTGATTGAAAAGCTGGATGACGATCTCATTACACTTGAGAAGGCTTCCGACGATACCGAACTGATGAATCGTATCTTTCGTTCGATTCACACGATCAAGGGCGCTTCCAGTTTTCTCGGTTTCGACCTCTTGGTAAAAGTTGCCCATAAGACCGAAGACGTGCTCAATCGTCTTCGAAAAGGGGAGCTGGTTGTTACTCCGGAAATAATGGATGTAATTCTTGAAGCCACCGATCTTGTCAAGCTGCTGGTGGGCGATATCAAGGCCGGTGATATTCAGGAACGTGAAATAGATGGCACCATAGCCAAGCTGCTGCCTTTTCTGTCGGAAAATGCCGGCGCCGCTCAGAAGGCTGCCGAGCCAGTGCAGCCGGTTTCGGAAACCTCTCCAGCCCAGTCAGTTGAAACTCCGGTTCCTGATGCTCAGACGTCTCCCGAGGTAGCTCCTGCTCCTGAGGCCGTTCCCGAATCCACACCACCGTCCCAACCTCAACCGGCTCCTGTTCCTGCTCCGAAGCCGGCGACTGACGTTGCTCCCAAAAAAGCTCCTGCCCCACCCAAGCCAGCCGATTCCAAGGGTGATGATCTTTCGGACAATTCCACAGTCAGGGTTGATGTAAAGCGTCTTGATGATCTGATGAATCAGGTTGGCGAGCTGGTTCTGGAGCGTAACCGCATGATTCAGATCAATCAGGATCTGCAACAGGGAGAAGCTGAACGTCCTGATTTCCAGGAAGAGTTCGGCAAACTCACCAAGCGGATGAGTTTTGTCACTTCGGAACTTCAGATGCAGGTATTGAAGATGCGTATGATTCCGGTGGAAAAGGTCTTCAAAAAATTTCCCCGTATTGTGAGAAGCATGTCCCGTGATCTGGGCAAAGAAGTGGACCTGCAGATATTCGGCGAAGAAACCGAGCTGGATCGTTCCGTTGTCGACGAAATCGGCGATCCGTTGATCCACTTGATCCGCAATGCGATGGATCACGGTCTGGAATCTCCGGATGAACGGGTTGCGGCCGGTAAATCAAGAGTAGGCACGCTTGTTCTTGCTGCTGTGCATGAAGGAAACCAGATCATTATCAGCATCAAGGATGACGGTCGCGGTATCGATACCGAAAGGGTCGGCCGCAAGGCCATAGAAAAAGGGTTGCTGACGGAAGAACAGCTGGCGGCATTGAGCCAGCGTGAGATGTTCGACCTGATCTTCCTGCCCGGTTTTTCAACCAAGGAGAAAGCCACCGATCTTTCTGGACGTGGTGTCGGTATGGATGTTGTCAAGACCAACATCAAAAAGCTGAACGGCCTGATCGAAATCAAGAGCGAAAAGGGACAGGGATCGGAATTCATCCTGCGCCTGCCGCTTACGCTGGCGATCATCCAGTCACTGCTGGTTGAGGTGGAAGGAGAGGTTTATTCGATACCGCTTTCTTCGGTACTGGAAACTATCCGGGTTGATCAGCGTAAATTCCACATGATCGGCGGCCAGGAAGTACTTAAATTGCGTGACATGGTTCTGCCACTTATTCGCCTGCAGAAAGTTTTCAATGTTCAGCAGCGCAGCGAGAGTGAAGATTTCTGCTACGTGGTTGTGGTGGGCGCCGCTGACAAGCGGATGGGTCTGGTGGTAACCCGACTGGTCGGACAACAGGAGGTCGCCATCAAGTCATTAGGAAATTATCTTGCAAATATTCCCGGTATAGCCGGTTCGACAATACTTGGCGATGGTCGTGTGACACTGATCGTCGATCCGGTGGGCATGATTGAGGGTAATGAATAATCTGCCTTCTGCTATTCAAAATCATGCTCTGCAAATTACATTCTGAAAATCATCAAGGGGTACGACGTGGCAATATCTGATAAAGACTTCGAGCAGCTCAGGGACTTCATCTACAACCTGTGCGGCATGTATTTTCATACCACCAAGAAGTATTTTCTGGAAAGCCGGCTGACCCGCAGAATGGAAGCAACCGGAGCAAAAACATGCCAGGATTACTATCTGCTGCTAAAGTCTCCAAGGGGTTCCGAGGAACTCAAATACCTGATGGATGAGATTACCACCAACGAAACCTATTTTTTCCGTAATGTTCCGCAGTTGACCGCTCTTGAAACAAAGTTGCTCCCGGAAATCGTTGAAACAAAAAACAAGATGGGTTTTCGCAAGCTTCGCATCTGGAGTGCTGCCTCATCATCAGGAGAAGAGGCCTACACGATGGCGATGATATTGCTTGAAAAACGTGCCACTCTACTGAAGGACTGGATCATAGAAATAGTCGGCACAGACATAAACGAGACCGTGATCGCCCAGGCCAAGGAGGGCGTCTACAATGCCTATTCCGTCCGCAATATTCCAGATCTCTACAAACGCAAATACATACGCGAGGACAACGGCAAGTTCATCCTGTCGCCTGAAGTTAAGAAGTTCGTCACATTTAACAAGCTCAATCTGTATGAAGACTCAAAAATGATTTTCATGAAGAGCTTTGACTTTATTTTCTGCGCAAATGTGCTGATTTATTTCGATACCGCATCAAAATCAAAAGTTGTTCAGCATTTTTATAACAACCTGCAGCCGTACGGTTATTTTTTTGTTGGCCAGTCGGAATCCCTGCACGGAGTTAACGACAAATTCAAAACCGTTCATTTCACCGGCGGTTTTGGCTACAAAAAATAGCCTGAAAGGTTTTGAATATGGACAAAAAGCAGATGATGGAACGAGCTGAAATTCTGGTGGGGGCGGTGGACGACCTTCCTACCATTCCGGTCGTCGCGACTCAGGTTATCCAGATGCTCGACGACCACAATGTCAGTGTGGAGGAAATTGCTGACCTGATGCTGACCGATCAGGTGATGACCGCTCGCGTCATGAAGCTGATAAACTCGCCTATCTACAGGCCAACCAATGAAATTACTTCGCTGAAACGTGCACTGGTGTATCTCGGACTGCGGCATATCCGCGAACTGGCGTTGACCACTTCGGTCATCAGCGCTTTTGATGCCGACTCCGGCGCTATCGAATTAAACTCTTTCTGGGAACACTCCTTTGGCGTCGGGATGGTTTCTAAGATCATTGCAAAGAAAGTCGGATACGAGGATCTTGAAAAGGCCTACATCGCCGGTATCATACACGATCTGGGAGAGGTGTTTCTCAGCAACTACATGCGTGAACCCTTTCAGGAAGTGCTGGATAGGATCAAAAACCACCCGATCAGGTTGGTTGATGCCGAGGCAGAAATGCTTGGCACGACCCACTGCGAGATCGGACTCTGCATTGCCCGCAAATGGAACTTTCCGGATGTATATTGCGAAGTGATTTCCTGTCACCACAAGCCGGGCGAGGCCGAAATAGACCCGGTTCTTTGCGCGATAGTCAATCTTTCGGACCTGTTTTGCACCGTTCGCGAACTAAACTACAGCGGTCGTCAATGGATCAGCTTCAACCTCGGTGAAGAAGAAGCATGGAATATTCTCAAGAAAGAATCACCCGCATTGGCCAAGCTGGATGTGGAACGTTTCTGCTATGAGTTGGATGATGCAATACCTGATGTAAAGGATTTGGTATCATCCATATTTAATGCCAACGAGCAGGTGAAATCTTGATGCTCACGCCTCAAACTCCCAAAATACGTGTTCTTATTGTCGATGATTCCTCGTTCATGCGGATGGCTATCCGTAGCATTCTTTCGAAAGATCCCGTTTTTGATATAGTTGGCACTGCCGCAGATGGTGTGGAGGGGGTTGAGAAGGCGATAGCCCTTAAGCCCGACATCATTACCATGGATGTGGAAATGCCCCGTATGGACGGCATTGCTGCTTTGAAGCAGGTCATGTCCAAGGCTCCTACAAAAGTCATCATGGTTTCGACCCTGACAAATGAGGGGGCTAAATCCACCTTTGAGGCACTGGACGCAGGCGCAATCGACTATATTCCAAAAAATGTAACCGATTCAGCCGATGCCCAGAATATTTTCCGTCAGGAACTGCTTCGCAAGTTGAAAGAGGCGGTCAAGTCGCGTTTCACGCGTCCGCTCGGTGCGGCAGCGCCGGCAATGAGGTCTGCGACAACAGCTTCAGTCGTGCCGCAGCGGCCTACTTCGTCCCGGTTTATCGGAAAGAAGATTCAATACGTCGGTATCGGGGCCTCGACAGGCGGACCGGTTGCTCTTCAAGAGGTGCTTTCCCGAATCCCGGTAAATTTTCCATACGGCATCATGGTCGGCATTCATATGCCAAAAGCATTTACCGGGCCATATGCCGATCGTCTTAACGCAAAGTGCTCGATGACAATCCGCGAGGCGGTCGATGGCGACATTCTCAAGCCTGGTCTGGCTTTGATAGCTCCGGGCGGCATGCATACCACTCTGGTCCGTCAGGGAAGCCACATAATTGTAAAAACGCAACCAACCAGCAATTATCCGCAGTATGTCTATATCCCATCGATTGATCTGATGCTGTCCAGCATGGTTGAAGCCACCGGGGGGGCAATGCTTGGAGTCATACTGACCGGGATGGGCAGTGACGGCTTCAAAGGGATGCAATTGCTGAAACAGAAGGGTGGCGTGACAATTGCTCAGGATGAAGCCACCTCAACCATCTACGGCATGCCAAAAGCCTGCGTTGATGGTGGAGTCGCAGACGAAGTTTTGCCGTTGGGCCAGATCGGTTTCGAAATTTCAAAATTCATGTAACTTTTTAAAAAATCAACTACTCAAGTATCCATTCAATTGAGGTTAAAATGAGAGGGGCGGTCACAATGGACCGCCCCTCTCATTTTAACAGAAGCTATTTTGCCGGCGCTTCAACATACAACTCACGCCTGATATGTCATTTGTTGACTGCGACTCCTGCTTTAGACATTTTTGCCGACAATCCTTTGGCAAATCCCAGCATCAGTATCACTGCCGGCATTACCTGTACTACAACGATCAGGGCACAGAATCCCAGGAATACCCAGACAAAAAT
>JAVBXN010000059.1 GCA_030824515.1 Pelobacter sp.
CCGCAATACAGCTCCATTGCGGTAACTGCGCTTAACGCGATGTTTTGTGGGGCAATTGTTTCAAGCTCATGCAGTACTCCGTCATTGCCTTTGAACAACTCGATAAGGATGTTGGTATCAATTAGCGTCATAGTGCCGGTCGTTTCCAGGCCTTGTTCCGGATGTCCTGAAGCGAAATATCGCGGTTTTTCCAAATGCCTGACAACGATTTAAGTGATGATGCAGGATCGGGTACATGAGCAGGGCGTTTTTCTGATATTTTGACCCCGTCGATGGAGTGCAGAAGTCGTATTACCAGATTTTTGGTGTGTTCATCGGAAACAGTTATTTGAAGTCTTTCCATGGTAAACCTCGGGGGCAAAACAAATTCATCCGTCATTATTACGGATAGTTATACAATAAAGCTATTGAAAATATTGTCAAGTTCAGATTGGTCCTTGTTTTCTATGCTGTACAGTTAAATCCGCGAAGAAACGGGATCGATCTTTTCTCTTTTGTTTCCATCCGCGAATTGATGGTTGGTGAAGAGGAAAACGGTTCCAGGGGACGGGGAACCACGCGTTACTTGTTATCTCAGGCCGCTCCATTCGCCGTAAAATCCAAAGGAATTCATACCAATGCAACCAGTCATCCTGTCGCAGATGCACTCTGATTTTGATGTGAAAATGTCTTGGGACATGAATACCATCGACGGGAACACCGTGATTGACGGGGTTATTCAAAATATCCGCTATGCGATGATGGAAAATATCGAAATATGGGTTGCTTTACTTGATTCAAATGGAAAAACAGTTAAAAGGGCAGTAGATCTTGTTATGCCATTACGACTGGATATGAATGAGGTTGCAACCTTCAGGGTGATTTTCCCGCTTGTCGTACCTCATGGCGCCAAACTTCTTTTCTCCTACAAGTACGATGGCTCCGATGGTGGTGACTGTATCAAATGGCGGCAATCGTTTGAGTCTTATGCACCTTGAAGAAATCGCGCATATAAAATACAAGTGGCAGATTTTACTTTAAAATCTGCCACTTGTATTAAAAACCGGTGTTAGTATTTACCGTATGAATATAGTCCTTCTACACATCCTCCTCATTTTGCCAGCAAGAACGCTGCCTCTTGTGAGATGATTGCGTGGACAGCCTTTGTCGGGTGCAGGCCATCCCAGAATAAAAAATCATCCGGAGTCTTGCAGGCAAACGGAGGTGTGTTAGGCATTACACATGCCTTATCCACAGTTTTCAGGCCGAATGTCGCAGGTTCCGCGACCATATCGTTAAGCAACTGAAAAAAATCAATGCTTACGATCTCGATTCCCGGGAGTCCAGTCATTGACCACAAAAGATCATTGAGTCCCGAGTTATAGCTAACCGTTAATAATCTTGCGAACTGGCGAACGCCAGGGGTAAACCTGTCAAGAGTCAGAATGGCGGGCGTCAGCGAGAGGTCGGGCGCGTTACATATCAGGAACTTCCTCGCACCGGCCGCATACAGAACCCCTATGTTATTTCCGATTGCTGTGAGTGCCTCTGTGAGAATGGCTCCTCCATTTATTCCTGCAACCAATGCATCCCGGATGTCATTGCTGCCGAATTCTACCACGTAGAGGGCATCGGATGGGGCAACACCGCTAAAAGAGTTGAGGAACGTGTTCACTTGAAAGCGAAGATCGACGTTGATCCCGTCTTCGTGCGCCCTGGCGCCGCCGACAGCATAATTGGTTGCCTCAATCCCCGACCACTGGAAGGCAGGTCGAGTAGTCCCTGCGAGTCCCATTGGCCTTGCAAGCTGTTCAACCCAGGTTGCTCCATTACTGAAGTGGTGACCGCCTTTCGCATAAGGCATATCCGGAACGAGTAGCTGATCAAGAGAGTCGTAGGGCGGGGTGTTTGCCTTGCCTAACAATGCGAATGCATTGCCTGGATCAGACAAGCTGTCTCCGAATACCACGATCCGGCTGACAGTTGTTTGCGCCAAGGCCCATTCTGGCGTCAGTTGTACGAGAACCAGTAAAAGGCCCATGAATGCCCATCTGTTAATTTGCAACATTTTCATAAGATTCACCTCGCTGTTATTGGTTGTTTCAGAGTGCCACGGCAGCTATGCCTTTGAGTTCCTTCTTGTTGTCGATTGTGGTTAGCCCGATCCCCCCTCTCTTTTATCCTGGACGTTTATACAGAGCTTTTTGTTGCAGTCCTGAGCTTTATTATTTGTTGCTAATAAATATACAGTCATTCGAATGACACGCAAGGAGAAAAGTTGTCATATTTACGTTCGACTCCCCAAGGGGTGTCAACTGTTTCCTCTGGTTAAATAGGTACACTTCCCGTTTTTATGCCAGCCAACAAATCCATTTACAACAGTATCAAAAAATGATACCAAAATCCTATGACCAGTAAACACCGCAAAACGCTGAAAGCTATTTTCCACGACCCGGTGAACTCCAGCATAATTTGGGATGACATCGAGGCATTGTTCATGGCGCTTGGCGCAGAACGATACGAGGGGAACGGCTCGCGGGTCAGGTTTCTTCTGAACGGCATAAAGGCAATTTTTCACCGCCCCCACCCACAGAAAGAAACCGATAAAGGCGCGGTGAAGTCAGTTCGACGTTTTCTGGAAGAAGGAGGTATACGACCATGATGCAGTACAAAGGGTATTCCGGTAGGGTTGAGTTTGACGACGAGGCGGACATTTTTCACGGCGAGGTTATTGGTTTGCGCGATGTGATTACCTTTCAGGGTAAGACTGTTGACGAAATCAAGCAGGCTTTCAGGGATTCGGTTGACGATTATCTCGACTTTTGCACTCAGCTTGCTCAGGCTCCGGAAAAACCGTTCACCGGCAAGTTTATGCTGCGCCTGTCGCCTGATTTGCACCGCAGAGTGTATGTGGCGGCCAAGCAATCAGGCGAAAGCATCAATAGCTGGCTGAATGAGCAATTGGATCATCTTACCGCCAATGTCTGCTGAAGGGAAACCCCTGGGTCAGGGTTTCGGACATTTGCAATCCTCGGTTCGCATGGCATCAACCAGTTCCGAAACTAGCCGCCGCGTATTAACCTATAAACGGCAGTTAACCGCCGAGAAAAACGGATGCACGCCGATAAAACCTGGACTTAAATCAAAGAAGTTAATCACCATATGGGTTAAACCTGTATTTAGTTCAAGTTTTTTATTTCTCGCTTGGAAGCGCCTACTTCTGGCGGCGTGTATCTGCGTTCATCGGCGGTTAACTGCTTTTTCTGGGATTAACATCATCTGTGGAATGGGTAATGGACTTCGAAGATGAAAAGTTGGCGACCTGTCTTAATAACTTGGAAGCCAGACCACAAAAGCACACATCCACTGCTGGCAGTTGACGTTTCGTAGATATATAAGACCAACAATACTGGAGGAATAATGGAAATCACAAACATCGAAACGATTCCCGGCAAGACAATCACCACGCATTATGGATTGGTTTGCGGCAGCACGGTGCGCTCGAAGAATGCTTTCAAGGACATCGGAGCTTCTATCAAGAATATTTTCGGAGGGGAGCTGAAAAACTACACCCGCCTGCTGGATGATACCCGACAGGAAGCTATCAGCCGGATGATTGAGCATGCGACCTCTCTCGGGGCAAACGCAATTGTGAATGTCCGTTTCGCAACATCGGACATTGCCGCCGGCGCCGCGGAAATCTACATCTACGGCACCGCTGTCAGGGTGGAATAGGGGATTGCAATGGCCGATTTGATTGTTTGGGGTGTCTGGATCTCTCTCTTCGTTGTTTCCTATTTTGTTGGTACGTATAGAGAGAAAGCTCATTTCGCGAATATTGTCGAAAGAGAGAAAAAGCTTGTCTCGCTTCCGGTATTGAGCATGAAATGCCCGGAAGACCGGGTGGTTGTCAAATCTGAGTTGGTAATGGGCAGTGTCGTTATCGGCGGTGATTTTTTCAAGCAGGTCGTCGCTAACCTGGCCAGTGTTTTCGGCATGAGGATTTCCGTTGCCGAAGCCATGGTGGACCGGGCCCGCCGTGAAGCGGTCCTGCGCATGAAGGAGAAGGCCGTGGGGGCGGATGTGATTCTTAATGTGCGTATAGATGGTTTGAAAATCGGCGCGCGAAACAAAATAACCGGCATAGAAGCCATGGCATGCGGCACGGCCGTCTATTATGCCAAATGAAGTTCGAGCCGCGCTACAGTGAAAATAATGTAAATGTCCCGTCGCAGAATCACTTCCGGGAATTTATTCGCCTGAGTCTGTGGCTGTTGGGGATTGTTTTCGGCGTGTACTTCGTTCTGGGATATGCTTCCGACAAGATCGCGGAGCGTTTGTCTCCACGGTTTGAAACAGCCATCGCCGCCGGTATCACATCCGGGATTGATCGTAATAACTTTCCTCACACCAGGGAATATCTGCAGAAAATCCTGGATTCCCTGGTCGCTTCAGCCGGGGATCTCCCGGAATTCCAGTATAAGGTTTCGATCCATGACCAGTCCGCTGTCAACGCGGTGGCATTGCCGGCAGGCAATATCGTCGTCTTCAGGGGCTTGCTGGCCGAGTTGAAGTCCGAGAATGAAGTGGCCATCATCCTGGCCCATGAGCTGGGGCATTATGCCCATCGCGACCATTTGCGCGGATTGGGCCGGGGACTTGTGATCATGTCAATCACGGCTGCCCTGGGCTTGTCCGGGGATCTGCCCGGTTTCATCGCTCCTTCAGTCCAGACTTTCAATTTAAAGCATTCCCGCAATCAGGAATCGGCTGCGGACCTTTTTGCCATGGACCTGTTCGCCCGCACCTATGGTCACGCAGGAGGCGCAATCGATGCGTTTAAAGTGCTGGCCCAACATGAACATGGCATCAAAAGCCCGGATTTTATATCGACGCATCCGGACATCCGCTGGCGTATGCAATCACTTGCCGGTCACATGCAATTAAAAAAATACCCGCAAGGCGTGATCAGGCTGCTGCCAGGATCGGGGGTGCTGCCCTTCCCCGAGGATGTAAAAGGTAAGGGCGGAACGAAAACCCGATAGAAGGAACCCTGCAGGGCTTGACGCCTTGACGTTCATTACACTGAGAAGTATACTCCACCCAACACTGGGATTTTGCTGCTTTTACTGATATTTGGCGTACAACGCCAGGATCGAACCAAGATGAGGTACATCATGATTGACCGTAATAATCCACTCATCCGCGAGGCTACAAACCTCCCCCCTTTGGACAAACTGCAACTCGTTGATTATCTCCTTGAATCCCTGGATATGCCCGATACAAATATTGAAAAAATGTGGGCTGATGAATCTTCCCGTCGCTGGGAAGGGTATAAGGCTGGAGAAATAAGTTCTGTTTCTGCTGCCGAGGTGTTCGAAAAATACAAGTCATGAAAATCCGCTTTCTAGAGCCTGCCCGGTACGAACTAGATGATGCTTTTGAATGGTACGAAATGGAGCAGAGCGGTCTTGGGCGACGTTTTCTGGCAGAAGTTCAGTCTGCCCTGAAGCGGATAACTGTTTTTCCTGACAGTTGTACAGTTATTGCTCCCGGCCTGCGCCGCTGCATGACCAGAAAATTTCCTTATTCGCTTGTTTACGGTGTGGAGAAGGACACTGTTGTTGTCGTTGCTGTTGCCCATATGCATCGCACACCGCTTTATTGGCTGGATAGACATCAATCCAGATAATGCTATAGAGGTCATCAGGACTACCGGGGATTAAAAAAGGGACATAAACTTAAAGCCAGCCGTTCCCGGTCCGCTCCATTCGATGCAAAATCCAAAGGAATGGGGTCGAACCAAGCTAATTATTTCAATAGAAAAAAACAAGCAGCGTCTTGGGGCTTCTGGTAAGTTTTAAGCAATTAACCCCTTTTTGCATATAAACATGGGGTAAAGCGTTATTACTCCCAATAAGCATACCTCTGATTTGAATAACTACCCGACATGAAAAGGAGACACCAGGAATGAAAATCACCCTATTCAAGCGAAGTGCGTCAATGTTGGCAAAACTGTTGCCAGTGATATTGCTGTTGATCCTTACGGCATTCACTACTGGTTGCGTTAACCGTGCCACGGCAACATTGTCCAAGGGTGCCGACCTGAGCAAAATAAAGAGTTTTTATTTGATACCGGGAAATGAGGATAAGGATAATTATCTGATAATACAGGATAACTTGAAGCGAAGGGGTTACGCGGTTACCACCGGTCCAGAAATGCCGCTCCCCTACAAAACAGATGCAGTCGTCCATTATATTGACAAATGGATGTGGGACATTACTCCTTACATGTTGGAGTTGACCATCACATTCAGAGACCCGATCAACAATTATCCGCTTGCTGTCGGAAACTCGCTGCATACATCGCTGACGCGGAAATCGCCGGAAGATATGGTGGAGGAAGTCCTTTCCAACATGTTCAATGCCAAGGAAGGCCCACTGATGGAAAAGGAACCGAACGATACTAAGAAATCTCAATAACCACGTATAAACAGGCTGTTCAGTGCCGTCATACTGACAGGTATTCAGGAGAAGCTATGGGTAAAGTTTTACTTTTCATGTTGGCTCTTATTGTTTTTACAGGTTGCAGCACAATACCCGCCAAAAATACTACCCTCCTGGCTAAGTACAATAAGTTGCTTGTGAGAAACATCAACTGGAATGAAACGGCCATCAGTGAGCTTGCCGGAGATGGGATGAACGAATATATCGCATCCCAGCCGAGGCTTAATGAACTTTTCAGGGTAGAGTTCGGAAACAACATCAGCCAGACCGGTCTGTTTGACAAAGTTTCTTATGGAGACGGCCAGGCAGATGCGGACACTCTTGTTCTTGAACCCAAAATATACACCCTTAAGGCAGGCGGCTACATGCCAGGAGCCAGCTACACCGGTTTGCTGAAAACCGCGGATGGAAAGCTGGTCGGAAAGTATGCCGAGGAAAGAAGAACAAGAAGCGGTTCAAATCCTCAGGATACAATTGAAAGACTCATCAAGGAGTTGGCTGAAGATGCAGCTTCAAAGCTTCCTTTTGCTAGATAGGGAACAAATGGGGCCAGGATTGCATGGTCGCAAACCTGAACCGACGGGTGCCCTGCTGATAACTTGCTAAATCTGCTGTCGAAATAAATCACCGGAGGCCACCTGCATGCAGGCTCTGCAAGACTACTTTCAACGTCACGAGGAGCAGGGCTTTATCGCCAAGGCTTTCCTGACCATCTTCCTGATCATTATCGTCAAGACCTATTTGAGCGGCCTGCTGTTGCTTCTTTTCATCATGTCTCCTTTTACCTTCTATTTCTATATCCGCTTCAAGGCTGCCAGCGAAGGAGTCAGCACCTACGCGCTGCTCAAGGAACACATCACCTTCATCCCTGTCATGTACGCCGAGGGAGACCGTAAGAAAGAGGTTATCCCTTGGGTTACCTACGGCACTATCCTGCTGAACATCCTGATCTTCTACCTGTACGAGGCTGCACCCTGGGGAGATACCAAGTTCATAGGTGACAATCTGGTGTTCCTGCCACGCGATCCCAATCTGTGGAACGTGGTGGTCAGCGCCTTCTCATCCATGTTCTTGCATGCCGGTGGTGGTCATCTGTGGGGTAACATGATGTTCCTGTGGGTAATGGGAACCTCGGTCGAACGCCGCATCGGTCCTGAACGCTTTGCACTGTTGTACCTCATCACCGGGCTGTTCGGGGGGGTGGCCTTTGTGCTGTCCTGGTTTCTGGCTACTGGCGAGGCTGGGCACGCGCTTGGCGCCTCCGGCGCCATTGCTGGTATCATGGGGATCTTCGCCGTGCGCTGCTATTTCAAGAGCATGATTTTCCCTTTGCCGATCCTGGGAATCTTTTCGTTGATCCTTCCGATAAGCCTCAAGGTCCGGCTTAACTCGTTGGTCATTATCGGCCTGTTCTTTCTGGCCGACCTGTCGGGTGTCATAGACCAGCTTACTGGCCAGAGTACCTCAATGGTTGGCCATTGGTGCCATCTGGGGGGGATGCTCTCCGGCATCTTCCTGGCAGGATTTCTCAAGCTTGGGGAGGGAGCAATCGAGGAGCGGCATCTGGAAATCGGTGTCAAGGCGGCCGGTGCCAAGGTGGGTTACGGTGAGGGCGAGCAGTCGCTGCGGCTGGTTCTGGAGCGCAATCCCGATAACCTGGAGGCAATGCTGATGCTGGCCCGGATCAAGTCCAAGTATGCTGCCAGTGATGAGGGGAGGGAACTGTATTGCCGGGTGATACCCCGGCTGCTGGGGGGCAGTCCCCTGGAAGCGACCCAGGCGTACCTGGAATACCGCCGTCGCTATCAGCAACCATTGGAGCCAGGCACCATGATGGCCCTGGCCGCTATCTTCCTGCGTCAGAAAGATCAGGACACCGCAAGCCGCTGCCTGGAAGCTGTTGTCGCTATTCCCGACGTTGCACCGGTGATGCGACAAAAAGCCATGATCCAGTGCGCATCCCTGCTGGACAAGATGGGGCTGACTGAAGCCGCCGAGGGTTATTACGAGCGGATGATAGAGGAGTTTCCCCGGGCCGAGATGACGCAACGCGCCTATCTGCGTCTGGGGTTGGAGATTCCGGCAACGCCTGTCGTGCAGCTTGAACCGGCAACAGACAACCGTTCTCGGACTGCGCCAGACGACCTGGATAGTTCACCTTTCTGTCCGGCCTGCAGTTCCGTCATGCAGAAGCGCCGTGCCAACAACGGCGCCCAGGCCGGCAGGTTCTTCTGGGTCTGCGCCGATTTTCCACAATGCAGGAGTGTTGTGCCGGTTGAGGGATAACAGAGGGGTCTCAACTCTTGACATTTGCTGGGCAAACAAGGCCAGAGAGTTAGAAATTGTGACCCCTAAAGACATTGTAAATCCCGGCCGAAGGCCGTTACCCCGGTGAACACTTCGCGTTATAAATCCAAGTAAAAACACTGAGGGCAAGCTATGAATCGAATCATATTCAAAATTATGTTGGGGTTAATTGTTGCCGTGGCATGGGGGCTGTCGGGCTGCGGAGGTGGCGGGAGCAGTGACAGCAGTACAGCTTCGGCGCTGGTATTGAGCGTGGCGGTTGGTAGTGCTGCCGTTTCACTCCTGCCTTCGGGCGGCTCATCTTACACGGTCATGGGTTCCGGGCTGAACGGCGTAGCAGGTATTGAGCTGACAATCACCTATGATCCGGATACGCTGGGTACAGCCGTCGTAACCCAGGGTGACCTTGTAGCCGGCGCACTGCTCAACTCAAACACGTCAACCCCCGGTACCATTCGCATTGCCGTTCTGACCCCCAGCACTATTTCCGGAAGTGGTCCGATTGCCGCTATTTCATTCTCCTCCGGAACTGGAACCGACGGCATCAGATCGATCTCGGCCTATATGATTGACAGCAAGGGCAATACCATCAAGTAATTGGAGACGCAGCACCGAGTACGGACCTCTTTACGTAGGACAATCTGCCTGATGCCGCTGATAACCTGTCCTTTCGGAGGTATGCGCTGCCGGGTATGTGGTGGAATTCTGGCGGGCAATATTTCTGCTCTGCTGCTACATGGTAAATCAGGAATCAATGATCTTATTGATGGCAGGTGCCAGAGTGTCAATGGTGTAGGGCTTGTGCAAAAAATTCTTTACTCCGAGAGAAAGAATCTCCTCCACCCGGTTATCCTTGAGAAATCCCGAAGCAAGCAGCACTTTTACGGCCGGGTTGATTTTCTGCATCTCGATAAAGGCCTCCCGGCCTGACATGACCGGCATGGCCATGTCGAGCAGTACCGCTTTGATACTATCCTGGTGCTGCCGATAGAGCTCAACCCCCTCCTGGCCGTCGGTTGCAGTGATCACGCTATAGCCAATGGCCTGCAAGGCCTCCTTTGCCATGTCCCGCACAAGTTCGTCGTCATCCACCACCAGGACCATACCTTCCCCCCTGGCAATGGCAGGAGCCCTGTCAACGGAGACAGCTCCGCCTGCGCCGCACAGTACCGGCAGATAGACATTGAAGGTTGAGCCAAGCCCGGGCTCGGAATAGACATCGATAAAGCCTTGCTGCTGCCGGACGATACTGTAGGCCATGGCCAGGCCGAGACCGGTGCCTTTGCCATGCTCCTTGGTAGTGAAAAACGGGTCGAAAATCTTGGCTGCGGTTTTGGTGTCCATGCCCACGCCGGTGTCGCTTACCGAGATCAGCCAGTAAGGACCGCCGGTCGCCTCGGGGTGTTTTTTCCGGAATTCCTGGTCAGGCGCAATTTTTTTTATGCTCACACCCAGGATGCCGCCCCAGGGGGGCGCCTCCCTCATGATGGTCATGGCGTGTATGGCGTTTATGCAGAGATTCAGCAGTACCTGCTCCATCTCGGTGGGGTCGGCAAGCACATAGGCTGGCTCTGATGACGGATGTTCAACCACCTGCACGGACTTGTCAAAGCTGCTCTCTCCAATCTTGAGAACATGCTTGAGGGAAAGGTTGATATCTACCGGCACCAGGTCGGACTGCTGCCTGCGGGACAGGGTAAGCAACTGCCTCACCATGTTCACGGCCCGCTCTCCTGCGGTCTCCATCTGATCAAGATGCTTTGCCATGTCTGTGGCCGACAGCTTCCCGGAATCCTTGAGCTTGTACTGGATCATGGAGAGATTGCCCATAATGGCGGTCAAAACGTTGTTAAAATCATGAGCCAGCCCCCCCGCAAGGGTGCCAATGGATTCCATCTTCTGGGCCTGCCGCAACTGTTGCTCCTTGTTCTCAAGCTCGGTAATGTCATCCAGGCGGATGGCAACACCGGAAATGCCGTTGGCTATCAGTGGAAAGAAAGTCATATTATAGAGATTGGCGGAGTCCTGTCCTACCTGCTCGCGATGGAGGGTCAGAATCTCGCGGCTGTGGTAGGTCTCATCAATCTGTTGGGTGTATTTATTGAAGAGCGGGGCAACATCATGAATCTTCCTGCCGATTGCCTCCGGGGAAGGGATGCCGGTGAGTTTGCACGCTGCTGTGTTCCATTGGGTGACAGCTGTATCGGCATCCAGGGTCACAAGCATGGATGGCATGGATTCTATGATGTTGTTCAGGTAGTTGCGTATGCGGGCGATCTCGCTTGCCGCATTCTTCTGCTCGGTAATGTCCCTGATCATTCCTTCGTACTTGCTTACCGCCCCGTCCTGGTCAAGGACAATATTGCAGGTCAGGGAGGCGATTATTCTGGTGCCGCTGTCTGCCATCATGGTCAGCTCGAAATCTTTGACAAACCCCTGGGCGGTGATCTGCCTTTTGAATCCGGAGATGGAGGTCCCGTTTTCAAAAATGCAGTCAAACAGGTTCCTGCCGAGCATGGCCTCACGCGAATTCCCGCCGAGAATGGATATGAAGGCCGGATTCACGTCCAGCAGCTCACCATTCTCACCGGCAACGAAAATTCCCTCCATGGCCCGCTCGAACAGGTTGCGGAATTTCTGCTCCGATTCCTGGAGCGCCAGCTCTCTGGACGCTATGGTGCCGGCCATGACCTGCAGGGCGCTGGAAAATCGCTTCAGTTCCAGAACCCACCTGGGCCTGGGAATCTCCACGCTGAAATCTCCCTGGCTGATGCTGTCAGTCGCCTGCATGAACCGGCGAACCGGCTCACTCATGCGCTGTGCCATAAAAGAGCCGATAAAAACAGCTAACAGCCAGAAAGCGATACCGACAAACGCAGCGTTCAGCTGCATCTTGTACAGATGGGCAAGGATCGGTTTCATGGAAAGATAGACCATGGTCCCACCCAGCACAGTTTTGCCGACAGCAATTGGTGCGGTGATGATCAACTGTTCCCTGGCATCATCGATTCTGACTTGAAGTTCGCCGTCCATCCCCGAGGCAAGAGGACTCCCCTGCAGGTCCTTTTCCAGATGAGTGCCTATCATCCTGACATCGGAGGCGGCCAGGATATTCCACTGGCTGTCCACAATATGGATGGCCTCCACATCCGACCGGGAGGAAAATTGCTGAACATACTCCTGAAGGGGGGCATAGTTTTCCGTGATCAGGTAGTCGGCCACGGAAAAAGAGGTGTTAAGGGTGATGATCTTGCCGTAGTCAGTGAGGCTCTTGATGGCGTGATCCCTGAACAGGCCGGAATACAGCGTGATCAGCGCAGTGGTCAGCAACAGGGTGATGATCGTACAGTAGGCAATCAGATGTGTACGGAAGCGGAAGGAGTTCATCAATGCCTCTTGAAATATTCGCTTTTTTTGATGACCTTATAGAACTGTTCGTAGTCACCCTTGTTTGCTGCAACGATCCTGTCGATCTGCAGGCTGTTTAGAATTGCAAGATCCTCCGGTTTGCCGGGAGAAAGGTTCGTCAGTACCTCCCTAATGGCGGCAACCGTACGCTGGTCCATGTTGTTCCTGGCTACGAAGGGAAACTGGGGGATCTCGGCGGAACGGGCAATCACCCGGAACTGGTCTTTGATCGGCGCGAAATCCTTTATATCAAGGGTGTTGAGCCGGATCAGGCCGATATCGTATTTCTTGTTCAGAACCCCATAGATGACGGTATCGACCTTGCCGAGAAACTGGATTTCCAGATCCTTTGCCGCATTGATCTTTTGCTCATCCAGCAGATCCTTGAAAAACATGTAGCCGGCATAGGAATGCTCCCCGATAGCGGCGACCTTCTTGCCCCGGCACTGGCTGACGGTCCTGATATCACTGTCCTTGCGGACAATGGCTCCCCCCCAGAACGATGGTACCCCCTTGGCAATGACATTGTAGCCGGCCGGAAGCAACTTGTAATAGACGGTAGTGGATGGAATGGCAAGATCGTATTCGCCGGCCAGTCCCTTGGCCAGAAAGGATACAGCGTCCGGTGCCGAAACGAGCTGCACTTTTTTTCCCAGTTTTTTTTCAATCCGGGCGGCAAGGGGGCCGAAGACTTCAATGATGCTTTTTGGCGATTTGTAAGGGAAAACTGCCATCCTGATAACATCATGTTTCTGGTGTGCCAGGCAGGGCGGTGGAATCAACACGGTCCACAGGGCCAGAAGAAGAAAAAAGCGGGTTTTCTGCCAGGTCAGTATTCCGTGCATCATTATTTCCTCCTGCGGGCAACTCAAGTAGAGGCATTATTAAAAATTATAGAGGGATTCTCCCTGTTGTCAATCAGGCTTGCGTTCCCAAAACCCTGCCATGATAAATCTGGAGCAGATTGCGTGGCTGTGAGCGGGACTGCCGCAGCAACGCGTCTGGAGCTGGCTGTTATTGCTGGTGTTATTTGTTGACAGTCAGTTTGCTCGGGAGTAGCGTTAAAAGCCTCTTGTGCTCAGATGGATGAGATGGCGCTGGCTCCGGATAGCCCTCTCAGTTATCCTGACAGATGCAGAGGCGCTTTAGTGCTGTAAACAGATAACCGGATCCGGGAGAGTAACATGATCTTGAAATGTAATTATGCGAGCAGCTTGCGCCGGTTTGTGCTGTCATGCATGCTGGTCGCGCTGCCCGCCTTTGCGGCTGATCCCGATTACGGCTCCGTGGCGCCGTCGGCAGTAACTGCCGCTACGGTCTGCAGCGAGCCCAACCGTGGCGTCGTGGAATATCAGGAGCTGATCCGCCGGACCCGGGAGCTTGAACCGGAGCTGGTGGAGGCGTTGCGGCAATTTCCCAAGGGGGCCGACCTGCACAACCATCTCTCCGGAGCGGTAATGCCGGAGGATTATATCGCCATGGGAGTGGCCGACGGCGATTGCTACGTTGCGGACCGCAGCGACCCGTCCATGTATACGATCGTTGCCGCAGGCGCCGACGGCGCCTGCGGAGGCAGCTCCAGGCCGCTGGCAGCAGCTGGCCAGGCGGAGCGCCTCAAGCTTGTGAACTCCCTGTCCATGCACCGCTACGGCTATCCCGATATCAGGCACGGCCATGACCAGTTCTTCGCCACCTTCGGCCGGTTCGGCGCGATTTCCGGTATGCCGTGGAACACAGCGCCGATGCTGGCCGCGCTGCTCCGGCAGGCTGAAAGGGACAGCGTCTCCTACGTGGAAACCATGAACTCGTTCCAGTCCCAGGCGGTGAGCACGCTTGCCGGCCTGCTGCGACAGCGGTTCCCGGATAATTCATTTTACGGGAACAGCGCCAATTACCCGGCCATGTACGGTTTTCTGCTGGGGGTGGGGCTGAACGATGCGGTTGCCGGGGCACGCAAGGAAATCTCCCAGCATGTCAACCGGGCCAATGCCATACTCGGGTGCGGCACGGCGGCAAAGGAGCCGGCCTGCGGAGTTTCCTACGCCTTCCTGGCACCGGTCAACCGCAACGCGGCCATGCCGGACGGCAGCCCTGACCTGGCCAGAATCTTCGCCCAGATCGCCTTTTCGATGATGCTGTCAACCGCTGACAGCCGTGTGGTGGGGGTAAACCTGCTCAGTGGCGAGGATGCGGTTGTCTCCATGGGAAGTTTCGCCACCCAGATGCAGTTCTTCACCTATTTCCGCAAGCTGTTTCCTGCGGCGCGCATCGCACTGCACGCGGGCGAGTTTACCCCCTGTTTCGTGGGAAAGGGCAATCCGGCCCTGAAAGATCATCTGGCCGGCTCCCTGAAGGCCGGGGCAGAGCGGATCGGCCACGGTGTATCCTTTGCCTACCTGAGTGAGGCCGACCGGGCCGAGGTGGCCGGCCTGATCAAAAACAACAATGCACTGGTGGAAATCATGTTCACCAGCAATGCCCAGATCCTGGGGGTGGCCGGCCAGGATCACCCCTTCATGCGCTATCGCGAACACTGCATTCCGCTGGCATTTTCAAGCGATGACGGGGGGGTGTCCCATGCCGATTTCACCAGCGAATGGATCTACGGTGTCAAACAGTACGGTTTGAGCGCTGCTGATCTGATACGCCTGGGACGCGAGAGTTTCCAGCACAGTTTCATTCCTGGCGCACCCCTGTGGGATGACCTGGCTGCGGGCAAAACCGTCAGCCAATGCGGAACTGTCAAGCCGGGAATGTCAAATCCTCCCGATCCATGCAAGTCGTTTCTCGGCAAAAGCGCCAAGGCCAGGGCTCAGTGGGGATACGAGGCCCGCTTGACGGACTTTCTGCAGACCGGCGCCAAAGCATTGGGATTATCACGGCACTGATGCCGGAGGGCTGATGTGGCGCCGGTGATTGCTGACGCTTTTTTTATGCATTATCTCACCTCATTGATCGGACCCGCCTGCGCGGGTCTTTCTTTTCATCCGTCTGCCTCAGTCGTTGCATTTGTGATTCCAACGTCCAAATCCTGCCTCAACAACATCGTAGCGCCCGATTGATCCTGTTTAGTTCGTGATGTCATTAATGTTGGTGCATACCGGGAAAGGCTGGTGCAGAATCTGCACTGAAAACTGCGGTTAATTAAAATGCCAAGCTCAAATATGGCATGTAATTACAGTGAGTTAAAAAATAAGTCACTGATGGCACGCTACCTGTAATAGTGAAGATATCTTAATCACTTTAGGGAGGTAGAAAAAATGAAAATGCGCAGAATGTTGGTAACGATGGTGATGGCTCTTACGGTTCTTTCTCTCGGCGCACAGGTCTTTGCGGCAGATCAATTGAAGACCAGGACTCAGATCAAGATCAAGGATGGTTCGTGTAAGTAAAGACAACGCCCCCGATGCCGTGAGCCGTCCAGTCCCTTCAAGGGCGGACGGCTTTTCTTTTCGGGTACGAGACCCGCACGGCAGTCGGGAACTGTCCGGATGCAAACAGCACTACGGTTCCAAAGGAGGAACACCATGAACAGGACAAAATTGGCAGCACTTGTAATTACGGCAATCGGATGCGCCCTGGTGTACGGCGGCGACGCGTCGGCACGCGGTGGTGGCGGTAGTGGACAAGGCGCGCAGTTGCGTGACGGAAGCGCCGTAAAAACCAAGACTCAGACCAGTGTACAGACAAAGACACAGGCAAAAACGCAAACACAGACAAAGGCAAAAGTAAAAACGCAGACCCAGGATCAGACCAGGACAAAGGCCATGCAGCAGCAGCGCCTGCAGGACGGCAGCGGGAGCGCATCGCAGCAGGGCACGGCTGGCCAGGGACAGATGCGGCGGCTGGGGCCCGGCGACGGCACCGGCAATGCAGTCCCGCCACAGGACGGCACGGGCTATGGCAGCCCGGCCAGCAGATAGTTGAGCGGTTACCGGCCAGGATGTCAGGAAAAAATACTGCGGATTCCTGTCCGGGGGAGATTAGTCCCATGTCGATGTTTCCAGGGTGTTCGAACAATTTGATCACTGCCTTGATCTGCGGAGCGCTTCTATTTGGAGCAGCTCCGCAGATTTCAGCGGCGAGCTCTTCCGGGACGGCCGAGGGATTTTTTTCCATCTATGCCGGGCTGAGTGATGCAGGCGGCGTCTCCGGCGCCGACATTGATACTGATTTTTCTGTAGCCCGGCCTGGTTCCGGTTACCACTTGTTTGAGCGGATCAGGTTCGAAATGTCAGCGCCGTACTTGTATCAGGACACCGCCAGCATGCTCCATGCCTCCGGCAAAACATACCTCTATTCCCAAAATGCCGGAGCGCAGGCAGTTGGCAGGCTCCTGTCCGCTGGTGGCGTCAACAGCGCCATCAGCGGAGTCGGCGCATATGCCTTCGAGCATGGCGATAACGACAACCGGACTCTCTCCGCTGCTTACAGCCTCTTTCCGGATGAGAATTTCCTGCCGCGGCTCCGTGCAACCGCCCAGCTACAGTATTTTCCCCTTGACCGGTACAGCGGACCCGGCCGCGGTGAATTCAATGCCGGTTTTGGGCTGGTCCTGGATAAGTGGCTTGGAAAATGGAAGCTGTTCAGCGAAGCGGGTTATTTCTTTCAGGGCGGGAGCGAACTATACAACCCCAATGGTTATCTCAGCTTCTCGACCGGTATCGGATACCAGCTGTTCGACTCTCTCAACGTGTCCCTGTTCGGCAACGGGGCTGTCCTGCCGTCCGACGGCTCTCAGGATCTCATGGAGGGAGGCTTCAGGATCAGCTGGATGTTCCTGAAGAAAGCCGGACTTGAATGTCATGTTTCCAGGGGATTCAACGAATGGTCTCCGGAGTATGGGGCGGGACTGGCGCTTTTGAGTTATTTCTAGAACCGGCAACGGAAGTGGCTTCCGGATTCAATCCTGTAAGCCACTTCCGGGAATGCCGAGCCGGTTGTCATGTAACGATATTCTTCATGCCCTGATTAACCGTAAAAAGGACATTCCATTTATTTCGAAAGCCGTCTTTTCAGTGGAATCAGACCCATGAGCCCCAATCCGAGCAGAAGCATGGTGGTCGGTTCCGGAACCGGTGTGGTGTCGATCAGGCCATCGTATTCCACGATGAACCCGTTTCCGAAATATAAGGAAGCGGGGTTGCTTGTATCCCACAACGCAGGTAAATCATTCCACATCTTTCCGTCCGTCGTGAATCCATGGTCAAAGCCAAGAAAATTCTCGTCACCATAATTGTTAGGTTCTCCGGGGCACCAGTTGCTGTAGCTGAAAGCCTCTCCGGTAACCCAGGACCACCCGCCGTTCGGCTCGGTTGATCCGGTCGGTTGAAAACCGCCGGTCCAGTGAACATGCAGCAGATCCGATCCTCCGTCACCGAGCGCGGCATCATTGGTCAGGAACTGGTTCTCTTCAAATGAAGTAATAGTGACCAGGTGCCCCTGCACACCATTGTAGCTCATTCCGTTTGCCATGGCCCTGGCCTGGCTCCAGGTTACCTGGCTATCAACCCTCTCGTAAAAATGCCCGTTAGCCGACCATTGCACCGGTGTGGCCATTGCCGTGCCGGCGTAAAACATCAATCCCGTTATTGCCGCCAAAATACTTTTCCTCATAGCCCCTCCTTGGAGATTGTTGTGAAACTAATTTGCAAATTCTAATGCAATAAACATGCTAGCACCGACCGCCACTTGCGCCTGCAAGCGGCAGTCGGGCTAACCAGCTGAAACGGAAAGCATAAGAGGACTGCAGGCCATTCGCATACAAGTGCTCATTCCGGTGCTGTGATTAGATAGGGTCAATGTTGTAAAGTATCCCGTCAAGTCACTTTTCGCGATTCATAATTTAAATAATAGATAATGATCATGATGCCTTGGCTGACAAATGGCATTAATGATTCCGTCTGCGGCAAGAGCAGAATCATATCTGCACTGTTTTTCAGCCAGTTATAAACGCATGTCTTTCGTGTTGTAATACATTAACGGTTTTGCTGATGTCGGGACTTGTATTGAAATGCCAATCGAACAGCTATATCTGTTTGTCAGGGACTCAAGAGATGTCGGAACAGTTTACAGCGCTGATTTTGACTGTTTGCAAAATTAATCAGGCCAGCGGCAAAACAGTGGCAAAAAACCTTCATAGTGGAAAGATTCTTTACAACTTCTGCAAACCCTTGCTTGATCGGCCTTTACGAGGATTTTTCCGGTGAGTGTAAAAAAATCTGCACCATGGATGCCCAATGCCTGCGGCCAGATTAATGCCGCCCCTGCCTGCAAAGCTATCGCAACTGCCTTGAATAACACCGGATTCTGTTTGCTGAAGCTGTAGGGTCATACTTGGCACTATCCGTGTAATTACACTGCGGATGAGGATGAGATATATCACATTGGGGTGGTCGGTCTGAACATCATAGAAACGATTTGCAAGGGAGAAGGCATGAATATCCTGCTGCTGTGTTTGGTTGTCGTAATCGTTGTCGCAATTCTGCTCTCGCTTAAGTTGATACAGTCGCGACAAGCAAACACAGCCGAATATGAAAGTCGGAGTGTACTGTTCTCTCCGGCTGAGAGATCCTTTCTCGATGTGTTGGAACAGGCGCTGGATAGCCGTTATCGGGTATTCGGAAAGGTTCGTCTGGCGGATCTGGTGAAGCCGGTCAAAGGTTTGGATGCAGGCCAGCGATCAGCCGCAATGAACAGAATCAACCAAAAGCACGTGGATTTTGTGATCTGTACCGCCAGTGAACTCTCCCTGGTCGGCGTGCTGGAGTTGAGTGAGCAGTCTCACGAGCGCGGCGATCGGGCTGCACGGGACAAGTTTGTTGATCAGGTGCTGGCGTCGGCCGGAATTCCGGTGCTTAATTTCACGGCCAGGAAAGGCTATGCGGTTCAGTATGTGCGAACAAGACTGGCGGAGATGATGCACACCGATTCGAAGTTGAGTGCGGTATTCCCGTTGTTGCCAGGTATTGAACAGGTCAATGTCGCTCCGGATCTGTTGGTGAGCAGTAAAAGCGTGTCGTCAGACTCCGGTTTGCCGCTTTGTCCGAAATGTTCGGCGGTAATGGTGAAGTTGACCTCCCTGAAAGGCCAGGCAGAGGACAAGTCCTTCTGGAGCTGTTCCGCTTTCACTGGCTGCGGGCAGGTTATGGAAGTTGGGAAAGGATAAGCCTTGTATTACCTGGCTGATTTCAGAGATCACAACACCATTGATGAAAGGGGATGGCATGAATAATTTTCCGCGTCTGCCCTTCAAGCAGTACATCGAAATTCGCGATCAGATACATAGCGGTGACATTTTGCTTTGCAGCGGGAATTATATGTTTTCCGGACTGGCCCGGCAGGCAAGCCAGCCCTGCTGGAGTCATGTCGCTTTTGTGCTGCGCCTTGACAGCATCGACTGGATCATGGTGCTTGAAAGCATCGTTGGCAAGGGGATACGGATCATACCCTTGAGCGAGTATGTGAAAAACTATGAGGGAAACGGGAGGGGCTACCAGGGCAGGCTGGCGCTGGCCCGCTATGCGGAACTGGCGCAAAAGGTTACCCCCGAAGCATTGAAGCGGGTGTTCAAATTTGCCGTTGACAGTTCCTTTGCTCCCCATCACGAACATGTGGCGGCCAGGAACACTGATCGGATTCCTGGTTTCAACAAGAATGAGATCTTACGGAAACATGCGTACAGCAGCTCGGAATATGTTTACAAGTGCATTCGAATGCTGGGAATAGATGTCTGCTTCGATGATCGCTGTTTTGACTCGCCGGCGAGTTTGGCCGGAAATGCTTCGCTGGAGTTGTTATGGGAGTTGGAAACTGAATAGTAAAAGTATGCGCAAGTGGCAGGCACAGCCGATGGAGATAACCGAGATGCTTGATCGACGAAAAAATCCTGGATGTCCGAGGAGACAACTGTTGCGAAAATCCGTTTATCAAATGATTACACGTGAAGAACTGCAGCAGCGCATGCAGGACAGTGCGAAAAATATTTTCAGCGTGATGGCGGATATCGCCTTGGTTGAGTGCCATGAGGGAACAAATGTTCAACTGCAGAACTGGATAACCGCTTTGATCGGATTCGAGGGGGTTTACAGCGGTTTGGTCGTGCTGCATTGCCCCGAGCAACTGGCCCAGCGTACCGCGGCCGGGTTGCTGGGAATGGCCGGGGAGGTGGACGTGAAGGATGTACACGATGCCATGGGCGAGGTGGTCAATATCCTCGGTGGTGACATGAAGCTCTACCTGGACAGTGGCGGCAGGCGGGTGCAGCTGTCCACTCCCTCGGTGTTCACAGGCGATGGCCAGTTTCAGGGCGAGTTCCTGCTGGAGCCCGATACCGTGGCCTTTGCCATGTCTTCCGGCGATGAGCGGCTGCTGATCGGAGTGCAGGTCTGTAGAGAGGTGTGACGTTTGTCGGAGATGTACGCTGTACTCCAGGGAAAACAAAAAGGGATTTGCAGTTTATGCAAGTCCCTTAATTTATTGGTTGTAGTGATAGGATTTGAATCAATGGCCTTTGGGGCTTCTCTTTCTTTATGTTCACTCTGTTCATCTTCAAAAAGTGGGAGATGTACCCTGGGTTGTTCCGGCATAAGGTTCGCTGTAGACAATGATATCAATAAATCTGTGCCTATAAAATTATTATTAATTGTACCTACTGGCAGGGTCAGTTTTCGGTTATTTTGGATCTACCGGAATACCGGCAACTGGATCACTCAGACAGATCCTGGAGAGTATGGCAACACCATACTCAATCTCGCAATCTTTTAATCCACCGAAACCGAGCAGCAGGGTTGTCGCTTCCGGTTGGCAATTAACGTGGAATTCAGAAAATGGAAAAAGCCGGATTCCTTTTTGTCGTGCGCGGTCAATGATCTCCACCTCGGTGTGCGATGATTCCGGCAGCCTCAGCACAACATGCAGTCCTGCTCCATAGCCGATAACAACAGCTTGTTTGCCAAAATGAGTTTCAACGGATCGCAACAGCAGATCGTGCTTCTTTTTATAGATCATACGCATCCGCCGTATATGCCGCTCCCAGTGTCCCTGCTCCATGAAATTTGCCATGGTTCTCTGTTCAAGCAGTGATACGGAGGGGAAATAAGCCCGGTAAAGTTTACGGTAAGATGCAAGCAGTGAGTAAGGCAGTACCATATAGCTCAGACGCAGTGCCGGGGAAAGTATTTTTGAGAATGTTCCCGAATAGATAATGTTTCCGGTTGGGCGCAACCCCTGTAAAGAAGGAATGGGCTTCCCATGATAGCGAAGTTCGCTGTCATAATCGTCTTCGATAATGTACTTGCCACCGGAGTCTGCCCATTCAATCAATGCAAGCCGGTTGGCAACAGGCATCACGTAACCCAGGGGCAGCTGGTGTGATGGAGTGACGTAGACGATGGTACTATTACTGGCCTTGAGACGGTTCTGGTCAATCCCGCCAGGTTGGACTGGAACAGGAACGATAGTATATGAATGGTTTTGAAAAACGGAACGTGGCAGGTGGTAGCCGGGATCCTCGACAGCTATTACGGAGTGG
This sequence comes from Pelobacter sp., assembly GCA_030824515.1. Classification (GTDB taxonomy): domain Bacteria; phylum Desulfobacterota; class Desulfuromonadia; order Geobacterales; family Pseudopelobacteraceae; genus JACRCG01. The sequence continues at coordinate 21,734 of JAVBXN010000059.1, forward strand.
TTTTCCTTCAGTATATGCGCGGCAATATCGAGGCTCTGCTGAAGACCGCTGCAGATAACAATCTGACCCGGGTCACAGAGCACGCCCCGGGACCGTTCCAGGTAACTCTGGATAGAACAGCGCAACCCCCAGTCTCCTTGAGGGTCGCCATACTGGACGAGCTGTTCGCTGTTACGTCGCAGGCTGTCAACAAAGCATTTTCTCCAGAGTTCAGTTGGAAAGCTCTCCGGATCGAGTCGAGCGGGGTGAAAATCATAGGTAAAGTTTGACGGTGGTCCTTGAAGGTAGTCGTTTCTGCCAGGTTTAGCGGCTGGAGTTTGCGGGGCCGTATCTTGGTTAAGTGCCGACACGAAATACCCGCTTCGTGGCTTACTGTATAAGTACCCTTCGGCGTAAAGTTCCTGGTAGGCCCCGTCAACAGTGTTGCGACTGGCTGAAAGTTCTATGGCCATATCCCTGATAGATGGGAGCCTGGTATCAGCCGGCAACTTGCCTGACAGGATCAGCTCTCTGATCTGGTTATAGAGTTGTTTGTATAACGGAACAGGATCACTATTATTCAGGATGAACATATTGCTCCTGATTACTTCAATTTTATTTACGACAGCAACTCTATGGCAACCGCAGTGCTGATGTCAAAGTAAAATTGACCTCATAATTATCAGCAAAACAGCCGTTTGCAATGGTGACAATGGCGAAAACCAAAACTACAGGAGATAAGTGCAATGATCCCGGAAAAATTACTGGAAATCTTGAAACAGGATGGAGTGGTTGCGATTGCAACCTTGGGGGCTGATGGACCGCATATGGTTAATACGTGGAATAGTTATTTGCGAACCACCGAAGATGGTCGGCTGTTGATCCCTGCCGGTTATATGAATCGAACCGAGGCGAATATTGCGTTCAACCCCGAAGTATTAATAACCATGGGGAGCAGCAAGGTCAAAGGCCTCTATGGGCCGGGGGCTGGCTTTTTGATCAAGGGTAAGGCACAGTTTGTAACCTCTGGTCCGGATTTTGATGTTCTCAAGGCTAAATTTGAATGGCTTCGTGCCACTATGGCAGTTACCATCGAGTCAGCCACCCAGACGTGGTAAGTATCGACTACTGCGATACAGTGCGTAATAAACGTGACCGCGTGAGATGAAACCTGCCATTTGATTCCTCCGATGGCGGGTTCCTTAACATTTTGGTGTACAATTTGGTTTACATACACAACAAAAAAGGGACCTGCAGTTTATGCAAGTCCCTGAATTTGTTTGGTTGCGGGGATAGGATTTGAACCTATGACCTTCGGGTTATGAGCCCGACGAGCTACCAGACTGCTCCACCCCGCGACATGAAGTGAATCCTATGTATAGACTATCTTCTGTATATCGTCAACAACTATTTTTACATAGGAAACACTTCTTATGTATCAATCCATATAAAATCAGTATGTTATGCTTTGTAATTATTTTAGCTGGTCAATTCTATAATCTGTGTTCGCTCCATCGGGTACAAACCCGACTTGCTCACCTTCGACATTTCTGCGACCATTTTGCGACCATATGACCAGCTGTAAGTACTTGATATATCATAATCATGAAGCTGTAGCTTTTTACTGTTTGCGACACCGTCACTCATTGTAGGTATCCAGTATAGCTGCTGCATGTGCAAGCTTATTCGGTGCTAAATGGGCATAGATCATTGTCGTACTTATATCTGCATGTCCCAGCCAGTCACGAATTGTTACAATGTCCACGCCCTTGTTTAGTAACCTTGATGCACATGTATGGCGGAGAGCATGCAGTACAAATTCCTTGTCATGCTCCAGGCCCATTTCCTTCCTTACCCACTGCCAAGCATTTATGGCTTGATCGTTATTCAAATGGAATGGCATGTCTGGAGTGCTCTCCTGTCTGGTAAGCATGATTTGCCTAACACGCTTGGTCATCGGAATACTGCGCGGCCTACCTCCCTTAATTGCGATATCTCATTTAAGCGCATACCAGAATACAAGCCTATTAGCGGAATCCAGTATCGTTCAGGTGTAGATGGATTATTTGGTAGTGATTTTATGATATTGCCGACATCCTCTTTGCTATATGCTTTCCTCTCCTCGTCAGCTCTCTTTTTCTCAGATATCTTGAGTCCAGATGCGGGATTTCTGTAAATGAGACCTTCTTCCATGCAATAACGTAACAATGAGCCAAGTCTGGCAACATGCTTATTCACAGATTTGATGCTCATCGGTTCTATGGTTGTTTCAGCCAGTACCTGCTGAATATTCTTTCCTGGATATTTCTTGTAGATATTTGCTGGCAGTCTCTGGAAGGTCGCTCTCAATTCTAATACAACGGGCTTTGTAATAGTCGCTATTTCCACATCTCCTAAAGTATCCAACAGCAGTCTGAATATACCTTTAAATTCCATCTTGGACTTTGCACTCCAGCCTGATTCCTTAGCCATTACATATTGCTTGGTCACTTCAGACAATATCTTGCTTTTGGCTACTACAGCTTTTTGCCTGGTTGGAAGAAGATTCTGTACAACCTGCTTGGCCATATCATCTGGCAGCATACCAGTACGCAATAAGGTAAAACATTTATTGGTGTTGTACTCGATAGCTATCAGTAAAGTTTTAGCGGAGCGCAGATCATCAGTTTTAAGTGACTTTTTGATAACGGTACAGGGGAAATGGTGCTGTAGGTCAGTAGGTACTTTTATTCTGTAATAGAATATATCGTTAACTTTGGTGAGATGCGTTGGATATGACAAGACCCCATACTCCTGTGTGCGTTAGGTAAAATGGCTACGCAAGTCATCGCTGATATTATTTGCTGTCATTATGTCCTCCTTCAGATGTATCTTTCATATAAGACTAAAACAGTAGTAAATCCAATTCAAGCACTTTCTCGTACAGTTTGTGTCAACATATTTGAATCACATGGTGGTGAAGGTGTGAAGTGAATGGGTGTTATATGGGGTTTTTCTATGGATAAATCTAGATCTGATTACGTTGCAATTACAGAAGCTGCACTGCTGTTAGATACAACCGAAGATTTGGTGCTGGTGATGATTCAGAATAACGAACTGCATGGCGATATAGTAGATGGTACATGGCATGTTGACAGATCATCTATGGATGAACTGTCTGATAGGATCAAGTCAATAGAACCGGTAACAACTGTAGGTTGTGGTATTTGCGGTAGTGGGTGTGGTAGCGGTTGCTAAGATTGTAATCTGTTCTGCATTAGCTGTATCTGCTAAGTGCTGGCTGGATATAACACTACTGGTAATATGCTTATATCTGCGACATTCTTGCGACCATAATAGAAAAGGCACCTAGCTGTTACGCTAAGTGCCTTATATTATGTGGTAAATAGGAGGTTAGTGACGTGCCTTGTGAGCTTATGAGCCCGACGAGCTACCAGACTGCTCCACACCGCGACAATTAAGCCCATCTTTTATCAGTCTAGCGATCTGCTTCTCAATAAAAAACTGATAACCGGTGCGTTTTATTTTACCGTATCACTGTAGTCAGTATCAATCCTTGTCAGGGATCGGCATGGCTCCCCTGCCGAGTTTTGCTGCCAGATCCTTGGCCGCTTCCTGCTCAAGCCTCTTTCCTACCCGGACCCGGTACCAGGTACCCTTGTCGCCCTGGTTGGACTCGACAATATGCACGCTGTATCCCTTGCTGGACAGCTTGCTTTTCAAGGAGTCTGCTTCGGATTTCAGGCTGTAGGATGCGACCTGGACGGTAAAGCCGGCCGCTTCCTGCTGCTTGCCGGCGGGTTTCTCGGCGGCGGGCGGAGTTGCCTTGACAGGGGTGGCATTGCCCTGCGGCTGGGACGGCTTTGCGTAGTTTTTAGGTATTGCCGCCTGAAGCGGTTGCTTGGCGGCGGAATTGTCGGCTGCGTTTATGCCGCTGCCGAGTACATTGCTCTTTTGTCCGCTGGGCAGGGTCTTGTAAAAACTGAGCGGAGTTTCGGGTGCCGGTTGTGCTCCGGGAACGGCTGCCTGCTGTGCTCCACCCGGTTGCTGCGGCTGGGGCGCTGATGCCGTCTGCTGCACGGCCGGCTGCGGGGGCGCTGCCGGTGGCTGGGGGGGCGCCTTGGGTGAGTTCTCCAGGCTCTGCTGTCCCATCGCGGCCTGGAACCCTTTTTTTGCGTAACGCTGCGACAGCATCCATCCGCTGCCGAATCCCACTGTCAGAGATATTACTCCGGTGATGACGATCGCCAGCAGCAGCGGGTTGGAAGATTCCTTCCTGGTGCGGCTGCCGCCGGGCTGGGGGGAGGTGTAGGACTTCTTTGGTTCGTTGTAGTCAATCCGCATATTTCCTCCGTTACATCCGTTCCGGCGCCGATATGCCGAGGATTGCAAGGGCGTTCCTCAGAGTCTGGGCGGTGCGTTTAAGAAGGTAAAGTCGCGCCGTAGTCAATACGGCATCATCGGAAATTACGCGGTTCTTGTTATAGAAGCTGTGGAAGCAGCTGGCCAGCTCGGTCAGGTAGTAGGTCAGCCGGTGTGGTTCGAAATGCACGGCGCAGTCATCGATCGTATCCGGCAGCGCGTTCATCATCTTGATCAGCTGCAGCTCTTCCGTCGTGGTCAGCAACGCCAGGTCGGACACGGCAGGATTCTCCGGAGCGCGGAAACCTTTCTCGGCGGCATTCTCAAAGATACTGCAGATGCGGGCATGGGCGTACTGGACGTAGTAGACCGGGTTCTCGTTGGTCTGCTGCTTGGCCAGGTCGATGTCAAATACCAGCTGGGCGTCGGGCTTGCGCATGATGAAGAAGAATCGGGTCGCGTCGCGTCCGACTTCGTCGATCAGGTCGCGCAGCGTGACATAGCTGCCGGCCCTCTTGGATATCTTGACCTCTTCGCCGCCGCGCATGACCGTGACCATCTGGTGCAGTACGTATTCCGGCCATCCCTTGGGTATGCCGATGTCAAGCGCCTGGAGTCCGGCCCGGACGCGGGTGATGGTGCTGTGATGGTCTGCGCCCTGCTCGTTGATCACGCGGGTGAAGCCACGTTCCCACTTGGCCTGGTGGTAGGCCACGTCCGGCACGAAATAGGTGTAGCCGCCATCGGCCTTGCGCATGACGCGATCCTTGTCATCGCCGAAGTCGGTGGTTTTAAGCCAGAGCGCGCCATCCTGCTCGTAGGTGTGGCCGTTGGCGATCAGCTTGCCGACAACCGCTTCGACGCGCCCTTCGGTGTAGAGGCCCGATTCCAGGGTATATACGTCGAAGCGTACATCGAAGGCGGCCAGATCCAGGTCCTGTTCGCGGCGCAGCCAGGCTACCGCAAAGCCGCGGATGGCATCCAGGTCGTTCGGGTCTCCTGAGGCAACCGTGTGCTGGTCGCTGGCTTCCACCGTTTCGCGGGCCAGATAGGCGCGGGCCACATCCTTGATGTACTCGCCCTGGTAGCCGTCGGCCGGCCAGCGGGTGTCGTCCGGTTCGATGCCCAGGCAGCGCGACTGCACCGAAAGCGCCAGGTTGCTGATCTGGGCGCCGGCATCGTTGTAATAGAACTCGCGGGTCACGTCCCAGCCAGAGGCGTCCAGGATGCGGCAGAGCGTGTCGCCGATGGCGGCGCCGCGGCCATGGCCGATATGCAGCGGTCCGGTCGGGTTGGCGCTGACGAATTCAACCTGCACCTTTTTACCGCCGCCGCTTGAGGTGCGGCCGAACGCGGCCCCCCCTGATTCAACCTCCAGCAGGGTGGCCTGCCATGCTCCGGCTGAGACAAAGAAATTTATGAAACCGGGTCCGGCGATCTCGGTTTTGGCCAGCAGGCCGTTGCCGTTCCCCAGGTGCCGGATCAGTATCTCGGCCACCTGGCGCGGCGCCTTGCGCTCGCCCTTGGCCATCTGCATGGCGATGTTGCAGGAAAAATCACCGTGTTCCGGGCTGGCCGGGGTTCCGATGATGACTGCCGGGAGCTGGGTCGTACACAGTTCCTGGGCTGAGAGGGCGGCGTGCAGCGAGGATTGGACAAGTTCAGCTATTCTGTTTCGCATCATTTTGTTGGATGTTCTTTCTGATCGGTGGGTTTGTCCGCGTTCTCGTCAACATCCTTGATGCTGACGTCGCGTGAGTAATCGGGGCATCTGGCGCCCCCGTCGGGAATGCAGAAGCGTTTAGAGCAGTTTTCGCGCCAGGCGCAGACAGCACAGCTTTGTCGTGCCATAAATAACCTCGAAAAAGTCTGCCGTAGCGTCTTAAGGCGGTGCGGCGAAACGTGATTTACTTTTTATCAGTTGGAAACTGGTAGATGACTTCGTTGCTTCGCACCAGGCCAAAGTCCTTGCGGGCGATGCTTTCGAGGTAGCGGCGGTCGGATTTGAGGGCAACGATCTCATATTTCAGTTTTTCATTTTCAACTTTGTTCTCGGCCAGGCGGGCCTCGATTTTGTCCTTGTCATGTTTCAGCTCAAAAATACGCAGCAGTCCCTTGTCACCGAAAACGGTGAAAAAGAGAATGAATGCCAGGCATCCCGCCGGGATGACATACATTCTTTTCTGCAGTGGGAATTTCAAGTGATTACCCTTTTCCTGACCTGGCCGCGAAATAATCGGCGGTCCGGCCGAGTCCGGTCTCAAGATCGACCAACGGTTTCCATCCCAGTTTATCAGTTGCCAGCGAGATGTTCGGCTGGCGCTGCTTGGGGTCGTCCTGGGGCAGCGGCTTGAAGATGATCTTCGACCGTGATCCCGTTATTGTAATGATTTTCTCGGCAAACTCAAGAATTGTGTTTTCGACCGGGTTGCCCAGGTTCACCGGCCCGATGAATCCTTCGCACTCCATCATGCGGATCATCCCCTCCACCAGGTCGTCCACATAGCAGAACGAGCGGGTCTGCGAGCCGTTGCCGTAAACGGTGATGTCATGATTGCCAAGCGCCTGCAGGATGAAGTTGGATACCACCCGCCCGTCGTTTTCGGCCATGCGCGGGCCATAGGTGTTGAAGATGCGGATGATGCGGATGTCCACGCCGTTCTGGCGGTGATAGTCCATCATCAGTGTTTCCGCCACCCGTTTGCCTTCATCGTAGCAGCTGCGAATGCCGATCGGGTTGACGTTGCCCCAGTAGTCTTCGGTCTGGGGGTGGATCTGCGGGTCGCCGTAAACCTCCGAGGTGGAGGCCTGCAGGATGCGGGCCCTGACCCGCTTGGCCATTCCCAGCATGTTGATCGTGCCCATCACGCTGGTCTTGACGGTCTTGACCGGGTTGTACTGGTAATGCACCGGCGAGGCGGGGCAGGCCAGGTTATAGATTCGGTCCACCTCCAGCAGGATCGGCTCGACGATGTCATGGCGGATCAGCTCGAAGCGGTGGTTGTCCATCAGGTGGATGATGTTGTCCTTGCTGCCGGTGAAGAAGTTGTCCAGGCAGATCACATCGTGCCCCTGGCCGAGCAGGCGTTCGCAGAGGTGTGATCCGATGAACCCGGCGCCGCCGGTGACCAGAATGCGCATGTCTATTTTACCTCTCCGCAGATGCCGCCGCCGCAACGTCCCAGCGGGATGTAGCAGAAGCCGTTGGCGGTCATGCGGTCCGGTTTGTATAGGTTGCGGCCATCGACGATGGTCGGGGAGCGCAGCGCTGTCTTGATGCGTTCGAAGTCCGGGTTGCGGTACTCGTTCCAGTCGGTAATGATCGCCAGGGCATCGGCTCCGTCCAGGATCGAATACTGGTTGGTGCTGTATTCGATCCGGTCGCCGAAGTGCTTTTTGGCCTCCTGGAGTGCTTCCGGATCATGGGCACGCACGGTGGCGCCGGCTGCAAGCAGGCGTTCGATGATGGTCAGCGAAGGAGCTTCGCGCATGTCGTCGGTGCGGGGCTTGAACGAAAGACCCCAACAGGCCACGGTACGCCCGGTGAGCGGTTTTTCCTCGTCGGCTGAGCTTAAAACCTTGATCAGCTTGTCGGCCAGCACCTCTTTCTGCAGTTCGTTAACTTCCTCGACCGCCTTCAGCAGCAGGAAGTCGTAGTTGCATTCCTCGGCGGTCCTGATCAGCGCCTTGACATCCTTGGGGAAGCAGGAACCGCCATAGCCGGGACCGGGGAAGAGGAAATCGTAGCCGATGCGGGAGTCGGAGCCGATCCCTTCGCGGACCGCGGCCACGTCGGCGCCCATGCGCTCGCACAGTCCGGCGATCTGGTTCATGAACGAGATGCGGGTTGCCAGCATGGCGTTGGCGGCATACTTGGTCATTTCGGCGCTGTGGATGTCCATCACGATCATGCGGTTCTGCTTGCGCATGAAGGGATCGTACAGTTCCTTCATGATCTCGGCGGTACGCACATTGTCGGTGCCGATCACGACCCGGTCGGGTTTCATGAAGTCGTCGATGGCGGCCCCTTCCTTGAGGAACTCCGGGTTGGAAACCACGTCGAACTCCAGCTCGATGCCACGGGCCGCCAGCTCTTCTTGTACGGCAACGCGCACCTTGCCGGCGGTGCCGACCGGGACGGTGGATTTGTCAACGATGATCTTGAAGCCGTTCATGGCCTGCCCGATGTCGCGGGCCACGTTCAGCACGTATTTCAGGTCGGCGGAACCGTCCTCGCCAGGCGGGGTGCCGACGGCGATGAAGCAGACCAGTGAAGCCTGGACCGCCTCGGCCATTTCGGTGGTGAAGGAGAGGCGTCCCTCGGCCTGGTTGCGCAGCACCATCTCTTTCAGGCCCGGTTCGTAGATCGGTATGATGCCCTGCTTGAGCCCTTCGATCTTAGCCTGGTCAACGTCCACGGCGATGACACTGTTGCCGCTTTCGGCAAAGCAGGCTGCCGCCACCAGACCGACGTAGCCGGCGCCGAAGATACAAATTCTCATTCAATGCTCCATTGTGGGAAATAATTTAACACCCATAACACAATATCCACTTGAAATTCCAGCATATTCCTTATAATTCAGCATCATTTTTCAGCTTCAGTGCTGCAGCGTAGGCCTCGCTGCGCGATACTCCAGTGATTTCAGCCACTTTTTTAGCGGTATCCTTGAGCGAGAGCCGGCCATCGCGCATCAACGCCAGCAGGGTTTCCTCCAGCGATTCCGCCTCCTGCGCAGGTTTTTCGCCCGGTGCAACCAGTATGACCACCTCGCCGCGCACCTTGCCCTGATCCACGGATTCCAGCACTTCCGAGACGCTTCCCCGGATCAGTTCTTCGTAGATCTTGGTCAGTTCGCGGGCCACTACCACCTGGCGCTCACCCAGCACTTCACGCATGTCCCGCAGGGTTTCCACCAGGCGGTGGGGTGCTTCGTAAAGCAGCAGCGTGCCGGGCAGCGTTGACATCTCCGCCAGGAACGAACGGCGCTTGCCCTGGCGCGACGGCGGGAATCCGGCAAAGGTGAATGTGTCGCTGGGCAGCCCGGAAGCCGACAGGGCCGCCACTGCGGCACAGGCGCCGGGGATCGGGACAACCGGGATTCCCTCCGCGACCGCGTCCCGCACCAGCTGGTAGCCCGGGTCGGAAACGCAGGGGGTTCCGGCGTCGGAGATCAGCGCCACCGATTTTCCCTGGCGCAGCGTGTTCAGGATGCGCTCCCCCTTGAACTGCTGGTTGTGGTCGAAATAGGAGGTCATGGACTTGGAGATGCCGAAGTGGGACAGGAGCTTGAGCGAGTGGCGGGTGTCCTCGGCCGCGATCAGATCGACCTCGCCCAGTATGCGCACCGCGCGGTAGGTCATGTCTTCCAGGTTGCCGATCGGCGTGGCTACGATGTATAGCGTGGCGGTGGTCATCAGCGTTGCGCCAATGCCAGTTTCAGCGCCAGCCCGGCAAAGATCGCCGCTGCGGCGCGATTGAGCACCCGCTGGGCAAAGGCTGATTGCCGGAAGCGCTCTCCCAGCGTCCCGGCCAGGATGCTGATCAGGCCGAAGACAATGATCGTGGCGATGATGAACACCCCTCCCAGCAGCGCCAGCTGCCATGACAGCGTCCCCCTGGCCGGATCGGCGAACTGCGGCAGAAAGGCCAGGAAGAAGATCGATACCTTGGGATTGCTGATGTTCATGATTATGCCCCTCCGGTAAAGACTCCCGGCGCCCAGCTTTTCCTCTGCCGCAGCCGGACCGCCCGTGGTGCCGGCCCGGAAGGCCTGCCCGGCCAGGTACAGCAGGTATCCGGCTCCGGCGAACTTGAGCAGCATGAAAGCCGCCGCCGATGCCTTGAAAACCGCCGCCAGCCCGCAGGTCACCGCTGCGGTATGGAACAGCAGTCCGGTGCAGAGGCCCAGCGTGACCAGCAGGCCGGCCTTGCGCCCATGCTGCGCCGACTGGGTCATCACGAACAGGTTGTCCGGACCGGGGGAGAGCGCCAGCAAGATGGAAGTCGTAAAGAACATCAGCAGTATCCTGGATTCGATCATGGGTGTATCCTGTGTGGAGTGTTGTGAAGCGTTGCCGGCAACTCGATAGGGGCTGTAATTTCCGTGATAATGGTGTACAAGGGATTGCCGTTGGCTGTCAAGTCCGATGGCCGGAATAATTCAAATCTTGCAGCTGGTTGCAACGTAGTTCCAATTCCATATCAAGGTCCTGTCCTGGTTGGCTCGTATTCGGCCGCTCAACGTACTGCCACGTATGCCTCGCCGCCGTGATACCATCCTTGATCTGAAACTGGAATGAGAGGATCCATGATGACCAGAATCACGCTCAATAAAAACGAGGACCGGCGCATCAAGTCCGGCCACCCCTGGGTGTTCAGCAACGAAATCCGCGAGGTCTCCGGTGAACGTAACGCCGGAGCAGCGGCCGAGTTGTACGACGCCAGCGGCGGACTGATCGGCGTCGGGCACTACAACCCGCATTCGCTGATCGCTTTCCGGCTGGTTTCGCGAAAGAGGGATGACATCGATTCGGTGGAGTTTTTCGAACAGCGCATCGCCTCCGCGCTGGCCCACCGCAGAAGCCTGTACCCGACTCTGGACACCTTCAGGGCGGTCTACGGCGAGAGCGATTTCCTGCCGGGACTGGTGGTGGATAAATACCGCGACTGCCTGTCGCTGCAGCTGCTTTCGGCCGGGATGGACAGCCGTCGCGAACAGATCGTGGCAGCGCTGCGGCGGCTGTTGGAGCCGGCCGGGATCATTGCCCGCAACGATGTGGGGGTGCGAAACCTGGAGGGGCTTGACGAAAAGATCGAGCTATTGTGGGGCGAGATCCCGGAGACGGTCGAGATGGAAGAGAACGGTCTGCGCTTCGGGGTCAACCTGAGGGAAGGGCAGAAAACCGGCGGCTTCCTGGACCAGAAACAGAACCACCTGCTGCTGCGCGAGATCTGCGTCGGAAAGAACGTGCTGGACTGTTTCTGCTATACCGGAAGCTGGGCCGTGCATGCCGCCTCGTTCGGCGCCAGGTCGGCGCTGGGGCTGGACATTTCGGCCCGGGCCGTGGACCTGGCGGCCGGCAACGCCCGTCTGAACGGTGTGCTGGATCGGGTGGACTTCGAGGAGTGCGATGCATTCGAACGGCTGCGCTCGCTGCAGCAGGAGGGGCGGCGTTTCGATGTGGTGGTGATGGACCCGCCGGCCTTCGTCAAGAGCCGCAAGAATATCGCCGAAGCGACCAAGGGCTATCTGACCGTCAACCGCCGGGCACTGGAGTTGTTGCAGCCGGGTGGTTACCTGATCACCTGTTCCTGCTCGTACCACATGGGGCGTGAGGCGTTCCGCGACATGCTGGCCCAGGCCGCCCGTCTGGCACGGCGCGAGGTGCGGTTGGTGCAGACCTGTTCCCAGGCCCCTGACCATCCGGTGCTGATGTCATTTCCCGAGTCTGAATACCTGAAATGCTTCGTGCTGCAGGTGGTGTGACAAAACAAGGAGCCGAACCATGATCAAAGATGACCTTCTGCGCTGAGATGATAAAATAACCATGCCTTCACGAACATTTGTAATCGGTGATATCCACGGTTGTTCCGCCACGCTGCGGCGACTAGTCGATGACCGGCTCCGTCCGGCCAGCGGCGACCGTATCTGTTTGCTGGGGGACCTGATCGACCGGGGACCGGACAGCAGGGGCGTGCTGGATTACATCTTTGAACTGCGGGAGCGTGGCCTGTCGGTCAGCAGCGTTCGCGGCAACCACGAGGAGATGTGCCTGCAGGCCGGCGATGACCACTTCTACCTTAGTCTTTGGAACGCCAACGGCGGCCAGCCCACGCTGAAAAGTTTCCAGGCCGACGGCCCCGGCGACATCCCCCGCCCGTATCGCGACTTTCTGGAATCGCTGCCTTCCTACATCCTGCTGGACGATTTCGTCATCGTCCACGCCGGGCTCAATTTCGCCACCCCCAACCCATTTGAGGATACCGGCGCCATGCTCTGGACCCGCTCCAGTTATGTCGATAGGCAGCGCATCGGCGGCCGTCGCCTGATTTGCGGCCATACTCCGGTTTCGCGAGCAATGCTGGAAGACTCGCTGAAATACAACAAGATCATGCTCGACAACGGCTGCGTCTTAGGCGGATTGCCCGAGATGGGCAGTCTGGCCGCGCTGGAGCTGGAGGGCATGAAAGTGTATTACCAGGAAAACATCGACCGTTGAATCTGGACAACATACAGCATCCATTCCATCCATACCCGGTTACTTAAAATGAGACTATTTTGTGTGTCAATCTGTGTATTCTTTTTGCTGACGGTCCCGGCGGCGGCGCTGGACCGGACCCTGTCCAGGCAGGTGCTGGCGGAGATCAACCTGGCCCGCAGCGAACCGGCTGCCTATGCCGCTTTTCTGCGCGAGTTCCGTGGCCGCTTCCGTGGCAGCTCCTATCTGCTGCCGGGCGATACGATCCGCGTGCGCACCAGCGAGGGTGTCAAGGCCGTGGATGAGGCGATCAGGTTCCTCTCCCGCCAGAAGAAGCTGCCACCGCTCTCCTGGTCGGACGGGCTCGCCGCGGCAGCGGCAGCTCTGGCGCAAGAGCAGGGGCGTTCCGGCGATACCGGCCATGTCGGCAGGAAGAGCCGCGGCATGCAGGAACGGATCGAACAACACGGGCAATGGGAAAGCAGTATTGCCGAAAACATCGGCTATGGCCCCGAAGATCCCAGGAACATGGTCATGCAGCTGATCGTGGACGATGGGGTGCCGGGACGGGGGCATCGCAAGAACATTTTCGGTCCGGCATTCAAGGTGGCCGGGGTCGCCTGTGGTTCCCATCCCCGTTTCAAAAGCATGTGCGTGATCGATTTTGCGGGAGGGTTCAGGGAGTAGCCCGGACACTCTCCCGTGCCGGTCTGCTGTAAATTAAAAAGATACTCGAAGGTGTGGCAACATATGAAAAGTGGTAACGGTAACAGGATCAAAGAGGAAAATGAGAGTGCGGTGATCATCACCCGTCAGGAACATGGAATTTCCCGCAAGCTCATGAACCAGAACGCCTTGCGTATTCTCTACCGCCTGAAGGACAACGGTTTTGTCGGCTATCTTGTCGGCGGCTGTGTGCGCGACCTTCTGCTCGGCCGGGAACCGAAGGATTTCGATGTGGTCACCAACGCCACCCCCGGCGAGGTGAAACGGATGTTCCGCAATTGCCGTCTCGTCGGGCGGCGGTTTCGCCTGGCCCATATCCACTTCCAGAACGAGATCATCGAGGTGGCGACCTTTCGCTCCCAGGCCACGGACGAGCCGGAAGCAGTGCCGAAAGAGGCCAACGAGGCGGAACAGCGGCAGCGGCATCCGCGCATGCTGAAGGACGACGATGGCATGATCCTGCGGGACAATGTCTACGGCACCCCCGAAGAGGATGCCCTGCGCCGTGACTTCACCGTCAACGCGCTCTCCTACAGTATCGCCGATTTCTCGATCATGGATTACACCGGCGGTCTCGCCGACCTCAACTCCGGCATCATCCGCACCATCGGCGATCCGACCGTCCGCTTCCAGGAAGACCCGGTGCGGATGCTGCGTGCGGTGCGCTTTGCCGCCCAGCTCGGCTTTACCATCGAAGAGGAAACCCGCGAGGCCCTGGTCGCCGCCGCCGATACCATTGTCAGGGCCGCGCCGCCACGACTCTACGACGAAATGCTCAAGCTGCTCTTCTCGGGAGAGGGGGCGAAGTGCTGCGATCTCCTCCGCCAGACCGGGCTCTTCCAGGCCCTGTTGCCGGCCTTTTCGGCCTGGCTCGGCGCCGAGAGCGAAGGTTTCCCACACACCCGATTCGGTGAAATGCTCAACTACGTCGATTCCCGCGTGCAAGAGGGGCACAAGGTCTCCCAGTCGCTGCTCCTGGCACTTCTTTTCGGCGAGTACATCGACGACAAGGCTGATTGTCTCCGCCGGCAGGGCGCACCCTGGCAGCAGAGCGTCAACGCCGCTGTTGCGGAATTCATGGGCGAAACCTGCCCGGTCATTATGATCGCGAACCGGGTCGGATCTGCATTTCGCGACATTATCAGCCAGCAGATACGCCTGAAAAAGATCCCGGGCCGCCGGCCGGAGTCATTCACCGAGCGCCACGACTTCAATGACATCATCGAATACTGCCGGATCACACGCGGCGATAAAAAAGACGTTGCCAAGCAGCTCGACTGGTGGCTGGCCCAGGCTCGTCAGCAGGGGCCGGTGCCGGTGCCGGAGGGTCTCGCCGGAGAAACCGAAGCGCCGCAAAGAAAGAGAAAGAAACGCCGCCGCCGTCGGAGCCAGAATACGAAAAGCAGTGCGGATGTGGCATAGCAAAATATTGAAAGCTTTTGTGAATTTTCTCTGGTAAATTCTAGAAAAAGTAGTAAATATTTCTAGAATTTTTGTAGGGGTTACACTGTGCAAGATATTAACAGTAAAATACTTTTCAGGATTTATGGTCACGGTAAGGGGTGGGCCTTCTTTCCAAGCGAATTTGCTGGAGAGTTCGGTCGAAATCAGATAGATAACGCCCTGTCTGACTTGGCCGCCGAAGGAAAAATCCGGCGTATCTGTAGGGGAATGTACGACTATCCGAAATACAGCGAACTGTTGAAGCAGGAATTAAGTCCGGATTTTGATCAGGTGGCTCGGGCTTTCGCCCGTAAATTCAACTGGCGTATCCAGCCTTCGGGCGAAGCTGCTCTGAACCTGCTTGGTCTGTCAACGCAGGTGCCTGGGAAGTATATCTATCTCTCGGACGGCCCGAATCGCAGCTATGTCATTGGTAATTACAATCTGGAATTCAGGAAGACCGTGCTTAAGGAAGTCGGTTTCAAATATCGTGAAAGCGGCATTATTGTTCAGGCGCTTAAAACCCTTGGAAAAGAACATATTACCCCCGAACTACTGGGTAAATTCCGCAAGGCGATTAATTCGGGAATGTTTTCGAAAATCCTGAAAGATACCAAGACTGTTACCGGCTGGGTCTACGACTGCATCAGGGAAATCTGTCGGGAGGGCACGAATGGATAAGGTCGCCGGATTGCCAGCAGCGCAAAGAAACGAACTTTTTTCAGAGACAGCGGCACGGCGAGGCGTGACCCCGGCCATCGTGGAAAAAGATTTCTGGGTCACCTGGACACTGGACAGACTGTTCGCCCATCCCGACCTTTCCCGCATTCTCATGTTCAAAGGCGGCACAAGTCTTTCCAAGGTATTCGGTCTGATAGAGCGGTTTTCGGAAGATATTGATCTGATTCTCGACTGGACTATTCTTACCGGAGAAGATCCGCAGGCGGAGCGCTCGAAAGGGAAACAGCTAAAACTGAATCAGGAAATAGACGAGCGAGGACAGTCATACATTGGCGGTGAACTGCTGCAAAAAATAACAGAATCAGTTTCTCCGGTTTGCAGTTGTGAGGTTGATGCAGAAGATCATCATGTTTTGAATGTCCGCTATCCAGATTCTTTTGGGGATGAATATCTGCGCCCTGAGGTGCGGTTGGAAATTGGTCCGCTGGCTTCATGGCTTCCCTTCGCCGAATACACAATACGTCCGTATGCCGCTGAAGAATTTCAAAATATCTTTGACAGGAGCGAGTGTAAAGTAAAGGCGATTAAGGCCGAACGGACATTCTGGGAGAAAGCCACCATTCTGCATCATGAGGCTAATCGTCCAGTAGTAAATATCCAACCACCGCGCTATTCGCGCCACTACTATGATTTGGCTAAAATGGCTGAATCACCAGTAAAAGAGACCGCCCTGACCGATCTTGACCTGCTGGCAAGTGTGGTGGAGTTCAAGGAACGATTCTATCCGCGAGGCTGGGCCAGATACGATCTCGCAAAGCCAGGCACGTTACGTCTGGTGCCGACTGGACATGTATTGGCAACAGTTACGGCTGACTACAGAGCCATGCGAACGATGATATTTGGGGATTATCCTCCAATAAAAACGATAATGACCCAATTACAGGCGTTAGAAGACGAAATCAATGGATTGACTGCATGACAGGTCTGTATAGTGAAGTTGTTGTGGCGGGTGCAGGTTGAATTTGCATCCCCCATAGCAAGGGAGACCGTAAGGCATAACCGTAAGATATAAAAACACTTTGCAAATTGATGATGCCATCACTGATATGCAAGCATGCATCGTAACCGGTTGCCCTGATTGCGTGTTGAAAAAATGCCCGATGAAGTATTCTGCCTACACCCGTGTTACCCAATCGTCTTGACGGAGAACCCATGGACTACATAGCCGACCTGCATATCCATTCCCCCTATTCACGCGCCACCAGCCCGCAGAGCACACTGGCCGGCCTGGCCGGATGGGCGCGGGTCAAGGGGATTCAGGTGATCGGCAGCGGTGATTTTACCCATCCCGGCTGGTTGCGCTGTCTGAAGGACCAGCTGGAGCCGGCCGAGCCGGGGCTGCTGCGGCTGAAGGACGAGGACGCTGTTGTTTCGCCGCTGGCGGGTGTGACTCCGGCCCCGTCGCCGGTGCGCTTCCTGCTTTCGGCCGAAATCAGCAGCATCTACAAGCGCCACGGCGTGGTGCGCAAGGTGCACAATCTGCTGTATGTGCCGGATTTCGCCTCGGCCGAGCGGATTAATACCCGGCTGGCCGGGATCGGCAATATCGCCTCCGACGGCAGGCCGATTCTGGGGCTGGACAGTCATGACCTGCTGGAAATCATGCTGGAACTGGCGCCCGAGGGCTTTTTGGTGCCGGCCCACATCTGGACCCCCTGGTTCTCCCTGTTCGGTTCCCGCTCGGGCTTTGACCGCATTGAGGACTGTTTCGGCGACCTGACGCCCCATGTCTTTGCCCTGGAAACCGGGCTCTCCTCCGACCCGGACATGAACCGCCTGGTCTCCGCGCTGGACCGCTTCAGCCTGATCTCCAATTCCGACTGCCACTCCCCAGCCAAGCTGGGGCGCGAAGCCAACCTCTTCAGCACCGGGCTGGATTATTTCTCCCTGCGCGACGCCCTGCGCGGCAACAGCGGCGATACCTTCCGCGGCACGGTGGAGTTTTTTCCCGAAGAGGGGAAATACCACGCCGATGGCCACCGCAACTGCAATGTCTGTCTTGAACCGGCGGAGACGCGCCGTCTGGGGCTGCTCTGCCCGGTCTGCGGCAAGCCGCTCACCGTGGGGGTCTGCCACCGGGTCATGGAGCTGGCCGACCGGGAACAACCGCTCTATCGCGACGATTCGCCCAAGGTCTATAGCCTGATACCGCTTCCCGAGCTGTTGTCGGAAATCATCGGCGCCGGTCCGGCCAGCAAGGCGGTGATGGAGCAGTATTGCCGCTCAATCGCACTTTTCGGCTCGGAATTCAACCTGCTGCTGCATGCCTCGCTGGACGAGATCCGCCATGAATCGGCGATACTTGGAGAGGCCGTGGCCCGGATGCGGAGCGGCCGGGTGATCCGCAAGCCCGGTTTTGACGGCGAATATGGCGTGATCCGCGTCTTTGACGAGGAGGAGCTGGAAATGCTGGCCGGGCAGGGCGGTTTGTTCGGAGATGGCCCGCCGGCGCGTGCCAGGCGTAAAAAGAAGGCGGCCGTGCCGCAGGCGGTTTTTAACAACTAATCCCAGAAACGGCAGTTGAACCTCCGAACACGCAGATGAACGCCGAGAAAACCAAGCATTACGTAAAATAAACGAACCAACCATTTGGGTTAAATCAAGGTTTTATCCAGCATTGTCCGGTTTGGTTTATGCAGTTGTCTTGAAAGTCCCCCCTCCCCCTGCGGGAGGGGGTTAGGGGGTGGGGGAATTTGCCATATTTGATACTGGCGACAGCTTCACCCACCCCTCAATC
>JAVBXN010000043.1 GCA_030824515.1 Pelobacter sp.
TACACCTTCAGCGGCTTCACCTTCACCGGAGACGGCAGCGCCTGCTGCAAGGAGACCAGCTGCAACATCACCATAACCGGCAACACCAACATCACCGCCACCTTCGTAAGGAACAGCTACCCGATCTCGACCCTGACCGTATCAAACGGCACACTTACCTGCACCACCCCGGTCAGTCACGGCGACCAGGGCA
The DNA here is from genome assembly GCA_030824515.1 of Pelobacter sp. Taxonomy (GTDB): domain Bacteria; phylum Desulfobacterota; class Desulfuromonadia; order Geobacterales; family Pseudopelobacteraceae; genus JACRCG01. The sequence continues at coordinate 194 of JAVBXN010000043.1, forward strand.
GCTGCACGGTCACCCCCGACCCCGGCTACCGCATTGAAGGCATCGGCGGCAGCTGCGGCGGCACTCTGACCGGCAACAGCTACACCACCCTGCCGATCACTGCCGGTTGCACCGTGGGCGCGGTCTTCGCCGCAGCCCCGCAACGCAGCGTAACCGTCACCGCCAGCGGCACGGGAGCCGGCACGGTCTACAGCGCCCCGGCCGGAATCATCTGCCCGCTGGGCAGCTGCACGGCCCAGTTCGACGACGCCACCGTCACCACCCTGAGCGCGGTGCCCGACACCAACTCCACCTTCGACGGCTGGAGCGGCGCCTGCAGCAACAACGCCGGCCCCTGCGACCTGACCCTGACCGAAGACAAGAGCGTAAACGCCACCTTTAGCGCCGCACCCAACGCCATGGTCTCAACCACCGGCCACGCGACCCTGACGCAAGCCTATGCCGGAACAGTCAACGGAGCCACGATCAAGGCCCGCGCCATCACCTTCATCGAGAACCTGGTGCTGAACGGCAACCACCGGGTAACACTGGAGGGTGGCTTCAACGCCGAATACGACTGCAACAGCTGCGGCGGCAACACAATCCTGAAAGGGACCATGACCATCGAACATGGCAGCCTGATCATGGAGAATCTGACGATCAGGTAAGCGGGAAACAGAAAACAAGCACCGGATGGTTAAAATCGGCAGTTAAATTTTTCAGGTATAATGCGAAAGCCCCGTCTTTAAAGATGGGGCTTTTGTTTGTGTATAAACCTAAAATCGGCAATTCACTCACGCAAAGGCGCAAAGACGCAAAGAAAGTCAATATCTGACAATCTATAAAGGCCTCACCCAAATGGTTAAGTCTAGATATTTTCTAACGCTTTGTTTTTCTTAGCGAACTTCGCTTGGAAGCGCCTACTTCTGGAGCGCCTTTGCGCGATCAACTGCTTTTTGTAGGATAAATCTGTAAAATCAGTTTTACTGAGGGTCAGGATAAATGATCCGCTAGTTCCAGACCTCGGCGCCGTATGGCAGGGGCTTGTTATGATTGGTTACCCAGGCGACGATATCCGCCAGCGGTTTCTCCGCCTGCAGGTCGCGCAGCAGCATGTGGTAACCGTCGGCATAGAAAGCCCTCCGGGTTGTTTTTGACATTCTGCCCAGCATCAGCAAAGTAGGCTCCAATGGTATCACCTGATCATTCCTGCCGTACTGGACCAATGTAGGCAGCTGCAGCTTCCCGGCCCTGGACAGTGCCTCATCCATCAAGTTGGTAAGTCCGTACACCGCATCCACCCTGGTGGCCTTGATCACCAGCGGGTCACGCCCCAGTTGCCGGCGCATCTCGATGTTGTCCGAAGGAATGATGTGCAAACCCTTCCCCGTCAGTTCCATCCAGGGGACGGTGTATGAGGTAACAGCCAGTAGCCAGCGTTGGTACCAGGGCATGGTTTCCCGCCCCCAGACCGCCGGGGCCACCAGGATGACACCGTCCACATCCGGCGGATTATCGCCGGTTGCGGCAACAATGGTAACCGCCCCTCCCATGCTCTCACCAAGAATGTAAACCGGAACACCCGGGTGACGCTTCCTGATCACCTTCACGAAACAGACAAGGTCGCCGGCATAGGCATCGCTGCCAGACCAGAAACCGCGCCCCGGCGCTCCGCCGAAACCGCGCTGGTCATAGGCATAGACGGCGATGCCGTGGCGGCTGAGATACTTTCCCGGAGAGGTGAAAGAGTTGCTGTAATCGTTGAAGCCGTGCAGTCCGATAATGACGGCCCTGATCCGGGCATCCTCCGGCAGCCAGTTACGCACCGGCAACCGAATCCCGTCGCCGGCGACGAAGAAGTCTTTATCAAGTTTCGGCTGCGAAACGAGCTTGCCGGGGGAATTTACCAGCGGGAAACAGGCGGATGTGAGCAGCAGTACAACGGCAAGCAGTCCCGGCATGGATATTGTGGCTAGGCGTGTCATAGCATTCTCTCAGTTCCTGGCACATATAGCGTTATGAACTACTTTTACAATAATATTCTTATGCCCGGTTCTACCAAAGATGAAGAATTTTGTCACGATCACGATATCAGCACGATCCGGTCAATCACCTGACGGCATTGTTATTCCGGCTCAGGCCAAACAGATACCTTAATATCATACAACTAATACTGGCAGGAAATGTGCATCTTTAATGAAATTGTCATTTGAAGTAATTTCACTTTTCAACACAAACAGATTAAACGGGCTGTATCCATGTATATTTATGTACTTACACACCATAACATTAGCTGTTTCACAAATGCCATTCAGCTAAATAGCAGGATTCCAAAGCATACAGCTTAACAAACACCCCTATGGTATTACAAGCAATCAGGTCAACTGTTGCTTATTATAGCTGTTCTTAAATGACTGCAAGGAACCGCATAAACAATACATATCAGGGTCAATTTTGAAATGACCTTGCCGGGCAGACTGTTTTGCCCATGTCTCAGGGATATTATCAATGCCTATAAAAAACAAATCCGTATGGAGCTCACTCAAAGTCAGGGTAACAGCATTCTCGCTGATCATATTCCTGGCCGGCATCTGGTCGCTGGCGTTTCTGACCAGCACAATGCTTCGGGAAGATCTGCAGCGCATGCTGAGCGAGCAACAGTTATCCACGGTGTCCATCGTTGCCTGGGATATCAACCAGGAAATTGAATACCGAATGAAATCGATTGAAATGATAGCCGAAGATATTTCTCAGGCCACCTTACATAACAACAATGAATTACAGGCAACAATGGAAGAGCAAACGCTTTTGGAGGAGCTGTTTAACGGTGGTTTTTTCGTCGTCAGTGCCACCGGCAGGACCATCGCCGACGTTCCGCGTTCAACAGGGCGCATGGGCATGGACGTCAGCGAAAAGAGCTGGATGATCGAGGCGCTGCAGGGAAAAACAACCATCGGAAAACCGGTTATCGGCAAGATGCTGCAGGCCCCGGTTTTCACCATGGCGACTCCGATACGTGATACCCAAAAAAGGGTTATCGGTGTCCTGGCGGGTGTTGTCGATCTGAGCCGTCCAAACTTTCTGAACGAGATCACAAACAACCGCTACGGCAAGACCGGTGGCTATCTGCTCGTAGCACCGCAGCACGGTTTAATCATAACGGGCACTGACAAGAGCCGAATCATGCAGCCAGCATCCGCTCCCGGTGCCAACCGCTTATTCGACCGGTATGCGCAGGGTTTTGAAGGATCCGGTGTCATCACTGATACACAAGGCGTGGAAGTATTGTCGTCCTCAAAACAGATTCCTGCAGCAGGCTGGTTCGTTGTCGCCAGGATTCCCACCCAGGAAGCCTTTGCACCTATCCATGCAATGCAGAAGCGAACTCTGCTGGCAGCGATAATCCTGACAATACTGGCCGGAGGGCTGACCTGGTTGATTTTGCGGCGCCTGCTTTCACCAATGCTCGATGCAGTGAGGGACATGAGTCTCATTTCCGAGTCGGATCTGCCAGTTACCTCATTGCCTATTGCCAGGCAGGATGAAGTCGGCCAACTGATCGGAGCCTTCAACCGCCTGCTTGAAATCCTTGCGCTGCGGGAATCACGGTTGATCGAGAGCGAAGAGCACCACCGCTCAGTCCTGAAAACAGCCATGGACGGCATCTGGTTTGCGGACACAGAAGGACGCCTTCAGGGGGTGAACGAGGCGTATTGCCGCATGAGCGGATACAGTGAAGCGGAACTGCTGGGCATGAGTATTTCTGACATTGAAGTAAATGAAATGGCCAACGATACAGCAGACCATATACGAAGGATAATATCACAGGGAGAGGACCGTTTCGAGTCACGGCACCGCCGCAAGGACGGCAGCATCCTGGATGTCGAGGTGAGTGTGCAGTACCGTGCGGCTAATGACGGACAGCTGATCACTTTCATTCGCAACATTACCAAACTCAAGCAGGCCGAACAGGAAAAAGCCGCCCTCTCCTCCCAACTGCACCAGGCCCAGAAGATGGAATCGGTGGGAAGCCTGGCCGGAGGTGTCGCACACGATTTCAACAACAAGTTAAGCGTAATCCTCGGTTGCACCTATATGGCCTCGATCGAGTCCGATCCTGTACAAATTCAGAACCACCTGGAGGAGATTCGCAAAGCCGGTGAGCAGTCCTCGGAGCTAACCCGTCAACTTCTGGCTTTCGCACGCAAGCAGACCATAATCCCCAAGGTGCTGGATCTTAACGAAACCGTGGCCAGCATGTTCAAGATGCTGCAAAGATTGATAGGAGAGAACATCCGGCTTACCTGGCGACCGGCTCCGGAATTGTGGCAGTTGATGTTTGACCCGACCCAGATCGACCAGATACTGGCGAATCTGTGCGTAAACGCCCGTGATGCGATTGCCGAAGGTGGCCGGATCACCATCGAAACCGGGAACAGCAGCATTGATGAGACCTACCATGCCCATAACACCGATGCACTGCCGGGCGAATACGTGCGACTGGCAGTCAGCGACAACGGCTGCGGCATGGAGCGTGAGCTGCTTGGGCGCATCTTTGAACCGTTTTTCACGACAAAGGAAAAGGACAAGGGCACCGGACTGGGACTGGCCACGGTATTCGGCATAGTCAAACAGAACAACGGTTTCATCAATGTCTACAGTGAACCCGGCCTGGGTACCACATTCACGATCTACCTGCCCAGGCACGAAGACAACTCCATGCAGCTGGTAGCGAAAGACAGCTCAAGTCCTCCACCCACCGGACAGGAAACCGTGCTTCTGGTGGAGGACGAACAGGCCATCCTCAATATGGCTTCGACGATCCTTTCGAAGCAGGGCTATTCTGTGCTTCAGGCAAACACGCCAGCTGAAGCCATACGTCTGGCGGATGAACACGAGGGAATTATCGGCCTGGTTATTACCGACGTGATCATGCCTGACATGAACGGCAAGGATCTGGTCAACAAGCTTCTGTCGCGTAATCCCCGACTAAAGTGTCTCTATATGTCAGGATACACCGCCGATGTAATATCCAGGCACGGGGTGCTGGATGTGGGAGTAAACTTTATCCAGAAACCGTTCTCGCTGCCTGCTCTGGCTGGCAAGGTGCGCCAGGTACTGGACAGTGAAGCGTATTCGGCATAACAAAGGGTCATGTAGTAAATGACTACTTTTACCGCTTCCAACTTTCCGGGACATGTACATGGCAGCTTACTGCACCTGTTCGGAAGATTCTCCAGAACAGCTACTTGATATGACAATCCAGACAGAGTGCAGATACGTTATTTGACGCAACCAGAAAGTTGCCGTACTTGTTGTCATGAACATTATGACATGAAGAACACCACATCTGGTTTCGTCCGGGACCGAACGTGACATTTGCCAGCAGAGGAGACTTTATCTTTGTGGGCGATTGTGCCGGATCAAATACAAAACCAACCGGGTGGTCATTGGAAAGATCTGTGTTGATATATGCATTGGGGAAGTCAGGGCGACTGTCCAGACGGGTTTTGGCGACGCTAAGATTGGAGTTGGCAGCTATTGTGGATTGATCATGGCAAGCAAGGCACAGCGGAGCATCACTGCTGTCCAGACTGGCCAAGGTGGGTTTATATACCCTTGTGGCGCTACTGTATGCATTTGTAATCGATGGAAAAGCTCCGAAACCGGGATTCAGCATCCCTGTGCCACCCAGGCCGTTATGTACACTATGGCAATAACCGCAAGGAGAACCACCCAAACCTGAAAAATCATGCTTTGAATTTACAACAGTAAGTGCCTCAACCCGCCAGACCGACGCCAGACAACATACGGCGCACACGAGTACGGTAACTACAACCTTCATTGACCCTCCCCGGCATATTTCACCAAATCACATTACTTCACAAGCAGATCAACTTCCGAATGCAAAGCCCGTTCCGATGAAGGCACAAAATATTTCCAGAGCGTCAACCGGTTGTTGATCTGGTCAACGATATGGATCGTATCATCACTGCCGATGCTGATGCCGGTAGGACTCGAAAGGCCCAGGGGATGTGTGGTATGTCCATCGGAACCTGTGACAAGCAGCAGTTTACCGTTTGGTTCACAACTGACCAGCAAAGCCCGCTTTATATCTATGATATGAAGGTTGCCATCGCTGCTGAAAGCTATATCGCGGGGGTACTCCAATTCAAGCTGGTATGGGGCACGATCGCCGATCGATGAAACAAAGCGTCCTTCGGGATCAAAAACCTGGATCCTGGAATTCAACATATCAGCAACAAAAAGATTGCCGTTCCTGTCAAATCTTAATCCATGGGGCATGGCCAAATTTCCGTCCCCACGCCCCATACCGCCGAACTGAAAAAGGAATTTACCCGTAATACTGAACACCACGATCTGGTGTTTACGGGCATCAGACACGTATATCCTGCCCAATGAGCTATTTACGGCAACATTCATGGGCCTTTGCAAACGACTTTCATCACCTATGCTGTCAAGGTATTTCCCGTCAGAACCAAAAACCAGCACTCTCATTCTACCGGCATCGGCCACATACAGGCGCCCATCCGGCCCGATATCCATGCCCATGGGCTTGCCAAACAGATTATCAACATCCAGCACGCTAACAATCTTTGTGACAAAATCAAATATCAGCACATTCCTCAGAACCGAGTCCGAAACGAACACCTTGCCGTGACCGTCAGAAACGACACCGGAAGCCCTGCGGAGAAGGACTTCATCATAACCTTCAAACTTGGTTGGAAGTTCTTGATACTGTGAACTCAGCACACTGTATCGTGAATAATAGAGTGCCTTGAATTCCAGAAGCGGACTGGCTGGAGCCGGGGGCCAGAGTATCCTGTCTGCAATAACAGTAGAATTGGACGGCGCACAGGCACTGACCAGAAACAGGGCCAACAGGCAAAGAACATTTCGAAGGAAAGGTGATAAGAAAGGATTCAGACGTGCACAATGATTCAATTGACATGGACTCCATGCATGATAGTTGAATCAATTATTCAGCAAGAAACGTTCCAGAAATAACAGGTGCAGAAATAGCGCCCGCTGACTAGCGGATGATCAAGAAAGTGATCACCCATGAGTTTCCGTCTCAGCGATTTCATAAAGGCCGCTATCAGCGACGGTTTCCGGTGAACCTCAGCAGCATCAGGAAGAGGTTGATGAAGTCCAGGTATAGCGTCAGCGCGCCGAGGATGGCCGGTTTCCTCCCCTCGGTTCCCTGGGCCGCCATTTCCTTGATCTTCCAGGTATCGTAAGCGGTTAACCCGGTGAAGACGATCACCCCGATGCCGGATATGATCCAGGACACCGCGCTGCTGGCGACAAAAATATTGACGACCGACGCGATCACCACGCCGATCAGTCCCATGAACAGGAAACTGCCCCATGAGGTCAGGTCGCGTCTGGTCATGTAGCCATAGATGCTCATTGCCCCGAACATGCCGGCGGTGGTGACGAAGGTGGAGGTGATCGAGTTGGCCGTGTAGACCAGCGCAACGGCGGATAGCGTGATGCCGTTCAGCGCGGAATAGGCAATGAATATCAGTGTGGCGGTGGCGGCACTCAACCTGTTGATCGCTCCCGACAGCGTAAACACCAGGGCCAGTTCTCCGATCATCAGACCGTAGAACACCAGCTTGTTTCCAAAAACTGCGTTTAGTATCGCCGGCGAGGAGAGCGTGATAAACGCCATCAGCGCCGTGATCGCCAGCCCCGCCCCCATCCAGGCGTAAACCTGGCGGACAAGGGCATTCTGCCTCACTACGACCTGGGTTGCGGTACGATTATAGTTGGTTTCAAATTCATTCATTTTGGAGCTCCCTGGGTTGGACTTATTTTGTAAATACTGTATCAATTCGCCTCACACGGTTTCAATGTGTACAAAGTGGTGGCAGATTGGTACATCAAGCGCACTCCTCGCATACGTCATCGCTGGTGCCCTGAAGCCGGCAGCCGCACTTGCGGCAGGCATTGTCCCAATCCGGATGACCGGCGCTGATGGCCCGCTGTTTGGCATCCAGTCGCCTGACTTCAGCCTCCATCTCCTCGTTGTACTGGCATTCAAACATATTATACCTTTCCGCTCCTTATTATGTGACAGGCACGATGTTGCAGCTTTCCGTGGTGACATCGAAGACCACCCTGGCCGTACCGTCCTTCAGCTGCCTGATAACCTGTTCGACCTTATCGTCCAGGCTGTAGCCGGCATCACCAAGTTCGGACCACTCCCTGGTGACAAATTCCTCGATCATTCTGCGCATCGTGTCCGGATCGATACGCTCCAGCGGCACCTCAATACCACCGCTCATACGATGTTCCGGGCAAGCTTCACTGTAGCAGCTATGTTGCGTGATGTGCTACGGATATTTGCGGCTGCGTCAATCAAGGCATCCTCCTGTGTACAGACCCGGGAGAGTACACTGAAAACAGCGTCGATGCCATACCCATATACAAGCGCCACATCTTCCGCAAGAGTGCCGGCGATGCCGATCACCGGTTTGCCGTAGCGCCGGGCCACCCTCGCCACGCCGACCGGCGTTTTTCCGTGGATCGACTGGCTGTCCATGCGCCCCTCTCCGGTAATCACCAGGTCGGCATCCCGCACCACGGCCTCAAGCCCGACAGCCTCCATGACAATATCGATGCCCGGTCGCAAAACTGCTCCGAAGAACGCCAACAGCGCCGCTCCCATGCCGCCGGCAGCTCCGCCCCCCGGCGCCAGAGCCACCTCCATCCCGAGATCCCTTTCGATCTGGCCGGCATAGTGGACCAGGCAGGCGTCCAGTTCTGCCACCATTGCCGGCGTGGCGCCCTTTTGCGGTCCGAAGACGACGCTGGCGCCGGCAGGTCCGGTCAGAGGATTGTCCACATCGCAGGCGGCCTCAATCCGGCACGATTTCAAACGCGTATCCAGGCCGCTGATATCGATGCGAGACAGTTCTTTCAGACAGCCGCCGCCAAAACCGATCCCGGCGCCGGAACTATCCAGCAGTTTCACCCCCAGCGCCTGGAGCATGCCGGCGCCGCCGTCGTTGGTGGCGCTACCGCCGATGCCGACGATCAAATGGCAGATTCCGGCAGCCAGCGCGGCTTTGATCAGCTCTCCCGTTCCATAGCTGGTGGTCTTCAGCGGATTGCGCAGATGCGGAGCAACTAGCGCCAGTCCGCTGGCCGCCGCCATCTCGATCACCGCCGTACTCCCGTCCCCGGTCACTCCGTAACAGGCCCTTACAGGTTCACCCAGCGGCCCGGTCACCATCACCTCGACCAAGTCTCCGTCAGTAGCCGCGACCATGGCCGCCACGGTACCCTCACCACCATCGGCCAGCGGAATTTTGATATAGTCGGCATCCGGGAATACCTCACGAAAACCGGCCTCGATTTCAGTGGCCACTTCTAAGGCCGACAGGCATTCCTTGAATGAATCGGGAGCAATGACAATTTTCATGATTCATTAACCTCCAGACAAGATATTAACAGATCATTCTGAATAGTTACGATGAAAGAAAAGGGCACCGGCTGTTTTTGGTTAAAAACAGCGGCGCCCTTTGATATGAGCCTCAAGCATCTAGATCTAGCTCAGTATGCCTTTGGTGAATATATCCATGTAATGCCTTATCAATTCCTGATCGCGTTCGGGGGAATGATTGATTAATTCTTGAGTGGCTAAAGTGCTGAGGAAGTAATAATTAACCATTCCTGCCATAGCCAGTACGGTGTCAACCGGGTTCAGGTCTTTTCTGAATTGATTTTTGGCTATACCGTCTTCGATAATTTGAACCAGAATCTGAATTACGTTCCCTATGGCCGGCTGGACTATCGATGGGAAAAACTGGGTAGGGTTAGTCAGTTCGCTGGTATAAAACCTCAGCAGATATGGGTTGTTACGATGCCTTACTATTATCCACCGAATATAAGCTTCAATTTTTGCCAATGCTTCCGAATCTGTTTTGTTGATGTCGTCGATCTGTTCGAAGCTGGAGAATTGCTCTTGAAGTACTGAAGAATACAGCCCCTCCTTCCCCCCGAAATAATATGAGATCATGGATATACTGACTCCAGCAGACTTGGAAAGTTCCCTGATACTCACTCCGTTTAAACCGCGTTCGGCAAACAAACGTGTCGCGGTAGAAATCAATTTATTCCTGAGCTCATTTTTATCCATGCCGTTTTTATTAACATAATAGCTATTTAAATATCTAGACAATAAAAACCAGCCTCCAGGATTTGTATACAATAAATAATTGCATCAAACTTAACGTAATGCTATACACATTATAACGAACGTTCGATTTATGGTGACATGAAATCATCAGCAGATTCACTATATATCTGCGTAAAAAAACCAGATGAAATAGAAAGGATATTTGAATGTCGAAACTACATGAGAGAATCAAAAGGACAAGCCTCCACGCAAAAATCAAGAAAGTCGAAGATGTCATTGCCTTGTTCAAAAACGGGATGAATCTGGGCTGGTCGGGATTTACTCCTGCTGGCTATCCCAAGGTTGTTCCTATCGCTTTGGCAGACCATGTTGAGAAAAACAAGCTGCAGGGAAAATTAAAATTCAATCTCTTCATCGGGGCATCCGTCGGTGTCGAGACTGAGGATCGTTGGGCATCCCTCGATATGATCGACCGTCGTTGGCCGTATCAGACCGGCAAGAATATTCAGGCAGGCATCAATGAAGGGCGTATCCGGATGGGTGACCGACACCTTTCAATGTTTGCCCAGGATCTGGGCTACGGTTTTTATACCAAGGATAACGGAGGTCGTCTCGATATCGCCATTATCGAATGCTCAGCCATTACCGAAGACGGCGGGCTGGTGTTGACAGCTTCCTGTGGCGCGGTTCCGGAAATTGTACAGATTGCCGACAAAATCATCATAGAACTGAACACCTCCCTCCCCAACTTCGAAGGTCTCCACGACATAATCGAGCCGATCAACCCTCCCAATCGCAAGCCGTATCTCATCAGCCGCGTTGACGATCGGGCCGGTTCACCCTATGTCCGGGTTGACACCGATAAGATTGTTGCCATTATTGAATCGAAACTGCCGGACAATGGCCGGTCTTTCAGCGAACAGGACGACACCTCCGAAGCGATTGCCAACAACATCATCGATTTTTTCCAGTTTGAAGTAAAAAATGGCCGTTTACCCAAAAATTTGCTGCCGCTCCAGTCAGGAGTTGGTTCCATCGCCAATGCGGTAATCGGCGGCCTGGCAAACGGACCGTTCAGCGGTCTGAATGTATGGACCGAGGTACTGCAGGACACGATGCTAGATTTTCTCGATTCCGGTAAACTCGACTTTGCCTCCACGGTTTCTCTTTCCTTTTCTGTGGAAGGGTTCAAGCGCTTTTACAGCAACTGGGACAAGTACAGTAGCAAGGTGCTGATGCGACCGCTTTCGATCGCCAACCATCCCGAGCCGATCCGGCGGCTTGGCTGCATCGCCATGAATACCCCGGTCGAATTTGATATCTACGCCCACGCCAATTCCACTCTGGTTGGCGGCACACGGATGATAAACGGAATCGGCGGCTCCGGTGACTTCCTGCGCAACGCCTACCTTTCCATTATGCATACGCCATCGGCACGGCCATCCAAGGTTGACCCGACCGGGATCACCTGTGTTGTGCCGCATGTCCCGCACGTTGACCATACCGAGCATGATCTGGATGTACTGGTTACGGAGCAGGGTCTTGCCGACCTGCGCGGCCTTGATCCCAAGACTCGCGCCCAGCTCATTATCGACAAATGCGCCCATCCCGATTACAAGCCAATCCTTCAGGAGTATCTCGATATGGCCACCAAGGATTGCCTGGCCAGAAAGGCGGGGCATGAGCCGCAATTACTTGACCGGGTTTTCAAGATGCAGGTCAACCTGGCAAAGAACGGCACCATGAAAATAGCTAACTGGGATATTTAGTCTGTAAAAGGAATTTGAAACCCGGTTGAATTGGATAAATACGAATAAGTCTAACAATTGAAAAGAAACGGCAGTAAACCCATTATGTATCTGTGGTTTACTGCCGTTTCCAGGCTTAGCCGCAGTAAGCTATCAACTAAGGTCTGGATCCGGACGGGGTCAGATAGCCTGTGACTAATGTCTTCTGAGTTGTATCAAGGCCTGACAGGCTGTTTATAGTGACGCTTACGGAGTTGTCAAGCGCGCCGTTATCCAGAAAGTCGATCGAGTCATAGATCAGCCGCTTGGTATAAATCATGTTGTGGACATAGGCGCCCGGTTCGTGCCGGAGCAGGTTGAAATTGAATGCGGCGCCCATGGTATCGGCGTTGCCCCAATCTGTGATTGCATTGCCGGGCTCACTATATCCGCTGCTCTTGAAGAAATATGGAGAGACATCGGCATAGTAGATATTTCTAGCCTCTAAAACTTTTTGCAATGCAAGCAACGTTGCGGCAAATTTTATCTCGCGGCTGTTCATCCTGTTTCCGTCCAGATAGGCCGGGCCGGTATGACAACCGGCGCACGAGGTGCTGATGATCGCCGTGACGACACCGCCCGCATCCCTGGTCAGGGGCGAGAATGTATGTTTATTCGGTGAACTCATGTGGCAACCGGCACAGGGGCCATCGCTGCCGGTATCATAATTATAGGCTGTGTAGTTGTTGATGCCGACCTTATCATGTTTGAAGTGCCATTTGTTGCTGTAATCCCGACCGGTAAACTCGTAGCCGATGGACTTGAACAGTATACCGGCAGCTGCCGCGGAATGGGAACCGATGAACGCCAGATTGGTAAAGTCGGCGCTGGCGGCAACTTTGGCCCTGATGCTCCGGCCGCTCTGCGTTCCGGAGTGACACTTAACGCACAGGTTGGAAGTATTGCCAACATTCGGATTGGTGTAGGTGTCGTCCACATAGGGCTGAACGGGAAGACTCGTCCGCAACGCCCCGGAGCTGATATCCGTATGGCAGCCGATACAGGAGAGTACATCCCTGGTTATTGAGGCTGCTCCCCAGGCGCTGGTTACTTTTGCTGTGGAATAGGCGATGAAACCTGCCGTGGTGTGGCACTGGACACAGCCGGACAGGGTCTTGAAATCGTAAGCAAGCCAGGACTTCCCGCTGGTGTTGCCGTGACCGGAAGCAGCCCAATCCAGTCGTTGTGACAACAAGGCCGGGTCAGAAGCACTAGGCATGTTTGCCGTGGTTATGTGGCAGTTGTCACACCGGGTGTTCGGTGTCACGTAGGCGGCCCGGTAATTGGGATTGGTGATCGAGGTGTAGCCGTTGAAGTGCCGGGTGCCCAGGGAAAGTGACATAGTGGCGTCCGGATCGTGGACGTTGGGGTTGTGGCAGGCAACGCAGATATTCGCCAGCTGTGCCTCGGTGTTGTAGTGCAGGTTGTTCCCCTTGTGATGACAGGTAAAACAGAAGTTACCGCTGCCATAGGGTGAATTATAGGTGAAGGTTGTCTCGTTCACCGCTCCCGAGCCCAATGGGCCTGGATGCCCTCCGGTATCGGCGCCAACATGGCAATTGGCGCACATGACAAACAGGTTCTTGTGTGATGATGACGACCAGTTGCCAAATACGTTGCTGGTGATACCAACACCGCTCGCCTGGTGGCAAACCATACACGAAGCGCGGGCTGCGGCTGAGGCTGAACTGGCCGCGGCCACATAGGTGTTTGCGCTGTTTGAATAGGTGCCGTTACTGACGGTCAGTTGAAAGTTATAGGTGGCAATGGAAGAAGCGGTGAAGGTCGGCTTTGCCACATTGGCCGCACTGAGCGTTACCGCAGGCCCGCCGGTCTGCAGCCAGTCATAGGTCAGGGCGCCGCCGCCGTACCTGATGCTGCTCCCGGACCCGTCAAGAGTGACACTGCTGCCGGGCAGAACGGTCTGGGTCGGGCCGGTATTAGCGATTACCCCCAGGAAATAGCCGGTTATCGTCAGGGGATTCTCCGGAATGGTGAGGGTAAGGGTGACCGGTGTATTGAGACTCGCAGGCAGGGTGGCCGGTGAAAGCGTGTAACCCGATACGGGAAGACCATTTATGGCAATGACCTGATTCCCGGCAGTGGGGGTAAAAGTATAACTCTTGTTAGTGCCCAATTGCAGGCTGAGGCTCCCGGATGGTGACACGCTGCCGCCGGAATCGCCCGTATTGGCAGTTATTGAAGTGGTCCAGAGTACAAAGTTAACGTAGATACTCTGCGATGGTTTATCCGGAAAGGCAAGCAGTCCCATCTGGTATGACAATGATGCAACCGGGGACTCCGGAGTAGTAACAGCGCCGTTTACCGTGTAAGTCGATATTTTATAACCGGGGCTTGCCGAAAGAATAATCGGGAAATTCTGCTGCGAGGTATAGTTTTTAAATACGGAACCATTGACCGAGGTCTGGGGTGTGTCCGTACGCACCTGCAAGCTCCCGCCGCCGCTCCTGACCCACGTATTCAGCGACCAGGCGCAGGCCACTACCGGCAAGACCAGACAGGCCACAAGCAGTAACAAGCGAATACGAATTTTCCGCATAAATCTCCACCTTATCTTCTGAACATAACTGTTGAAATATTAACCTCGGGGTTTTCTTTACTTACTGTCAGTCCCCGCCGGGTGATACGGCGTGACAATCCACGCAGGTCAGAACTGTACCCCAGACAGCGGTGCCGTTATTATGGCAGCTGATGTTGCTGCAGGTGCCCCCGGTAATGGCAAAAACGTAAGTGAAGGTAACCCCGACGCCCGGAGACAGATCATAGGCCTGGTTGACATGTTTCAGGGTGCTTGAAATGGCAATTCCATCGGAGGTGGTGCTGCTGTGACAGATATTGCAGCCAAAGTTGTGTCTGGCGTGACTGTTCGCCTTGGGGCTGCCGTTGCCGTATGCGGGAGGATTGCCGTGACAGCTGCCGCAGCTCAGGACTCCGGAACCCCAGACGGTCGAAGTGTTAAGCGGAACACTTCCGGTCGCCAGCGAGGTTCCGTCGGAATGGCAGTAGACGCTGGAACAGGAGCCATAGCCATCGCCCGGCTCGGGCGTGCCGCCGTAGGTGCCGCCATATTTGGTTAAGAAGCTGACATCAACCTTATGGTTAATATGCAAGTCCGTTAAATTGGTATCCGATCCATAATGACACTGGGTACAGGAATTAGTGGCAAAACCGGCGCCATAGTGGCAAATACCGCATCCGGTAATACTCCCGGCGAAACCATAGCTCATATGTTTGTCATGACTGCCTGAGAGCATCTTGTTAAGCGCGCCGTGATAGCCATCGCCGTGACAGGTGCCGCATTTGCCGGTGGCTGACACTCCCCATTTAGGCGTGGAGTAGGTTGGTGGCCAACTTCCGCCTGCGCCCTGTCCGCTCGAGTGACAATACACGTTTTCACAGTTCGCGTAACCCGAACCGGGATTTTTCTGCATTGGTGAAAGGCGTCCGCTGTATTTGCCGAAAACAGCCGTGGTAGTACTGTCAAAGGCCACATTTACCAGCTTGTTAAGATGGTTCATGGTCGTGGAGATTGTCATCTCTGGTGTGACGGTCGCAGCATGGCATTTGTAACATGCTACCGGAACACCATACGAATATGCCGGATCCAGATGGGTTCTGTGACTTCCTGTGACCGGAGCCGCCTCATGACATCCTCCGCACCCAAGCGTCCCCCCCCAGGTGGCTGTCTGTTTGGGGGCATTGTAACTTGTCGCCTTGGTGCCGGGACTGTGGCAATAGGTAGCAGTACAGTTTCCGAAGACATTGTTCTGGCTGGGCAGATAATCGTTGAGCGGACCGGAATAGGAACCGCTGCCGTTATTGGGAGCAGCGGCGAAGCTGATTTTCAGATCGCGATTGCCTGCACTGGTGGCATGCGCAAAGGTGGCGTTGTCCGGGTGACATTTTTTGCAGTTGCTGGTGCCGGGATAATATTGATTGTGTTTGGCGTGACTTCCAGCTGCACCGCCCGAATAGGCAGAAGCCGTGCCTGAAGGTGGCGCGCCATGACATGTGCTGCAGGTAGTCAGCTCCGGTGCGCTGGCCCAGACAGGAGAGATTGTCTCGAAGTGGCAGTTGACGTTGGCACAGGCTCCCATGGCAGGAATCGCGGTCTGAGACCAGGCGGATGTATTGTTGTTATAAGCCGGATAATAGGTTGTGTTCGGCGAATTGTTGATGCGTGACGATATTTTGATCCTGCCGTCACGGTGGGATGAAGTGAAGCTGCTGCTGCCGGGATGGCAGATGCTGCAAGCGGTGGAGGAAGCCGGTGAGTCCAGGTGGGTGCGGTGATTTCCTGAAAAACCGCCGGTGGAAGGATTACGGAAAATGGAGTCAAGCGGACGAAAGTCTACTGGGTTTGACGTACCATGACAGCCATTGCACTGAAGAGCGGCTGTTGCAGTCGTCACCCACGCGGTGATCAGTAAAGCTGCCATGATAACGCATTGAAAATACAGCTTCATGCATAATCCGATAACCTGTATAAAATAAGATGTACATTAAGCCTACTAATTTAAGCAACAATAATGCCATATATATCATATTCTATTAATCTTGCCCACCGGGGCGATGTAGGTCACGAACTCTTCATCACCGTCCACTCCCAGCAGTTCGTCAACCAGTTGCTGATTGTAGGCGGCGATGGCGCAGGTGCCGGCGCCAATGGCTTCACAGGCCAGGTAGAGGTTCTGGCAGAGATGGCCGGCATCCAGCGCGATTACCTTGTATGATGCCTCAGCGTAGCGCCATTCGGTACGGGCCGGGATAGCAGTCCAGAGGAAGGTGACAGCTGCCTGCCCGGTGAAAGCCTGGCCCCGGGTCGCAGCCGTGAGCAGCACAGGCAGCTTTTCGACGGTTCTTTCAACCACCAGTGAATTATCCAGCGGCAGGTATCGATATATCACCCCGTTTTCCAGGCCTTCCACCCTGTTGACGGCAAGATAGGTTTCGAACGGGTGGCGGCATCCGGCAGACGGCACGGTTCGCAGTACCGCCGCTTCGTGGAGCTGTTTGCGGACGCCCTGGCAGGCCCAGAGCAGGAAAGCCAGTTCATCCAGCGACAGCGATTCTTTTGCAAATTCCCGGTGGCTCTCGCGTCCGGCAATCGCGGCCTGCAGATCGCAGGGAGGAATGGACCATTCCGCCCTGTCAGGTAGCGGCACGGTTCTGCTTCCGGTCGGCACAGGTTTTTGAGCCGGTGGCGGATGCAGCCCCTGTGACTGCTCCGTTGTCCAGAAATTGACCTCTTCCCTGATCCGGTCAGTCAGGAAATAGCGGCCGCTCTCGGTGGTTATCGCAGCATGTTTTTTCATCGGCAGATGTCCTCCGTAACCGATCGGAACCTGATTGCCCCACATATCCGGATAGATATTTTATGCGTTCCTGTTCAAGGTAACCCGCCGGCCAGCTTGTTCTTCACGCTTGCAACCTTGTCTTCCATGGACTGGTTCCTGTCGGTGCGTGTTCCCAGTTTGATGGTGGTAGTGATGCGCGGCGCCCCCATGGAGTGGATTTTTTCGTGGCATTTCCTGATTGCCGCGAACACTGCGTCCCACTCGCCTTCTATGTTGGTTCCATAGGAGTGCAGCGAGGTTTTCAGACCCGCATGCGACAGAATTTTTTCGCATTCAGCAATGTATGCTGACAGTGACACGCCAACACCAATCGGGACTATGCACAGGTCTACCAGTACTTTCATCTTTTCATCTCCTTTGCCTGGAAATTATTTATAAGGCATAGGGTACCGGATCCACGTCCATCCTGGGCTGCATTATTTTGCAGATCATCCCGCTTTGACACGATCCAGCTCCCTTCTGACTGCCATACCGAATTTTTCCAAAGTATACGGTTTCTGCACATACTCTCCCGCCCCGAGCTGCTGAAGCGATTTTACCCTCTCCGATTCGGAATAACCGCTGGTTATAATAGCCCTCTGCCCCGGCCTGACCTTGAGTATGTGGGTATAGGTTTCCAAACCGTCCATTCCACCGGGCATAATCATATCCAGCACAACAAGATCGGCAGTGTGTGAACGCAGATATTCAACGGCTGCCTCACCGCAGGTTACAGTTTTTACCACATAGCCGAGCCTGGACAGCATGTTGTCAGCGACCTGAAGCTGTTCCGCCATATCATCAACAATCAGAACCCGTTCCGTCCCGATGTAGTCCTCCAGGACAATTCTGAGAGAGGAAAGCTCCACCGAGTCTCTGGTAACCGGCAGATATAAAGTCAAACTGGCTCCTTCGCCCTCTTTGCTCCGGATGTCTATATAGCCGTTATGGTCCTTGATGGTGGACCAGATAATTGTCATGCCCAGTCCGGAGCCGCTTCTTTTCATGGATTTCTTGCTGTAAAACGGTTCGAAGATTTTATTGAGGTCCTCATCGGAAATGCCGATGCCTTGATCGGCGACGGTGATACAGACATATTCACCCGGGGGAATTTCTTCATACAAGTTGAGCGTTGTATCCAGGCACCTGTTGTAAGAAGACAGTTTGATGACACCTCCGGCAGGCATTGCTTCCGCGGCATTGGTGATCATGTTCATGATTACCTTGGCAAGATGGACCTTTGATCCCTTGGTGTTCAGCAGATCTGGCGTCAAACTGCTCTCAACAGTCGTATTCTGATGGTTTTTTCGCAAGTCGTCGAATTCAAGCGAAGCCAGATATTCCATTACAATAAAATTCAAATTTACTATTTCAGATACTTTTACTCCGCATCTGGCCATTGTCAGAAGATCCTGAACAACAGCCGCGGCCTTTTGTCCGGATTTCTGAATAAGAGTTATTTTGTTGTACATCGGACTATCCGGTGGTACTTCCCGCAGCAGCAAGTCCGGATAGGCGACCAGGCCGGTCAGAATATTGTTCAGATCATGGGCGACTCCGGCTGCAAGATTGCCGATTGCCTCCATCTTCTGGGCATGAAGCAGTTTTTCCTCCAACTTTTTCTGTTCTGTTATGTCATGAATTATCCCCTGAGTGCAGACAAACGTACCCTGACTTGGAGTCTCGCTTTGGTAAATCCCTTCAGCGGATATCCTGAAATAACCCTTTTCTTTTATTGATCCGTTCTGTGTTTTCGGCAGCAACATGCGTATTTCCAAGTCACGGGTGGCTCGATTTCCAGTTCGTTTCTCATTTAAGCGGAAAAGCGCTTTTGGAATATCAGTCGGATCCACCAGATCGAATATGGATTTGCCAAGCAGTTCATCCGGAGAATCGGCATACTTTGCTATTGCCGGACTGATGAAAATTATGCGCCCTTCAGGATCAAGACGAAAAATAATATCCGGCACGGTTTTAATAATGGAGTTCAGTTCTTTTTCACTGGATTTAAGCAAGGCAAGGGAACTATTTGCCCTTTTCCACGCAGCGACCTGGATTTTCCGGGACTTGAAAATGGTAAGGATGACATAGTTCAGCAGGACAAGAACAGTTGGCAACAGTGGTGAAAGAAGATAGCCTTTTGCATGAAACAGAAGACCCATACAGATCCAGATGCCAGTTACACATGACATGCTCACTGCCGCACTTGCAAGAATTCCAAATCTTGCAATTGCCAAACAGGCGCCAGCCGCTGCAACAAGGCTGATCAGGGCTTCCCATACCAGAAACTGTCTGGTGCGGATGATCTGGTGGCCGCTCAGAAGTTTATCCAGTATCTGCGCATGAACATCAACATGCGAGTAAAGTTGGCTTACCGGGGTTTGATAGAGATTGTCCAGACCGGCAGCCGAAGAGCCGACAAGAACCAACTTGCCTTTAATCTGATTCGCGGAAACATTCCCTTTTAGAATATCCCTGGCGGAAACCCTGGGAGTTGCGGAAGCCCGACGTGAAAATGGCACTATCAGCCGTCCCTGGGAATCCACCGAAATGGAATTTTCACCAGCCACCAGATCAAAGCTGCCGTTCTCCCTTGCCAAAATACTGATCTGCCTGCTCTTGTCATGCTGCATCAACATTGCAAGAGACAGAGACGGGTAAAGTTTATCACCGAACTGTATCAGCATCGGTATCCGCCTTAAAACACCATCCGCATCCGGTGTCGCATTAAGAAAGCCGGAATACGCGACAGCATCGGAAAACAGTTGGCGGTTGCAGACAACTCCCCTGGCTTTAAAAAAAGCTGTCGAATTCGGATTCACTGACGAATTGTTTATCTGGATAATTCCGGGAGGATGCAGTTTACACGCGGTTTCTGAATTATCATTCTTCTTGAACAAAAACTCGAATCCCAGCACAAATGGTCCCTTTGTTAAGGCACTGGCCAGGAGTTGGTCATGATCCGGCGGGGAGGTCCGGATCGTTGAAGTACCACGAACCGGTTCGTTCATATTATTACCGGGAGAAGTACGATCCGCTTCTGCCAGAATCAGATCCAATCCTATGCTGGTTGCACCTGATTTTTCAATTGTACCGAGCAGACGCGCCAGAAGGTCACGCGGCCAAGGCCACTGGCCATGCTCTGCCAAGCTGCTTTCATCAATGTCAACAATAAGGACGGAACCCGATGGCTGCTTTGAAGGAGCAAGCGACATGATCACATCTGTTGCCCTGTTGTTTGTAGATGTTATAAAGGAGGGATGGATCAGGTAAATCAGGCAGATGGCAACGCTGATGGCGAGCCCGCCCAGAAGCAATTTCTTTGTCAGTCCATGTGCGGCATCAGTCGGTTCATACATGGCATCTCGCTCTATCTTATTACAACCTCAACCCTTCGGTTTCTTGGCTCGTTAACATTGTCTCCGGTCTGAATCAACAGATTTTCCTTGCCGTGGGAGGTGGTGCGAATGGATTCAGCTTCTGCCCCTGCTCTGGCCAGCGCATTTTTTATGACCAGAGCCCTGTTGCTTGACAGCTCCGTATTGTATTCCATGCTGCCAACGGTGTCGGTATGCCCGATCACCGAAATATCAATTGAGTTCCTTTCCCGGATCGCTGCAATAATGTCCGGCAGCAGTTTCTCGGAATCGGAGGTTAGAATGGTGTCTTTTTTAAAATACAGCAAAAAATGAATCGGGCGTTTGGGCTGAATGGACAGAGCTTCGGCAAATATCCTGTCGAGATTTTGCTTGCCGAGATTTTCTGGTGTCGTTGGCTGCGCCCCGGTATGTGCAACAGTGGTGGCATGATAGGGAGCATTGATATTTACAAGGCCGGCATCATTGCCGATTACTATGCTGCCGGTCTTGCCGTCAGGATCAGGAGCCAGAGCCACCAGCGTCTTCCTGCCGGAACAACCGCAGACCAGACTGATCAGAAGAATCAGAACCGCTATTCTAGACGGACTCACCATGAAGAGTCTCCCTTCTGAATTGTACGCTTAAAGTTGCCATACCGGATTATTCTCGATCTACCTGAACAAGAACGTGCGTACCACGTAAACCAATGGTTGCGGCCGGAGTTTCTATAGTCACCATATTCGGCGCCAATTTGGCAATCTGACCGGATAAAAATGAAACCGTTCCGTGGAAGATCTTTGCAATTAATGACAGCTTCTTTTCATTTGGCTGGAACATGAATTTCTTGATGGTAATCCTGCTGTTGGAACCCATGGAAATTATTGTGTCATCATCCAGGATCAGACCTGCCTTGCCGGTACTTCCGGATTGGATTACATCACCCTCCAGAACCTTTATGTTGGGCTCGGCATTCAGTGAAACACCACTTCGCTCAATTGTAACAACAGCGACGACTGATTTTACAATTCCGACATGTTCTGCTGCCCCATATGCCGGTCCGCCGGTTTTTGCCAAAACGCTAAAGAAGAGTAAGAGACATAAGAATCTCATGCTTTACACCCCGCAGTTTTTAAATGATTTTACCGGTATTATCTTTTAATGACGAGTTTATATTTCAATATCATTTAATTATGTAAAGTCAAATAAATTAGTATTTCATCAGCTGCCCAGCTGCGCACAAATACGCGCACTGCGTATCAATAAGCCTCAATTAGTATCATCGTGTCGCAAGCATATCCTTGCACTATCGATCCGCCGGGCACAAAATAGGGGCCGGAATTCACAATCCCGGCCCCTCTTCTCACGCTATCCCCGCCCTGCCCTTTATTAATCCTCCAACTGCTCCGCCAGCAGCTCAACGGTATGCCGAACCCTGATCGACGAGCCGTCCTGATCCAGGCCGCCCCTGATCTGCATCACGCAGCCGGGACAATCCATCGCCACAAGCGGGGCGCCGGTCTCCCTGATGTTGTGCAGTTTGCGCTTCAGGATCGGGCCGGATATCTCCGGCAGCTTGACCGAGTAGGAGCCACCCATTCCGCAGCACATGTCGCACTCGAACATCTCGGCTACATACCGGAGTTCCGGTTCAGTGTTCAGTCACAGTTCCTAAACGGCTACATATGATCATCGTCAACATCATTTCTGACCTCAATACCCTGTACTTTACATTGCCACCAACAGTCACCTGATTTTTTCGGTGAACCAAGTTCTGGGTAATCATCGAAGGCTACTTCCTGAACTTTCTACGACAAAATCCAAGACTGGCAAGACCTGCACCCAACAGAATGAATGTCGAAGGCTCTGGGACAGGAGTTGAGCCAGCTTCCATCGAAAGCTGAAATGTAGACCAATTCTGTGGAGGATTATCCCATGGCCACCAATCATATGTGTATAATACAATTTGACCCACGTTATGGTCGAATTCAGTACTCGTTCCAACAGTTGTTCCTAAATAATAGCTTGTACCAGCATCGGCTGTACCACTCCACGCATAGGCGTATGCAGCCCAGTCTCCTATAGCCATCAAGTCAACTTTGTAATGGCCAGGCGCAGCATCAATGAAATACGGTCCAGCGCTACTATTGTTTGAATGATACGGATTCTTTATATATGGACTCCATGGAGGATCACCAGATGCATTGTACAAGTCATTGACGGTGTAAGTTCCGACGAGATCCCAAGTTGTAGCAAATACTGTTGTTGTAGTTGCCATCAACACCGCTCCAAACATAATAACCCCTAGAACAAATACTACCGAAGCATTTTTCCCATTACCGATATCTCCCATATCCAAACCTCCTTTCGATGGCTCCAAGGAGAAAAGCCAGACAACAAGACGGAGCCTTTGCCTTGATGCCAAACGAGTGTGTTTGATTTGGCTTCTTATTTAATTACTATATTGTCGATGGCAAGCATTCCCTTTTCAACCGTCAGGCAGCCCTCAATGACACTCGTATTTGTTGTCGGAACGTAGGAGGGGTCATAGCCGCCCATGAGGGACAAGCAGCCGTTGGTGGAAACAACCAGGTTTTCCGTAAATGAGATTGCTTGCAACTGGAGAATACTATCTGGAACAGCTGACCTACATGCCTCCTGAAGTTGTATGAAATACATGTCGGTAGTACTGTTTCTGATCGGCATGACCTTGAATACGGCTTCAAGCTGGTGACCGGACGTTACATTCCCGAGTGAATAAACGGAGTCTTTAACTTTATCGAGCACACGTGCTCCATTGTCCGTAAACGCATCCAGATAAGTCGGGTGGGGAGTGCTGACTGGGGTAATTACACACCGTGAACTCCGGCCGTAGAGGACCGACACCGGTACGCATGAGATCCCACCACTACCGGTATTATTAACCGTCACCTCGTTCTTGACAACTTCCAGAGTAACGGAGTCTATCTCTACACCGTAACCGTCACCGCCCTCCACTTTCAATGTCAGGGTATGGTCTCCCGGGCCGACCAGTACCGGGCCGATTGCTTCGCTTGTGATAAATATATCCCAGCCGTTACCGTAGTCACCGGTATCCTGTGGATTGAATTCTCCAACCTTGACATTGTCACTGAATATACTCACGACTTCAAGAGGGCCATAATTGTCATTACTGTAGCGAATTTTGATCGAATACTGCTTTTCACCCAAAGTTTTGAATTTGAACGTCAATGAATCTCCGCTCATCAACAACTTTGTTTCGCCCAGAGAGGCATTCGAGCGAGTCATGATACTTCTGCCGCCTTCTCCACCCTCGCCTTCGAAAACAGTCTGTAGCGGCGCGTTCAGAGTATTCACCCCCTTTATAATATTCGGGTTCCGGGACAATAAACTCCAGATGAGACCCGAAGCTTGATTTTCCAGGTGCAGGAGCATCGGCCCCTGATCTATGGCAAAAAGCGCCCGTTGCAGCCACGGGCCGTCTGTCCGAAGTAATAAAGGAGAATTTTGGGGATCGGCATTGACCTGATTGATCTGATCGTTGAAAGCATCGGGCAGGGCGAAGCGGTAATGCCAGTGTCCCTTGGCCCAGCCAGCGCGTAGCGCCTGGATGACTTTGTTTTTGAGATCATCACCAAAACTGACAGAACTCACCAAGCCATAATAGGTTACCGTGCCATCCTGGTAGGGCTCTTCGAGGTTCTGGCCTTCAACAGCCGGGGCATTCACAATGGCAACGGGAGGAACTCCATAGGCATGGTAGGCTCCATAGGGGCCTTGAGCTGCTGAAATCCCCCAAGCATTTGGCCCGTACGTCGAAAAGTTATGAGGATTACTTTCCACATACTCCTTGGTTGTCAGAATCGCCTTGCGGGAGTTCTCATACCAGTTAATCGGAATCTCCTCAGGGCAGGCATTGATCAGCGGAAGCCCGTTAGTGCCGCTGGGATTGGTATTCAGAAAGGCGTGGAAAAATTGATAGGTGAACAGGGCACCGGGATAGGTTCGGATAAGTCCGTTCGAGTCCGGAACCCGGTTGAGGCTGCAGTAGAAATCCGAAGCATCTATAGCGGTTCCGGCGGCCAGGAGAGCAATGATCAGTGCCTCGTCGGTATAATAGTCCCAGGTCCCTTTGGAGTAGTGGCCAAGTCCATTATTGTCGGGAACGGTGAAATCATCGGCATTTCGCTGTTCAACGGGCTTCCAACCATGAACAAACTGTCGTTTGGGACTATTGTACATAAAGTGCCAGACTACCCGATTATAGATATTCTGCGCTCGTGCCCGAATATTGGTTTCTACCGGATCGGATCCCGTGAAGTAGCTCTGACTTGCAAGAATCCCCATCAGGGCAAGGGCGGTATCAATGGTGGAGACCTCCACGGTGTTCATTGCCTCATTAATCGAGGTCGTATCCGTAAAGTCAAAGTTAAGTTTCCGATTTCCGTGAACATCAAGGAAATGATAAAACCACCCTTGATAGCCGACCTTGCCCTTCTGTTCCGAGCCGAAGGAATCTTCTTTGTCCAAATTTTCCAAAACAGACAGGACCATGTACGCCGCAGCGTCTTTGCTGATCCAGCCGTTATTGGAGCTGATAATATATGCAGGCAGGGCGAATCCGACACCGGCTACGGTGAGAAGGTCGCCAAACGTGGATCGATCCTGGGGGATACCAAAACTCTCGGGCTTGCGGCTGGACCAGTCAAGAAAATACTGGGCTGAGCGGCGTTTGAGTTGATCAAGCAATAGGGCATCCGTTGACGGCTCAGTCTCCAACCGATTCGCTTCGAACCAGATCCGTTTAATATCAATGCTGCCTGTTGCCGGATTATAGACATTATGCACAACATGCTGCCGCTCTATCATCAAGCTAAGGATCTTGGCCGAATGGATATCTAAATCTATGCCGTCAACCCAGTATGATTGCAAGTTACGATAATCCCACAATAGCGTTTTTTCCTCACCGGCGGTCATGGAATATCGGGTGTACCGCATACCACCTTTGGAATCTTTCAGTTCCACTCGCACAGTAACTGTTTCCGGACTTCCATTCTTCAGCAGAATCGCAAGATTGTTAAATGACCGTGCTCCGCCCGGCTCTTGGAGTTCGCCATCGACCTTGTCAAGATCCAGTACATGCTCAGTAAAAAGTAGTGTCTCTACTGTCGAGCCGTCAAATGTTACCCTGGTGTCGCTGAGCCCGAACAGTGAGAAAAATATCCCCGTATAGGAATCGGTAGCACTGCCGAAATCCCACGTCAACTGTTGGCTGCAATTGTTGCCGGATACACAGATAAGCTTTCCGGCGCCATAAGGTATTTCGTCCTTGTTGATAATGCCCATATTCCCCGAGAAATCATTGAGTCCGCTGTCGCTACTGGTGACAATGTTTGTGTTGCCGTAATCAACCAGAACAGCCTCATTGGTATTACCGAAGCAGAAACATGGAAACAGAAGGGCAATGAGATACACGGATACATAAATCATGATTGCTTTATTAATGACTTTCATGAATCATCCCTCTCCATTTTTGAAAAGAAAAGGCCGGGTTGCTGTGTATGTGCGGTCACATCCAGCAACCCGGCCAACTTTGCATCACGAAGTATGCTGAAGTTCAAGTCCCGTGGTTTTCCGTCGCCCAGTCACCCGAGCTTTGGCATATTTATATTATAATATAATAATTAGTTTTGAGTGCAGCCGTTTTATCATCTATTATTAGTTATTGTCAATAAACAAATCAATTCACATCAAGCATATAGATGATGAGTCAAAGACGCATCAGACGTTTTGAAGCTTCAACTACAAGATATTACATTAGTAGGCATCCTTGGCTGCGCCTCAAATCGTACCATTTAGTCCCGACACACGTCACATAGGTTCATCAAGCACTATGAACAACTGATCGCACACACAGAGAGGGGCCGGAATTCACAATCCCGGCCCCTCATCTCAAGCAATCCCTGCCCTACCCTTTATTAATCCTCCAACCGCTCCGCCAGCAGCTCAACGGTATGTTGCACCCTGATCGCCGAGCCATCCTGATCCAGGCCGCCCCTGATCTGCATCACGCAGCCGGGACAATCCATCGCCACAAGCGGGGCGCCGGTTTCCCTGATGTTGTGCAGCTTGCGCTTCAGGATCGGACCGGATATTTCCGGCAGCTTGATCGAGTAGGAGCCGCCCATGCCGCAGCACATGTCGCATTCGAACATCTCGGTCAGTTCATATCCGGCCCTGTTCAAAAGTTCGCGCGGCTGCTCCGAAACCTTCAGGGTCCGTTTCAGGTGGCAGGAATCATGGTAGGTGATCTTGCCCAGTTTCTGGCCATCCTTGAGCGACAGGCGCCTCTGATCCACCAGGCTCTTGACAAGGGTCGAAAAATCGACGGTTTTGGCGGCCAGTTCCCTGGCTTTCGGAATCCATTCGCTCTGCCCCAGGCTTTCAAAGGTGCTGATGAATTCATGGTCCAGCGCCACGGTGCAGGTCGGGCAGGCTGAAACCACATACTGCACATCCTCGTCCAGCAGCGCCTTGATATTATCGATGGCGTTTCCGGCGGCCACCTCGTAGGCGCCGCTGTAGCGGGCCGGCGCGCCGCAGCAGGTCTGGTCCTGCGGGAAAACAACCTCGATGCCTGCCTTGTTGAGGACCTTAACCAGTGATTCCCCCATCTCGGGATAGGCAAAGTCAATCAGGCAACCGGCGTAGAAGGCGGCTTTCTCCTTGAATTTAGGCTGTTTGATGTTTTTGAAGCGGTCGCGGAACGGTTCGCCGGCAATGGCCGGCAGGCTGCGGCCATCCGTCAGGTCGGCCAGGAACAGCGGCAGATGGCGGACGAACCTGCCGGAGGTGAAGGGTTTGCCGGCCAGCGAAGCCGCCCGCAGCATGCCATGGAAGAGGTGGCGGTTGTTGACCACGCTGTAGATCGCCTTCTGCATTAGCGGCAGCCCCTGATCCTTGACCAGCCGCCGCCTGATCTCCATGATCAGCTCGGGTATGTCGATTTTTCCGGGGCAGACGTACTTGCAGGCTCCGCACTGGATGCAGAGCCCCTGGATATCCTCGGACTTCTTCAGTTCATCGAACCAGGCGGTCAGGATCGTGCCGATGCCGCCGGTGTAGACCTTGCCGAATACATGTCCTCCCACCAGGCGGAAGATCGGGCAGACATTCAGGCAGGAGGCGCAGCGGATGCACTGCAGCGCCTGCTTGAACTTGGGATCAGCCGCCATCTCGCTGCGGCGGTTGTCCATCAGGATGATGTGCAGATCCTTCAGCGAACCATCCGGGTTTGGAGTCGGGCCGGTGATGATCGAGACGTAGCTGGTCAAAAGCTGGGCCGTGGCGCTGCGCGGCAGCGCCTTCAGGATCGGGGCGATATCGGCGTAGCTGGCAACCAGCTTTTCGATTCCGACCAGAGCGACGTGGATTTTGGGCAGCGACGTGACCAGGCGGGCATTGCCCTCGTTGGTCATCAGTACGATGCTGCCAGTTTCGGCCACTGCGATGTTGCCGCCGGAGATGCCCATGTCGGCCTGCAGGAACATCGGCCGCAACCGCTCGCGTGCCACCTTGACCAGCCTGGGGATGTCGGAGGTCAGGCGCTCGTCAATTTCCTTGCTGAACAGGTCGGAGACCTCCTCCTTGGTCATGTGGATGGCCGGCATCACCATGTGCGAAGGGGTCTGGCCGGCCAGCTGGATGATCCATTCCCCCAGGTCGGTCTCTCCCACCGAAATGCCGGCCTTTTCCAGATATGGGTTGAGATGGATTTCTTCGGTGGCCATGGACTTGGATTTGACGATACTCCTGACGCCGTTGTCCCGGGCCACTTTCAGGATGTATTCCCTGACCCTGGCCGGATCGCTGGTCCGGAAGACCTTGGCTCCGCGCGCCTCGGCGTTCCGGGCGAACTGTTCCGAAAGCTGGTCCAGGTGGGATGCGGCGTAGGATTTCAGTTCGGCGATCCGGCCGCGCAGCTCCTCGAAGTCGATCCCTTCATAGGCCTTGGCGCGGTTGACCTTGTAGGCCTCGGAAAACTTGCCCAGTGCCCCGGTCAGGTTGGCGTTGTTGACCGCCCTGTGGATGGATTCCTTGAATTCGTTTGACATCAGTTGCCACCTCCCAGCTCGTCGCAAAAAACAATGATCAGCCGCTCCGGTCCATGCACGCCGATGGTCAGCACCCGCTCGATATCCGCGGTGCGGCTTGGCCCGGTAATCATCGCAATGTAGGCGCTTGCCCCAGGGTGGATTCTGGTCAGCAGGGTCGGCATATCGGCAAGGATGCCGGAGGTCGGGACCAGCGCAATGTGAATCGCGGGCAGCGAAGACACCAGGCGCTGGTCGATCGCGCTGGAATCCTGCACCAGCGTACCGGTATCCGCCAAGGCCCATTGCATCTGGCTGATGCCGAACTTCGCTTGCGCGGCCAGTTTCTGTGAAACGTCGAATTTCAACCCGGCAACTTCACTCAACGATTGACGGACGCTTCCACCCAGAAACGGGCAGTCGGCCCACAGAGCATGGGATTGTGGAACGTCATGCAGTCCCTCTCCTTTAAGAAAAGTGATTATGAACTCCAGCGTTGCCGCCCTGGTATCGAAACGATGCACTTCCGCGCTGACTCCTTCGGCCCTGGCCTTGAACTGTTCATACATACTCACAGTCTCCCTTCACACATTGATTCCTGATGCTTTCTGAACAGCAAAATATTCCGTGATTCAATCGGACCCGCTAAATTCTTGCCCTGACACGCTATTGAAAAAAGGTTTTATTACTGAAAATCAATCTGATCGGTACTGCAACGGATGTGTGACATTACAATCAATATGTATACTTGTAAAGCCACATTACATCTCACCATAGATCAAGTTATATCCGCTTGTCAACAGCGTTTTTATACTCAACAAAAAAACTCTTGACAGGTTTTTTTAAAAAGGATAATTGGTAATACAAATTTACATAACCTGATTCTATTTTGAAATCAGGTTTGAGTTCATGCTTTCACCACAGGCGCAGTCATTAAAAATTACGGCAAATAAGCCTCACCATTGAAAGGAGAAATCAGCTATGCCCTGGATTCAAACCTATACACCCGCAGGAGGCAGTCTCGGCCTGTCGGCGTTGATCGCCGCAGTCCCCCTGGTCGTCATCTTCGTCTGCCTGGCCGTATTGAAGATGAAGGCACACAAGGCCGCTCCGCTGGCGGTCGCTTCGGCGCTTGCGATCGCAATAGCGGTCTGGGGCATGCCGGCCAAGCTGGCCGGTCTGGCATTCATGCAGGGCGCCGCCTTCGGCCTGTTCCCGGTTTTCTACATCGTGATAACGACCCTGTTCCTTTACAACATTACCGTCAAGGGTGGGCAGTTCGAGATCATCCGGGCCTCGCTGGCCGGCGTAACCGGCGACCGGCGCATCCAGGCACTGCTGATTGCTTTCTGCTTCGGTGCATTTATAGAGGGCGCCGCCGGATTCGGCACGCCGGTGGCCATAGCCGGAGCGACACTGGTCGGACTCGGCTTCCGCCCGCTGTACGCCGCCGGGGTCTGCCTGATCGCCAACACAGCGCCGGTTGCCTTCGGCGCCATCGGTATTCCGGTGGTGGCCCTGGCCGGCGTGATGGGCTACGGCGATGACGGCATGATGAAACTCTCCACCATGGTCGGCCGCCAGCTGCCGTTCATCTCGGTAGTGATTCCGTTCTACGTAATCATGATCATGGTCGGCTGGAAAAAAACCATCGAGGTGCTGCCGGCCATCATCGTCTGCGGTGTCACCTTCGCCGTTTCCCAATGGGCAACCGCCAGCTACCTGGGACCGTATCTTCCGGATATCACCGCCTCACTGGCATCGATGGTGGCGCTGGTGGCCCTGCTTCAGGTCTGGCAGCCCAGGGAAAACTATGTCTTTGACCATGAAACGCACAGCGGCTCGAAAGAGCAGCACCATTACACCGTGGCCGAGGTATTCCGCGCCTGGGCCCCCTACCTGGCCCTGACCGTGATGGTGCTTCTGTGGGGCATCCCATCGATCAAGGCACAACTCGATAAAAGCAAGGTTGTAATCACCGTGGCGGGACTCGACAACATGATCGTCAAGAAGGTTTCCAAGCCGGAAGACGGGCTGAAGAAGATTTCAACCGTACAGGTCGAAGTTGACAAGCTGCTGGCCGTGTTGCCTGCGAGCGAACCGAAACTGGCCGCAGCCGTCACCATGCTGAACGATTTACGGGCACTCGAAGACAGCTTCGTGGCGGTAGAGCAGGGCTTGATCGGTAAAGGCGCACTGCTTGCTGATGATCGATATGCCGGATTCAACGCCATCTCGAAAAAGAACGCTGATATCCAAAAGCTGGTCAAGGACGATCTGGAAAAGAACAGGATCGTGGCCAAGGACCAGTTCAAGGCGCTGGGCAAAGCCGTGACCGATCAAGTCCCGGCCAAACTGCCGGCCAAGTACAACTTCAACTTCATGTCCGCCGCCGGCACCGCGATCCTGATCGCCGCCTTCCTGTCGGCACTGATCTGCGGTGTCGGATTCGGCGACGTTTTCAAAATTGCCGGCAAGACCCTCTATGACATGCGTTTCCCGGCGGTAACCGTGGCGTCGGTGCTTGGTCTGGCATATGTCATGAACGCCTCGGGCATGACCAACTGCCTGGGCCTGGTCTTCACCAAGACCGGCCACTGGTTCCCGTTCATCGCACCGTTTCTGGGTTGGCTGGGTGTTTTCCTGACCGGTTCCGACACCTCCAGCAATGTCCTCTTCGGCGGACTGCAGAAAGCCACCGCCGAACAACTGGGGCTGAATCCGATCCTGACCGGCGCGGCCAACACCAGCGGCGGCGTCATGGGCAAGATGATCTCCCCCCAATCACTGGCCGTGGCCACCGCCGCCTGCGGTATGGTCGGCGAGGAAGGCACCCTGTTCCGCTTCACCCTCAAGCATTCCATATTTCTGACGGTAATTGTTGGAGTGATTGTGTATCTGCAGGCCTATTACCTGCAATGGATGATACCGTAAAAAACAGATGTCAATGTAGGGGCGGCCCTTGCGGCCGCCCCAGACAGGGCAACCGCAAGGGATTGCCCCTACAGGAGGCCCCATGGAACCATCATTCATAAAAGAGCTGCAAAACATCGTCGGCGGGCAGTACACGCTGACTGACAGGGAGTCCCTGGCGGTCTATGGCTACGACTCCACCCCGGAGATCGAGAGCGTACCCGGTGCGGTGCTGCTGCCCGGTTCCAGCGAAGAGATCATCCGTATCATGCGCCTCTGCCACGAGGCCGGCATCACCGTCACCCCGCGCGGCTCCGGCACCAACCTTTCGGGCGGATCTCTGTCTCACAACAGCGGCATCGTGCTGCAGACCAGCCGTTTGAACCGCATCATCGAAGTTGATGAAGAGAACCTGACCGCCACGGTCGAACCGGGGGTGATCACCAGTGCGCTGCACCGCGAAGTCGAAGCGCGCGGCCTGTTCTATCCTCCTGACCCCGGCAGCATGAACATCTCCACCATGGGCGGCAACGTGGCCGAGAATTCCGGCGGTCTGCGCGGCCTGAAGTATGGCGTTACCGCCGACTACGTGATGGGGCTGGAAACGGTTCTGGCGGACGGCGATCTGCTCCGCACCGGCGGCAAGGTGGTCAAGGACGTGGCCGGTTACAGCCTCAACCCGCTGCTGGTTTCATCTGAAGGGACGCTGGGATTCTTCACCGGCATCACCGTCAAGCTGATTCCCAGGCCGCAAGGCAAGATCACCATGCTGGCCCACTTCCCGGTGCTGCAGGACGCCGCCCTGGCGGTCTCAGCCATCATTGCCGCCAAGGTGATCCCGGCCACGCTGGAATTCCTGGACAAGGTCACCATCAAGTGTGTCGAGGATTACGCCCACGTCGGACTGCCGCTGGATGTGGACGCGGTGCTCCTGATCGAGGTGGACGGGCATCCGGTGGTGATCGCCGAGGAAGCAGCTAGCGTAGCCGAGATCTGCGGGAAGCATCGCTGTTCCTTCTTTCAGACTGCACAGAACCCGGCTGAAGCGTTCAAGCTGACCGAGGCACGGCGTACAGCCCTTTCTGCCCTGGCCCGTCTCAAGCCGACCACCATCCTGGAGGACGCCACCGTTCCCCGCAGCTGCATAGCCGCGATGCTGAAGGTAATCCAGGATTCGGCCAGGAAGTATAACGTGACCATCGGAACCTTCGGCCACGCTGGCGATGGCAACCTGCACCCGACCTGCCTTACGGACGAGCGGGATAAGGACGAGATCAAGCGGGCCCACGCCGCCTTCGCCGAGATCTTCGACGCCGCCATCGCCATGGGCGGCACCATCACCGGCGAGCATGGTGTTGGTCTGGCCAAGAAGAAGTACCTGCCCAAGCTGGTGGGCGAATCGGGCATCCGGGTCATGCGCGGCATCAAGCAGGCCTTCGATCCGAAGGGGATCTTGAATCCTGGGAAGATTTTCTAGACTTCGATTACATTCCTCACCCTTCAAGGGGGAGGTTAGGAGGGGGATGGGGGATTATGCCACGAGAACCCCATCCCCACCCCAGCCCTCCCCTTGAAGGAGAGGGAGGAGTAAAGGGACTATATATGGACTACGTCAAACTGATCAATTGCATGCGCTGCGGGATGTGCCTGCCGGCCTGCCCTACCTACCGGGAAACCTTCCTGGAGACGGCGTCTCCTCGCGGGCGGGTGGCACTGGTGCGCAAGCTGCAGGAAGGTGAGCTGGACCAGTCCGAGCGTCTGCTGGAATACCTTTCGCTCTGCCTGGACTGCCAGGCCTGCGCTTCGGCCTGCCCCTGCGGAGTCAATGCCGGCGAACTGGTGGCCGAGTTCACCTGCGAACGCAAGGAAGGGGTCGAAATGGGCTTCATGGAGGATCTGATCCTGCGCAAGCTGGTGCCGCATCCCGACCGGCTGGAGAGTTCGCTGGTTCCGATGCGTATCTACCAGAGGAGCGGCCTGCAGAAACTGGTCAGAAAACTCGGCATCCTCAAGATGTTCCCCAGACCTCTGGAACGGATGGAAGGGCTACTGCCGGAACTGCCCGCCAGACCGCTACGACAGGAGATCCAGGAGATTACACCTGCTGAAGGTATCGAGCGGGGAACGGTCGGCTTCTTTCTGGGCTGCGTGATGAGCCTGATCTTCTCCGATGCCAGCCGGGCCACGATCAAGCTGCTATCCTCGCTGGGCTACCGTGTCATAACCCCCCGAAACCAGGTCTGCTGCGGAGCGCCCAACATGCTGGGCGGCGACATGGCCGGCTTGAAAGAGGCGGCCCATACCAACATCGACATTTTCGGCGGTCACGAGGTTGATTTCATCGTCACCGACTGCGGAGGTTGCGGGGCCGAGCTGAAAAGATACGGGCATCATCTGGGTGGCTACGATGCCGCTGAGAGCTTCAGTGGCAAAGTGCGTGACATATCACAGGTGCTGGCGCTGCACGCCGATGAATTACGAGCCAGACTGAAGCCTCTGCCTTTGAAAGTTACCTGGCACGACCCCTGCCACATAGCCCACTGCCAGGGCATCCGCAAGGAACCGCGCGATCTTCTGAAACTTGTGCCCGGAATCGATTACCGGGAGCTTGAAGCAGCCGATGCATGTTGCGGCAGCGCCGGCACCTACAACATAGAGCGCCCGGAAATGTCCGACCGTATCCTCAAGCGCAAGCTGGACACGATCCAGGCCAGCGGGGCCGAGGTACTGGTTACCGGCAATCCCGGCTGCCTGCTGCAGCTCAAAAAGGGTCTGGCCGATCATCTGCCGGATGTCAGGATCATGCATCTGACCGAAATTCTGGTTAGGAGCATGAACGTGCAGCCGGATTAAGTAATACCTATTCAGAACAAAGAGGATCTCAAGGCGGTGAGCTGTACCGGTTCTTATGTATATCTACCGGGGAAAGAGTAAAGCGGCCAGAGATCAAAACATTACGCATCCAGATCCAGCGGGCTTTTCGTTCAACCGCATCATCCAGAAACACCCCGTCATACCCCACCACCAGATCCCGGTCATGCAACTCACCCACGGCATTTATCTGCCGCTTCAGCTCAGGCAGAATAGCCTCCGGTATTGGCACGGTACGATCCTTCTTCCCCTTGCCATGGATAGTCAGTTTCCCTGCATCGAAATTAAAATCCCGCACCTGCAGCTGCAGGCACTCGATCATTCGAGCCTTCATATACCGCAGAAACAGCTATCTGTCCTTCCTGCATCTTGAAGTAGAGAGATACACTGTGGAAAGCGGCACGGCATTTTTCCTCACTTTGTAGTACAGATAACCGGGGGACAACAATGATGCAGGCAAGACAGATCATTGCCGCGTTCACACTACCGGTGCGCCCACAGTCTCGAAAACGACTATCCGATACCGGACAAAAGCGGAAATGCCTTCAGCAGATCACACCGAAAACGTCAAAAGAGCTGCCTGACATGACACATTCTTTCAATATTGCCATTGAAACTGTCTTATTCTCCGAGTACTATCCCCACAGAAGCACTGAGAAATCCCGATAAAAATCCAGACAGCGGCAACAAAGCCGAGAGGGTCAAGTTCAACTTGACTTTATGTGGTGGCTCCGCTGCGCTACGCACCGCATAAACTCTTAACTTGTTGAGTGAATAAAAATGAAAACTGATAACAACGTGGAAAAATTGATTGACGATATTTCGAACGGCTCTGAATTAGACGCGTTCGAGGCGGCCAAAGCCTTCATAAGAGTGCAGCCCAGTGGTTACACGACACAACTTGCCGAAATCTTGGAAACCGCTGCAAATCCCCATAACAAAGAAGCGGCTGCTTACGCCCTCTCATGGCTTGAGAAGAATAACGAAGCATTGGATGCCTTAATCAGCACCCTGCTAGCAGTCGATATGCCCGAGTCGGTTCGAGGACAAGCTGCTGAAGGAATTGGAGAGCATAAACCGAGAAAAAACCATAAATTGAGACAAAAGGCTGAGGCAGCGATTCTTACGGCACTAAATGACGAATCGCCAGAAGTGAGGTTTTGGTCTTGCTTTGCAGCAGGAAAAATCAAGCTGAGAGAGGCGTTGCCTATTCTGCTCCAGATAAAAGAGAAAGATAAATCAGTTAATCCAGGTTGGTGGCAGGTTTCAGAAGAGGCTGAGGATGCTATCGAGTGGATACATGGTCGAAAAGGGAAAGATCGCGTCCCTCTGGCAAGCCGATAACACTCAACCATCGGGTGGTGCGGTCAAGACCGCACACCCTCAGCCCCGTTGGACTACAAAACGACGATAGCACGAGCTACAAGCAAAGAAGAAATCGCTGACGACATGAGCCGGAATCCCTAACGCGGGCAGGCAAGTCAGGAATTTCACTGAGGGGTGGAGTCAAAATGGCACCAGATTATGTAGGTACGCTGAGATCACAGATGCAGGCCATGAGCGGGATTTCGTCGGTGCTTGAGTCGTTGAAAGCATCTTCGGCAATGCTGGAATCGTTGAAGATGCCGTCAATCACTTCTACTATGCTGGAAGCTGCGAGAGCACCTTTGATCTCGTCGGCGATGCTGGAATCGTTGAAAATGCCGTCAATCACTTCCGCGATCCTGGAAGCTGCGAGGGCGCCTTTGATCTCGTCGGCGATGCTGGAATCGTTGAAGATGCCGTCAATCACTTCCGCGATGCTGGAAGCTGCCAAGGCGCCTTTGATCTCGTCGGCGATGCTGGAATCGATGAAGGTGCCTTCGATCTCTTCAGCATTGTGGGAATCATTGAAGATGCCTTCAATATCGGCTGCGCTGCTGGAATCATTGAAGATCCCTGCGATCTCACCCGCGATGTTAGATTCGATGAAGGTGCCATCGATCTCTTCCGCAATGTTGGAGTCGATGCGGGTGACTTCAGTTTACATGGAGGCGTTGAAGGGGATTGAGAACTCAGTCGCAATGCAAGCTATTAAAGGCTTAAGAAATTCGCCGTTTGACGAAGCCATCTTGGCATGTACCTTTGCGAACTTAGGATACGAATCAGATCCTTCCGGCAATGCCCAATTTGTTGCTGACGAGGAGATCACCAATGAACTATTGGCGGCACTTCATAAGGCATTAGATTTTAATCAATTGTCAGATCGTGCTAAGGCAGTACTTCTTCATCTTTATCAATATTATTTGGTCCCTTTCTTCATTGGCTGTCTTACTACGGTTTATATGACCCACTTAACCGCTGCTCAAAATGCGATGCAAAAGGCAGGGACTCCAACAGAGGTAAAAGCGCTAGCCAAGAAGGGACCTCATGGAATAAACAGAGAAATGCTCAAAGGATACAGAGTCGTTACCGCACCGAGCCTGCAATTCAGAGTTCATCCCAGCATGCAGTCCGAAATTTTGATGGCGCTACCGCTTGGGCAGTTACTTGAAGTCCTGAACGATTCAAAGCGGTCATGGCTGCATGTCAAAGTTGAGATCGAAGGGGAGATTTTGGACGGCTGGGTACTCCGTCGTTACACCACGTACTTCAAATAACACGGAGAAACCGAGAGGGCCGACAGGTAGCAGCGTGTCCCCCTCACATTTGGCAGAACCGTTAGAGGAATTAAAATAGATGCCTTTTGACTTCAGTGACAGGAAGCAACTTGAAGATTTTGACGAGAGCTGCGTTTGCTATGGAAAACGAGTGGGGATACTTACAACTGATTGTCCAGCGCTACGTTTACTTTATGATCACCTTGTTACCGAAGGGATTGCAGACCCTGGGGGGGGCTAAGGGGATGGGCTAAGGGGACGTTGTTGGATGGGCTAAGGGATGGGCTAAGGGGACGTTGTTGATGGGCTAAGGGGACGTTGTTGATTAGTTGACTAACTTGATTTCTTCTGCTATCTTTCGCTCATGCCACGTACAGCACGCATAGACATTCCCGGTTTGTTGCAGCACGTTATCGTTCGCGGA
>JAVBXN010000001.1 GCA_030824515.1 Pelobacter sp.
GTTGAAATGGTTATGCCTGGCGACAACGTTGCCATGACCATCAACCTGATCACCCCGATCGCCATGGATGAAGGCCTCCGCTTCGCTATCCGCGAAGGTGGACGTACCGTCGGCGCAGGCGTTGTAAGCTCCATTATCGAATAAATCTGAAACGTTACGAGGATATCAATGCAGAGCCAGAAAATCAGAATTCGCCTCAAGGCATATGACCATAAGCTACTGGATGTTTCAGTAAGTGAGATCGTCGAAACTGCAAAAAGAACTGGTGCTAGAGTTGCAGGGCCGATTCCACTGCCAACAGTTATAAACAAATACTGTGTTCTCCGTGGTCCGCATGTTGATAAAAAGTCTCGCGATCAATTTGAGATCAGAACGCATAAACGTCTGATCGACATACTTGATCCGACACAGCAAACTGTTGATGCCTTGATGAAACTGGATCTTTCTGCTGGTGTTGACGTCGAAATCAAACTGTAATTGTTACTACGACTGAATAGGATTAGCTATGATGAAAGGTATCATCGGAAAAAAGCTGGGCATGACTCAGATATTTTTGGAAGACGGGACACTTGTGCCAGTAACAGTTGTTCAGGCTGGTCCTTGCTACGTAGTCCAGAAAAAAACAGTAGAGACAGATGGTTACTCGGCAGTTCAGGTTGGTTTTGATTCTGTTGCAGCTTCCGGTGCAAACAAGCCGGATCTTGGACACTGCACAAAATCGGGACAGGGCGTTTTCAGACACCTGAGAGAATTCAAACTGGCATCATCTGCAGAAATGAGCATCGGTGATTCAATTACGGTTGATCAATTTGCTCCTGACGATGTTATCGATGTCACTGGTACTAGTATCGGTAAAGGTTTTCAGGGTGTCATAAAACGCTGGAACTTTAAAGGCGGCAGAGCCTCCCACGGTTCACGCTTTCATCGGGCACCAGGCTCAATCGGTGCATCCGCAACACCTTCGCATGTTTTTAAGAATAAGAAAATGCCCGGTCAGATGGGTAATTGCAAGGTTACAGTTCAGCGCCTTAAAATAGTCCGTGTAGTTTCATCAGATAATCTGCTCCTCATCAAAGGCGCGGTTCCTGGTCATAAGAACTCAATCGTACTGATTAAACAGAGTGTAAAAGCTTAGTAATTTCTTGGGAGTTTGTGTATGCCTTCAATAGATGTCTACAATATGAACAGGCAAAAAACGGGTGAAGTTGAACTGTCTGATGACGTGTTCAATGTTGAGGTAAGGGAAAGCCTTATCCATCAGGCACTTCGAATTCAGCTTGCCAACAGGAGAGCAGGCACGGTTGCAGTAAAGAATCGTTCTGCCGTATCCGGCGGGGGTAAGAAGCCTTTCAAGCAAAAAGGTACCGGTAATGCTCGTCAGGGTTGTAGCAGAGCGCCGCAGTATCCTGGTGGTGGAGTTGCATTCGGCCCGCAGCCAAAGATATACAACCTGAGCATGAACAAAAAAGCAAGGGCTGCTGCACTTTGTTCAGTACTGACTTATAAATTGCAGAATAACGGCATTACAGTTATCGATAAAATCGAATTTGACAAGATATCAACTCAGGATTTTGTAGGGTTCATGAAGCGCTTTGATCTTGAGCGTTCATTGATTGTTACGGATGATTTCAACAACAATCTGTACCTGTCAGCCCGCAATGTCCCTCATGTCAAAATGCTGAAGCATGATGCTCTGAATGTTCATGATATGCTTAAATACCGTCATATCATTTTTACTCAGGGATCGGTGCAGTCGGCAGAAGGAGCATTGCAGAAATGAACATTTACTCCGTGATCAAAAAGCCGCATGTAACTGAAAAAACTTCGTTGGGAGCTGATTCATCCAACACAGTTGCTATCGTGGTAGATAAAGATTCAAACAAAATTGAAATCAAGCAGGCTGTTGAATCCCTGTTTAAAGTTAAAGTTGCCGATGTTCGTACGGTAACCGTGGCTGGCAAGGTTAAGCGCTCTGGCAAAACTTTTGGCAAACGGTCCAACTGGAAAAAAGCATATGTAACACTCCAGGAAGGACAAACAATAGATTTCTTTGAAGTCTAACTAACACGTTTGGGGTTCGCAATGGCAATCAAAAGTTACAATCCGACATCAGCAGGACGTAGGCATCAAACATGTTCTGCGTTTGACGAAATTACTAAATCTACACCAGAAAAGTCCTTGCTAGTTGTTCTTAAAAAAAGCGGCGGCAGAAACTCTAATGGACGTATAACTTCCAGGCATCAAGGTGGCGGTCACAAACAGAAGTATCGTATTATCGATTTTCGACGTGATAAAAGAAGCATACCCGCTACTGTTGCCAGCATAGAATATGATCCGAACCGCAGTGCAAGAATTGCACTTTTGAACTACGCAGACGGTGAAAAAAGATATATCTTGGCGCCACTTGATCTTAAAGTAGGTGATATGGTTATCAGTGGACCTGAAGCTGATATCAAGCCAGGGAATTCACTTCCACTTCGTGCGATTCCGTTGGGCACAATTATACATAATATTGAGCTCAAAATCGGCAAAGGCGCACAACTTGCTAGAAGTGCAGGTACTTTCGCACAGCTCATGTCAAAAGAGGGCAAGTATTCTCAGGTTAAACTGCCTTCCGGCGAAGTTCGTCTAATCCTTCAGGATTGCTACGCAACGATCGGGCAGGTTGGTAATACTGACCATGAAAACGTAAATATCGGTAAAGCCGGCCGCTCTCGTTGGCTTGGCAGACGTCCGAAGGTACGAGGCGTTGCAATGAACCCTGTCGATCACCCACATGGTGGTGGTGAAGGGCGTACTTCGGGTGGACGTCATCCTGTAACTCCTTGGGGCATACCTACTAAGGGCTACAAAACACGTACTAACAAGACTTCTGATCGTTTCATCGTTAAGAAGCGCAGCAAATAATCCGTTGAGAGGCTGATAATATGGCACGTTCGATAAAAAAAGGTCCTTTTATTGATGATCACTTGTTGAAAAAGGTTCTGGCTGAAGGTCCTAATTCTAAGAAAATAATTAAGACTTGGTCACGCCGCTCCACAATCAGCCCTGATTTTATAGGTTGTAGTTTTGCGGTACATAACGGTCGCAAGTTTATTCCGGTTTTTGTAACCGAGAATATGGTTGGACATAAAATGGGTGAATTTTCGCCAACTAGAACATTTCACGGCCATGCCGCTGATAAGAAGAGTAAAGTCAAGAAGTAGTAAGGGGAGTTTGATATGGAATCCAGTGCAAAATTATCATCTATACGGCTTTCACCACGCAAAACTCGACTTGTCGTCGATCTTGTAAGAGGGAAAGCTATACAGGATGCACTCAATACTTTACGATTTATGCCACAGCCATCAGCAAAACTTGTGTCCAAACTGCTAAAATCTGCAGTTGCCAATGCTGAGCAAAAAGGTGTATCTGATGTGGATCGCCTGTTTGTAAAAACCATATTTGTCGATGGTGGCGCCGTATTAAAGCGCTTCGTTCCGCGTGCGATGGGACGTGCAAGTAAGATAAGAAAGCCGACAAGCCATATTGCAGTAACACTGTCGGACTCTAAATAGTTTTTATTACCTGGAGGTGTAGTTTGGGACAAAAAATAAATCCGATA
Source organism: Pelobacter sp. (assembly GCA_030824515.1). GTDB lineage: Bacteria > Desulfobacterota > Desulfuromonadia > Geobacterales > Pseudopelobacteraceae > JACRCG01. The sequence goes on from JAVBXN010000001.1 coordinate 3,605, forward strand.
GGCTTCCGACTTGGTGTAACTAAGACTTGGGACTCGAAATGGTACGCTGAGGCTGACTACGCTAAGTTGTTGCATGAAGACCTGGCCATCCGGAAATTCTTGAAAAAGCGTTTATACAGTTCCGGTGTGTCTAAAATAGAGATTGAGCGTGCGGCAAACAAATGCAAGATCAATATCTTCACTGCTCGCCCGGGTCTTATTATCGGTAAAAAGGGTTCAGAAGTCGAAACGATCAAGAAAGATCTTGCACTGATAACTTCTAAAGAAGTCTTTATTACTATTAATGAAGTACGTAAGCCTGAACTGGATGCTCAGTTAGTGGCCGAGAACGTAGCTCTGCAGCTGGAACGACGTATCGCATTCCGTAGAGCCATGAAGAAGAGCGTCACCTCGACATTAAAGTTTGGTGCCAAAGGTATCAGAATTACATGCTCCGGAAGGCTTGGTGGTGCTGAAATGTCACGTACCGAATGGTATCGTGAAGGGCGGGTTCCTCTCCACACCCTGAGAGCTGACATAGATTATGGTTTTGCCGAAGCTAAAACAACATATGGACTTATTGGCGTAAAAGTACTGATATTCAAAGGTGAAATTCTGCCTGGTAAGTGATCTTTTTATTTTGCACAACAGGAGCACGCATCAATGTTAATGCCGAAACGGGTCAAACATAGAAAACAAATGAAGGGGCGTATGTCCGGTAAGCCCTGCCGTGGAATCGATCTTTCTTTTGGCGAGTTTGGACTTCAGGCCACAGAGTGTGGATGGCTTGATTCACGTCAAATTGAAGCAGCGCGTATCGCGATGACACGTTATATCAAGAGGGGTGGTAAGATCTGGATTCGAGTTTTTCCGGACAAGCCGTTGACTGCAAAACCTGCAGAGACCAGGATGGGTAAAGGTAAAGGTTCACCTGATTCTTGGGTCTGTGTTGTTAAGCCAGGCGTAATCTTATACGAGATGGAAGGTGTGACCGAAGAGATTGCACGCGAAGCTCTGAGGCTTGCTGCACACAAACTGCCCCTTTCAACAAAGTTTATCTCACGGGGAGAGCTTCATGAAGACTAATGACCTCAGGAAAATGACCTCTGAAGAACTGATCAAAAAGCAGACTGAGACTACTCAGGAGCTTTTCAATCTCAAATTTCAGCTGCATACCGGCAGACTTGAGAATACATCCAGGCTTAAATCTGTCCGGAAGGACATTGCCAGAATTAGTACAATACTCACTGAGATCAAGGCATAGGGAGCATCGAAATGATTGAACGTGGTCATAGAAAAACACAGGTAGGTGTTGTTGTAAGTGACAAGATGGAGAAAACCGTTGTAGTCAAGGTTGACCGTCTTGTTAAACACAGCATTTACAATAAATATATCAAGCGTAGTGTTAAGTACAAGGTTCATGATGAACAGAACAGTACTAAAGTCGGTGACCGCGTACAAATTATCGAGTGTCGCCCATTGAGTAAAGATAAGCGCTGGAGTCTCAAGCAGATAATTGAAAGTATCTCTTAGTATAGGGAGTATCGTGTAATGATTCAAATGCAGACAATACTGGATGTAGCCGACAATTCAGGAGCAAAAAAACTATTTTGCATAAAAGTCCTGGGCGGTTCCAAGAGAAAATATGCAGGCGTTGGCGATATTATTGTTGCTTCTGTTCGTGAAGCGCTTCCCAATTCCAAAGTTAAAAAAGGCGATGTTGTTAAAGCTGTTATAGTTAGAACTGCAAAGTCTCTAGGTCGTCCGGACGGATCATACATCCGTTTTGATGATAACTCTGGTGTTGTAATTAATAATGCCAAGGAACCGGTTGGTTCTCGTATCTTCGGTCCGGTAGCCAGAGAATTGCGGGCTAAGAAGTTTATGAAAATTATCTCTCTTGCACCGGAAGTACTATAAAAATATCGGAGAAATTACAGATGCAAGCCATTAAATCCCATGTTAACAAGGGCGATACAGTTATGGTTATTGCCGGTAAGGAAAAAAGTAAAACCGGTAAGGTTTTACAGCTTCTTCCTAAAAAGCAAGGCGTAATCGTAGAAGGTCTCAATATTGTCAAACGACACGTAAAAGCTCGTGGCAATGAGGCCGGCGGGATAAAGGAGAAAGAAGCCAGGATACACATCTCCAATGTCATGCCATATTGTTCAAAGTGTGCTAAGCCTGTCAGAACCAGCAAGAAAATTCTGGAAAACGGCGAAAAGCAGCGTGTTTGTATCAAGTGTGGCAATTCGCTTTAGAATTACTTTGGAGGAAATATTATAATGACGCGTTTAAAAGAGATATATATCAAAGAAGTTGTTCCTAAGCTTCTTAACGATTTTACGTATAAGTCCTCCATGCAGGTACCACGCATTGAGAAAATCGTTGTTAATATGGGTTTGGGCGAAGCGATCCAGAATGTTAAGATACTCGATTCTGCAACAGCAGAACTGAATGCAATAACTGGGCAGAAATCAGTTATCACAAAAGCAAAAAAATCAATTGCTACATTCAAGCTGCGTGAAGGTATGCCTATTGGTTGTATGGTGACATTGCGTCGCGAACGCATGTACGAGTTTCTCGACCGACTTATGAATGTATCGCTTGCCAGAGTTCGAGATTTCAAGGGCGTCTCTGGAAAGGCTTTTGACGGTAAAGGCAATTATACTCTTGGCGTGAAGGAACAGCTTATATTTCCTGAGATTGATTATGATGCAGTTGACAAGATCAAAGGTATGAATATAACTATCGTGACAAGTGCCAAGACTGACGAGGAAGGTAAAGCTCTTCTCAAGTACCTGGGCATGCCGTTCAGGAACTAAGAAATCTGGAGGATTCTGTGGCAAAAGTTTCAATGATAATCAAGTCCCAGCGCAAACCTAAATTCAAGGTTCGCCAACACAATCGTTGCCCGGTCTGCGGGAGACCTAAAGCTTTCTACCGGAAATTCGAAATGTGCAGAATATGTCTGCGCAAGTACGCCTCCTCTGGCCAGATTCCCGGCGTGATTAAATCCAGCTGGTAACTTCAAGCCCATATAGAAAGAGACAGGAGCATACTCACGATGTCCATGACAGATCCAATTGCTGACATGCTTACCAGAATCAGAAATGCAAACATGGTAAAGCATCAGAAAGTTGACATTCCTTCTTCAAACATGAAAGTCAGTATAGCCAGTGTTTTGAAACAAGAAGGATTCATTAAAAACTATAAGGTGATTTCTGATAACCTTCAAGGTGTTCTCAGAGTCTACCTGAAATATATTGATGAAAAAGATAGTGTGATTAACGAGATCAAGCGAATCAGCAAGCCTGGTGGACGCGTCTATGTAAAGTCAGAAGATATACCCATGGTAAAAAGTGGACTTGGAATTGCGATTCTGTCCACATCCAAGGGGATCGTTACTGACAGTACAGCACGTAAGGCCGGAGTAGGCGGCGAACTCATCTGCTCAGTCTGGTAAACATTGCGACAAGGAGTACATTAGATGTCAAGAATAGGTAAACTACCAATAGAGATACCAAAAGGTGTCAAGATCGGTTTCAGTGACTCTTTGTTGTCTGTACAGGGTCCGAACGGATCACTGGCACGCAAGATAATGTCAAATGTTGTACTTGACATCAATGAATCAACAATTCTGGTCACCAGAGTTGATGAGACAAATCAATCCAGGGCTGCGCATGGTTTGACTCGTACACTGATAAACAACATGGTTGTTGGTGTAACAAAAGGATTCCAGACTGATCTGGAAATCAATGGAGTTGGTTACAGGGCCGAGGTTAAGGGCCAAGAACTGGTATTAAGTCTCGGATACTCACATCCGGTCAACTTTCAGATTCCTGATGGAATCTCAATTAATGTTGAAAAAATGACCAAGCTCTCTGTCAAAGGATATGATAAGGAATTAGTTGGCCAGACAGCTGCTAAAATCAGATCGTTCCGCAGTCCTGAGCCTTACAAGGGTAAGGGCATCAAGTATGCTGACGAGACTATATTGAGGAAAGCTGGTAAAACCGGCAAGAAATAGTCTTTATAAGGAGATATGTGTGGCTAAAACAGCTATTAAAACAATTACACGTATGAAGCGTAAAGTACGGGTCCGTAAAAAAGTACTCGGTACAGTTGAGCGTCCACGTCTCAATGTATTTAAAAGCGCGCGACATATATATGCACAGATAATTGATGATACAAAGGGCGTTACTCTCGTTGCCGCATCAACCCTGTCTGAGGCATCTGCAGATATAAGCAATGGTGGAAATGTCGCCGCTGCTACTTTTGTCGGAAAAGAAGTTGCCCGTCTGGCACTGGAAAAAGGTGTTTCATCTGTAGTTTTTGACCGCAATGGTTTTCTCTATCACGGTAGAATCAAAGCGCTTGCTGAAGCAGCCCGCGAAGCCGGGTTGTGCTTCTAAGCGTACGAGGAGGTTTTCTTTGAGTAGGATCAATCCAGCAGAACTTAACCTTAATGATCGTGTCGTTCACATAAGCCGCGTTGCCAAGGTTGTCAAGGGTGGCCGTAGATTCAGTTTCTCCGCTCTTATTGTAGTAGGTGATGGCTGTGGCCATGTTGGTTATGGTCTTGGCAAGGCAAACGAAGTTCCTGAGGCTATCAGGAAGGGCGTTGAGCAGGCCAAGAAGAACCTGATAAAGGTACCAGTCAATCAGAATCAGACAATCCCTTTCGAAATTGAAGGCAAGTTTGGCGCTGGTAAACTTCTCATGAAACCGGCTTCCGCAGGTACCGGTGTTATTGCCGGTGGCGCCGCCAGAGCTATTTTTGAGGCTGCCGGTATAAATAACATACTTTCCAAATGCCTTGGATCTAATAATCCTCACAATGTGATTAAGGCTGCTTTCAATGGTCTCATGAGGCTGAAAACTCCTGAAGAGATCGCTGCTCGCAGGGGTATCGCTGAATAAATAACTACGTAAGGAATTATCATGAGCGCTATGCTTAAGATTACACTTGTAAAAAGCACGATATGCACACCCAAAAAACACAGAGATGTCGTTGCTGGTTTAGGTCTGTCAAAGCTTAACCAGTCTGTTCAACGTGCTGACAGTCCTGAAATTCGCGGTATGATCAACAAAGTTGCTCATCTGCTTTCTGTTGAATAATTAAAGGGGTAGATAAGTATGGAATTAAATAACCTTAAACCATCACTCGGTTCTACAAAGAACAGAAAACGTATCGGCCGTGGTACAGGTTCTGGACATGGCAAAACTGCAACTAAAGGTCATAAAGGTCAGAAAGCACGTTCCGGCGGCAGTATCAAGGCCGGATTCGAGGGTGGCCAGATGCCTTTGCAGCGACGTCTTCCGAAGCGCGGATTCACCCCGCTGGTCCGGATTGAGTACTCTCTAGTCAATCTGAATCAGCTGGAAGTATTTGAAGCCGGTACTTCTGTTGACGCAGTTGCTCTCGCTGCCAAGGGTTTAATCAAATCATCCCGTTGCGCAGTTAAAATACTAGCGAATGGCGATCTGACAAAGAATCTGAAGATAACTGCAAACAAGTTCAGTCAAACTGCTAAAGATAAAATTGTAGCAGTTGGTGGATCTGTTGAGGAGATCGTCTAGTGCTTGAAGCCTTCCAGAATATATTCAAAATTCCTGAGCTTAAAAAAAGAGTTTTGTTTTCACTAGGAATGCTTGCAGTATATCGCATTGGATGTCATATCCCCACTCCCGGTATTGACAGGATCGCGCTATCGCACTTCTTCAAACAATCACAAGGGACTCTGCTGGGTCTCTTTGACATGTTTTCCGGCGGTGCTTTGGAGCGTTTAACGGTCTTTGCGCTTGGTATAATGCCGTACATTTCGTCTTCAATTATTTTCCAGCTTCTCACAGTTGTTGTACCAGCTATTGAAAAACTGTCAAAAGAGGGCGAATCCGGACGTAAGAAAATAATTCAATACACCCGTTATGGAACTGTAGTCCTTAGCGTGGTCCAGGGTATGGGTGTTGCTGTCGGATTGGAAAGCATGCGGGGTCCCGCAGGAGAACTGGTTGTTCCTAGCCCTGGTTGGGGCTTTCGCATTTTGACAGTGATTACACTTACCGCTGGAACAGCATTTGTAATGTGGCTTGGTGAGCAGATGTCAGAAAAGGGTATCGGCAACGGTATCTCGCTGATAATCTTCGCTGGTATTGTTGTTAATATTCCCAATGCACTCATTAATACGGTTAAGTTGGTAAATGCCGGTCAGCTATCCCTGTTTGTAATCATTTTCGTGTTGGCACTCATGTTTGCGGTCATTGCAGCAATAGTTTTTGTAGAACGCGGTCAGAGGCGTTTGCCGATTCATTATGCCAAAAGGGTTGTCGGCCTTAAAACATTTAATGCACAGACATCGCACTTGCCGCTGAAGATCAACATGGCCGGTGTGATACCTCCGATCTTTGCATCGTCAATCATTATGTTTCCGGCCACTATTGCAAATTTCATAAATATTCCTTGGGTACAGAATGCCGCCAAGAGTCTTTCACCAGGCAACTGGGTTTACAATGTCTTTTTTGTTGCATTCATAGTCTTCTTCTGCTACTTCTACACAGCTGTGACTTTTAATCCCCACGACGTGGCAGAAAACATAAAGAAACAGGGTGGATATATACCTGGTATCCGTCCAGGAAAAGAAACTTCTGAATTCATGGACAGTGTCTTGTCCCGGCTGACTTTTGCCGGAGCAATATATATCTCTATTGTTTGTGTCCTGCCTACAATTCTGATTGGTAAATTCAATCTGCCATTTTATTTTGGCGGAACGGCTTTGTTGATTGCTGTGGGTGTTGGTATGGATACTGTTGCTCAGATCGAATCGCACCTGATAACTCGCAATTATGAAGGGTTCTTGAAGGGCGTTAGAATCAGAGGAAGGAAATAGACCGTGAACCTGATTCTTTTTGGACCGCCTGGTGCTGGAAAAGGAACCCAGGCCAAGTTTATAGTTGATCAATTCAGTATACCCCAGATATCTACAGGGGATATGTTGCGCGCTGCGGTTAAAGCCGGTTCCGAACTCGGCCTGAAGGCCAAGTCGGTTATGGATTCCGGTGGTTTGGTTTCTGATGACCTCGTTCTTGCGCTGGTTAAGGAGCGCCTGTCGTCATCCGATTGTAAGCAGGGTTTTATACTGGATGGTTTTCCTCGTACTTTGGCTCAGGCAGACGGTCTTTTGCAGGTTCTTGACGCAATTGGCAAATCAATTGATCATGTAATCTCGCTAGATGTTGACAATGGTGAAATTGTTAAGCGGCTGTCGGGTAGAAGGACCTGTTCTGTTTGCGGAAAAGGCTACCATGTATTATATGATGCGCCTCGCGTTGACGATGTTTGTGATGTATGTGGTGCTCCCTTGATTCAACGAGATGATGATTCCGAGCATACGGTAAAGAACAGGCTTGATGTTTATGAACAGCAGACAGCCCCGCTTAAAAACTATTTTGAGGCAAAGTCACTGTTGAGGCATGTGAACGGTTGTGGCTCAATTAACGATATACAGAAACAGATATGCACTTGTTTAGGCGGTATTGGTGATCGTTCTTAAATCTCCTCAAGAGATTGACAGGATGAGAACAGCTTGCAGAATTGCTTACGAAATTCTTCTGCATTTAAGCGAGTTAGTTCAGCCGGGTGTCACAACTTTTGATCTGGAGCAGATTGCGTCTGCGGAAGCTGGTAAGCGCAAGGCAAAGTGTGCATTTAAAGGGTATCATAACTATCCTAGTTCACTGTGTTGTTCTCCTAATAATCAGGTCGTGCACGGGCTACCAACTAAAAACCCCTTAAAGTCCGGTGATATACTGAGTCTTGATTTTGGTGTCTACATCGACGAGTTCTACGGTGACTCTGCTGTTACTGTGCCTGTCGGTAAAATATCTCCAGCAGCACAAGCTCTGATTACGGCCACTGAACAGTCTCTGTATGCCGGTATTGAGAATGCCGTGCCGGGCAATCGACTTGGCGACGTTTCGCACGCTGTTCAGCATTACGTAGAAAAGCTCGGTTATTCAGTTGTACGAGATTTTGTTGGTCATGGGATTGGCCGGCATCTGCATGAAGATCCGCAGGTGCCCAATTTCGGACAACCGGGCAAGGGTTTGAAACTGAAGGCCGGGATGGTACTGGCCATCGAACCGATGATAAATGAAAAGTCACATGATGTAATTGTTTTGGATGATCAATGGACTGTAATTACTTCTGACGGTGGACTTTCTGCGCATTTCGAACATACAGTAGCAATAACAGATAAAGGACCAGAAATATTGACACGCATTTGATAGTTGTGTGTGAAGGGGAGATACATGAAAGTACGTGCATCAGTTAAGAAAATCTGCGACAAATGTAAGATAATTAAACGCAAGGGTGTAGTTCGTGTTATCTGCGACATCCCTAAACATTCACAGCGTCAGGGATGAGTAATTAAAGGAGGAATTTCCATTGGCACGTATTGCAGGTATTGACTTACCAAAAAACAAGCGAATTGTAATTGCACTGACTTATATTTATGGTATCGGCAATTCAGCTGCAGAGAATATTCTCTCGGTTACTAAAATTGATCCGAACACCCGTACAGATAAATTGTCAGAGTCCGAAGTAGCTCGACTTCGTGAAGAAATAGATCGTAGCTGTAAGGTTGAGGGTGACCTCAGGCGTGAAATTTCCATGAACATCAAGCGTCTTATGGACTTGGGCTGTTATCGTGGACTTCGTCACAGAAAAGGGCTCCCGGTCAATGGTCAACGTACAAAGACCAATGCACGTACCAGGAAAGGTCCTGCCCGTACTGTTGCCGGTAAAAAGAAATAATATAAATTAGCTCTGGAGAATACGAATGGCAAGCCCATCCAAAAAAGTAGTACGCAAGAAAAAAGAACGTAAAAATATATCCAATGGTGTTGCTCACATACAGGCGACTTTCAACAACACTATTATCACAATTACCGATCCGGTCGGCAACGTGATCTCATGGTCTACTGCCGGTGCCAAAGGCTTTAAGGGCTCTCGTAAAAGTACTCCTTTTGCTGCCCAGATAGCCGCTGAAGACTGTGTTAAAAAAGCACAGGAACACGGATTGCGCAGTGTGGAGGTTTATGTAAAGGGCCCGGGATCGGGTCGTGAGTCTGCATTGCGTGCACTTCAGGCTGCCGGACTGGTCATAAGTTTCATTAAGGACGTTACGCCGATTCCTCATAACGGCTGTCGCCCACCGAAACGTAGAAGAGTTTGATACAGGTTTAACACTTTTAAGGAGGTTTTCATTGGCTCGTTATACAGGACCTTCATGCCGTTTGTGCAGAAGAGAAAACACGGAATTATTTCTAAAAGGCGATCGCTGCTATACTGATAAGTGTGCAATCAAGCGTCGTAACTACCCTCCTGGTCAGCATGGCCAAGGTCGCACTAAAGTCTCTGCTTACGGTGTACAGCTCCGTGAAAAACAGAAAGTGCGCCGCATATATGGAATTCTTGAAAAGCAATTCCGCGGTTACTTTCACCTGGCCGACCGTATGAAGGGTGTGACTGGTGAGAACCTGCTGTCTCTGTTGGAGCGCCGCCTTGATAACGTAGCTTACAGGCTGGGCTTTGCTACATCGCGGACCGAATCCCGCCAGCTTGTGCGTCACGGTCATTTTACTATCAACGGCAGAAAAGTAAACATTCCCTCCATCCAGCTCAAAACAGGAGATGTCGTTGAATTAAGAGAAAAAAGCAGAAAGATCGTCGCCGTAAACGATGCTCTGGAAGCGGTTGTCCGTCGTGGAATTCCGCAGTGGCTCGAGCTTGATCGTGATGCCTTCAAAGGTACCTTGAAGGGAGTTCCCGTTCGCGAGGACATCACTACACCGATTCAGGAACAACTGATCGTAGAGCTCTATTCCAAGTAATCTCCGGATACTGCTGATTCTTGTTGTAAACGACAACCGGACTATTATTTCTGGAGGAGGTAGTAATGTACAAAAACTGGCGTGATCTTATTAAACCTAAACAACTTCAGGTTGAAAAGGACTCACTTACAGATACTTATGGTAAATTTTATGCTGAACCGTTTGAGAGAGGTTTTGGAACCACTCTGGGCAATTCGCTGAGAAGAATATTGCTTTCTTCGCTTCAAGGAGCTGCAATTACTTCGGTTCGCATAAAAGGTGTTTTGCATGAGTTTTCTGCAATACAGGGCGTAACTGAAGATGTAACCGATATAATCCTGAATCTGAAAGGTGTCAGACTGAAACTGCATTCATCTGATCAGGCCAATATACATATCAAACACAAAGGTGTCGGTGTAATTACCGCCGGTTCAATAATTGTCGGTCATAACATTGAAGTTATGAATCCGGATCACTATATTGCCACATGCGGCAAGGATGCCAATTTTGAAGTTGAGATGACGGTCAAGATGGGCAAGGGCTATGTGTCTGCTGACCGTAACAGGGATGAGAGCGCACCCGTTGGCACAATACCGATTGATGCAATTTACACCCCGATCAAGAAAGTCAATTTTTCCGTATCAAATGCGCGTGTTGGCCAGATGACGGATTACGACAAACTTAATCTTGAAGTTTGGACCGACGGTAGTGTCAAGCCTGAAGATGCTGTTGCATATTCGGCCAAGATAATGAAGGAACAGCTCACAATCTTCATCAATTTTGATGAAGAGGCAGAACCGTTCCAGGATGAAGAATCCCAGGAAGACAAAGACAAGGTAAATGAAAACCTTTACAGGACCGTTGAAGAGCTTGAGCTTTCCGTCCGTTCTGCAAACTGTCTGAAAAATGCTGGTATCAAGCTGATTGGTGAGCTAGTTACCAAATCTGAATCGGAAATGCTCAAAACCCAGAACTTTGGTCGCAAGTCCTTGAATGAAATCAAGGATATCCTTACGGACATGGGTCTTACTTTCGGCATGAAGATTGACGGTTTTCCTGATCCGGAACTAATGAGCCGTCTGCGTGGCGAGCAAAAAGAAGAAGAATAGATTGGATATCAGCAGCAGTATTAGAAAGGAATCAATTTATGCGTCACTGTAAAACAGGCAGAAGATTGGGCAGGAAAACAAGTCATCGTGAAGCGATGTTTAGAAATATGGTAACTTCGTTACTTAACCACGAGAAAATTACTACAACTGATGCCAAAGCAAAAGAGATTCGCATTGTTGCCGAGCGCATGATCACGCTCGGAAAGCGCGGCGATCTGCACTCAATGCGACTGGCTGCTTCCGTTATTCGTGAAAAATCTGTTGTCACCAAGCTTTTCTCCACGATAGCTCCCCGTTACAAGGACCGCCCCGGTGGTTACACTCGTATCGTCAAGCTGGGTATCCGTCAGGGTGATGCTGCACCGACCTCTTTGATCGAATTGGTTGAAGCAGAGATGAAACCTTCGAAGGTTAAACAGCCGGTTGCCAAAGTTGCTAAGCCTGCTGTAGTTGCAGCTGCTCCTGCAGCAGTTGTAGAAGCACCTGTGGCAGAGGCGGTTGAAGTTGCAGAAACAACCGAGACTAAAGCAGAGTAGCAGCAGGCTGATCTATATTTATCATGGCACGAAGTCATACTTCGTGCCTTTTTTTTTAACTTGCATCAATGAGCGCAATCATTAAGCCCGATATCCTGCCCTATTCACAAGGATGGACATTGCTGCTCGCAAAAAGGATTGAAACTGATGTCTTACATCGTGATAAATGTCGAACGTTGCAAGGGGTGTGGACTCTGCACTATCGCCTGTCCTAAAAAGCTGGTCACGATGAGCGATGAGCTCAATAATCTTGGATTCTCGGTCGCGGTTTTTGCGGAGAACGGGAAATGCACCGGCTGTGCATTGTGTGCCGAGATGTGTCCGGATGTGGCCATCACTGTCTTCAAGGAGTGACTTCTGTGAGTTCACCAAATTCAGATAAAAAATTCGTCAAGGGGAATGAGGCTGTTGCCATGGCGGCACTGGAAGCTGGTTGTCGTTATTACTTCGGCTACCCGATAACTCCCCAGAGTGACATACCGGAATATCTGTCACGGGAACTGCCGCGCCTCGGTGGCGAATTCATCCAGGCCGAAAGTGAGATCGGGGCCATCAACATGCTGCTCGGCGCATCCGCAACCGGCGTGCGGGCCATGACCTCATCGTCCGGTCCCGGAATATCGCTCAAGCAGGAAGGCATCTCCTACATGGCCGGTTCGGAACTGCCGGGTGTTATTGTCGATATCATGCGGGCCGGTCCCGGCCTTGGCGGGATCGATGCCTCGCAGGCCGACTATTTTCAGGCTACCCGTGGCGGTGGACATGGCGGCTACCGGATCATTGTCCTCGCTCCCTCTTCGGTACAGGAGATGTATGACCTTACCATGCTGGCATTCGACCTTTCCGATATCTACCGTATGCCTGCCATGGTGCTTGCCGATTCCGTTATCGGCCAGATGAAGGAGTCCTTTACCTGCAATCCCAGGCCAAAAGTGGCATTACCGGACAAGCCGTGGGCGGTGCGGGGACGTGCCGAGGGTGAGCCACAAAATATAGTCAAGTCGCTTTATCTCGGAGATGGCGAGATGGAGGCCTTTCACTGGAAAATGCACGCTCGCTACCAGGAACTGGCCGACAACGAATGCCGCTGGGAGGAGACCGACACGGATGATGCAGAGCTGGTTGTAACGGCATTCGGCTCAACCGCTCGCATAGCCATGACAGCCGTCGCAATGGCGCGCAGTGAAGGGATCAAGGCCGGTCTGCTGCGACCGGTTACCCTGTTCCCGTTTCCGAAGAAGGCCTACGCTGCTCTCTCGGAGCGCTGCAAGTGTTTCCTGGATGTAGAGCTTTCCACCGGCCAGATGATTGACGATGTCCGTCTTTCAGTGGCGCGGGATACGGAAGTCCACTTCTACGGGCGTCCGCCCGGCGCCGGATCTTTGCCGACTCCCGAAGAGCTGCTGCTGCAGATAAAAAAACATTACCGGACATGTGCCTGATACTATGGGGATCAATGCTATGAAGAATGTGTTTGCCCGCCCCGACAGCCTTAAAGATGTTCAGACCCACTTCTGTCCCGGTTGCCATCATGGCTCTGTGCACCGCCTGGTAGCCGAGGCGCTGGATGAACATGACCTTCGCAGCCGGACAATCGGCGTTGCTTCGGTCGGCTGCTCGGTATTTCTCTACGGCTATTTCGATGTCGATGTGATCGAATCTCCGCACGGCCGGGCTCCGGCTGTGGCCACGGGCGCCAAACGCGCCCGTCCCGACCGGATCGTGTTTACCTATCAGGGTGACGGCGATCTGGCCGCCATCGGCACATCGGAGATCATTCACGCAGCCAACAGGGGCGAGGACATTACCGTTATCTTCGTCAACAACACCACCTACGGCATGACCGGCGGTCAGATGGCTCCCACAACCCTGCCGGGGCAGAAGACCTCCACATCGCCCTATGGGCGCGATACCAGCAAGGACGGTGCGCCATTCAGGATGGCGGAACTTCTCTCCCATCTGGATGGTGTTGCCTACTCGGCCCGGGTAGCGGTAAACAGCCCCAGGAATGTTCTTCAGGCCAAGAAAATAATCAGCACCGCTTTCCGCTACCAGGTCGAGAAAAAAGGATTTGCCTTCATCGAAGTGCTGGCCTCCTGTCCGACCAACTGGGGCATGAAGCCGCTGGAAGCCAACCAGAGGGTCGCTGATGAGATGATCCCCTACTTCCCCTTGGGTGTTTACCGCAATACCGCTAATCTGTAACCTGGAGAAACCATGCGTCATGATGTTTTTATAGCCGGTTATGGTGGACAGGGAGTGCTGCTGGCCGGAAACCTGCTCTCTTACGCCGCCATTGTTGAAGGCAACAATGTTTCTTTTTTTCCCGCCTACGGTGTTGAAAAACGGGGCGGATCGGCCATGTGTACGGTCGTCTTCGCCGAAGGGGACACCGGTTCGCCGATTGTCGGTAACCCTTCGGTCACGGTCTGCCTGAACCAGCTCTCATTTGACAAGTATGCCCCAAAGGTCAAGCCGGGCGGTATCTGCATAGTCAATTCCAGCCTTGTCAATGTCGGAGACTACGCTGCCGACGGCGTCGAACTGGTCCAGGTGCCGATGAACCAGCTGGCGCTGGATCTGGGGGACGTGCGTATGGTCAACATGGTGGCCTGCGGCGCCTATGCGGCCAAATCCGGCGCACTCAAGCTGGAATCGCTGGGCGAGGCGCTCAAGAAAGCTCTTCCGGAACGCAACCACGCCCTGATCCCTGCCAACATCAACGCCCTGAAAGCCGGTGCGGCGGCCGTATAAAGTCAAAGAAACGCTTGACGGCACCGGCCTGATTTGTTAAAAGAAGAGTTCAAATATTGGGGTATCGCCAAATGGTAAGGCAACGGCCTCTGACGCCGTCACTCTTGGTTCGAATCCAGGTACCCCAGCCATACAATAACAGGCACTTACAGGCAATCTGTAGGTGCCTTTTTCATTTCCACAGGAAATGCCGATACCACTGTGCTGCTCCATGACGCTTTTCTCCATCTGCTTGATCAGTGGGGCATACTTATTACTTGCTGCCGGACTCTTCCTGCAACACAACCTGGTAACCTTCCAGCTTGAATCTGACGACATAATCCAGACCGCATTTGCCGCAGCGGAAGGCCTGATTGAGCCCGTCAGCTCCCTTCTCGACCCAGCCCGCCAGTATGTCGCGTGAACCGCACCTGGTCCTGGGGCAACGTTCGCCCCCCTTTTTCACAAACAACTCGTCGGTCAGAAACTCCGGTTTTTCCACGCCCCCCATCATCGACTGCCGGAAAATCCTGTGCGTGGCCGCCACCGCCTCAATGCAGGCGCTGGCTTCCGAAGCGCTGCCCTCTTCCAGCAGGGTCTCGGGAGGGGTCTGGTCGCGGTAGACCAGGCTGCAGGAATAACCCTTGCCGCCGCGATCCACCTTGATGCCGAAGGTGGTTTCCTTCAATACGCCAAGATTGAGCTCGGTAACCCGCGCCTTGAGCTGTTTTTCAGTAACTTTCATCTATCAGTTCTCCATTGTCGTTTTGTGGGGCTGCGTGTGAAGCAGACCCGTTATAATGAATAATGGTTGCAGTCGCAAGCCGTAACTGCGGGGCGGCTTTGAATCCCGGCCCACGGTCTTTCTTTTCAGGTCCAAAGATTCAACAACTGTAAAAAAACGTGGGGAGTGTAAAGAAACGTTGCACTTATGCCAACCCTTGCTGCATCTGCGTTTGCGGGCTTTTGCGTTGAAAAGTGTAAAAAATACTGCGGCTTCCCGAAAGTAATCCGATCGTCAGATGATCACAATCCTTTCGTAATCAACCTTTAAAGTCTCAGCTATTCAGGCGTTTAGAGAATATGATCCGGAAAGGTAACTATTGGCACTGTATGTGTACCTGATTGCTAGCTTAAGTCATATGGACCGGGACTGGAGAGTGCAGGCGTATGGGTGGGCGGTAAGGTGATGGTTGTGTGTCGATTCCAGGGTAGGAGGTCTTAAAATGACCATCAAGAGAAAGATTCAGCTGATACTTCTGGGGGGATGGATCTTTATTTCACTGACCGGGATCATAGGGCTTTACGGAATGCATAACAGCAACAATGAAATCCGGAAAATCTACCGGGAGAACCTGGCTACGCTAGAGAAGCTGGGGAAAGTCACGGAGCTGATGCGCAACAACCGAATCCAGCTCCTGCTGGCCCTGCAGCACGATCCGGCGAACCCGGAAATAGTGAAGCAGCACGATCACGAACTTACCGTGCATACCGACCTGGTTATGAAAAATATCGAAGAGATAAGCGGTATCTGGAAGGAACTCTCATCGGCCGGCCTGGACCCGGAAGAGCGAAAACTTGTCGAGGACTTTGCCGTCAAGCGGGAAGCTTTTGTCAGGGATGGACTCCTGCCGGTGCGCGAAGCCATCCTGGCCGGCAAATATTCTGAAGCCACGGCATTGACCCTTGCCAGGATCAACCCCCTCTTCAAGCCGGCGGACGAAGCGGCAAAATCGATCTACCAGTACGAGAACAGGGACGCTGGCGAAATTTACGACGCAGCCATGCACAATTACCAAAACGACATGTGGCTGGTCATTGCCCTGATTGCCATGGCAATTGTCGGCTCCGGCGTAGTAGGGTTGCTGGTCATCCGCTCAGTGGCAGGAGGCGCCAGGATCTTGATCGATGCCAGCGGGGCACTGGCCCAGGGCGACCTCAGCCGGCGGACCGGGCTCTCCGGCAGGGACGAACTGGGCAGCATTGCGGCCTCCTTTGACACCATGGCGGAATCCCTGTCCGGGATAATCGGCGCCGTCGCCGGCACGGTTGCCGAGGTGACGGCATCCTCCGCACGGGTGCAAAACAACTCGCAGCAGATGGTATGCGGCGCGGAGAACGTTGCCTCGCAGGCGGGCAATGTGGCTACCGCCGGAGAGGAGATGGCGGCCACCTCTTCGGATATCGCCCGCAATTGCCAGATGGCCGCGGACTGCGCCCGGCTGGCATCCGATGAGGCCGGCAACGGCGCCAAAGTGATTCAGGAAAGCATCCGGGTAATGGGCCGGATCGCCGAGCGTGTCAGCGCCACCGCCGGCACTGTGGAAGCCCTCGGGCAACGCTCGGACCAGATCGGCGAGATCATCGGCACCATCGAAGACATTGCTGACCAGACCAACCTGCTTGCCCTCAACGCCGCAATCGAAGCGGCCAGGGCCGGAGAGCAGGGCCGGGGCTTCGCAGTTGTTGCCGATGAAGTGCGCGCGCTGGCGGAGCGAACCACCAGGGCCACCCGTGAAATCGGTGAGATGATCAAGTCGATCCAGTCCGAAACCAGGGGGGCTGTGTCTGCCATGGAGGAAGGGGTCAGGGAGGTGGAACGCGGCACACTTGAGGCCGGCCGCTCGGGCGAGGCAATGGACCAGATCCTGGAACAAATCAACAACCTCTCGATGCAGGTCAATCAGATCGCCACAGCTGCCGAGGAACAAACGGCAACTACCAGCGAAATAAGCGGCAGTATCCATCAGATCACGGACATATCCAACCAGACTTCAAACAGCGCGCACGAATCGTCAGCGGAAGCAAACCAGCTGAACCTGCTGGCCGAGTCGCTCTCCTCAACCCTGGCGAAATTGACCATCGATGAATGCACGTCACTCTCCATCAAAAAAGCGATCAGCGCGCACATGATCTTCACCGGCAAAATCAGAGCGCACCTGGACGGGAACCAGCGCCTCGACCCCAATGCCTTGACTACGCACCTGACCTGTGCGTTCGGCAAGTGGTACCAGGGCAAGGGACAGCAGATGTGCGGAAAAATGTCTGCCTTCCGTGAAATCGACGCGCCCCACGCCAGGGTCCATGATTTCGGCAAGCAGGCCGTGGTCGCCTTCAATGCCGGCAACAGGAGTGAGGCCGAGCAGAAATGCCAGGAGATGTTTGTGAACTCCAGGCGCCTGATCGAAATACTTGAACAGTTGGAGAAGCAGTGCCGCTGATTGAGCCTGGCCGGTGCCGAAGACCGGCCCTTCCGGCCTTTATGGCGCCATTACAGCCCGCCCAGCTGCTTTTTTCACGGCTGCGGACATTCAAAAACTGTAAAAAAGCTTTCAGTGTGTAAAGATTCTTTGCACTTTTTGTAATCCCCTGCTGTGGTTACGTTTGCGGGTTTTCAAGGTGCAATGTGTAAAAATACCTGCACCTGCCTGAATCCGGCCCGCTTGCCCGCACTGCCTCAAATCTCCCGCCTTGAAATCGTAACAGCCCGTAAAAGCCGGTGTTTGTAGTGTCTGGTTCGCCTGGGGACAGGTTGGCACCATAAGTGTATACGTTTATCGGTTTTAGTGTGCGGGACCGTGGATCGGGCGGATGGTTGCAGAGCTGATAGGTACGGTTCCGGTATGCAAACATAGACCCTGTTTTATTGAATGCAATTTATTTTATCCGGGGTGTGACATGGGTGACCGGTTGTATCTGGAACGGATTATCTGGTTTGATGACGAAGCGACTGGCGAGCGTTTCCCCAACCTGATCATGTTGAGGGAATACTCCGAGACCGCCCCAAAGCCCGTACAACGCACCATCGATCACTTCCGTGACCGCCTGCTTACCCCGTCGAATTCAATGCAGTGCATACCGTGATGGTTGTTGGCTTTCAGTGATTCCGTCAAAAACATGTCCACGAAAGGCACGAAAGACACGAAATGGACGACAAGATCATATTCAGGGATGAATGCTACGCAATTCAGGGAGCCGTATTTGAGGTGTATCGCGAAACAGGCTGTGGTTTTCTTGAAGCGGTTTATCAGGAATGCCTTGAAAAGGAACTTCGATTAAGGGGAATCCCTTTTGTTGCCCAGCAGGAGCTCAAGCTGTTTTACAAAGGGGAAGGGTTAAGGCAGTGCTACAAGCCGGATCTTATTTGCTTTGACAAGATTATTGTCGAGTTAAAGGCGCTGCGTGATCTGACCGGAGAGCATCGCTCCCAGGTGATGAATTACCTGAAGTCAACTGGCATCAAGGTGGGATTGCTAGTCAATTTCGGTAGCTATCCAAAGGCGGTAGTCGAACGAATTATCCTCTGATTTATTATTGAAGGTTTGATTACAGTCAGATGCTGTCCACGAAAAGCACGAACTACACGAACAATAACCGGAAAAATGAAGAGGTTTATCAGGTGGATAGACCATAATTCCGGTTGCAGAATGATTTGAGGTTTCCTTTCGTGCTTTTCGTGTATTTCGTGGACCCGGTTTTGGGGTGTTGTTCCGGAGCAATTTCACAAGCTGTCCACTAAAAGCACGAACGACACGAACAATACCGGAAAAATGTAGCGGTGTATCAGGTTCATCGGCCCTGATTCCGATTGCAGAATGATTTGAGGATTCCTTTCGCGCTTTTCGTGTATTTCGTAGACCCGGTTTTAGAGGTGTTGTTCCGGAGCAATTTCACAAGCTGTCCACGAAAAGCACGAACGATACGAACAATACCGGAAAAATGTAGCGGTGTATCAGGTTCATCGGCCCTGAATCCGATTGTAGAATGATTTGAGGTTTCCTTTCGTGCTTTTCGTGTATTTCGTGGACCAGGTTTTGAGGTGTTGTTCAAGACATTGAAGGTGAGTTATGAGTCGCCACGGTGGTAAGAACTGTTTGTCGTGGGTGCAGGCCAGGAAGTATCAGGATGTTTTGAGCTGGAGTAGTGTCGGGGACTTTGATATAACTCTTCAATATTTCGGAAACCTTGCAAGTTACGCTGATTGAAAGGAGCATGTCATGCCCCATATACATCCTGTATCCGATCTCAAAAACAATCTGCGTCAGCTTTCGGAAATATGCCGTAAAGAACATGAGCCGGTTTATCTTACCCGCAGGGGGCACGGCGAGCTCGTTTTATTGGGCATAGAAGAGTATGAATGCATGCTGGCAAAGCTGAAAACCACCGAAGAGGAAGATGCCGAGATAGAAGCCTTGTGGGTTTCCGAGATTCAGGAGCGGTATCGAGCCATACAGGAAGGAACTGTCTCCTGCATTCCAGCGGATGAGGCGATGAGACAGGCACGTGAGCGGCTCAGACAAGTTGGAAATACATCCTGGCAACCATGCACCAGAAACGCAGGCCGGGATACTGGAAAAAGCGCCTGAATCAGCCTTCCCGATGAATCCTTACCCTGCTCACGTTTTGCATCTCCTCTGTGTTGCCTGCATCCATGCTGTGGCACTTTGAATAAATGGGGAAGTGACCCGCTTTTTCTCCCTTGGTATCTGGGAGCAGCTCAATAATCCGATTTTTAAACCCATCGAATTCGACGGGATTAAAATGCAGGCAGGTCTCAACAGTTTCATGTTACCACAAAGCAGTGGATCGAAAAAACTTGTGCCGTTGGCATAGTATCAAAGGCTGGTCGTTACGGTGGTACTTAAGCCCATCGGTGTGTGGGAGTTAAATATACTGTCATTGGAACTCGCGCTAAAGCAACAAAGCAAGCCTGACCCTGGCGAGTTCTCTTGGAAGCCTGTACCCGGCGGGTTCTCGTATCAACGGGGAATAGAGGTCGTTGAGTTTAATCATGGCGAATTCGCCACAGTTGGAAACGGGGGGGCTGATGAGCAAGAACAGCCAGATAATTGTGTTAAATGAAACCGTCCGCATTCATAGGATGGATCAGGATGATTATATTTCGCTGACGGATATCGCCAAGTTCAAGAATGCCGATGATCCGAGGTTTGTCATTCAGAACTGGATGCGTTCGCGTTCATCCATCGAATTTCTGGGTATTTGGGAGCTGCTGAATAATCCTCATTTTAACCGTGTCGAATTCGATACGGTTAAAAATCAATCCGGTAGCAATGCCTTTGTGATGACTCCCTCAAAATGGACTGATTTGACAGGTGCCATCGGCATCAACTCAAAAGCGGGTCGCTACGGCGGCACATATGCCCACAAGGACATCGCCTTCGAGTTCGCCTCTTGGGTGTCGGTTGAGTTCAAGCTTTATCTCATCAAAGAGTTCCAAAGGCTTAAAGAAGAAGAGTACAAACAGCTTGGCTGGGATATCAGACGCAATCTGGCAAAGATCAACTATCGCATCCATACCGACGCCATCAAGGAAAACCTCATTCCGCCGGAACTGACCAAGCAACAAACCACGCTGGTTTATGCCTCCGAGGCTGATGTACTGAACATGGCGCTGTTCGGCCAGAGCGCCAAGACATGGCGTGACGCCAACCCGGACAAAAAAGGCAATATCAGGGACTATGCCAATGTTTCCCAGCTTGTCTGTCTTTCAAATCTTGAGAATCTGAACGCCCTGTTTATAGCAGAAGGTATGCTGCAACCGGAGCGGCTGCTGAAACTGAACAGGATCGCCATTCAGCAGATGAAGTTGCTGACGGATGATGCAGGGATACATAAGCTGGTGGGTTCTGAATTATGATAGGGTGACTCTTTTCAACATTCAGAATTCATACTTCATAATTGCCTTTAAGAGATGCCGATTGTTGTTGCGGGTGTTGGGGTAAGTGGGAGTTAGTGCCGAAGAACAACGAAAAATATTTCACAAGAGAGGCCACTGAATGATTCTTGCTCCACTTATAAACCAACTTATAGGAACACTCTGGTATCTGCTGCCAATTCTGCTTCTGGCGG
Organism: Pelobacter sp.; assembly: GCA_030824515.1. Classification (GTDB taxonomy): domain Bacteria; phylum Desulfobacterota; class Desulfuromonadia; order Geobacterales; family Pseudopelobacteraceae; genus JACRCG01. The sequence continues at coordinate 24,705 of JAVBXN010000001.1, forward strand.
CATTATTCAAATCATCCTGGTTCAAAGGGGTGATGGGTGAGTTTATCGTTAACGTTGCAGCAAAGCTGATGCTTGATAAAAACGAGTACCACCTGATCAAGAACGTCACCTTGCCGACCGAGGATGGCACGACCCAGATCGATCATGTCATCGTTTCAAAATTCGGCCTTTTCGTAGTTGAAACTAAAAACATGAAGGGGTGGATTTTTGGCGACCCTAAACAGGGGCAATGGACTCAAAAGATATTCAAGCATACGAGCAGGTTTCAGAATCCGCTGCATCAGAATTACAAGCATGTGAAAACCCTGGAATCACTGCTCAGTTTAAGTGATCAGCAGATTTATTCACTGATTGTTTTTGTCGGTGAGAGTACGTTCAAAACGGAAATGCCTGCAAATGTTACTCATGGTATCGGTTATATCAGGTTTATAAAATCGAAGACCACGCCGGTTCTGTCTGCGGCTGAGGTGACGGACATTGTCAGCAAAATTGCTAATGGCAGGTTGACGCCGTCATTCAAAACCAGCAGAGAGCATGTCGCGCATGTGAAAAGCATTGTAAGCGAAAAGCAGAGCGCACCTGGTTGTCCGAAGTGTGGCAGTGTTATGGTTATGCGTGAAGTAAGCAAAGGTGCGAACAAAGGCAGCAAGTTTCTGGGCTGCTCGCAGTATCCCCAGTGCAGGGGTGTTTTGAGTGTTGCGTAGTAATTAATATGGGGGTGCGTGAGAGAGTCAAAGTGCAAATTATGATTTTGTCAGATGTGTAGCCCTGACACCATTATTTACCTTATTTACCCCCCTGACACCATTATTTACCCCATTATTTACCAGGAGTTGAATGAACTGACTCGGAATTATTGCAAAATACGGGCAGTGTCCCGCATTATCTTGGAGAGTATCTAATGATACAGCGTTCGAATTTTAAAGGACCAAACAAGCTGTTTGGACGAGAAGAAGAACTTCACAAGCTTAATGCCTTTTGGAAAGACCCCAGGATAAGAATAGTAACTATTGTTGCTATGGGAGGTGCTGGAAAAACCGCTTTAGTCGATCAATGGATGATGGATCACGATGTCGAAAATGCTCAAGAAATTGATAAGGTTGTTAAGTGGTCTTTTTTCAGCAAAGGGAGCGGAGTTAAGCCAGAAGTTTCTATTGAGCCGTTTATTACTCATGCACTAAATGAATTGAATGACCCTGAAATGGCCAATAGCTCTACTGCTGCAAGAGAAAAAGTAGCAAGACTTGCACAGCTTATGACGCAGCAAAGAGTTCTGCTCGTCCTAGATGGGATGGAGTCTTTACAGCATCCACCAGTCAACTCTTCTGGCGGATTTATTAAGGACGATGCGCTCCGCGAATTATTGGAAAAGCTTGCTCAAAAAAATGCTGGTTTTTGCATAATCACAACTCGTGAAACTGTATCAGATTTGATCTCATATCAACATGCTTTTGCCCCTGAAATAAAGTTATCTCATCTATCAGAACCATCTGCCATAGAGATGTTAAAATACTTCGGATTAAAAGGACCAGCAAAAGAGTTTTCCAGATTGGTTAAATCAGTTAAAGGACATGCTTTAACATTATGTATCTTTGGACGTTACCTGATGCGAGTTCACAATGGTGATATCAGGAGAAGAGATAGAGTTAAATTTATAAAAGCGGATAAAAATGACCACGGCGGATATGCGGCAAAAGTTGTAGCCGCATATGAGGATTGGTTTACTCAAGACAAAGAACATGGTGCCTGTTACCTTGCGCTTTTAAAAATTTTGGGATTGTTTGATCGCCCTGTAAGCATTGAGTGTCTGCTAGAAATTATTTCAAAAAAAATTGATGGGTTAACCAATTGTTTTGATAGATTGTGCGAAGATGGGCTAGAGATCATCATAAGTGACCTTCGTGAATGTGGGCTTATCTACCAAGTTAACAGTCAATACGGATATCTCCAAAATGCCAATCAACTAGATGTACATCATATTATACGAAGTTATTTTTCCAACAAATTACAAAGCGAAGCCGCTATATGGCGGCAGTCCCATTGTTTTATTAGTGATTATTATCAACACCTTCCCAAAGAGTATCATCCCGGTACACTTATAGAAAATGAACAGCTGTCTCGTGCAGTTATTCATAGTTGTCAGGCTGGTGAGTATGAACATGCTTTGAGAGAAATCTACTGGAAAAGAATAGTTCGTGAAGAGGCTGCTTTTAACAACAGGCCTTACCATGAACGACAACAAGATACACCACAGAGCATGTTGACAACCTTGTCAGGTTTCTTTGGGGATTGGGATAAACCGGTTTGTCAGCTTGAAGAAGAAGATCAAGCATTAGTTTTAGAGGAGACTGGAAATTACCTGTTTGTGCTAGGTCGTCTTGTTGAAGCGAAGAAACTGCTTTCAAAAGCATTTGGAATGCGTTCAACAAATTTACAACACTGGGATTGTGCAGCACGGGATGCCAGACTATTGCGTGAAATACATTTGCTTCAGGGAGAGATTGCAGAAGCTGAAAATTACGCAAAATTAAGTATTTCCATGGCCGACCAAAGTGGTGATTATATTCTTAAAATGGTAAATCGTGCCGGACTTGGGCAAGTCTTACACTATGCAGGTAAGTGGAAACAGGCTCTTGAAATATTTTCAGAATCTGAAGCGTTACAGCGAGACCAGAGGTCTGAGCAATCATTGTTATTTGGAGTCGCTGGTTTCTGGTTTTGCGAACTTTTACTAGATCTATGTTTACTGCGATATCCGCTTTCGTCAGATTTTTTGGTTTGCCCTAGTGAACGATTACAGAGAATTATCACTGAAACTACTCCGTATCTCGATAAAATTATACCTGAAGGCTATGAGAGTGTCGCAAAAAGAGCGAATTACCTGTATGAATCTGCAAAAGATAACAAATGGCCAATGGATACTGCTCACGGTCATTTGATACTAGGCCGGGCGAAATATCTCAACAATTTCAGCCAAAATTCGGATAATTTCAGTGAAGCATTTGAGCATCTTAACGTCGCTGTAGAGTTGCTCCGAAACACAGGTCAACAGCATCATCTTGTTCGTGCATTAATAGTACGTGCCAGGATACAAGGGCATTTAAAGAAGTACCAGAATGCCCGAGATGATCTTAATACTGCTTGGGAAATCACCGACCATGCAGGAATGTTACGATTCCAGTCAGACATATATCTAAACCGTTTTCGAATATTCCATCAATTCAACCCATATCCATGGGATCATCCTGGTAAAGATTTGAATGCTGCGAGAGATATTATCCAAAACTGTGGATATTTAAGAAGGGAAGAGGAACTGAAAAGTATGTTATTTGTTTCTCATGAACAAGAAGGAGCCCAACGCATATGAATACGTCAAATCCAATAACTCCAAATTCACCAATTGATGTGCTTCTCCTCTGCGCCTTGAAAGATGAATTTGATGAGGTTCTTTCCGTTCGCGATGGGATTATTGCTCCAGGGTGGAGAATGGACACCGATCGCTCAGGACGAATCGTTGCCGATGCTCAGTTTGCTACTAAAAATGGTGTGCCGATAAGTATACGCGCAACTTGGGCTGGTTACATGGGGCGTGAACAAACCCAGGCAGTTGCCAGTAGCATAATCTGCCACACACCTGTGAAATGTCTCGCAATGAGTGGCATATGTGCAGGGAGACGAGGAAAGGTTGAGTTGGGTGATGTCATCTTTGGAGAGAGGCTATGGACTTATGATTCCGGCAAGTCGAGAGTGGAAGCCGGTCATGAAATTTTTGAATATGACATGCTTCAGTATCGGCCTTCTGAAGTTTGGGTGCAGCAGATGCAAGCTGTCAGTTTTGCGATAGCTCCTTCTTGGATGGCGGAACGTCCACGACTTACGTACGAATGCCAAGAAGACTGGGTGTTGAAATGTTTGTTGAATGGCACTGATCCTAAGACACAACCTGATTTTGAAAATGAATGCCCGGATTGGTCTGAGATATTGAACCGTCTCATGCAAAAAAAATGGATTAAAAATCCACTAACCCTTTCAGATCAAGGGAAATCATATATTGAAGATTTATGTACTCGTTACCCTGCACAACTGCCAAAGCCAGCAGATTTTCGAATTCATGTTGCACCGATAGCTACTGGATCATCAGTAAAAGAGGATGATCAACTCTTTCCCAAGCTTTCTGTGTCAATGAGAAAAGTTCTGGGGGTTGAAATGGAGGCTAGCGGCTTGGCTGCGCTTGCCGAAGCACATAGAATTCCAGCAATTATTGCCAAAGGAGTTTCAGATTTTGGCGATAAATTCAAGGATGATCGGTACCGCAAGTTTGCAGCACGTGCATCTGCTGAAGCATTGATCTTGCTTCTTCGCAACTCAAATCATCTATTGCCTTCTCAGTATGAAACACCTGTTATCGCTATGCAAACTACGAAGGGGCCGGTTTACTCTTCAGGTGGGCAAACACTGCCAATGGATCTGATTGAACTGCTTGCTGACAACTATCCGGACACTGCGGATGCTCGTGCTCTTTGGGGTCGTGCAGGCGGGAGACCACATGGTGTTGATAATATTTCTCGGCCCGTTGATTTGTGGCAGCGAATCTGGACACGATGCGAGCTAGGCGCAATGGTTAAACCATATGAACTATTGCAGGCAGTGCTTGCGGATTTTCCTAACAATAAAATCATCCAAAAATATCTAACTCAGTTTAAAGATGAATAATATCGAAGGAATGGAGGCCATTAATGTCTGATCTATTGAAAAGTCTCAACAAGGCAGATCTAATTGAAAAGTTAGATGGCAATGACGAACGTTTTGCAAAGATCGAATCAGCAGCGAAAAACGTAGCTGAAAAGCTTAAAGAGTCGCCGCCGCTCATGATTCGTGCTGTGTTGGCAGGACTCGATCCAGACATTCCTTCGGACGATCCGGCAATTATGATAGCTGCTGACGCCTTAGCCGAGGTCTGGACTTCAGTGCGCTCTGCCTACACCGATCCGCCAATTTTTCTCTATCGTGCAATTTTACTAGATGCATGTAATCAGGTAGCAGACAGTTTAAACGCTATCGTACTGTCGTATACCGCCACAGATACACTTCCTTTGGTTCGCTTGGGGCGTGAGGAAAGGGTCGTCCGAGGCATACTTGCAGCATGGGCGAGGACTGCGGAGGTAATTTCTCTGGTAGTTCCTCAAGTAACGGAACCTAAGCGTGCACCTGTAACTAAAAAAATTGAACAGCTTAGTTTTAACGCAGCAACAGCCATTAAAATAAATAGAGATAATTTGCTTAATGCGGTGGCAGCAACTATTTTTCCAAATTATAAGGGTCAAGCTATAAATGGTGCTAATCCATATCAACCTAACAATCCGCAATTATGGGCCGGAGAATTCTCAGATCGTATGACGGTGTTACTTGCCGATCAACTTGATTCCGTTAAAAATGCAATGGTCCAGTCTCAGAATGGCTTGATCAAGCAGCTTGAACAACACGAAACACATCAACTTGAAGGGGTCAAAGAACTACTGAGCAGCCAACGTAGCTGGTTGCAAGAGGTTATCAAGCAAAGCGAAGAGTTTAAAAAGGCAGAGCATTTGAGATTAAATACGCTTTGGTGGTGCGAAGCACTATACTCATCTTCTTTGACCTGCAGTTATCGTGAATTGCAGCCCGTTCTTGCTGGGGCGGTAATGCCGTTTGATCTATTAAATGAAGTCAAAACTCCGACACCTGCTAGTGTGACTTACGCCCTTTCCGAAACTGTCGCAAAACTACCTGATGCCGAGTTTGCAAAGCCATACAAAGTTTATGAACTTCTCAATACCATTCAGGACAAGAGCTCTTTTTTGCCGGAAGCATGGGCACAGGACTTGGAGTCACCACCCGAGTCTGGACGTTTAAGCATTCGAGATATGGTAGTTGCCGTTCTACAAGGTGATAAGGACACTCAAAAGCTTTTGCAGCGAGCTAATCTGGAGCCAGACTTCTCAATTAGCCTCCCACAGCTTGCTCAGGCAATCTATCGTCAGGAACAGGCTGTTAGGCTGGCTGGAGCCGGGCAATGACAAAGCGATGCTCAAATTCAAATTGTTACGTCCACGAAGGCGAGAGTTGCGTTGATGGTCATTTGGACTTGGCCGAGTGTGAACATTATCGCTCTGGGCATTCTGACTCCAAGACAAAAGCAGGCCAATCCACACCAATTGAGTCAGCTGCGCGTGTCCCATGGTCAGGTGCTACATTGGGATTGTCGGACTTGATTACCTTGTTACCTCGTGCGCGCTCAATCCTTGTAGGCGTGTTAGGTGCCCATGATGCAGGTAAAACCACTTTGTTATTGGGGAACTATTTAACCTGCCTACGTGGCAGTGCTATTGCTGAAGGTGAGTTTTGTGGTTCCTGGACCCTTGGGGCATGGGAAGCATTAGCTGCGTGGTCACGATTTGATGATGCTGCACGAAAGCCACATTTCCCGCCGCATACACCCCGAGGTACCAGTAGAGCTCCAGGGCTCTTGCATCTTGCACTTCGTCGTACTGATCAAACCCTTCGCGATATCTTGTTGAGCGATGCTCCAGGAGAATGGTTTACCCGATGGGCCATCAACGAAAATGCGCCAGAAGCAGAAGGTGCCCGATGGACAGTTGAACATGCAGACACTTTTTTGGTTATTGCTGATTGTGATCGTTTAAGTGGACCGGAACGAGGATCTGCTCGCACTGATCTTCGTCAGTTGCTGGAAAGGTTGGGTGGGCATGTAGGGAATCGTCCCGTCATTCTGGTTTGGACAAAAACTGATAAGAAGTCGTTGGCGGAATTAACGCCTGGCATAAGGGATTCGATACAAAAGGCACTAAAGGAAGCTATCCCTCATGCTACTGAAATGACAACGACAGTTGGTCATCCTGAGTCGTTAACCGAAGCAATCTCTATTGCTGTGAATAGCGTTTGGGAACCGTCTAGATGCAGTCCTATCCTTGAACCTGTATTACATCATCAGCCGTTTTCGGCATTCAGAGGTAGAAAATGCTGACACCAGAGATCGTACTTCTAGGTGGTTCAAATAGCGGGAAAACACACTATGCCGGGCAACTATATGGTCGGTTACAAAGAAATCCGGGGGCCCTGAGTTTACGTGGTGCACCTGCTGATCTCTCGGCATTTCAGGAAGTGTTGAGATGTCTTGAGAATGGCAATGCGGCCTCACATACACCACATGACACTTGGTCGGTGGTCTGTTTGCCGTTACAGGATGAGACCGGTAGAGCTATGGATTTAAGCTGGCCTGATTATGGGGGCGAACAATTGAAGCAGGTTTTCTCGACACGTTCTGTCGATTTGGCCTGGCAAGCAAGACTAAGTAAAGCGAAAGGATGGCTTCTACTGATTCGTTTGAAAGCAGAAGTGACTTTTCCTGATGCTTTGGAAAAGCTTGCCGAGCACCCCCATTGTGGCGAGTACTCTGCTAGCAGAGTCAGTACATGGGACGCTAACGCCTATTGGGTAGAGAAACTTCAGATACTTCTTCATGTTGCCAAACTGGGAATTGTGAAACATCTGGAAAGACCCCGCTTAGCTGTTCTGCTCTCATGCTATGATGAGTTGGGTGAGTCGACAGCTACACCAGCCGAAGAGCTTGCACGCAAGCTTCCATTGGTCGCGTCTTTTATTCGGAACAACTGGAATAAGGATGAGGTTAGTATCTGGGGACTTTCTTCCCTTGGACAAGAACTAACTGACACCAGTGGGGTAGAGGTCTTTATTGACGAGGGCCCTGAACACCAAGGATGGGTAGTCATGCCTCAGGGTGGGGATAGGATACAGGATCTAAGCTTACCTCTCAAATGGCTATTGGATGGAATTGCATAATGAAGCATGTCCTTGCCACATACGGTGCACAGGATAATTCCCATAGGCTCCTGAAATGTAATGATTCTCAAGTAAACCTACCTCGCGAACTTGAAGGATTAACAGATCGCCCCCCGGGAGATATCGCGCCGGGAGATATCTGGTGGCCTTCGCTCGGATGTGGTCCTGTTGGTGAATGGTGGTGTATTTGGTGGACCATGCCAGACTTGACGGCGACTCGAGCAGGCATGGTTCGAAGTGAAGTAGCTTTGTGGCGACGTGAACAAATCGGATCGGTTGAAGATTTGACCAATGCGCTGGCTGAAATCGCAAGCGGCCAACCAATTACTACCGCACCACAAGAACAACTTTTATTAGTGACTGAGGCGATATTGTCCGCTCAAGGTCATGCTGTGATCATCTGTAATGCTCTCGAAGTTTGGCCACAAGTTATTGCGGATGTATGGCGGCAGCTTTGGCCTGCTGCTAGAAAGGACTTTTCTGCTCGGCTAGCCTTAAGCCCGCCTCAAAGTAGCGAACCAAATAATCGGCCGTGGATTTTTGTCACACCAGCTTGTCGTGCACAACAATGGCATCTTCCTTTTGAAAGAATTGATTTGTCAAACACACAAGCGACTGCCCAGTTAAGTCGAGCGGCAAAATATCTCGCTGGGCAACAAGACTTGGTTCTTTCTAAAGTTCTTATAGAAATTCCGCCTAAAGATTCTGATTTAACCTATCTCAAACAAGCTGCTCGCGTTGCTGACAATCTTGAACGGCTCAATATTTCAGATGATTTCAGCGATGCTCTTGCTTTGTTAAGAACCCTAATTGTTATGGCGCCTACCGATACTGGGGGGGGTAAGTTTAAGAATGTTGCCCTTTCAAAGCTGTTAACGTATCTGCCATCGCTGTCTTCTGATCAGGTCGAATTACTTGCCAATATTGATTTGTCAGCTGTGCCGGATTCAAAAATACTGGAAGATGCCTTCCGTAGCCGACTGGTTGAAATTGTCCCAGTGTTATCTGCAGAGAAATCGATTCCCATTTTTTCCAAGCTACAGACGGGAAAAGCTCAAATTTGGTGGCAGACGAACATAAAATCAGTTATTCAGCGCGGCCTGGATTCGCTTGATGAAATATGGTCATGTGCTGCTATTAGGTGGTTGGCAATTCCTGAGATGGAAGAAATTATTAACGATTTTGTCAAAAGCGATAAAGAGATTGAAAGATCTTTGATCAAAATAGCCAATAGAGAACAATGGGGTCCGACTCAACTCAACCAAATACGCAAGCAGGCACAAAAACGGAAATGGTCAGTTCTGCATGCATGGAGTTTGGTTTCCGCGAAGCTTTCTGTGGCCGATGCCTTCGTAAAGCAGCAGGGCTTTATTGGTGATGCATCCCTTGGTTTTGAGTACTTGATTCACAACCTCCCTTCTGATGCTGTGATGAAAACGATCGTAGCTTGGGACGACGCAGATCTGTGCAGATCAGCAGCGCAACTTACCGTACAAAAGCCAACCTTGCTGAACTTGATTGATGTGTCGAAAGCCTCTAGTCGGTTACTTTGGGCAACTCATATCCATCTAGGTGGGGAACCTTGGCCTAATACATTGCAACCAGCGGTTCAAGGTAATAAACTTCTTGAGGTTGTTATCAGTGGAGAGGATTCATACAACTTGGTTGAAACTGTTGGAATCAATTTAGTCCATGCTGCCTCTGATCACCCTCGACGTAAAGATATTTGGAATCGTTTGAGCGCAGTCGAATCCAACAAGCTGCTTCCACTTGTGTCAAATCTCTTGATTGAGCAAATAAATTCCGGACAATCAGTTGCTCAACCGGAACCTATATTGCTAAACAAAATAGTCGAAACTTTGCGGTCTGGAAGGCCAACCATACGAGCAATATTGACTCTGTTTACCTGGAATGTCCCAATCAGAGAGCATGAATTGATCGATTGGATGCATTATTTTTCTCGCCTTGATTGGCATGATAATTCAACCCGAATCGGTCAGGTAATTTTAAGGCATTATTGGAGAAATGCGGCGAAGAAACTAATTGAGATCAAACAAAGAAACCCAGAGGCAACACCGGCATTGGAAGTTTGCAAAGAGTTGCTGTCACTATGGGATCGCTTACTGCTAATGCTCTCTTCTCCGCAGAACACGGCAAGCAGCTACTCAGATTACAAGTCAGCGCTAATCGAGAGAGTAGCTGACATCGGAAGTGACTTGGCCCCTGATTACCTAGATGAGGTTTGGGAACGTGCTGGTGGGAAGCGAAAAGAACTTGAAGGTAAGGGAACTGCTCATTCGCGTTGGCAGAATGCAGCCAGACTTGCGGCAAATGGCGGCAGATGCACTCTTGCAGATTTGATCAGGGCGTTAGAAAAGGACTATCCAAACAATGCACAATTGCGTGAGATAGAGCAAGTATTACGCAATTTGCGAATTTGGTAGCACAATTATTCATGGGTCGGACCAGGCTAACCATATAAAAATACACAATTAACTGGCCTGTTATGACCTTATATATGTCCTTAGATCTACGTTTTTGCCAGTAAAACGTGGCTTTTAAGGATTGCGGCGATAGCAGAAGGCAGGGACAACCCCAGACGCGAGATATCTCACACAAAATGGAACTCCCCCACTATCTGAAAACCTTCTCCACCCTCCGCTCCGACACCAGCCGCTCCCGCTGGACAGCCGCAACCAGATTCCGCGCCCCGCACAAACCTCTCTTGCTTTTGGCCGTAATCGACCTTATCGCCCAAGGCATCATAAAAACCAACTTCATCGAATTCACCCCCGACCTGGGCGAACTCTTCACCCTATACTGGTCCCGCGTCATGCCTCCGGACCAGAGATCAAACATTATCCTCCCTTTTTACCATCTGGGTTCCGACAAGTTCTGGCATCACATCCCGAAACCGGGCATGGAGGCGGTGCTTGCCGCCACCCGCCAGATCAGGGGCGTGGCCCAGTTGCAGGAAATAGTGCTGGGGGTGAAGCTGGATGATGAGCTGTACACACTGCTCTGCCAGGAAGAATCGCGCAATCTGTTGCGAACCACCCTGATCGAAACCTGTTTTGCACCGGAACTGCATGCTGCTCTGGTCGAACAGGGGATCATCAACAAGGAGGCGTTTCAGTACAGCCAGACGCTGCTGGAAAAATCGCGACACCAGCAGGTTCAGGAAGGCGAGGGAGCAGAGCAATACGCCCCGGCAGTTCGTGATCAGGCGTTCAGGCGGGTCATCGTCAGCATGTACGATCACCGTTGCGCAGTTTGCGGCATCCGCATGCTGACAGCTGATTGTCATACCGTGGTTGACGCCGCCCATATCGTGCCCTGGAGCCTGACGCATAACGACACCGTCCAGAACGGCATGGCGCTCTGCCGCCTGTGCCATTGGACTTTTGATGAGGGTTTGATCACCGTTTCCGGTTCATACGCTGTGCTTGTCTCAAAACAATTATCCGCGAACAACAACATCCCCAGCCATATGCAGACCCTTGCAGGACGCCCAATAATCGGGCCTGCCGAGCAGGCCTTGTGGCCAGAACCGGATGCGCTTCATTGGCACCAACAGAAGATCTTCAGGAAGTTTTGATGGTTAATCCTCAGAAATGTCTCTTTCCTTGACACCTGTCACGTTACACATTACAGTTTGACCATGATCAAAACTTTTGCCGACAAACACACAGCCACCTTGTATACCTCCGGTAAATCGCGGAGATTGCCGCCGGATTTGGTAAGCCGTGCGCTGCGTCGTCTTGAGTACGTTGATCTTGCCGTATCACTGGACGATCTTAAGGTGCCGCCAAGCAATCGCCTGCACACCCTGAAGGATGACCGCTCGGGACAGCACTCGATCTCGATCAACGATCAATGGCGTATCTGTTTTGTTTTTGCAGACGGCGATGCCTATGACGTGGAGATAACCGACTATCATTAACGAGGTGACAAGATGAGTATATCAAACAGCGATAAAAGAACCGTTTCCCCTACCCATCCGGGGGAGATGTTGCGCGAGGATTTCATGCCGGACTACGGTCTTACCGTTACGTCACTGGCTGCGGCGCTGGGAGTGTCGCGGCAGACGGCCAACGAACTGCTGCAATGCCGTCGTGCCGTCAGCCCGGTCATGGCGTTGCGTCTTTCGCGACTGTTCGGCAATTCTTCGGCGTTCTGGCTGAACGCCCAGAATGTGTTCGATCTGTGGCATGCAGAGCGGCGTTATCAAAAAGTTTTGGAGAAGGTGCAGATGCTGAAGGCGGCATAGGGAAACCTGCTGGGTCATGATTGACTTCTGGACATTTGGGTCAGGGCCTGGGATCGGGCCTGGCTTCCTAGATGCCAAGTTGAAACTGCCCTGATATTGAAGGCCTGTTGGAAGAATCAACCTAAAAAAAGCAGTTAACTGATATCTACCCGGTAGTTGGTAGCATTTTTCGTGACGGCAACTGGGGCGAAGCGGTCAACAATTTCCTGAAAGCCTTCTGGGCAATCAGCCTGACTC
>JAVBXN010000057.1 GCA_030824515.1 Pelobacter sp.
CTTCAGATTCCTGATGCAATTATTGCCGCAACCGCCATGGAACTATCCACTCCTCTATTCACGTTCAACACCAAGGACTTCCGGTTTATTGACGGAATACTGCTCTACACCTCGCCTATCACAACCTGATATCGTGTTCAAATATCCTCACCAAATGTCCGAAAGTCGTACCTGACCCCAGAGGTGCCCCTGACCCCAGAGGTGCCCCCTTCTAAAAAGTTGCCTTGCGGATCCCTGCCAACATGGGGAGTTCATATACAATCTCTCCATTCAATAGCGACGACATACCAGTCCTATCGCACACTTCCTTTAACTTTTCCGAGTCAATCCACCTTTGTATGTCATGGCCAAGACTCTCACACGCTTTTTGAATTTCAACTCCAGATTCAACAAAATACCTTAGCCTTATTTTTATGTCATAACCCAATTTATCTGCATTAAGACTTGTTGAAAATTCACATATTTCTGAACCAGACACGTACGCAGTATCTGATAGTACCAATCTCTCTAGAATACCATCATATGCCTCCGTACGTGCAAGTGCAGGATCTACATCCGATTCTCGATCCCACGTTTGAATATTATCGCAAAACGCCAGCAGACTGCACACTGGAAGTACTCCGATGGACAACATACCTTTGCACTTATCGTCTAAATCCCACTTGTGGATTATTTCTGCGTAATTATGATATGCAATAGCCAGTGCAGCATGTAACACAATTTTTTTCTTCTGCGAATCCAGTGTATCGATTGGAATCATATCTAACATACGGTGCGCGCTTAGAAAACCATGATCTACTGCTTTTATAGTCTTACCTCCGTTTATTATGGCAAGACCAAATTTGGACACTACATTGTCAACATAATGGAAGAGAAATTTATTTGGTTCAGGAAAAGTGCTGGCAAAGTCCTTTAGTAAATTCATGTTCCGAATCCACGAAGCTTCATTTCGCACTTCAGAGAGTTCTATTGTCATGCTTGGGATAAGGCTTTTTACTAAAGCTGTAAGTTGAATTTGACGTTCATCAACATAGCCGAAGTCGTGGAATAATGCCGCGAGAGTCCACGCGTACAATAATTGATCTCTGGGGGGAATCGATCCTGATGATTTATAAAAGTTGGTGATAGCGCCATTTAGTTTTTCTGGTTCATTGAATTCTGGAATATCATGCAGCAGTCTGTAACCCACCCAAAAAACATTCCCTGTATGCTTAACATGGTCTCTCAGTCGCGGATCTACGAGCGAAAGAAGAACCTGACTCTTTACAAGACTGAGCATGAGTTTCTGTTCTGCTTCAAGGTTTCCTTTGAACAATGGGCTTAGAATGTCCCTGAGGGTGGCAGTAAACAAACCAAATCTTCGAACGCTCGAAATATTCATAAAAAAACGATCTAGCGCATTCCGTAATGATTCGCCTTGCCACATGTCGTTGCCTTGTGAATCTAATTTTTCCCTTGTCGGCCAATAGAAAGAAGGATCATGAGGAGTTTTTGCCTTAACAAGATCATCAATCTCCTGAATTAGATCCTCATTCTTAGATCGTTTTGTAAGAACACGATCCGCACCTACGCGCATCGCTATTCTTGCAACTTGACCATCTCCATACTTTGTCAAAAAGACAATAGGTATACCCAAGCGTTCACTGGCGAGTGCTCGACAATACTTAAAGCCGGAGAGACTGTTTTCAGACACATCCTCTCCTTCCAATGTTAACTCATCCAGAAGCTTCTCCTCTTTGATTGTCAGTGCTGCGTCTAAGACTACTACGTCCGGTCTTTCCTTACTCACTTCAATTAAAAAATGACGAATACTTTTCTCATCAGCACCTGTATCATCATTATGTGGAAACATAAGGTATGACCACTTAACTGAATTAATAGCCGCAAGAAAATCAGCAATCATCAAAGGTTCATTCTCAACAATGAAAAGTTTCATATATCCTCCTCAGTCCATACAAGTAATTTCAGCATTACTTCAAACGAATACTCTGTCTCAGGTATAATATAAGCTAGGTTACCGCCATACTCATTCAGACGCATTTTAACAGCTGAAAGCCCACGTAATTTTATCTGAGAAATCATTGGACGCGGAGTGCCAGTGTTAGACACTAATATCCCCACGTGGCCAGTCTTAATTTTTGCTATTCCAGTAGCTTGGGCACTAGCTTCTGGCAAACATACTCGACATTTAATAGTTGCAGTGCTGTCTTGCTCTGCAAGCTTATCAACATTATCAATTAATTGAATCATTGCTGTCGAGAGTACTGTTGGGTCAATCAGAACCCTTACAGAACTGTGCTGTAATAGATCGTCCATATTCATTTTTATAGCATCTTTAGACCGCCTAACTGGAGAGTATCTTTCCCAAGCTTTATTGAGAGTGTTTGACAAATTTGGGGTGAAATTGCCAATTACATCAACGGCCCTGCAACGCTCCCCCTCTCCGGGAAACCATCTTTTATAATTACGTAAGAAGATAGTTTTAACTTTAAGGTAATTCGTTAGCATTTCAGAGCCATTTAGGCAGTTACAGAGCCTCCGTAGCTCTTGAATATCCTGTTCTGTTTCAGTCTGAAGTACCTTAAGTAATTCTTCCTCCATTTTGCTTACAGACTGCAATACTCTTGTTGCTTTAAGCAAATCCGAAAAAATGCCTGTACAAGCTTGAGTCCTACGAATATTTTCAGGTGCACCATCTGCGATGCCTTCACCGGGTCGAAGGTTAAAAATATCAACAAGCTCATCTACCTCATGCCGTCCGTAAAAGTGGTTTCGACGGCCTTTTTTTGCAAATTCTGCCAACATTTTAACAGCATCACCAATACTGTTTATTCTCTTTTCACCCTCCGATAAATATGTGACAAACCAGTCAATCATTAGAGCAGCTTTTTCAGACATATTTTTTCTGTCTATTTGACTGATATTTTCTTTGAGCGAATTTCGAATATTTCTCCATTCGTTTTCTGTTCGTTCTGGAGGCATAAAACAAATTAGACACGAATCAAGAACGGAGGCTACTCCCCCTGCCACGAGTCTATTGTTAAACAACTTTGCCAATTTCATAAGTAAGCAACTAAAAACGCGCTCAACTTCGTTTTGAGTTGGACGCATACGAATATAGCGCAGGGTTAGAACTTGAAGAATTTCCAACGTATCGTCAATATCATCATCTTTGCCATTTTGGGGTAGATATCCATTTTTATCCAAGGACATATCGATTAACGCTTCGAGTTCCTTGCAAAGGGTAGTGACCATTTCTTCAGAACTGTTTCCATTTAATAATCCGTAAAGGAATCCAGCGCGGCTTCTAACATGAACACGAACGGATATTGACTCAGCATCAGCGTCATGCCTTGGGTCACTAAAGAGATTCTTCAGCACATCTTTATAAGCTTTCCGTTCAATTGCTGAAAGATATCCGGCAATCCGTATCGCTTCATACGAGGAGAATCGTTCTTCCCGTTGGTTTTCATCGTTCTGTCTTTTGTCAAAGTGACGTCTTTCGTGGGAATACAGGACCTCACTTCGAATAATCCACCACGAAAGGAATTCCTTTGCGTAAAGGCAGTATTTTATTGAATTTTTTGCATGTTCAAGTTCCTTGATTTGACGACACTGCGGACAAAGTTCTTCCGAATCGGCGGCTAAAGGCAGGCATAAAAAAGTAGAAAAATGTATCCGACCTGCTGCGACTTTTGCCAATCCTTTCCAAAAGTCCCCTGAGACCCTTGGCAGACGATTAAGAAATGCAACCACATGTATTGAGAACTTAGATTCATCTCCATGAGAGACTTCAACAAATTGCTTGTCATAGTAGTTGCAATCAATGCGTGCCAATTCAGCAATTATGCTTTCCACTGTAGTTCCGGAACAAACAGCATCATCGAGAATCAGAACTGATTTTTCTGAGAATTTATTCCAATGTACAGGATCAGGGTGCGGGGTAAAACGAGTAAGCGTGTAACTAGTACCCTGAGTACCTCTCCCTCTATATGTCCGGCATGCCATAGTGAACTCAACTAACAAATCACCATCTACGAAGCGTTGTTTAAGATCATCCGCAAGTATGTATGAGCTGGAATGGTTAGGATAAACAACTAGTCGTATGTCATTAGAGATAATGTATTGAAAGAGCGCTGTGACCATTAGATTACGATATTCTCTGCAAGATAGAATCTTCTCAACATCCACGAAAACCTCAGAATGATGGCTCCCATGCTGATAATGTCCAAAACGTACTGCACCTATTGATGTCATTAAATCTAAAGAACGTTTGGCATCATTAAAGTAGCCATGATTCTCTATAAGTGGACCAGTGCCGGAGTAGTTCTTTTCGAAAAATTCATCTACTGGATTGATACTTGTAACCCTCTTTGGAACGACGGTCTCAGGATGGACATAATAGGCAGGGCGCAAATCCGGACAATGCGGCTCCGGGTCGTTGTACAAGCAGACAATATTACTGCTATAGATTCCGTCAAGGTCTGGACCACTTTCCCGATCCTCTTTTGTTCGGATGTCTGCAAGTGCTATTAAACCCGCCATTTTAACATTAAAGCGCTTTGTCAACGAATCCGCAATTTGATAAGCTGTTTGCCCACTTGCAATGACGTCAGTAAAAACCAGCACATTCTCACCTGTACGTATGCCAATTTCGTCAATCGATGTATGGATCTCTTCGTATGATGCAAATACATGGTGCGAGCAAATTATTCCGTATTCCGTAAGACCATCAACAATCTTGTGTACGAACCAATGTAATGGTGAAGTACAAGACACGACCCACTCAATTCGTCTACTAGGCAGTTGTCTGGCGATATCAAATGCTATGGATGTAAGTTCTTGCGTTAGTTCCATAGCAATTGGGCTGTCCACAAGTGCATCTGATCTGAAGTAGCGCTTTACGACCCGAGTACTGTGAAGCAATCGAACACCCTCTTTTTCATTTGTGGGGTTGAAGCATACGGGCGGTTTGGTAAATACTTCACGAAACTCATTTAAGAAAAGGGAGCGTGTTTCGGACTCAATCTCCCCCAAACTGAAAACAGATTGAAAACGGCCGGTATATTCTATTTCGTTGCCATCACGAGACCTTTGTTTTTCTGCTCGAAAAAGAGAACATCGCCTGATCAAAGTATCAAGATGGAAATATGCTTGGGACTTTTGAATAGCTTGAAAGTCTTCATTTTGAACACTTCTGCGAACAAAAGTGTCAATTAACGACAATGGCTTTGAGCTACGGTTGGTAAGAATTTGTGTAAGACAACCTCTGTAAAATGCTTCAGTGCGGTTTTCTTTTTGATCAGTAAGCTTTCTCTGGATATCACATAATATTTTTTTCCGAATCTCATCTGGAATAGAATTTTCACCATCAAGTCCTAACCAAAACGGCTCTCTATGCTCGGCTGTAAAAGTGCAGATCGGAATAGGATTTCCAAGTTTCGAATACATACTGATTGCAGTTCCAAGAAGACCGCATAATCCCTTGGGCAAGTTTACGAACACAAATGGTCGCATCTGCTTTGGGTCGGTATCTGACAATACTTTGGCTATCTCAGCTAGTATGGTATGAAATAGTCTCTTTGATTCTCTCAGTTCACCCCAATCAACAACTAACAGACCCTTTCGCCGTAACTTAGTTATATCCTCCTCAACTTTTCGCAATATTATTGCGTCTAAAATTGACTTTGCGCACACCATTAACTCGTTAGACTCAAAGTGACCGCTATCCGGATGAAGGGGCAAGCTATCTCTAACTTTAAATATCCCTGTGCTAGATCCTTTGAGAGCTAACCCTCTAAAATCAGTCGTTTGGGCTGTTATCTTTTGGATGTTAATATCAACATTAACTGAATGCATAGGCACAGCAAGGCAAATCCCTGCTCCACCTGTTTTGCACCACGCGAATTGTAACTTTTGAGGTTGTCCATAACTATGAATGCGCGTTATCTGACTAACGGCTGCACCATCGCTCTCGATGCATGCAGCACCTCCCATGCCTAGAACAGCATTCTCTCTAAGATATTGAAGGCCCTTAACCTCGTTAGCTCTGTCATATTTAGAAGTACCGAGCTGATCCATTGCGAATGCGATCAAGCGAGCATTCTTATCTGACCAAGATGCTGGCTCCGCAAATTCTCTGTCTAATTTCTCATCCACGTAGTGCAGGCGATTGTCAGCACTAAATAATTCTTTTTGTTCTGCGCTAAAAATTAACTTCTCATGTACAATATCAAGTCCACGAGGTATTCCGGCTCCATTATCTAAAACCGATATTTGTAGGACCCCTATATCAGTATTAGTTTTTTGGATTAAAGAAGGGACTGGTGCTTTATTCCAGACTTGCAACAGTCGAAATTGCATGTCTTCTTTTAAGCTCCATTCATCAGGTAGAGATCGAGATGTCCAAACTCTGACAATCGCAAGGCCAATGGCATCACCGCCATCAGAGCGAGAATGTTCATGAACATTTCGCCTCAACTGCTGGAGCATTAAATGCCGAAATTTCCTGTTCTCTACCAAGTCCCATGATGAATTCGCACCAGAAGGGCGCAGACTAGACCTAATAAATGAGTCAAGTTGTTTTTCTTCACGACTTCCAGCAGCAAAATGCTTTCGATCGTGACAACACAACATTGGGATAACTGCACTTGCTGGGGCTGGCCACTGTAAGCCGCGCAATGGATCACTCTCCAAGAGTTCGGCATCGTCCTTAAGTACATCCTTTAGATGCTTACTGCCAAATAAGTGACCAGAGGCGCAAAATTCTGGCAAACCTACCGCCCATAGCTGCCTTAAGACTGCTTGCTTATTGGGGTCCAGGAATGCAAACCTAAAGCCACTGTTGCTCACTCGGTTCTCTAGTATCCTCAATTGTCTTTGAATGAAAATCAATTTAAGTAATGTGTAGTCGTCGAAGAAACAGACTTCCGACCAGTCGAAAACGATGTTTTCTGATGTTCTGCCCAGAAAGTTCTGTAACTGTTTGCTGAATAACCATGACAATTCGGAGTCAATCACGAAGGGAGGGAGTTTTACTGAATGTTTTTGCATATTATCCATTGGTTTTCCTCTGATACCAGCAAAGTAACCCAGAAGGGTCGAAAGTAACCCAGAAGGGTCGCGTCTCAACTCCATACAAAAGAGGATGACCATAGGGGCTGCCATTTTTCATATTTCAGCGCAATCTTCATTTCTACCATTCAAAATTCTGCTGACTGGTTCAACCACACCCCAATTCCGGCCGGCCGGAATTCATAGCTAACCATATGATAAATAACAATACTACCCTAAAAACACCCCATTTTTTTCAGCGCCCTTACAGCCCACCCCAACTCGTCCTTACTTACCCTTAAGCGCCTTCATCTTTTGGTACAACATGCTCCGCATCTTCTCCAAATTCAGATGCAGCGCCACCTTCTGCTCGGCACTCAACTTGGTATCATCCAGCGTATAAAGCCGGTCGTAGAACTGATCCACAAATGTCAGATCAATCGGCGCATCCGCCGGTTTCGGCTTGGCGGTCTTCTTCCTGATCTCGCCACGGGTGAGGCCGCTCTCCTTGTACTTGGTGTAGAGAGCGGTCATCTTTTCCGGAGTCTTCTGCCGAGCGATGAGCACGAGGATACTCCGCCCCGCCTTTGGATCATTGCGGCAGTCGTCCTTAACCGCCACCGGCAGTTTGTTGAGTGAGAGGATTTCGGAAAGGGTCGAATCGGATTTACCAAGAGCCGTGGCCAAATCGCTGAGCGCATAATCATGCAGCGCCCGCAAACGCTCAACCGCCTCAGCCTCTTCGATAGCAGTCAAATTCTCCCGCAGCAAATTCTCGATAATGGAAATCTCCGCCGGTTCACCGTCGGTAAGGATCGCCGGGATTGTTGCCAACCCGGCTTTCACAGATGCCTGGTAGCGACGCTCCCCGGAGACAATGATAAACAACCCATCCGCCCCCTCCCGCACAAGTATCGGCTGCAACACGCCATGGCTGGTAATGGAAGCCGCCAGCTCTGCCAACGCCTGCTCGTCAAAAAACTTGCGCGGCTGCTCCGGGTCCGGTTGCACGTCGTAGATATTCAGCTCGTACAACTTGCCTTTTTCATATACAGCCGGTTCAGTTGCCGCTGCCGCCGCTTTAGCTTTCAATGCAACCATCGGCTTGACTCCTTTCAAATAACAATTTTTTCCTGACAATGATATTCGGCATGACATCTAAAAAGCATTGGAACACCTCTGGGAACACCTCTGGGGTCAGGCTTGACTTTCGGATATTTGATGTGAATCGCCATGGCTCGCAAACCTCGGGAGACTTATGGGGTCGTGCCCCCATTAATCATTTATTGCGTCTAATTGGAGGGAGATAGTTCTCCACCTGTGACAACGTCATAAATGAAGCACTTCATTCCCACTCCAAATCACCACTCACCCAACAATCTCATTACCCGGTTTGGCATTCTTGAAGTTGATCGCCTTGGTCTCGCCTGTAAAAGCTTTTGGGGTCTGACTTCCAAGTTGTTAAGACAGGATGCCAACTTATCATCTTCGAAGCCTGACCCGGCAGAACTATTTAAACAACCTTAATTAATCCATATCTACTGAACATACAGTGAGGCACATAGCAGCATTCTTAATGCATTATTAATTTGTAGTTGTTACAAGCACCCAAATCGGGGAAGTAGCCGTCACCGGATCTTCCTGCCCACCGACCTCTCTACTATCCACGGTAATATAAGAAACCTGTTCGCACAAAACCGTATTAAAGCCTTGCTGCTCCAAATACCCTTGTCGTGTTGCTGCTTGTATGGCTGTTGTGAATATTTCAACCCTAACGTCTGTCATTGATTTCCTCCTTGTGCTTCTAATGTCTGTTTTTTGTAAAGCTCATTGAAAATGGGGTCAATAGCAGATTGAGCACGCTTTCGTAGAACAACTCTCAACTCATCTGCTGTTTTTGCTTCAAGCAGTCGCGGCTTCAGCTCCTTAATAGAGCTCAGCTCCTTCCTTTCCAACAGCTTATTTAGCCCCACAATTTGTCCATCTGTGCACAAGTTGCTAATTATCAGTTCGATCTTTGCATCCGCTTGTTTAGCCTGTTCTTTTCCTTTGTTTATTGCGTCTGTCAATTCTTTGTAAGTAAGTGCTTTTTCGAGGCTTTCGAGGGAAGCATTAGTCACCACTGCTGACGCTGCTTGCGCATTTTCAGTTTCTTTCGCCATGGTTATATACATTGCAACCGCAGCAGGACTCATAACTGCAACTTTTCCCACGGCAAAGCTCTCCGAAACATCCATCCCCAAAAAGAGATCCTCCCACCCTGTATGGGCACGGATTCCACTCACCAGCTCGGGGGTAACATTCGCCGCATTGGAAGTTTGCGTTTTCTTCTCGCGAACACACGATGACAGCAGTGAAAACACTTTTGCTCGTTCTGGTGGAGAGATAACCCCTATCGGCATACTGGCTATTTTCCTGCATGTTGATATGTCCGTGAAAACTGAAGCATCATTTTCCACAACCTTACCGGTCGGAATGGAATAAAATTGACTACGAATGAATCCAGTCTTTACTTCATACATCTGAGTCTGTTTATTTTGACTAACAGTAATTCCAACACCTGATTCAATCGTCGATAGAATGTTTTCTCGCACAACCGTTTTCCCGCATGCAGCGGTAAGTACAACTACCAAGACAAGCATGAGAAATAGTAAAATATTTGGTTTCCTGCCGAAATTATGAGTCATAGTACTGCACTCCTTTTCGAAGTTATTTTTTGCGATTCATGGCTGTTGAATATGGATTAAAGTTTTTAACCGTAAGTCCCAAGGGGTTGCCATTTATTGAAACAATGACGTTGGATGCCAAATCAGGATCGATGACGACCCTATGGTGCTGCAGCCAACCGAGACCACCTCCAAACGATCCAATCTCCGCACCCAAAATTCGCGAATCCATGATATCTACACCGGGATCGTTTTTGGTTGTAACTATTCCAAACCCCACGCCAACGATAAGATGATGAGTACCATTCTTGTCAGTCCATGCACACGAAGTCAGTAGAGTGATTAGCCCAATAGCAACAAGATTCTTCAAGCCTGTTTTAGCTATTAGTCTTATAAAAGTGTTCACCTTATTGAGCATTGATGTCCGCATTATTTCTTTTCTGGTTGAGCTTCTTTCTGCTCTTTATTAACCGTGGTGCAGAGTGCCTTGTCTGCAAGTATTTTCCCGAGATCCAACTGTTTCGTGTTCTGTTTTGCATCTCGCACTTCCAGCTTGTTGTCATCACCTGTCGGATCAGCAAGCGTACATGCATCGAAGGTTAGGAGACCATCATCCGAGATAAGCACTTTTTTGTCGGCTTTGGATGTAACCGTCATATTGTATGGACGATTTCCACCTGTAATTTTGACGATGACATTCTTTCCTTCGACCTTCTTGATAACTTGCAGTGGCTCTGTCGTGGATACGGCACCAAAGTAAAATCCTACTATGGTGCCGACAATGCCGACAACGCTCGTGTAAACCTCTCGAGCTCTACGAAAGCGAGCATCACTTTCCGTCGAATCTCCAAGAGATCCGTATAAAGCAGACAGAATAAGAATTACTCCAAGAATGACAAAGGCGAGAATAATCGTAAGAGTTATGAGGCCACGGGCAAAATCCGCATTTGCCACAACCTGAAAATCAAGGTCTTTAAGTTTCCAGAGCATCAACAATGCGAAAAAACCACCCAGGAAAGCAACGAGCCCATATATCAGCTTTGCCTTGGCCGGTTTTGCACTATTCGGCAAGACTGACTGCGGTTGCAGCGGCAACTGTGGTTGGATAGTGGGATCCGGTGTATTGTCCTGATTGTCGTTGTTGTTTCCGCCCATGATTTTTCCTCCTCAGTTGCAAGATCGAAATATCCAAGGAATTCCCGCAGATTCAGGCTTGCCTTTATACGTATTTCTAAACCTCTTCCCCTCTAACCCTTTACGACACTACTTGATAAGATCCCTTCTGCTGATCCCGGACTGCGTTCCTTCATCGCTCATTTTGCATCCTCCTTTTTCACAATGGAGAATATCAGTCTACTCGGCGTTTTTGACGTCAAGGCAGAATCAATGGCCATCTACAGCAGGCAATCCTTCCACTCACCCTTGCCACCCATTACCCCGATAACAGTGTCGGCTCCAAGGTTACGTCAGACATCAGGACGGAGCCTTTGCCTTGATGTGCTGCTCAACGGTGGAGAGGGTTCTTCCGGCGGTTTTTGATCGGTGCAATGAACTAAAACCGCCCTACCTCAGGTTCAACGGCATCAGGGTGAAAACGCCATCCACACGATCGGGTACATCCCGTAATGTCTGCCAACTCCAGGACGAGCGGCTCCAGATGAACGGCTCGCCATTGACATGGGCAGTACCGTACAGCATCCAGAATCCGGTGCTGGAAGCCGAGGTATCCAGGATACCGGACAGATCCTTGAACGCTCGAACCATGCTGGTGGAAACGACCTTGGAGTCAATGGAACCATCGGGGATCTGCTTGGGGTAATCGGTCTCCCCATAGCCCAGATCCCAGCGCCCGAACAGGGAGAGCGGGTTGGCCGGATCGGTATGGGTAATGAGCTGCTTGGCCGATTCCACATCCCTGACACCGGGGAGTCCTTCTCTCAGCTGCGCGCGTCTGGCCGGACGGTTGTCCGTGGACTCCAGATCGGTTCGTACCTGGCGCGAAGCCGGAAAGTTTATGCCCATCAGATAGTCGCGGGTAACCATTTCGCTGTCGTATTCAACGGCCCAGGGGGTAGGCCCCGACGCCGGACTGGTGGTGACCGTATAATCCTTGCCGGGCGCCTGCTTATAAAATACGAAACAGTTGTAGGACATCTCCACCAGACCGGTTTCCCTGGTAAAGGCATCCGCCAGCATGTAGCCGTTCAGATAGGTGCCGGTATTGTCCAGGGAGATGGCCGTGAAAAACTCGTCAATCGAGTGCGAGAATTGTTCCGCGAGGGTAGCCCGCCAGAAGATCCAGAGACCCTCGACCTTGGTGCTGCTTGTGCTCGCCCGGTGAGTGGTCTCGTTGAACATGATCCCCTTGTTGTTGTACCCGAAATCGGTACCGGAACCGATCAGGCCGGGGCTTGCGGCATTCAGCGTCAACAGGTCGTTGTTCACCGCAAGCGTCTGGGTCATGGTCTGGGAGAGAAACCCCTGCCAGGTGTTGTGGGTAATAATCACCTCACCATCCACGCGCTTGAGAAAGGCCGAACATTTCTCGCGAGGCCTGGCCTCCAGCCTTGCCGTGCCGGACGTTTCCTTTGTGTCCGCGATAACATCCATAAGGTCGCAGTAGGCATTCAGGAAATAGACATCCATGAAGCTGAGGCCGCCTGTCTCATAACCCAGGGTAAGTTCAGCGGCTTTGAAATACTTCTTGTCAGGCAGCCAGGCCCCGGAAAAATCAAGTTTGGCCGGCTTGCCAATGGTTGCGCCATGGTAAATGCCCAGCATGCGGAATAACAACCGCTTGAGGTTGAAGACCGCGCTCCGGTCATTTTCCGGATCTCTGACCCATGCCAGGAAGGAACTGTAATTGGTATTCAGCAGGCCTGCCGCTTTCTGCAGCTCCGCCTGGGCGGGACAAGGCTTTTTTGGAAATGCATGGGAGGGATCCAGCAGATAGGAGTTGCTCCAGGCGTTGTCACGTGCGGAGATGATGGTTTTGCCCTGAAGCTTGCCCTGCACGTAGCCTGCATTGTACTCGGCCTTCAGATCATTGGCATCCCTGGATACCACGGTCATGTTGACGATATTGTTAATGGTCTCAATCACCCCGGAGGCGCCTTCAATGGCATGCTTCACGGGTTTCGACGAACCGGTTCGGGAGCTTGCGGCCACGGAAGATGTTGTCTTCCGACTCTTTTCGTTGACGACAGCTTTCATGAAATCCCCCTGGTATTATTTTTTGTTCTTCTTGCCCTGGGTTTTTGATTTTATTGCAAGTTTTCCGTATTGTTCACCCATCAGCACGTGTGCATAGGTTTTATCGCTTTGTTTTGGGACGGTTAACCTGAAGTCAACCTTGCTTTGGAACAGCATGACGTAGTCCGAACCGCCAAACAGGAAATAACCGAGCATGTCTCCCTTCTTGAAGGTAGTGCCTTTCGTGACGTTTTTTTCAAAGTTGACAGAGGAAACCTGCGACATGCCAATCGGCAACAACGCTACCAGGCCGAATTCTTTCGTTTCGATAATCACGCAGCCACGTGTTTCGATCATTTGCCAACCGGGTGTGTTTGCATCAAGAGCATACTTCCCGGACTTGGCGTCCCAAGTCAGAATACCGCCAACAGCGTCGTCGCTCTGAATGATGCGAACTTCTTTTACGGTTCCGCCGACAGGAAAGTGATAGCGGTGATAATCGTTCACATCGAGAAATGTATGGGTCAACGTGCCATTGGCGAAGGCGTTCCTGTAGGCGCTCCCTTCACCGATCAGTTCAGCGATGGACTTGAAGACCTTTGATTTGATGGAAACGCCTTTACCAGGCTCGATGTTGGAGTTTTTATCGATCTTCCATACGCCTTGGGGCTTTGAATCGGCTGGAGCGGCTACGATGTATGGGTCATCGGGAGAGGCGATCGGGCGTTGATCAGGTGATTTCAAATACCGTGCAAAGAAGTCGTTGAAGGTTTTCCAGTTTGCCGGATCTTCATACCACCCTTTGCTCAACCCGAATCGTTCGTCTTCCAGGGCTTTTTTGTAGTACTCATCATTCCACGATCCTTCTGAACTTAAATACGTGCCCCAGGCCTTTGTAAAAAGGATCATCCAGCTGCGATATGGCTCATGGTATTGCAGGGAATTGTTGTAATAGCCCTTGTTCTTTAATTCAACAAGCGGTTGATCGTTAATAAAATAGAAGTAATCCAGACTCTGATCGATTTGATCGTACAATTTCGAATAGGGAAGCTCCGGCAGAATTGACCATGGCAGTGCCTTAGCCGCCCAATCCAGAAACGTATAATAATCCTCCAGGGTTTGGGCCGGATTTGTCACCCTGTCCGGATTGATTTTTCTTGCTTTCTCTATTGATTCGACCAGCATCTTTTTTAATTTCGCATTATGCTCCACCATGGTTATAAATTGCTGTGTAGCCGGAGCATGCTGTATTTGAGCCGATGTATTCGCCTGCCCAAACGCGTTGAAGTTCAACAAAAAACAGATGGCAAAAACCGACAATACCCAGGCAAAATGTTTTTTTGTTTTCATCGTGTTTCCTCCTAAGTTGTAATGCCAACCGGGGTGTTGTTCGGGGTCGGACCAAACCAACCCACTGAATTTGCAGGAAAAGCATCCCAAAAACAGCTGTTGTTTAGGCTTAGACGCCCAACAAATCCCTCACACAAAAAAACCGCTCCGCCAGCATAAGCCGGCAAAGCGGTTCCCATAATCCCCCATGTTCCCTGTCACACTTCATCGTCCACCACATAACATAAAATTTTTCTCACGCTACTACTGAAAAACCTGACTGTCAACTAATAACATCAATAATAACAACGGTCTAACGCAACAACGCACCAAAAGCAGGAGCCTCTTGGCGACGAAAACCTTTAAACCCATAAACGGTAGTTAACCGCCGATAAAACCTGGGCTTACATCAAAAAGCTGATCACCTTCGCGTCGAACTCACAGGGAATCAAGAATCTTTCTCTGCATTTCAAAAACTTCTTGGATTACAGAATTCTCTTCCACCTCTAAGCCTCTGGCCTGCCTAAGTAAACAGGCGGAGTAATAGGCATTCAGGAGCAAATAAGAATGTTCAGTATCTTTTTGTTGTTGAAACCGGCGCATATTTTCCATGCTTTTCTCCTTTTTGGGTAATGGTATCCGCTAGTGTCAGGCTTCCAAGTTGCTATGAGGTAAAACTGAAAAACGTATCCCTATCGCACACAAAAAAACCGCCCCGCCAGCAAATGCCGGCAAAGCGGTCCCTGTAATCCTCGATGCTCCCTGTCTCTCTTCATCATCCACCACATATCATAGAATTTTTCCAACGCTACAATTGAAAAACTTGACTACCAACCAATAACATCAATAACAACAGCGGTTTCACGCAACGAAAACATTTAAAACTATAAACGGCAATTAACCGCCGATAAAAACGGATGCACGCCGAGAAAACCTGGGCTTACATCAATAAAATCAATCACAATATATTCTGTTCATAAGCACTACTCACAATTCATGTAGTTAGTTTCCGGACGGAAACTAGTTACATTATCAAGGGTGAATTCTCATTTGTCACATCATCACTACCGTGTTATGCTCTAACGCAAGTTCGCAACGTAATGCACAGGAGCACAACAATGCATTCTAAACTACAGGTATTAACCGATGCCCTGACACTGCCACCTATCGAGCGGGCAGAGCTGATTGACGCTCTGTTTTTCAGCTTTGACAGCACCGACCGCAGCAGGCTCGACCAACTGTGGGGAGCCGAAGCGGAAAGCCGGATTGACGCACATAAACGGGGTGAATTTTCTGCCATTCCGGCAGAAACTGTCTTCGCCCGTCTTGATCAATGACCCGCACAAGAACACTCACTAAAGGTTTACGCTTCCACCACTTCAACCCCTAGGCGCCTCTGGGCGAAGAAAACCTTTAAATCCATAAACGACAATTAACCGCCGATAAAAACGGATGCACGCCGAGAAAACTTCGACTTACATCAAAAATTAAGCACCTTAAATTTTCGTGTCTTTTCGTGTCTTTCGTGGACCAGAACATCCTCCCATGGAGCCGGCCGGTATAAAGATTATGCGCTCTACTGCGTGGCCATCGCCTTTTCGTCGTCGTCGGCGACCGTACACACCTTCAACGCCCCCCGCTGTTCTTCGATCATGCGCAGAAACTTTTTGCCGTCGATCAGCAGCAGGTTCAGTCCGTCGGCAAACTCGACCGCTTCGGCGCTGAACTCGCCGGAAGTGACGAAATAGCCCCCCGCCGCCCTGGCCGCGGAGATCTCTTCGTAGAATTCGCGCACCGGCCGCAAACCCACCTTGTAGGCCCGCCACTGATTGCACTGGACCAGATAGTTTTTGCCGCTCATCTTCAGCTTAAAATCCGCGCCGCCGTCGGTTCCTCCGAAGGTGGTTGCGACACTGTAGCCGCAACGCCGGAAATATTCCGCCAGCAAAAGCTCGAATCCAGGCCAGGCCAGGCCGGTCAGCGCCGCAATATCCTGATTGTGCGCAACTCCGTCGTACAGCGCCTTCTGCCTCCGGAAACGAACCAGGGAGACCAGCGCCGCGAGCAGCAAGACAGCCGGCAGAATGTACTGGCCGAACATCGCCATTGTAATCAGGATCTGCTTCAGCACGTAACCACCGATCCGGTCGATTGGAACCGGATGCTGCAGCTTGACCTCTGCCGCCAGATGCAGCGCCGCATAGGTAATCATCGCCAGAATCAGGTTTGTTTTCCAGGTCAGGCGCCTGGCAATAACAGTAATGTCTTTCAAATGGCTTTCACGATTTGCGACCATTCCTGCTCCCCCGTACGTAACTGGTCCCATCGGGCTAGTTCTCGTTTTTATGCAGCAACAGATTGTTAAAGCGGGAAAAGATAAAGAAAACCACCATCGCAAGATTGAATATCTTTGAGACCGTTGTTTGAGCCGCACTGTATCTGCAAATCAACACGCCATCGATATTGCCGCCAAGCCGGCTGACCTCGATGTATTCAGGGATTACCACCCAGATGAGCAGGTTGCCGATCACACAGACGGCGACGATCACCCACCAGGGTGTCGTTATCAGTTCATCCGCGAATGAATTTGTTTGGCATTCCATGTTCCGTATCCTTCCTTGCGATGTCTGGAGAAGTAATTACACAGATAGTGCCAATCCTCGCATTTTCAGCGATATATGCAGATATTAGGTCGGGCGGAGACGTTTGGGGGGAAGGGAGAAAGCGGGCGCTTATGCGAAGGAATCAGGGAATCCGCCTGCAATTCCATCTTGGAAAAGCAGGCTCACGCAACAAACACCGAATAATATCGGAATGTTGTCCATGGTGTATCATTCACCGGATTGGATGAGGTCTGTTTTTGATGCATCTGAATTTCGTTGCGGCGTCGCCTGGAGGCGCCTGCTTTTGGTGCGGCTTTGCGTGAGGCAGGCAACTAGTTTTTATCAGCAAGATGGTCTTCCGGATAAAAAAGCGGATGTTCGCTGCTCCGGTGAGCCTGTTCCGAAGAAAAAAAAGTGTAAAGAATCTTTACAACATTTGAAAAAACCCGTGTAACACCACGATATCACTATGCTTTTAAGAGTTGGAAAGTTTCTTTACACTTTTTGAAAAAAGTCGGATTTCACCAATGATTTCGGGTGGTTAAAAAAGTGTAAAAAAACCTGCACCCCCCCTGTTTCATGCGCGCAATCTATTTGCGCCTGAACTCGATATCCTGCCTGACAATCCGCTCCAGCACCGCGTCAAAGTACTCCTTGCGGCAATCGACGCCGTCTATCGCGCCGCTGCGCAGGCGTTGCATGAACCGGCAGCCGCCGAAACAGAGCGGCAGATAGGAACATTCCAGGCATGTCCCGTTCTTCCAGACATCCAGGTTGTGAGATTTGCGGTAATCCTCGATGCCGCCGGCCAGGCTGCCGATTTTCATGTCGTCACTGCCCATGAAGGCCGGGCATTTGTAGAGCGACCCGTCCCGGGCCACCACCAGGTCGTTTTCGAACTCCACCATGCAATCGGCCAGTTTCGGCTTGGGGGTGCTCCAGCCCCTTTTGAGGATTTCCCCGCGCAGTTGCAGCGAGGCTTCCATCTGCCACGGTTCACCGCTGCAAGCGCATCCGGACGGGAAAGCGTCCGACCCGGAGGCCTCGCCACCCGGAACCACCGGCGAGAATTGAACCATCTGGAGCATGTCCGGCGTGATGCCGGCCTGTTCCAGCAGATCCAGCAGCTCAGGTACGCGCCGGTGGTTTTCGCGGGTGAAGCGCCCCATGGCCCTGATCTTGAGCACATCGCATATCTGACTGATATTATTCAGGACAACGTCATGATTCCCATGGTTGGAGGCAGCCGGCTGCCGGCTGTTGTGAAAATCGGCGGGAACGTCGATATTGACCCTGGCCCCCGCCAGCCCCAGCGGCAGCAGTTCCTCGACCACGGCGCGGGTAAGCAGACTGCCGTCGGTTACCAGGTTGAAAGAAAATCCCGATCCCTTCGCAACGGCGGCTTCTCGCAGGGGTCCGGCAATCCGCCGGATCAGCGGGATCGAAAGCAGCGCTTCGCCGCCGCGGAATTCCAGCTGCACTTCCCGGCCGGTCGCCAGCGGCCCTTTCAGGATTTTTTCCACCAACAGGTCGGCGGTCTCCTCGCTCATATGCTCGATCCCGCCAAGACGATTCTCGTGGCAACCGGGGCCGGCCGGGTTGCAATCCTGATTGAGGGTCACCAGCGCCGTGAATCGGCGCGCATTGGCATTGGCCCAGTCAAAATATCCGGCCACCTGCCTTTTCTCGGCCTCCGCATCCGGCACCAGAATGCCGAGCCAGACCAGTATCTCCTGTTCCGGTCCTTTAAGACCACTTTCCTGCAAGGCATCGGCCACGCTACGCGAGACCTGCAGCAGCGTTCCACGCAAGGTGGAATAGATCAGAACCAGATCGTTCTCGCCCGAACCGTGGTATATTTTTATAAAGCTCGATAAATCCATTCCCTACCTCTCGCAATAAAATTATATAATATTTCAGTCATGATCCTGCCCATCCACAACGCGGTGGACAAGGCGGCACGGAACATGCTAACAGTACGCAACATGTATGCCCGAATCCTTCCACATATTTTTCTTTTCCTGGTCATCCCCCGCAACAGGAGTCAGGAATGACCCCCGCAAACCGCTACAGACGATTCCTGACCAGTTTCCGCAGCAGGCTGTTCCTGATCTTCACGCTTTTCACCGGTGTCATCTTCGCCGCTTTCGTATTGCTGATTATCACAGGTGAAATCCGCAGCTACCAGGAGCGTTCCGTCGAAAAAGCACGGCTGCTGGCCTCGCTGCTGGCCAGAAGCATCACGCTGCCGCTCTACTCGGAAAACGTGCCGGAACTGGACCGCCGCGCAAACGAGATCCTCTTGACACCCCAGGTAGCGCGAATACTCATCACCAGCAGCAATAACAGGACACTGGTGGATTTCACCTCTCCGGCCGTCACCCCCGGCGCAAGCCATGTCTCATCGACGGCGCAGGTTACGACCGACAGCGCCAGTCCGACCGTCGAAGCGGCCTTGAGCGGAGCTTCGCGCCCAGCGCCGATTCTGCTCGGGTCCGTGTCGGTCTCCATCGATACCGGTGGCCGCACGGAAGCGATCCGCTCCGCCTTTTTCAAAACCGGCGGCATAGCGCTGCTGTTCTGGGTTGCGGTGGTAGCCGGCTGTTATCCGGTGCTGAAACGGGTCACACGATCCTTCAACACCCTGACCGAGGGGCTCGACAGCATGATGGGAGGGGATTTTTCGGCGAAGATCATGATCGACAAGGACGACGAGGCCGGACGGGCAGCACAGGCGGTCAACCGGCTGGCCGCCGCCCTGGAAGAGCGCGAGATTGAAAATCGCAACCTGCAGGAGGAACTGATCAGGGCGATGCGGATGGAGGTGCAGGAAGAACGCCGCAAGATCATGGCCAAACTGATCCAGACCAACCGCATGACCTCGCTCGGCCTGCTGATTTCAAGCATCGCCCACAACATCAACACCCCCAACGGCGTGATCAAGCTGGCGGGGCAGCATCTGGCCGGCTCCTGGAAAGATGCGATGCCGATATTGGAGCAGGTGACCAAAGAGGAGGGGGACTTCACACTGGGAGGCTTGCCCTTCGGGGTGGCCAAGGGAGAGATCAAGGGGGCCATCGAGGCGATCCTCAACAACGCCGAGCGGGTCGAGCGGGTGATACAGGATCTGCGCGCCTACAACCTGGGAGAACGCAACGAGCTTAGCGCGGGAGTCTCGGTAAACCGTGTGGTCGAGGAGGCGCTCACGATCATCCGCGCCTATGGCCGCCAGGGAGAGATTTCCATCACCCCGACCCTGGCGCCCAGCCTGCCTGAAATTACCGGGAATCAGCACCAACTGGAACAGGTGGTGGTAAACCTGCTGCTGAATGCGATGCAGGCAATGCCGAACAACAAGGGGATGGTAACGGTGCGCACCGAGCATTTCCACGAAGCAAACGAGGTGCTGATCATCGTGACCGACCAGGGGGAAGGCATTTCAGCCACGGTCAGAAAACATCTTTTCGAGGCGTTTTTTTCCACCAGGATTGACAAGGGTGGCAGCGGACTCGGCCTCTACATTTCCAACTTCATCGTATCAGAGCACAAGGGGCGCCTGTCCATCAACTCCGAGCAGGGCGCCGGCACCGTGGCTACCGTGCATCTCCCGCTGAACCCCGAAGATCCCGCATAAACGGCGTTTCCTTCAACCTCCCGCTATTCCGGATCTTCATCGAAACGCTTTTCAGCTGCCAGTTCCAGCCTTTTCTGCAGAGTCGGGCGGCTTACCCCCAGCATTTTGGCCGCCACAGTCCTGTTGCCGTTGGACAGGTTGATCGCTTCCTCCACCAGCAGTGCCTGAACTTCATCAATAGTGGGAAAATCGTGAAAGAAACCATTCAGGGCAAACTGATTGTTTCCTATTTTACGAACTATCTTTCTGCCTGAGGCGGTGCCGGGAGCGAGGTCGGGAAAATCATCCGGCGTCAGTGTCTCGGTGCGATTATAGGTAACGGCATTGTGGACTATGTTGAGCAGTTCCCGTACATTCCCCGGAAAATCATAGGAGAACAGCGCCTTGCGCAGCTTCATCGGCAGTTGTGGCGGCGTTCGCTGCATCGATTCCGCGACTTCCTTGACCGTATGCTCGACCAGCAACAGTATGTCCTCGCGCCGCTCCCTCAATGGCGGAATCTGCAGCGAGTGAGCGCTGATCCGGTAGTAGAGATCACTCCTGAACACCCCGGAAGCAAGCAGCGCCGGGAAGTTTGCGTTGGATGCGGCAATGATCCGGGCGTCGCTTTTGTGGAGAACATCGGAACCGAGGCGATAGTATTCGTTCTGCTGCAAAAGCCTCAGCAGCTTGATCTGGGAAGCGTTACTGAGATCGCCGATCTCATCCAGGAACAGCGTGCCGCCCTTGGCCTGCTCGATCAGGCCGTCCCGGCTTTCGGTGGCGCCGGTATAGGCGCCTTTTTTGTGCCCGAACAGCGTGTCAGCCAGCATGGTATCGTCCAGTCCCGCGGCGTTGACCGTTACCATCCGTCCCTTCAAACCGCTGCAACGATGGATCGCCCTGGCGATCAGCTCCTTCCCGACCCCGGTTTCACCGTTGATCAGCACCGGCTGGCGCGAGCTCGCCAGGGTTTCGATCACCTTGAAAATGGAGAGCATGCGTTCACTGCAGGTGACGATCTCGCTGAAACTTTCGGGGCTGGAAAGCGGTTCGCCCAGCAGAAACCCGGTGAGCTTGCGGTTCCTGACGATCAGCTCGTTGCTTTTGACGGCATTCTGGACGATATACACCAGCCGGGTCGTATCGATCGGCTTGGTGATGTAATCGTACGCGCCCTGTTTGATGCAACTGACCACGTTTTCGAGATCGCGTACTCCGGTCATGATAATGACCGGTATGTTGGGATACAGGCGCACGATTTCCGGAAGCAGGTCGGCGCCGGACGGGTCCGGCATGACCCAGTCCAGCAGCAGCACGTTATGGGCGCCGGTGGCAAGAGCATGCAGCGCCTGGGAGCTATCCTGCAACGAGGTGACATTGGCTATGCCGTGGGAAAGCAGGGCACGGCGAGTGCCGTCGATAAACTCGGCATCGTCATCGACGATCAGTATTGAATGTCCCGATTCGTGCTTTTTCATCTGCGACATTTAAACCCTCCAGGCGACTCAGGCCGGAATATTATCGATGCAGCGGCATCTCGATTGTACAGCGTTTGGCAGCGGTCAAGCCGGTTGCAGCCATCCTCTCTGCCTCAGCTCGTCCTCCAGCCGTTTGTAATCAATCTGCAACTGTTCTGCCAGCGCCGAGGCGGACGCCAGGTTCCCCAACTTGCCGGCCTGCTCCAACCGCAACGCGGTTTCCCACATCTGCTCGGCTCCGACCGTCGAACAGGCGCCCTTGACGGCATGCGCCTGTTTGCGCACACCAATGGCATCCCCTTCGGCCAGGTTTTCCCGCAGAATGTCAAGATAGCCGGGCGTGCTCCTGACGAAGATATTCAGAACATCCTTGGCCAGGATGCGGTCGTCAAGATTTCGCCGCAGATAGTCAGCTTCATTAAAGACGGGCAGTTCACCCGCCTCGCCAGCGGTTTTTGGCAACAAGTGCATGTGCGTCCGCTTCTCGGGAGGTTCAAAGTTTGAGATAAAATTCGCCGAAGGCAGCCATTTTTCAATCAACGGTATCAACTGCGAAAGCTCAATCGGCTTTGCAATATAATCGTCCATGCCCGCTTCCAGGCACTTCTCACGATCACCTTCCAGGGCATTGGCGGTCATTGCGATAATCGGCATGTCATTACGGATTACCGCAACATTTGCGGAACGTATCAGCGAGGTTGTCTCGTAGCCGTCCAGACCCGGCATCTGGCAATCCAT
Organism: Pelobacter sp.; assembly: GCA_030824515.1. Classification (GTDB taxonomy): domain Bacteria; phylum Desulfobacterota; class Desulfuromonadia; order Geobacterales; family Pseudopelobacteraceae; genus JACRCG01. The sequence continues at coordinate 22,676 of JAVBXN010000057.1, forward strand.
CAGCACCAGGTCATAGGGTTCGTTTTCCAGTCGTTGCAGGGCCTCATAGCCGCTCTCGACCAGGGTGAAGCTGAAGCCGGCTTTTTCCAGCAATGCCCCGGCGACCCTCTGGTTGATCGGGTTGTCTTCCACCACCAGAATCTTGTATTTCCCGCGTTGCTCGGAGTAGGCCACCGAATGTTTGATCAGCTCATTGACATGCTCTTCGGCCAGAAGGGCGACCTCGCCGGTTTGAATCAGCGTAAAGCGTGCTGTAAAGCTGAAAACGGACCCCTCCCCTTCCCGGCTGGTAACCTCCAGCTCGCCACCCATCAGCTCAACCAGCTGCCGGGAAATGGAGAGTCCCAGCCCGGTGCCTCCGAAACGCCGTGTGGTCGAACTGTCGGCCTGCGTGAAAGGATCAAAGATCAGCGGCAGCTGTTCCGCGGCTATTCCGATACCGGTATCGTTTACGGTAAAGCGCAGTACCAGCTGCTGCAGTTCCCTGGAATCGACCGATACGCGTACCGAAACATTACCCTGCTCGGTGAATTTAACCGCATTACTGGCCAGATTAAGCAGTATCTGGCGCAACCTGGCCGGGTCACCCCTCACAATGGCCGGCACGTCCGCTTCGATCACGCAGTGCAGATGAAGACCCTTTTCATCGGCTCCCGCCTGCAATAGCGGCATCAATTCATTCATCACTTCGGCCAGACTGAAGGAGACCTCCTCCAGGCCCATCCGGCGGGCTTCAATCTTGGAATAATCGAGGATATCGTTGATTATTGTCATCAGATGTTTGCCGCTCTTGCGTATAACTCCGACATAGTTGCGTTGTTCTCCGGTCAAAAGAGTGGTTGAAAGAAGGCCGGCCATGGCGATCACCCCGTTCATCGGAGTACGGAGTTCATGGCTCATGTTGGCCAGGAATTCGCTCTTGGCGGCATTGGCACGGGCAGCTTCCGCTGCCAGCTCACTGGAGCGATGCACCGCTTTCTCCAGATACTGATGGGTTTCGAAGAGCTGCTGTTCAGCTACCTTGCGCTCGGTCACATCGGTGCCGATACTGAGTATTTCAACCAGGGTTCCGTTTTTTTCACTAACCGCGGTATTGCTCCAGTGCATCCAGATTCGTCGCCCGTCGCGTGTGACATTTTCATTCTCGTTCTCGTGATAATCGGCCGGAGAATGTATGATATTGTCTATCATCTGCCGCAAATCTTTGCCGGCCGTATCCGTTTCCGGGACGATCGTGCCGACCAGGTGACGCCCGAACAACTCGGCGCGCTTATAACCGAAGCATCTTTCACCGAAATCGTTGATATAGGTAACCTCTCCGTTCACATCCCATCTCAGGATGACGGTACGGGCATGTTCGATCAGCTCCCGGTAGTTGCGTTCACTCTGCAGCAGCGCGTCTTCGGCAAGCTTGCGTTCGGTTATGTCGTGACAGATATGCACGGAACCGACCTGCACTCCAGCCGGATTCAGCAAAGGGGCGCCGGTGACGGTAAAATAGCCTTTCAGATGTTCGATATGGAGGTCCACCGAGTGCGGGACACCATTATCAAGCGACAGCAAACGCCTGCATTCGGGCGACGGCTCCGTGGAACCATGCACCACCTCGAAACAGCTGCGCCCGATGATCTTGTCCAGCGTCAGACCGAGCCGCGCCAGCATTGAGCGGTTGGCATGCACGATCGTGCCATCGTCCGCCAGAATATAAATCAGATCACTGACGGAATTGAGGGTTTCCTCCCAGGTTTCCTTCGATCGCTTCAACTCATTTCTGCATTCAACAACCTCGCACTCAAGTTCACGGTTGATCCTGGACAGCTCGTCGCAACGCTGTTTCAGAAGTTCGTAACTGCATTGAACATCTTCCGGCATACCATCCTCCAACATCTCCATACAAAACGATATCTGAAACCTACCAAAAAACCGGATCAAACACCACTAAAGATCTGTGCAAATCCAGGTTCAGACGCCCGGATGGAACAATTCCGAGCCAGCGCAGCAACTAAGCACATGTTATGCCATAACAGACGCAATCCTTTTTTATTGACAAAGAGAAAAAAACGATCTATAAAGTCGATCTGTTTTTTTAGGATCAATTCGGCATAAACAAACACGTTTGCCTGCGCGACAAACATGCTAAATATGTTTTATTTTTCAGCGTATTGCTGAAATAAACGGCGGTGTAGCTCAGTTGGCTAGAGCAAGCGACTCATATTCGCTAGGTCCGGGGTTCGAATCCCTGCACCGCCACCAACTTCCCGAAACGCCCTGATATTTTCAGGGCGTTTTTTTGTTATCAACCCACATGGAGGATACGCATGATACAGATTGATTTTGATAAAATGGGGGGACTGATTCCCGCCGTCATCCAGGATTACCAGAACGGCGAAGTATTGATGGTGGCCTTCATGGACAAAAAGACCCTGGATCTGACCCTGAAGGACGGCAAGACCTGGTTCTTCAGCCGTACCCGCAACAAATACTGGATGAAAGGCGAGGAGTCCGGCAACACCCAGGATGTGATGGAGGTTCTGACCGACTGCGACGCCGACACGGTGGTCATCAAGGTCAGGCAGAACGGGCCGGCCGCCTGCCACACCGGCAACCGCAGCTGTTTCTATGTAAAATGGGAGAACGGCGAATGGGTGGAACACTCCAACCCGTTGTTCGACCCCAACGAAGTCTATAAAAAATAAACCAGCATGTTTTTGGAGGGGTGTAAATGAGCAACCTTTTGAACTTCGGTATCCCGAAAGGGAGCCTGGAAGATGCAACCGTCGGCCTGTTCAAAAAAGCCGGCTGGCAGATCAGCATCTCGTCGCGCAGCTATTTCCCGGGCGTCGATGACGCCGAGATGAACTGCAAACTGATCCGTCCGCAGGAGATGGCCAAATATGTCGAGCGCGGCACGATCGACGCCGGCATCGCCGGCCGCGACTGGGTGCGCGAGAACGACTCCGACGTAGTCGAAGTCTGCGAAATGGTCTACTCCAAGGTATCGCGCCGCCCCGCCCGCTGGGTGCTGGTAGTCAACGCCGACTCCAAGGTGCAAAAACCGGAGGATCTTCACGGCGCTACCATTTCCACCGAACTGGTCGGCTTTACCAAGCGCTACTTTGCGGAGCGGGATATCCCGGTCAACGTCGAGTTTTCCTGGGGCGCGACCGAAGCCAAGGTTGTTGACGGGCTGTGCGACGCCATCGTCGAAGTTACCGAAACCGGTTCGACCATCAAGGCCAACGGCCTGCGCATCGTCTGCGAGCTGATGGAGTCCGTGCCGGTCCTGCTGGCCAGCAAATCCGCCTGGGCCGATCCCTGGAAACGCGAAAAGATCGAGCAGATCGCCACGCTGCTGAAATCTTCACTGGCCGCCGAAGGCATGGTCGGGCTCAAGATGAATGTGCCGGCCGACAAGATCAAAGCGATCACCAGCGTGCTGCCGAGCCTGAAGAACCCGACCGTATCCCATCTCTACAACTCCGACTGGCTCTCGATCGAGAGCATCCTCTCCGAGAAAGAGGTGCGGCGCGTCGTGCCCGAGCTTTTAAAACTGGGCGCCGAGGGCATCATCGAGTATCCGCTGAACAAGATCATCTAGAATAGAGACACCGCGGACTCCGATCGGATCACTCCGCGGTGATGGATTGAACCGGTATGTTGCTAGACAAGATAGAAGAACTGGAGCGTCGCTACCAGGAGCTGGAAGCACTGCTCTCCGACCCGTCGGTCATCTCCAACCAGCCAGAGTTCCGCAAGTTTTCCCGCGAGCATTCCGACCTGACCGATCTGGTGACGGCTTATCGCCGCTATCGCAAGGTACTGGGCGAAATCGAGGAAAATCGCGAGATGCTGTCCGAACCGGACATGAAGGAAATGGCCGAGGAGGAGCTGAAGGTTCTGGAAGCCGAACAGAACCAGCTTGAAGCCGACATCCAGCTGCTGCTGCTGCCCAAGGATCCCAACGACAACAAGAGCGTCATCCTGGAAATCCGCGCCGGCACCGGCGGCGATGAATCGGCGCTCTTCGCCGGCGACCTGTTCCGCATGTATTCGCGCTTTGCCGATACCAACCGCTGGCGGGTAGAGACCATTTCGGCCTCCGAATCGGAGCGGGGCGGCTTCAAGGAGATCATCGCTTCGGTCGAGGGAGAAGGGGTCTTTGCCAAGCTCAAGTACGAATCCGGCACGCACCGCGTGCAGCGCGTTCCGGAGACCGAGGCCCAGGGACGCATCCACACCAGCGCCTGCACCGTGGCGATCATGCCCGAGGCGGAGGACGTGGATATCGACATCAACCCGACCGATCTGAAGATCGATGTCTACCGTTCATCCGGGGCCGGCGGCCAGCACGTCAACACCACCGACTCGGCCGTGCGCATCACCCACCTGCCCACCGGCACGGTGGTGGCCTGCCAGGAAGAACGCAGCCAGATCAAGAACCGGGCCAAGGCCATGAAAGTACTCAAGACCCGCATCCTGGATACGATCCAGCAGGCCCATAACGACAAGCTGGCCGCGGACCGCAAGCAGCAGGTCGGTTCCGGGGACCGTTCCGAACGCATCCGCACCTACAATTTCCCCCAGGGGCGCATGACCGACCACCGCATCGGGTTGACGCTCTACCGCCTGGATTCGATCATGGCGGGAGACATCGCCGAGATTGCCGATGCGCTGCGGGCATATTACCAGATGGAAGCGCTGAAGGCGCAGAGCGAGTCATAACGGCACACTTTTCAGCTAGCCACAATAAACGGGGCGCCCGACCAGGCGCCCCGTTTATGTTTAAGATCGATGATTCCCGCCTCACCCCAGCAGAAAATCAAAATCCTCCCTGGTCAGACCGGCGCCTCCGTCGGCCGCCCCCTCATCCAGTATCGCCTTGTACAGCTTAAGCTTCTGCTCCTTCAGCAGCATCATCTTCTCCTCGATCGTGTGGCGCATCACCAGGCGGGTAATAGTGACCTGGCGGGTCTGCCCGATGCGATGAGCACGGTCGGAGGCCTGATTCTCAACGGCCGGGTTCCACCACGGGTCAAGATGATAGACATAGGTGGCGCGGGTCAGGTTGAGCCCCTTGCCCCCCGCTTTCAGGCTGATCAGGAATACGATCGGAATCTCGGAGCTCTGGAAGGAGTTCACCAGATTTTTTCTCTGCGGCACCGGCGTGGAGCCGTCCAGGCGCAGATAGAGGAAACCATGTTTTTTCAGCCCAGCTTCGACAATATCGAGATAGCTGGTGAACTGCGAGAAAACAAGCGCACAGTGCCCTTCGTCACGCAACTCGTCCAGCTGTTCCAGCAGAAACTCCAGCTTGGGAGAGGTGTCGGGAGCGCCCGGCAGCGCCAGTACCGGAGCCAGACAGATCTGCCGCAGCCTCAAAATAGCGGTCAGCGCAATGATGCGGGCCTGGCCGGGGGAACGGTTGGCAAAGGCTTCTTCTATCTGCTTGCGCACCTCTTCGACGGTACGCTGGTAAAAGACCTTCTGCCGGGGCGACAACTCCAGGTGAATATCGGTTTCGATCTTGTCCGGCAGGTCGGCCACGATCAGCTGTTTGTTGCGCCTGAGCAGAAACGGGCGCGTCCGGTTCAGCAGCGTATCAATGCCCACCTGCCCCCTGTTTCCGATGGTACGGCCGAATTCCTCGGGTGTCCCCAAAAGACCGGGCAGGCAGAGATCCATGATCGCATAGTACTCTTCGACGCGATTCTCCACCGGAGTACCGGTCAGAGCCAGTTTGAACGCGCCGTTCAGCCGGCGCACCGCACAGCTGGTGGCCGCCTGCAGATTCTTGACGGTCTGGGCCTCATCGAAGATGATCACATTGAATCGCAGCTCGGTCAGTTTTTCGATGTCGCGCTGGACGATGCCATAGCTGGTCAGGATAATATCGCAGCCGGCAAAAGCGGAGATCGAACGGCCCGATCCGGTATAGCTCATCAGCGATGCGCCGGGGAAGAACCTGTTAAGCTCACTCTCCCAGTTGAACAGCAGCGATGGCGGCACCACGATCAGATGCGGCATACCCGGCCCGGCGCCGGAGATGATGGTTCCATCGGCGATTCCTGCCAGAAGCGAGATCCCCTGAACGGTCTTGCCCAATCCCATGTCATCGGCCAGACAGGCTCCAAAGCGGTGTTCGTAGAGGAATCCGAGCCAACGGTAACCGTCGCGCTGGTAGGGGCGCAATGTGGCAATCAGTCCGCCCGGCAGCGGACGTTCGGAAACGGAGTCAAAGTTCAGCAGGCTCTCCATCACCCTGGCATCGTCCGGCGCAAGTCGCACCGTGACTCCATGCCGGCGTAACTGCAGCCAGTCCAGAATCTGCAGACGCGGGATGCGAACCGCCTGCTGCTCCCCCTTCTTGCGGCGCTTGCCGGGAGCGGCCGTACCGACCAGCATCGCCAGGATCCGCGCATTGATATCATCGAGAAGGATCATCCGGCCATCGCGCTGCAGGATGCCGACCGACGCCAGGCGTTGCAACTCCTCCTCTTTCAGCAACTCGCCGTCGCAGCGGATCTCGGGACGCAGTTCAAACCAGTCCAGCGAACTGCTGGTGGCATCCAATGCAAAGTCCCAATTCGCGGTCTGCAGAGGCTCATTCCCCAGCAGCAGCAGAAATCCGCTCCGCTGGAGCCGGCCGGCCAGTTCCGGCAGCAATGCCAGCAAATCATCACGCCTGACGTTGATCTCACCCGGACGGCTGCCGGTATCAAAGGCATCCACTCCAAACAGTTCGTAAAGAATTTGCAGCATACGGAGCTGTGACAGACGGTCATCCCTGGCAAAAATCCAGCCGTCATTGGCGGCTTGCACCATCAGCGGCTGCCGTATGCTCTCCTCGGCCATTGCCGTCAACAACTGGCGCGCATCGCTTTTGACCCGGCGCTTGACGTAGTCCGGGCCACTGAGCGCGTTCTTGATTACGTTCTTGCGGGCAGAGGGTGTTTCAGCGGAGGCCAGTTCAAAGCAGGTCTCCATGATCGTACGCACCCGTTTTTTTGCCTTGAGCGGCCCGGACAGGCCCAAGCGGTAGCGCGGATCAAAAAAACGGAACAGATCATGGGCAAAGCTGTACAGGCGGGTCTCGCATGCCACCAGCGGAACCATTTCAATGACAGGCGTTTCCAGTGTGGCCGGCAATTCCAGCAGATAGGTCGGCAGCACACACTTGGAAATATCGGCAACAGCGGCTTCGTAAAAAAAGATCACCGACTCGCTGAACTTAGGCAGCATCTGCGGATCAAGCCTCAAAGCCAGGGCATTGAATTTTTCCGGTGTTACAATAATCCGGTTTGCTCCGCGTTGCAGCGGTTCCTCCGCAGTGGAATCAAAATCATCATAGCCATCATCATAGTCGTCATCGAAGTCGTCATCAAAATCATCAGTTAAGTTGCCATCCCCTTCAAAATTGCCGAGCTCATCATACTCCTCCTCGTTCATCAGCTTGTCCTGGATGTTGTCCCAAACCGTCCAGACTTCCCTGTTCAACAATGGGTGGATCGTGCCCGCTTCCGGATCGAGCAGCACTTCATGGGCTGTGATGGTTTTTTCGGGCAGGGGGTTGTTGCCGTCGAGCGTGCGGGATATGACTATCCGTCCGGCCGTCAGCGCAAAGGTGAGACAGGCGCGCTTCGGCAAATCGGCGCGGATAGCCAGGGTGGTCTCGACTCCGGACAGGTCGCGGTACACGATCGGATAGGAACCGTTGGTCAACGACACGAAAGTGGAAAGGTACTGGATTTTTGATTCGTAATAAGGCACTCGTTGCAGGTATTCGGCAATATCGGGGGGCACACCGTTTGTCCAGCGGTGGAGCTGTTCCGAATCATGCTTGATCGAACCACGCAGCCTGCCGAAGCAATCTTCCAATACCAGCCTGATCCGTTTTCTATCCAGCGGGATTGCGATCGGACAAGAGTTACCGGCCGGGACGGGAAAGTATTCATCGGCTATTCTCGAGTGGTTTTTCAATATTGGCGGGCGTGGGTCAACGGCATCATTTATCTGTTCAAGCGGGGCCAGGTCGGAAATACCTGCCAGATCTGCCAGATTCCGCAACACCTGACCGCTGATCCTGACGTGGGGAAAAGAACCTGGTGACAGCAGACGTTTAAGCTGAATCCAGGTGATGACGGTATGCGGACACTGCGCATCCGGTGTCCAGTGCCGACAGTCGCAATAAATCGAGATCCGGCCATATTCGCTTATCGTAACATTCGCGCCATCCGTGCAAACCAGCGTCAGAATAGTTTTATCGGGGGTATTCCATTCGGCGCGGACAACCATGCTTACATCGCATTTATTGATGGCCTGCATGATGTGTGACCTGGAAGCCAGCAGATAGAGCTCGCCCGGTAATACTTGCTGAAGCAGCTTCAATGGGGTGGGTAGTTGGGGATGTGGCGCGGGATCATTCATCATGGATTTGTAACATTTTCACCGGTAGCAATCAAGCAGGAGAAAGCATGAACATGGCAAAGGCGGTGAAATAGCGGCGATAAATCGTTTATCAGCTCGGGATTGCACTTTTAATTTTCTTCAGATTGTGCTACCTGTCAGGCATGTCCGGTCTACTTGACAACTATAAACAGCTGGTGGACAGAATCGATGCGCTCTGCAGTGCCATAGAAGCGTCGCTGGCCGACCAGATCACCTGTTCGGAGGGTTGCAGTACCTGCTGCACCGCGATAACGCTTTTCCCGGTGGAAGCCGCCGCGCTTCGCAGCGCTCTGGAAGAGCTGCCGGAACAGGAAGCTGAAGAGATTCGGCAACACGTTGACATCCACGCCGGCAGCGAACGCTGCCCTCTGCTGTCGCGCCACCGCTGCCTGCTGTACCGGGCCCGTCCGATCATCTGCCGCACCCATGGACTGCCGATCATCTACACCGAGGGGGACATCCGCAAGAGCGACTGTTGTCCGCTCAACCTGAGCGAAGCCGAATCAGTCAGCGGGTCGAGCGTGATCGACCTGGACAAGTTGAACACGCTTTTGGTCGCAGTCAATTCCCTCTACCTCTCCAAGTCGGAGGCCGCGGAAACCGCGGAACGCCTGACTATCGTCGAAGCACTCACCAAACGGCAATAAAACAACTATTTCAGGCTGGAGATATAGCTGCGTACCCCTTCCAGGATGCCTTCGGCGGCCATTTCCTGATAAGAGGCTTCTTTCAGACGGGATTCTTCCTGGGCATTGGAGAGAAACGCGCTTTCAACCAGGATGCTCGGCATTGTCGCTCCCACCAGAACGTAAAATGGGCCCTGCTTTACACCCAGATTCTTGACATCGCTGTAACGCGCGCGGATTTTCTTGTGGAGAGACTTCTGTACTTCATCAGCCAGATGAGCGGAGTCATTCAGTTTGTAGTTGGCCATCAGATCGAACAGAATCGCCTGCAGCACGCTGACCTTTTCCAGTGAAGTCCCATTCTCCTTGGCGGCCAGTTGCGCCACCTTGTCGGTTTTGGCCAGGTTCAGGTAATAGGTCTCTATGCCGGCCGCCGAACGATTGGGGGCGGCATTGGCATGCACCGACAGGAACAGGTCGGCGTTGACCTTGTTGGCGATCGCTGTGCGCTCCTCCAACGGAATAAAGACATCGGTCGAACGTGTCATAACCACATCCAACCCCAGTTCTTCCTTTAATAAAGCCCTCAGCTTGAGACCGATCGCCAGCACGACGTCCTTTTCCTGAATGCCGCTGGGTCCGACCGCACCCGGATCATGGCCGCCATGCCCCGGATCGACGACGACACGACGGATCTTTGAGATCGCAGTTCTTCTGGCGGGCTTGGACTTCTTTTCGACAACCGGAGGCGGTTCTTCCAGCTTCGGCACCACCATTTTTTCCGGCATGATGCTGATTGAGTCTTCCAAGCGGGAGATTTCGGTACGCCGCTCACCGCGCACATCGATTATCAGGCGGGCCGGGTCTGAGAGGGGAAAAATCTTGAAGTCCTTGATATTCTCCGTGTCGAGCACCACCCGGACCACATCGGTCTTATACTGTCCGACGCGCGCCCCCTTCAGCAATCCATCGCCAATCGTGATATCCCGTACGCCCTTGCCAAGCCTGGTGCGATTCAGATCGATATAGACCCGGCCAGGCTTGCCGGGACCCCCCTTGCCCAATTCATGGGTTTCCCAGGTAACATCCCGGTCCAGTTCGAGAGAAACCCGCGTATAATCAGGGTTTGACCAGTGTTTCATCTCATTCAGGGTCGCGGAGGGACGGATCAAAGCCGAGGTATGCTCACTGAAAACATTTTTTTTCTTCTTGGCTGCAATGGCCGGCAACGGAAGCATCAGACACGCAACAAAGAGGCAGATCAGCATGTGAAAGTATCGGTTCATGGGGTCGCTTGTCGTATCAACGGGATATGTTTGAAAAAGTAGCTCGTCCTTTTATCAGAAATATCCGTATCTTTCAACTGTTACCGTACTTTTCAAGGTTCTTATCAAGCTGCATCCGCAACAGCGCATTCCACGCTCATAACCTGAGCGATCTTCTCTTTCATTTCATGGATCTGGAATGGTTTCTGTATAAATCCCGCCGGTCTGTCGTCTATGAAACGCTCGGACACATCTTCCATATTGCATCCGCTGCTGAGAATGACAAGCACATCCGGCCTTATGCGTCTCAGCTCCTGAAAAGTAAGCACTCCGTCCATCACCGGCATTGTCAGGTCGAGGATCACCAGAGCAATATCACCGCCATGGTCACTCAAGGCTTTCAACGCCTGTTTTCCATCAGCCACGCCAATCGCCTCGTAACCGAGATGCGTGACGAATTGCATGCACAGATCGCGCACACGATCCTCATCATCCACGACCAGTATCTTTCCGTTCAAAACGGTGGGGATATTGACTTGAACGGCCGCTTTGTCAATTTCCGGCTGCGCTTCCACGTCGCTGCATTCGGGAAACAATACCCTGAAGGTTGAACCGTTCCCAACTTCACTTTTTACATGAATGGCGCCGTTTTGTGAGCGGACAATCCCGAGCACCGCGGCCATGCCCAATCCCCGCCCAGTGAATTTGGTGGTAAAGAATGGTTCGAAAATCCGCTGCCGGGTCTCTTCGTCCATTCCGCAACCATTGTCCGAGACTTCCACGTAAACGAATCTTCCGGCCGGTGGTTTTTCCTCAAGCCTGCTGAGATTCAAACAGGCTTCATCGCATTCCTGTATGCCTGTACGAAGCACAATGGTGCCATAGCCGTCGCCAATAGCCTCGGATGAGTTGATCAGCAGGTTCATGATTACCTGCTGGATCTGCCCCTCATCGGTTTTTATCGGCAGGGGAACAGGGGGCGTGACTATATCAAGATTGATTGTTCTTGCAACCGATGCTCTGAAAAAGTTGGCGTTTGCACGAACAACATCATTAATATCCACCTCCTTCAGGACAAACAGGCCTTTACCGGCGTAATCCAGCATCTGCCGTGTAAGATTTGCCGCATGCCGCCCTGCCTGCATGGCATGCTCGATGCTTGTGCTGGCCTGAGAATCACCTGTTACTCGCATTAGCGCAAGCTCCATATTTCCGAGGATAACGGTCAATAGATTGTTGAAATCATGGGCGATACCGCCAGCCAGCACACCAAGACTTTCCAGCTTTTGAGCATGCAGGATTTTGCGCTCATAATCCAGGTGTTCCTGCTCCGCTTTCCTTAACTCGGTTATGTCCCTGGCAACGCCGAAGATGCCGCTGACATTGCCCTGCTGATCGTACAGTGGACCTTTGGTAGATAGAAAGACCAGATGTTCCCCGTCCACCGAGGTAAGATACTCCTCGTAGGTCATGATCTTCCCTGCATCCATTACGGCACGGTCACCGGTCATCACGATACGCGCCTCATCAGCCGGGAAGAGAAAGGTATCATCCCGGCCGTAAACTTCACTGGCGCTCTTTCCGGTCACACGGGAGGCCGCGGTATTGAAGAGGCGATAGCGTCCTTCCAGATCCTTGACATAGACCGAATCCGACGTCCCTTCCACTACGACCCGCAAAAGTTCCCTGCTCTCGCGCAGTTCTTCTTCCGAGCGTTTGCGTTCGGTGACATCCCGTTGGATATGAACGGCCTTGACCACCTTCCCGCTTTCATCCCTGATCGGTGAGGTGAACACCTCCAGATGGTTCTTTTCACCTGATGAGTTGCAGTGAACATGTTCTGCCATGGCATAATCATCGCGGGACATGGTTTCCATGAGGGCGCATGAGTCGCCGAGCGGAGTGCACGGAGCCGATCTGTTGTGCAGGATCTCATGACATGTTTTACCAATCACCTGTTTTTCCGTAAGGTTGATTTCTTCCAGAAAAGCCTGATTGGCGCCTACGATATTCAAGGTTTCAACATCGATGATGGAGATCGGATCGGCGATGCTGTCCAGCACGGTGCGGTTGAATTCGTACATTTCCTTAAGTTCCTGTGTACGCTCGGCCACCCTCTGTTCAAGTGATTCATTAAGCGCCTTGACATCCTCCTCGGCTTTTTTCAGCGCGGCAAATGTGTTTTGGGACAGGTTGATAATGATGAAGACAAAAACCGCGCCGCCCAGAAACACCCCTCCGGTTACCGCCTCAAGCGGGAAAGTCAGATTAAAGGAGAGCACCGCCACGAAAAACAGGTACCCCAGAAGAAAGAAGGTCATCAGGTTGAGGATGAAAAGCCATTTGCGACGGAGCCGACCACAGACACTTTTCCAGATAACCCTTGCCGGCTGAAACGACAGCGAAAGGAATACTGCTCCAATCAAAACCATAAGTATGGAAATATTCCTCATCGTCGTCACCACCATAAAATAGGTCGATTCATCCGCTATTTAGCGTAACAACAGCAGGCATAGCGCTTAGCGGTTCACAGTTATTTATCCGGGCCGATTGCTATAATGCGGTTCCGGACGGGCCAATTTGCCGGCGATAAGTTTCACAGCGCTAATTAAGCAATTTACATGCCCGGTTTGTAAAGGTTCTGACTGAGGGAGTATTCACAGAGATGCTAAGAAATTTACCGCAGTAAAAAACAGAATAGTTGGATATGGTTACTTAATTATAAATAATTCTGACAGACGACCTATGCCATCCGCTTCAGCTCATCCAGCAGATTAAGCGCCTCCAACGGTGTCAGAGTGGCGATATTGAGCTTCTTCAGGCGTTGCCGCAGCAGATCATCACCGGTTTCAAACAGCGAGAACTGGCGCAGATCCTGCCTGGAAGGGGTCTTGCGGCTCTTGGCCAGGCGCGGCGCGCCCTCCTCGAACTCACCGCTTTCGAGATTCTGCAGAATTTCCTTGGAACGCTCGATTACGTCTGCCGGCATTCCGGCCAGGCGGGCCACCTGGATTCCATAGGAGTGCGACGCTCCGCCCGGGATAATCGTGCGCAGGAAGATGACCTGGTCGTTCCACTCCCTGACCGCAACGGTGTAATTTTTGATCCGTTCACGGGTCGTCGCCAACTCGGTCAGTTCGTGGTAATGGGTCGCAAAGAGGGTCCGGGCGCGGCATGAGGGGGTGTCGTGGATATATTCCGCAACGGCCCAGGCAATCGAAACCCCGTCGAAAGTCGATGTTCCACGGCCGATTTCATCCATCACGATCAGGCTTTTCGGAGTCGCGTTACGCAGGATGCCGGCCGCTTCCATCATCTCCAGCATGAAGGTGGATTGGCCGCGGGCCAGGTTGTCGCCGGCGCCGACACGGGTGAAGATGCGGTCGGCGATCCCGATGCGGGCCGATGTGGCCGGAACAAAGCTCCCTGACTGGGCCATCAGACAGATCAGCGCCACCTGACGCATGTAGGTCGATTTACCAGCCATGTTGGGGCCGGTGATCATCAGCAGCTGGTTGTCGTCACCGTCCAGCAGCGTATCGTTGGGAACGAAGCGTTCGCCCAGCTTCATCGCTTCGATAACCGGATGACGCCCCTCGCTGATCTGTATCACGTTGGATTCGTCCACTACCGGCTTGCAGTAGTTGCGTTCTCCGGCCACCAGCGCCAGCGATATCAGCACATCCAGGCTTGCCAGAGCATCGGCGGTGCGGGAGATGCGGACCGCCTGGCCGGCCACCCGTTCGCGGATCTCCTGAAACAGCGTGTACTCCAGATCGCAGATGCGGTCCTCGGCTCCCAGCACTTTCTCCTCGTAACTCTTCAGCTCTTCGGTGATATAGCGCTCGGCATTGGCCAGAGTCTGCCGGCGGATGTAATTTTCCGGCACGGACGCCAGATTGCTCTTGGTAATCTCGATCGAATAGCCGAACACGCGGTTGTAGCGGATCTTCAGCGTCGATATGCCGGTGCGGGCGCGTTCCTGAGCCTCCAGGCGGGCAATGAAGCCCTTGCCTTCGCTGCTGATCGAACGCAGTTCGTCCAGCTCGGCGTGGTAGCCGGTGGCGATGATGCCCCCCTCGCGCAGCGAGAAGGGGGGCGAATCGACGATTCCGGCAGCGATCAGCTCGCGCAGATCCTCCAGCGGGTCCAGCGCCACCGACAGCGAACAGAGCAGGCCGGACCGAAGTCGTGATAAACATTCCAACAGCGCCGGCAGACGGACCAGCGAGTCGTGCAGCGAGCGCAAATCCCGACCGCCCGCGCCGGCCATGCCGATGCGGCCGTTCAAACGTTCCAGGTCGGCAATGTTCTTTAACTGAGCCGCCAGCTCCTCGCGGGCATCGTGCGACTCCAGCAGTTCCTCCACCGCATCCAGACGCTGCCTGATCGGCTCGGCGCCGACCAGGGGGTAACTCAGCCACTGTTTCAGGCGTCTGGCCCCCATGGCGGTACCGGTACGATCCAGGCAGCCCAAAAGCGATCCGCTCCGCTTCCCTTCGGCCATGCTTGCGGTAATCTCCAGGTTGCGGCGGGTGGCCGGGTCCAGCGCCAGATGTTCGTGGCGCTGGTGGACACGGATGTCACGAATATGTGGCAGGGCGCTCTTGCGGTTCTCGCGCAGGTAATAGAGCGCGGCGGCGGCGGCAAGCAAGGCGGCCGGCATATTCTCCAGGCCGAGCGCTTCGACGGACACCGCCTGAAAGTGTTCGCACAGTTGCGCGGCGGCGTAGTCCCGGTCATATACCCAGGCCGGTGCGCGCGAAACTATCTTTTCCGCGAAAAAAGCCCGCAGTTCGGCCGGCAGGCTCTCCAGCTCCAGATCATCCGGCAGAAGAACCTCACGGGGATTGATGCAGACCGACTCGGCCAGTGCCGCGGCCACACCCGGCAGCTCGGTCACCCGAAACTCCCCGGTGGACGCATCCAGGCCGGCACAGCCCCAGACGTCGGCGGCACCCCGGCAGAGCGCCAACAGAAAGTTGTTTTCACCCGGAGTGAGACTCTCGGTCTCGATCAGCAGTCCGGGGGTGACGACTCTGACCACTTCGCGCCGCACGATCCCCTTGGTCTGCTTGGGGTCTTCAACCTGCTCACAGATTGCAACCTTGTGACCGGCCTCGATCAGCTTGGCGACATATGGAGCGGCGGAATGGAACGGGATACCGCAAAACGGGATTTCGTCGCCACTCCCCTTGTTGCGGGAAGTCAGCGCGATATCCAGAATGCGTGACGCCACCAGCGCATCATCCAGAAACATCTCGTAAAAATCCCCCATGCGGAAAAACAGGATCGCATCGGGATAGCCCGACTTTATTTCCAGGTACTGCCGCATCATCGGAGTCTGTTCCGCCATTGTTGTCAAACCTTTCACTTATGAAAATAACGCAGCCGTTGTATCACACGGCACCGGCCATTTCAAGGCACAGCGGCGCGAGATGACGGCAAGATTTGGAAACTGCGCTTGTTTTCCCTGAAAACGATGTTAATATAGCCGACTGTATGGAAACCAAGCTCGTTATAATCAACGATTGAAACCCGGATAGCCAATTGAACCCATCAAATAGAATCAAACCCAAAAAACTCTATTCATTACTTTTTACATGCCTGGGCATGCTGTTTCTCTGTTCAATGGCAATATCCTGCAAAAAGCAGGAAGCCGCTCCGGCACCGGCACCATCAGCGCCCCCCCCCTCCGTTCTCAGCTCAAATGCCGCCGGCAGGCCGTTCCGCATCGGTATGGGCGCGATGCTTACCCCCAGGGAAGGTTTCATCTACTACCGGCAACTTAAAGAATATATCGAAAAGAGGTTCGGACAGCCGATACAGCTGGTTGACCGCGGAAACTACTCCGAGATAAACCACCTTTTGGAAATCGGGGACATAGACGCAGCCTTTGTCTGCTCCGGTCCGTATGTCGAAGGCAAGGACCGTTTCGGACTGCAACTGCTGGCGATGCCACTGGTCAAAGGGGAACCGATTTATCATTCCTATATTATCGTTCCGACAGACAGTCCGGCACGGACGTTTGACGACCTGCGTGGAAAAGTTTTCGCGTTTACCGATCCCAAATCAAACACCGGCAAGCTCGTGCCTACCTATATGCTTGCCAAGAAAAACGAAATTCCAAATCGTTTTTTCAGCAAGATCGAATTCACCTACGGCCATGACAACTCGATCAGGGCGGTGGCCGAGAAGCTGGTAGACGGAGCTGCAATCGATGGGCTGGTCTGGGAATACATGGCGCTCAAGGCTCCTCACGTAACATCAAGAACCAGGATTCTGCTCCGTTCCGAGCCTTTCGGCATTCCGCCATTCGTAGTAAGACCCGGAATCCCGGCGGAACAGAAACAAAAACTGAAGCAGATTCTGTTTCATGCAGCGGATGACGAAGAAGGGCGCCGGATCATGAAGGGCATGATGATCGACGGATTTGTGCCTGGTGACGACAGGAACTACGATACGATACGAGCTATGTACGACTGGCTGGCAAAACAGGGGAAAAAGCCCTGATGCGGTCATTATCCCTGCGCAGGAAATTCGTTGCCGGCACGGCGTTGTTGATTCTGCTTGTGGGTGGTGCTCTCGGCATTCTGGTGAACCATGAGCTGCACAACCGCTTTGAAGATGAAATCCACAAGCGCGGGCTCTCAATTGCCCGATATATAGCCCAGGTTTCCGAAGTCCCCCTGATTACCGAAAACAGCGTCAGCCTGAAACTGCTGGTCAACGACTATCGCAAGATCGACAGTGACATCGAATACATCTACATCGTCAACCCCAGGCAGGAGCTGATTACCCACACTTTCGGAAACCATATACGGGGAGACCTGATCTCGCAGGCGCAACTGAATTCCGCCGGAAGCAACGAAAACTTCCTCAAGCTCGATTCAAGCGAAGGCCCGATTTACAATATCTCGGTGCCTATCCAGGGGGGGGCTCTCGGAACTGTGCATATCGGACTGTATGACTCGATAGTTCAAAAAAGTGTGCATGGTGTGCTGATAAAGATGCTCCCGTTTGTGCTTTTCATACTGGTTATCGGTGTCGCCGCCGCGATCGCCTTTGCCGCTGCGATCACACGCCCGATAACGCTACTGACCAGGGGCGTACAGCGCTTCAGCACCGGCAAACTGGACCAGCCGATAGCAGTCACGTCGATGGACGAGATCGGACAGCTGGCGGCGGCATTCAACGATATGACCGATAAACTGCGCAGCACGACTGTTTCGCGCGAATACATGGAAAAGATGATTGACAGCATGAACGACGTGCTGATTGTGATCTCGCCCGAAGGGGTGGTTCAGAGCGTCAACCGGGCCTATTGCGAACTGTTCGAATATCCGGTCGGAGATATCGTTGGACGGCGAATTGAGGACTTCGGGGAAAATGACGCCCCACTCTGCATGTATCCCGCATTCAAGCGGGCCTTGTCCGATGGTCGTGTGCAGGGCATCGAATGTTCATGTCGCAAGTCCAACGGCGAATATATTCCGATGCTGTTTTCCATGGCGGTAATGAAGGATGATTCATACAATCCGCAGGCGATCATCTGCGCGGCCCAGAACATCAGCAATCTGAAAAAAGTGCAGGCCGCGCTTCACAAGAAACAGACCGAAATGGAAGTGATCAACCGCAACCTTGAACAGATCGTGTCCTCCCGCACCGCGGAACTGGCGATAGGAAACGAGGGCTTGCGTTTGGAAGTCGCCGAGCGCAAGAAAAAAACCGAAGAGCTACAGGCGGCGCGCGATGCCGCGGAATCAGCCAACAAGGCCAAGTCGGAGTTTCTGGCCAACATGAGCCATGAAATGCGGACTCCGCTCAACTCGATCATCGGCGGAGCGGAGTACCTCGACGGCAACATGCACACCCCCGAGCAGGAACGCTGCCTGACCATGATCCGGCAAGCCGGTGAAAGCCTGCTGGTACTGATCAATGACCTGATCGACATGTCACGGATCGAGGCCGGCCAGCTTGAGATAATCAAGCGACCATTCGATCTGCCGGACACCATGGAACGTGTGATGCTGATGTTGGGGAGAGGCGCCGACAAAAAACAGATTCAACTGATTATGGATATGGCCCCGGAAGTGCCCCGGCTGCTTGTGGGAGACCAGATGAGGCTTCATCAGGTTCTGGTCAATCTGCTCTCCAACGCGATCAAGTTTACCGATATCAACGGCTCCATCCAGGTATCGGTAGCCAGCTCCGCCGAACAGGACGGGCAGATTCCGGTAACCTTTGAAGTCAGGGATACCGGCATTGGCATCGAGCAACACAAGCTCAAAATGATCTTCGAGAGCTTCACCCAGGCCGATGCGTCCATCACCCGACGCTACGGCGGAAGTGGCCTGGGACTGGCCATAAGTCGCAAGCTGGTTGAAGCGATGAATGGAACCATCAAGGTAGAGAGCACGCCGGGAGTAGGCAGCATCTTCACCTTTACAGTCATGTTCGGGAAACCTGAAAAGCTGCCGGAATCCGGTTCTGAAACACACACTACAGAATCCGGCGACGTTGCCGTGCCGGACCAGCCGTTTGCAGCCGGTGAAACGAAACGGATCCTGCTGGTGGATGATTCGCAGGAAAACAGGGTGTTGATGCGGCTGTTGCTTCTGAAAATGCCCTTTGTGCTGGATGAAGCCGCAAACGGACAGGAAGCGCTTGATTTGTTCGAGAAAAACAGCTACGACCTGATTCTGATGGATATCCAGATGCCTGTAATGGATGGCTTTACAGCGACCCGCATGATCCGCAAAATTGAAGAAAACAGCGATCGCAAGAAGACGACCATTGTCGCGCTGACAGCCCATGCCTACGAATCCGATATCCGGGCCTGCCTTGAAGCGGGCTGCGACGATCATATCGCAAAGCCGTTCAAGAAAAAAACAGTGATGCAGTGTCTTTCATCTCATATCAGAGGAATCCCATATGAATAGCTTTGGCATGGACAAGTTTTCGGTGGAGATAGACGATGTCCTGCGCCCGATCGTGCCGGATTTTCTAGGAAGCAGGAGTAACGACTGCATGTTGATCCAACAGCTTCTGGGCGAAGGAAACTATGACCAGATCAGATTGCTGGCACATCGCATGAAAGGAACCGGCGGCAGTTACGGCTTCGATGCGATTTCCGAGATAGGTGAAATCATTGAGACCGCATCCCTGGCGGCTGATCGTGAAACAATCCGCACCCAGTTACAACGCCTGGAAGACTATCTTGAGCGGGTGTCGGTGGTCTACGTGCAGTCCTGATTTGGTTGGGGCAAGACCGGAGTTTGCCCGTTAATTGTAGCCACAAAAAGGCGATCACGAGGATCGCCCTACTTCAGGCCGTACAACTGGCGGTAGGTAGCCGCAGCGGCATAGACCTTCTTGACGTAATCACGAGTTTCCCGATAGGGGATGCTCTCGATGAACTCATCTTTCTTAAGACCCTTCAGATTCGTCTTCCAACGTTCCAGAGCCCCTGATCCGGCATTATAGGCCGCCGCGACATGAACCACGTCACCCTGATGCTCTTTCATCAGGTCACGCAGATGCTTTGTTCCCAGCTTGATGTTATATTCCGGCGAAGTCAGGCGCAACGGGTTGAAAGTCCCCTTCTCCCGCGCGGTCTGCCTGGCGGTGGCCGGCATCATCTGCATCAGCCCGATAGCCCCGGCATGTGATTTTATCGCCGGGGAAAAACCGCTCTCGGCGCGAATCAGCGCATACACCAACCCCTCGGAAAGACCGTTCTCGGCAACATTTTGACGGACCAGACCGGTATAAGCCAATGGGTAACCGGCGGTCCAGAACGGCAGTGTCCCCTTTTCCCAGACCACCGGGCGACTCTGCATGAAGAGAGATATCGCCGAACTATAGTCCCCCATCTCCATGTAGACCCTGGCCACTCCCGGCAGGAGTCCCCTCTTGTCACCGGCTTTCTTTCGGGCGGCGGACATCTCCCGGCGGGCTTCCTCCGCCAACCCGAGTGACGCCAGCAGGCGCGGTTTTTCAAACCCGGCCGGCAACGGCAGCTCCGCCAGCGCATTGCGAGCCCCCAGGGGTTCACGGGAGTCTTTCAACCCCTTCTGTTCGCGGTGCCAGGTGGCATAGAATCCGGCCGGGAATTCATCCAGCAGCACGCGGTACCACCCAGCGGCATCGTCATTATGGCTGTTTTCCAGTGAGCGGCCCAGCCAGTAGAGCGCCTTCTCGCGCTGGGCTTCATCCTTCAGCACCACTTTGAACGATTCAATCGCCGCCTGATAATCTCCCGACAGGTACGAGCACCAACCAGCCTCCCAGACGGCATTTGCAATGAATTTGGAATCGGGGAACACCTTGAGCAGCTGTTCATAAAGTCTGGCTGCGGCGGCATATTGCCCCAGACCACGTTTCAGCCCGGCGGCCTCCATGATGGCGTCGTCGGAGTATTCCTGCTTGCGCCCCTCGGCAGCCAGCTCGGTATAAATCGCGATGGCGCGCTCATTCTGATTCTGTCGTTCCAGCGACTTGGCCATCCAGAAACGGGCTTCTGAAGCGACTCCGGCCAGTGGACTTGAGGAGGCCCTGGCAAGGTGCTTTTCCGCCTGTTTATATTGTCTCAGCCGATACTGGGCCACGCCGGTTTTCAAATCTATCCTGCAGACCACGTCCCTGGGCTGGTCTTTAAGTTCTATTGAACCCAGAGTTTTGAGGGCCGCTGTAAATTCGTTACGCGAATACTGATATGAAGCGCGTTTGAGCAATTCGTCCGCACTGTAGGGGCTGACTCTGAATCCGGATTTTTCCAGCGACCTGATTCTCTCCTCGGATTTTTGTGCCTGCGGGGTAACGGGGTTGTTGAGCCATAGGCTCCGGTAGGTCTGCACCGCTCCAGCCTGGTTGCCAAGCTCTTCCCGACAGCTGGCGGTCTGATAGATCGCATCGACCGAATCGGCTCCGGTCGGGTATTTTTCAACAAAGGACTGGAACGCCTTGAGCGCGTTCTTGTAGTCTCCGCTTTCGAACAGGATGTCGGCGTAGAGCTTTTCCGAATGGCGCAGCAGCTGGGAAGCGGGATATGATTTAGGGATCGAAGCCGCTCTGGAGGCCGCCTCCGGATATCTTTTCAGCTTCAATAGCGCTTCGGCCAAGTAAAGTGTGCTGTAGTCCGCCAACAGCGGCAGTTTCTGTTCTGCCTCAAGCAGCAGCGGCAGCGCTTCGGCCGGTTTGCCGGCCCGCAGCGCCGCGGTTCCCCTCAAAAACGAGCGTTGCGGCAAATCGACCGACTTCTCGGCCAGGGCAAATGCCGCGACATAATCCTTTTCGCGGAACTGCCCGGCGGCGCGTGACAGCAGTTCATCGGCGCCGGATGATACGATAGTGGACGAAAGCAACGATGCTGCTGCGAGTGAGATCAGGACCGATCTTGAAAAAAACGACATGCGGATGCCTTTCGTGAAAAAAGCCGTGGGCTGTCAGCCCATGGCCAGATGTCAGTTCAAATTGATATACGGTTCCGACCTGCCCGCTCTGCCGGAAGCAGTTCTGCTATGGAGTCAGCTTCCTGAGCACCGCGTCCGCCAGTTCCTCGGCCAGTTTTTTGCCCATGCGGGCTCTGGCGGCCTCCAGCGTCGAACGGTCATGCTCGAAAAAACTTTCGACCGGGACAAAAACCTCCAGAGTCGGCATGTTTTTGCCCGGCTCGTAGAGATATATGCGGGACTTGACCTTCATATCGGTGGAACAGCAGCCGGAACTTTCGACATAGCCCCAGATGTCGCCGGACACATAGTTCTGCTTGATCAGCCAGACCGGCTCGACCTCTTTCAATTCCTCTTTCAGGATAACGAAACGTCCAACCCTGGTTTGCTTGCGGCGGGCGTTGAGAATATCCACGAACTGATCGAAAATCGGGCCGCCGAAGTCGGGCGGCACCAGCGTGGCGTCAAAGGGAACAACGTACAGCACCTCGCGCTCCAGGCGCGGGTCGAGAACCCCGTAACTTCTCGTTTTGGGCGATGCGGCGCATCCCGCCAGAAGCAGTAGCAGTAGCAGAAACGGCGCGGCAAGCAAGCGGGCTTTCACAGACCTCTCCGGACCATCTCGTCATGATAAAACTTTTGATAAAGCACGTCATAGTCACGACTGCCGGGAGCCTTGTTGCGCAGTTTTGCGCGCACCGCCTCTTCGATTTCGTTCATCGAACCAAAAAACGCCTCCAGGGATTGCTTGACCCTGGCCAGCGCCCGGCTATCGTCAGTTACATCGGCCAGGTCGTTTCGCCAGATATGCTTGACGATCTGATGAGCAATGGTTGAAATACGATCTTCCGATAATGACATGCTCAACACCTCACAGGACTATTTTCCGTTCCTTGGCCAACTTGTCCTTGATCATCTTCAGCATCCGCCGTCGGTCAATATCGGCTGCGCCACGTCCCATGGATGCGATGGTTTCGTCCAGCAACCGTTCCGCATCCCGCTCCAGGATCTGTTCCGCGTCAAAGTTCTGCCTGATGGCGCTGAAAATCCCCTCAATCGCGGCAGACCGCTCGCCACGAACCGAGATCAGGCCATCCGCATGCAGATCGTTGTAAACCTTCTCGGCCAGCCGCCGTATCTGATCGTCTTTCAGTCGCATAGCGCCTCAAATGAAAAAGGCCCGCCATCCGGCAGGCCTTTGACTGGGAAGTTTCCAACTACTTCAGTGTCTTGATGTATCCCATCAGGGCATCCATGTCAGACTTGGGAAGAGTCTTGAAAGACGGCATGGAACTGTTGGGATTGGATTTTTTGGGGTTTTCCAGCTTTGCCCTGATATCCTTATCCTTCAGCTTTGCATATATTTTGGTCAGATCCGGGCCGATCGCTCCACCCTTGCCATTGACAACGTGGCACATGGCGCACTTCTGACCGAAGAGCTGCCCGCCCTTGCTTTCGGCCTGGGCTGCGACGGTAATCAGGGTAACCAGAGCAAATGCGGCTATAACAATAATCATACGTTTCATTCAATTTCTCCTAAAAAGTATAAAAAGTGGACTTATTGTACTCAATACGACTAAAATTGCAATCCATATATTTACAGAAAAGATGGGAGACGGCGGATTATGCGGCAAAAAGCGGTGGTACTTTACAGTGGCGGCCTTGATTCCAGCACCTGCATGGCAATGGCCATTGCGGAAGGATTTATTCCCTACGCGATCAGCTTTTCATACGGCCAGCGTCATAGTCATGAGCTGGAGGTGGCCAAGGCCAACGCAGTGCGCCTGGGAGCCGCGGAGCACCTGGTGGTGGACTTCGATCTGCGCCTGATGGGGGGGAGCGCCCTGACATCCGACATCGATGTCCCCAAGCAAGGGGTCGGCAATGACATACCGGTAACCTACGTCCCGGCCCGCAACACGATCTTCCTCTCCTTCGCACTGGGCTGGGCCGAGGTTCTGGGGGCGGCAGACATCTATATCGGCGTCAACGCGCTGGATTACTCCGGCTACCCGGACTGCCGACCGGAGTATATCGAGGCCTATCAGAAGATGGCCAACCTGGCCACCAGGGCCGGTGTCGAAGGGGCCTCACGGTTCAAAATCCACACTCCGCTGATCAGCATGACCAAGGCCGAGATCATCAAGGCCGGCCTGGCGCTGGGTGTGGATTACAGCCTGACCCACTCCTGCTACGATCCGACCCCGGCGGGGTTGTCGTGCGGGGAATGCGATTCCTGCCGTCTGCGGCTGAAGGGATTCGCCGAGGCGGGCCTGAAAGATCCACTGAAATACAGCTAACGCGGGGACACCCATGAACATAGAACAGATGAAAATCGTAGTCAGGGAAATTATCACCAAAACCGATCTGACCCCCTGCGTGGTTGGCCATCGCGGGGTCGGGAAAACCGCCGGCATCATCCAGGCCTGCCGGGCTATTGACAGGAAGTATGTATCGCTGCGCCTGGGGCAGATGGAGGTGGGTGATCTGGTGGGGATTCCGTTCAGGGATGGCGACACCATGCACTGGTCCCGCCCCTCCTGGATGCCGGGAGATGACGCTCCGCCGACACTGATTCACTGCGACGAACTGAACCGGGCCCAGCAGGAAGACACCCTGCAGGCCATATTCCAGTTCGTGGAACCGCCGGCCGAGGGGATGTTGCGCTCACTGCACACTCACCAGCTCTCAAAACGCCACAAGGTCGTCGTCAGCATCAACCCGCCGGACGGCACCTACCAGGTGGCAACCCTGGACCGGGCCCTGATCGACCGGATGGTGATGCTCTTCGTGGAAACCGACCACCAATGCTGGTCGCGTTATGCGCTCGAACGTGACCTGGACGGCGATGTGCGCCACTTCCTGGCCGGCAACCAGGGCATGCTGGCCAGGCAGGGACTGCCGATGGACCTGCAGGTGGAGCCGAGCGAACGGGGCTGGGAGATGGTCAGCATCCTGCGCAAAAACTGCCGCTTCCCAGGGGACCTGGAGATGGAGGTCTATGCCGGCATAGTCGGCAAGGAGGCGGCCATCATGTTCATGCGCTGGCTGGCCGACCGCCGGGGGCGACCGCTGACAGCGGCGGAAGTGCTGAACGACTGGGACCAGGTATATGAGCGGGCCAGCGCCCAGCGGGACGACGTCCAGGCCGCCACTGTCAATGACCTGATCGCCACACTCCAGGCAGCTCCCTCGCTGCAAGCGGAGCAGGAAACCAACCTGGTGGCCTATATCGCCGTGCTGCCGCGCGACCTGCGTTTCGGTTTTGTCAAATCCCTGCTCAAGATTCCCGAAGTGGCCATGCTGCTGGCCCAGGACAAGCATGACGCCGTAATACTGGACGCCCTCCGGACCATCACAGAGGAAGCCTGTTAAATCCCATGTCAATCGGCAACCTGGAAAACGCGGTTGTGCGCCTGCTGCGCGAACGCCCCTTTTACGGGCATTTTATCCTGAATCTGCGCCGTGAGCTGCGGGACCTGTCAGGGAAAGCGGCCGGTGTAACCATCCGCGACGGCATCCCGATCCTGGCGGTGGACCCAGCCCGCTTCGACCTGCTGGCCGCACCAGGGCAGCGTGCCCTTCTGGAACACATGGTCACGCACCTGCTGCATTTGCACATGCTGCGCCGCAAGGGGCGCAACCAGCACGACTGGGACATCGCCTGCGACCTGGCTATCAATCCGGCCATCGCCGACCTGCCGGGAGACGCCCTGCTGCCGGGAGATTACGGCATGGAGAACGGATTGGCAGCGGAAGAGTATTATTCCAGCCTGGTGCCCCCTTTCGACACCGGCAATCTGGACGGCAGTGGCTACGGCGATGCCGAGACCGCGGAATGCGGAGCAGCCGGGGAAGGCCATGCCACGACGGCGCATGTCACGCTGGATGAACACGCCATCTGGAGCGACGCCGACAGTACGCCGGCGGCGCTGGCCGAAGAGGCCGTCAGGGCTGTTACCAGGGAGAGCCTGCGGGGGAGCGACGGGGACATCCCCTCCGAGCTTGAAACAGTGGTGAACGCGCTGATCAAACCCTCTCCGATTCCATGGCGCATGGTGCTGCAACAGTTCGTGGCCACCGCCGGACGCACCGGCCGGACCAGCACCTGGATGCGCGAGCACCGCCGCTTCCAACACGAAACCCCCGGTATTCGCAAACGCCGCCGGCTCAACCTGCTGGTGGGGATAGACGTCAGCGACTCCACCAACATCATCGAAGTGCGCGAGGCCTTTGCCCGTGAACTGCTGCAGATCGCCCGCGGCCGGGAGTCGCGCATTACAGTGCTTTACGCCAACAGCCGCATCCAGCGCATCGAAAGTTTCAGCGGCTCGTCCTGCGTCCTGCAGCGCTACGACGGCGGCGGATTCACCGACCTGCGGCCGGTATTCGAATACGCCAGAAGCATGCGGCCACTGCCTTCAGCGGTGATCTACCTGACCGACGGCATCGGACCGGTACCGGAACAGATGGACTTTCCCACCTTATGGGTATTGACCGGCGATGGCGAAAAACCGGCGCCCTGGGGAGTTGAATTGAGACTGGAGGTTTAGCTATGAGTGAATTAAAATCGATGACCGCCGAATCGGTCGGTGAGGTGCTGACGGAAGCGGGCGCCGAGGTAATGGTGCGCTCCGGCCGCACCGACAGCTACAGCGCTCCGCGAGAGTTCTCCTTCGAGGTCAAGGCGCTTTTTACCAACGGCATGGGGCTGCATGTGGTGGCGCGCCAGTTCAACTATCGCGATCCGTGGGAAGCCAAGGGCAGGGTTAACGACATGGTGGATGCCATGCTGACCAGGG
This sequence comes from Pelobacter sp., assembly GCA_030824515.1. Classification (GTDB taxonomy): domain Bacteria; phylum Desulfobacterota; class Desulfuromonadia; order Geobacterales; family Pseudopelobacteraceae; genus JACRCG01. Next base: position 49,267 of record JAVBXN010000057.1, read on the forward strand.
ATGGCGCGCTTACGACACTTCCCAAGGGCTTCAAGTGGTTCCAGGGCATCGAGGAGGAGTGTAACCTGGACGAGGAGATGTTCAAAGAGGTCGTGGAGTGTGTGCGCAGCGTAAATCCCAAGCTGTACCTGCTCCAGGAGATGACCGGGGACCTTTAATCAGAATAAGCAGTTAACCGCCGAGGAACGCCGATACACGCCGAGAAATCAAAAACTTGAAAAAAATACTGGTTTAACCCATAAGGTGATTACGTTTTTCGATGTAAGTCCAGGTTTTATCGGCGTGCATCCGATTTTCTCGGCGGTTAACTGCCGTTTACAGGTTAATCAAACCGGAATCGAAGGCACTCTCAACCGCGCTTGAAGAAATCCCTGAAAGAACGCCCCAGGTCCCGGAACCAATCACCGATGCTTCTGCCGGTCTTCTTTGCAGCCTGCCCGGACTCCCGGCCACCCTCCTTAAGGGCCTGGCCGGTTTCCTTGCCGACCTTTTTAAATCCCTGCCCGATCTCCTTGCCACCCGACTTGAACGCCTGACCAACCTCCTTGCCACCTTCCTTGAAGGCCTGGCCGGTCTGCTTGCCGATCTTCCTGATCCCCTGCCCGATTTCCTTACCCCCCTCCTTGACCTGGTTTTCGGCGTATCCGGGAAGCGCCAGCGCTGTCAGCAGTATGATTAAAGCTCCAAACCTCAGCATATCCGTATCCTCCTGTGATGATTCTAGCAGCGTTGGAGCAACAGGTCAAAACCTGTTGCGCCGGCCCTGCTCAGGAGCTAAGACCTTCTACTCAACAATTACCCTTTCGACAGTCAGTGTTCCATCACCGATGATTACCGGCGACTGTATGGCGGTAAAACCGGAATTAGTCAGGAAGTCCGCGCTGAAACCGCCCTTCAGGACAAGGCTGACACCAGGGCGGTTCAGGGTCAAGCCACCCGCGAGAGCATCCGGTGTAACTCTGGTCTTGATGGTATTGCCGGTGTCGGCCGTGTTGACGGCGTCCTGCAGCAGGCTGTAGGTTATGCCGCTCTCCTGGTTTTTGATCAGTGGAGCCAGCACAAAACTTGCGCTTACATTCCGTGTCAACGTCATTGAGGCACTGCATGAACCTGTTCCGGCGCAATCCCCTCCCCACCCTCCGAAGGTCGAGTAGACATCCGGGGTCTGGCTGAGCTGGATCGTGGTTCCGGACACAAACTGGGCCGAACAGGTTCCCGATGTACAGGCGATGCCGGCCGGGGCGCTGGTAATGGTGCCAGCGCCGCTGCCGGAGACGGTGACATTCAATACCGGATCAGGCTGTGCGATCTGGCCATTCATCTCAAAACCGAGTGACAATATTCCGGCCGATGTATTCCGGACCCGCATGTAGTAGGAATGGCCCGGCTGCCAGGGGTATCCGGTCAGATTCCGGGTCAGGGCACTGTTAAAGCCGCACCCGGCCCAATGTGCGCCGGACGACGGCGGCGCTGTCCCCTGTTGCAGAGAGAGGCAGGCGCTGCTGTTAGTGGAACCTGTATGCTGCCAGACCGTGGCATTGGCAGGCACATCGACGCGATAGAGCCGTTCTTCTCCCGCCGCGAGCGATACCGCCACCGTGCCGTTTGTAAAGGGGATTACCCCCGCAAGCGCCAACCGCTCCGCACCGATGGATGAAGAGATATCAAAGGTAGAGCCGGTCCGGGCGTAGACACCCAGATAATAGACCTTGCCCGGCTTCACCGGCGGCAGGGTGAAGCTGGTGGCGCCGTTAGCGTCGATCACCGCATACGGATTGGGGTTCTCGATACCGTTGTCGTCGTACCAGTCCTGGAAGTAGGTGCTTGCAGCGGTGGTGTGGGCAGCGATGGCATCGGCAGCACTCCACCAGTCATTCGGAATGTAATCAACATTGCCGTCAGAGCCCTGCCCCGGCGGGAGCGTATCACGGATAAACACCACCACATCACCCAGAGTCTGATTCAGGGTAATATTCCAGGAAAGCGGAGTACTGCTGCCCAAGGTTGTTGATGACTGCGGCACCACCACCCGGTAGTAGCGCATGTCATCCGCCAGCAGGGTCTGGGCGGTAAAACTGCCGCCAGCCTGGGGCAGATCCTGCACATAACCGATGCTGTCGAGGCGCTGGCCACCGGCATTGTGAACATCACCGACCGAAACCCTCAGCCGGTAACGGCTGTTGACGATCTGGGAGCGAACACCGACCCACCACTCTCCCGGAGCCAGCTGTGTCGCGCTCCTGCCGTCCAGCGGCACCCAGTTGTTATACAGTGAGCCAAGAGCATTGGTTGGTGTCCTGGAGTAGTCGTAGGCGTTGGGCTGACCCTGGGCCGGAGGCTGGCTCGGATCGGCCGGGTTGGCAAAGTGATCGATGCCGGGAACGGCGCCGGCCCGCAGATATATCTGGGGGCGGCCATTGAGGACCGAAAGTTCCGTGCGCAGCAGACCACTGTTGTTATCCGGCACCGTGATGCGGTAGTAGTGCCAGCCGTCAAGCTCAAGATCAATCCCCTGGTCGCCCGGTAGCGGGCTGCCATCTTCGGCAACCCCGGAATCTCCGAAGAACGGAGCGACCACGCCCGGCTGGGTAAAACTGCCGATCCTGGCCGGCATGGTCCAGCTGCGGCCATGCTTTGCAGGGTCATCGGTGACAACATCGCTCGTCAGGGTATATGCCGTCGATCCGATCCCCTTGACCTCCACGTACCAGGTTCCGGGTGCCAATACCGGGGGAACGATGGCCACGGTTCTGTTGGAACTGACCACCGATCCGACGTTGTCATCTCCCGGCACCTGACCCGGCCGGACCCTGATACTTGTGGCGCCGTTGGTTGCAGCCGACTTCAGCAGCCAGGCCAGTAACGGATTGCCGTTAACCGTAGACGGCACATCGAACCGGTAATAAGCCGACTGACCGTTGCCGAGCGTGCCGCTGACGGAACTGCCCGGTGTGAACTGCAGCGGCTCCGGCGTAATCGCCCGAACCTCCAGATCAAAGGAGGCATCTACCATGACAAGGTCACCGGTTCGCCACCCGGTAAACGGATCGATGCTCTGCACGATGAATTCTGAATCGCCGGCAATCATGACCGTGTAATCGCCGGCAGATGGCGAGGCGATGCTGATGTAACTTGAGCCGCCGGTATCGGCGCCATCGGCACGGTTGCGCCAGACAATGGCATCGCCGCCTTCATGCGGTTTCAGTAGCGCCGTTGCCACATCCGGGATTTTACCCGCACCTTCAGCATCGCGACGGATGGTCATGATCGGGTTGCCGATTTTATTGTTCAGCTTGACTTCAACCGAGGAGAGCCCGGCGGGAAGGCGGAAACGGTAGACCTTCTGCTGCCCCAGCGGAACCGACTGGGCCGACCAGGCCACCGGCGTGAGCGCCCCGACCGGTGTTGCCGTAGCATCGTCAACCGGCATGGAGCCTACGCTGGTCAGGCTATAACTGACCGGACCGCTGCCGATGGTGTTGTCGTCGGGCGGGTTCTGCCCCTCGCTGATGACGGCGATATAGTACTCGCCACCGGTGATGGCAGCCTGTCCGGCTGTCGCGTATTTGTAAAAGAACTCACGGCCGGCCCGATGACGCACCACGCCCCTGAAGTCCGTGGCGTGGTCGGAAGTGAGGGTGCCGTTGTTCGTCGCCGCTATGTTGGGAAGTCTGTCGTGGCGGACCACCAGCATGGCCTCGCCCAGAGTCGGCGCCAGATTCAGGGACCAGCTGCCCGCACCAGCCGGCACGGCCACCCGGTACCATCCGACTTCGCGTGGGGCCAGGCCGGCCATTGCGACAGTACCACCCGAGAAGGCAAGGTCGGCAACCTGGATCGGCCAGGGCGCGCCGCCACTGTCATTACCGATGCCGATCCCCCGACTCTCCAGGGTGTAACTGAGCGGCGTCGTGTCCGTACTGCTTGAGTAGCGCGCCACACCGACGTAATAGGTTCCCGGTTCCAGAGGGCTTCCCATGCCCATGATCAGCTGCTTGCCGTAGTCGGGCACGTTGGGGGCGGAAATATTGGAACGAGCGGTCCAGTCGTTGCGCGTGGAGGTTCCCCACTGGGCGCCGCTCAGCCAGGACGAGCATTGATACAGCTGCCCGCAGCCGCCGCTCGACGTGACAAGCGTGTTCGGCAGCAGCTCCCGCCGCACCACCATGTAAGGATTGCCGGAACTCGGCTTCAAGCGCAGATCCCACCCCTTCAGCGATGCATCCGCCGGCACGGTGACCAGGAAATATCTCCAGGTGTCGGCCGCCTGGGCGGTCACAGCCTGGATGCCGTTGGCGAACAACAGCGAACCGGCTCCCGTGCCGACGATCTCCAGATCGAAAGTGGCTGCGGTGCTACCGGCATAGATGGTGATGGTATAATCACCCTCCGTGGCCGGAGTGATGCTGGTAACATTCTGCATCGTGGGAGATTCGCCCCCTTCCTGGTTGCCACCGGTAACCAGGGAAATTTTGCCGCTGCCGGCCGCATCCCTGCGAACGGCATAGAGCGGAGTGCCGGTCTTGTTGAGCAGCCGCATTTCCAGGCTGTCTATGCCGGCCGGCACCCGGAAACGGTATACCTTTTCCGAACGGGCCGGCAGAGATTGGGCTGGCCAGCTGACCGGGGCGCTGGAACTGAGCGGGGTGGCGGTCTTGTCCTCGATCGGCATGGAGCCGACGCTGGTCAGGGTGTAGTTGACCGTGCCGCTGCCGATGGTACTGGTATTGGCCGGACTTTGCCCCTCGCTGATGACGGCGATATAGTAATCACCGCTGGTGATTGATGCTCCGCCGGGCGCCGGAAATTTGTAAAAGTATTCCGAACCGGCATTACGCCTGATGGTGCCGCTGAAGGTCGTGGCGTTATCCGATGTCATGGCGGCAGAAGCCTTGATATTCGGCAGGCGACCCTGCCGAAGAGCCAGCAGAGCCTCACCGGTTCCTTCCGGCGCCAGATTCAGCGACCAGCTTGACGCGCCCGCCGGCACCGCAACCTTGTACCAGCCGACTTCACGCGGCGCCAGGGAGGAGCCGACTGCCACTCCACCGTTGAAAGGCAGATCAGTTACCTGTATCGGATAACTGCCGCCGATGCCGATGCTGCGGCTTTCAAGCGTGTACGTCATTGCATCGGTTCCCGAGAGACTCGAAACGCCGATGTAGTAGGTTCCGGGCACCAGCGGACTGCCCATGCCCATGATCAGATAGCTGTTTTTGTCCGCAACTCCGACGGAAGCATTCCCCCTGGCAGTCCAATCAATACCGCTTCCGGCAGACCACTGGCCGCCGGACAGCCAGGTACCGCAGTTGTAGACCGCCGATGGCGAGCCACAACCGGTTGATGTGGTCGATGAATTCGGCAGCGTATCTCTTTTGACCACGAGGTACGGCGTACCGGCGGTGGTTTTAAGCCGCAGGTCCCACCCCTTCAGGTTGGGATCATCCGGAATAACCACACGGAAATAGCGCCAGGTCTGGTAATCCTGATTGGTGACCGCGACGCTGCTGGAGGTCGCAAGATCAAAGGCAAGATCATCCGGGACCACGGTCGCAATCTCCAGATCATAAGAGGCGTCGGAATTGGTGGCATTAACATAATCTGCAAATACGGTGATGGTGTAGTCCCCTGCGACCGGCGAACCGATGGTTATGATACTGCCGGTGGACGTGTTGCGCCAGGAACTTGCATAACCCCCCTCTGCCTCGGGATATTGCCCCGATACAATCATCTGGGAGGGCAGTTTACCGCTGTCGGCGTCATCCCGCCTGATTGCCGCCAGCGGATTGCCGGTCTTGTTGTTCAGCCGTACCTCGATGCTGTCCAGTCCTGCCGGAACCCGGAAGCGATAGGCTTTCTGGGAACCATAGGGGAGCGACTGGGGACCCCAGCTCATGGGAGCTGCCGTGGTCAGCGTAGTCGGCGGCAGCGTGCTGTCGACCGGCATGTCACCGACGCTGGTCAGGGTATAGTTGACGGTTCCCGTTCCGATGACGCTGGTGCTGGCAGGATTGGTCTGCCCTTCACTGATGACCGCTATGTAATATTCTCCGCTGGTGATGGATGAACCGGGGGTAATGGCATATTTGTAGAAATATTCAGCGCCGTTCTTGTGGCGAACTGTTCCGGCTCCAGTTTCAGAGAAACTGTCCAGACTGAGTGACGCGGTAATATTCGGCAGAGTCCCCTGACGAAGCGCCAGCATCGCCTCACCCACGGTCGGTGCCAGGTTGAGTGACCAGCTGGCTGAACCGGCCGGTACGTTCACCCGGTACCATTCTACTTCCCGAGGGACCAGGCCGGTTCCGGTGGCAACACCACCGCTGAAGGCCAGCTCCGTAATCCGGACAGGATATGTGCTGCCGGCCAGGCCAATACCACGGCTCTCCAGGGTATAACTCATGGGGCTGGTGTTTGTGCTGCCGGCTTGACGGGCAACCCCCACATAGTAGGTGCCGGCCTCCAACGGGCTTCCCATCCCCATGATCAGATAGCTGTTCATGTCGCTTGTGGTACCGCTCACATAGCGTCGTCCGGTCCAATCCAGCCCGCCGCCACCCGGTAAGGCGCCGGCAGCCCACTGGGCCAGGCTTGGCCATGTGCTGCATTTGTACAGCGAGCCGGCAGCGCACGCCGTCGATGTGGTCAAGGTATCCGGCAGCAGGTCGCGGCGGACCACCATCTGCGGATTGCCAGCGCTGGTCTTCAGCCGCAGATCCCATCCCTTCAGATCCGGGTCGTTGGGCACGACGAATTTGAACCATTGCCAGGTGGAAATATCCTGATCGGTAATCGCAGCAGTCCCCAGGGAAAGATCCGTCACCGCCGGGGCAATCTCGCCGGTTGTCAGCTGGAACGCCCCCAGCGCCTGGGCAGGATTATAGATACCGATATACCAGTTATCGGCCTGGTGGTTGGGATCCTGGAAAATGCCGGAGGTGCTGTTGCGGTGAATGGTGCTGTATTCGACCGCAGTCGCGGAATCATTGGATCGAGAGGACCAGCGCCCCGGCGCGACGTTAAGCCGTATGGCGATTTCATAGCCGGCACGATGGGCCTGGTCCAGTTCGATCTGCCACCCCATCTTGCCCAGAAATGTGGCCGGGTCGGTTACGCGGTAGTAGCGCCAGCCCGAACGGGTGGACTCATCGTTGGTGATGCTGGCGGGAGCGGTAAGGTAGGGGATAGCGGTCACTGCCGGCGCCCTGTTGACCAGCGAATAATCGAAGCCGCCGCTTCCCTGGACCGTGACATACCAGGTTCCGGTCGGATTGATGCCTGTGACCGGCACGATTGTAATGGAGTCATCGACTCCGGCGGCCGCCTCGGACAGGGCGCTGTTGTTGCGTACATTGGGAACGGAACCGCTGCGCAGGTACAATTCCGGATTTCCGGCGGCCGAAGTGCGCTTGAGATCCACCTGCCAGGCCACCTCGGTCGGCGGCACTTCAACCCGATAAGTGATGTAACCGTAACCGGTAACGCTGTTCGCGATGGTTGCTCCGTGTGCCAGATCAATGATCGGCTGCTTTTGGGAATTGAAGCTGAATACGGTTCCCGGCACGGCGGTAACACCGACGAAATAAGCATCGGTGGCAGTCAGATAGGGTGGAACCAGCAGCATCTGGCCGGTTTCGCTTTGCTGGTAAGTGGTTGCAACGCCGGTGACCGGAGCGCTGTTTCTGGCGATCAGCAGCGGCAGATTTGCGCCGTTCAGCCACAAGCGCCAGGCCGGGGTGGCGGCATCGGCAGTGGTCCTGAAATAGTAGGTTCCTTCCGGCCCCACGGTGACCGGCAGGCTGCTGCTGGAGCTATCCGCGGCTATCGTTCCCAGATTCTGGACATAAATATCACCGCTGTAGAGCTGCCAGGTGGCGCCCGGCTGGGCCTTGACCCGCAGGTACCAGGTCTGGGCAGCCGCAAACTGGGTCGCTGTGGCACCGGGAGCCAGCACAAAGCCGTCGGAACCGATCTGGGCCGAAGTTTTGGTAGTGGTTGTTACAATGTTCTTATGGGCAACCAGGTCCGCCTCACCACCCGAAACCGCCAGCGCGGTTCGCCAGGCTCCGGAGGCTGTTGACGCCGGGGTGATTATTTTGAACAGATAGTCCCCGCCGGCCGTATCCGGCTGGCTGACGATATTGGTGCCGCCGGGAGAAGCGCCTGTATCCCAGGTCAGGTCTCGGGCATAGGTCATATCATCGGTAAAATAGTAGGTCAGGCTGGCGCCGGTGCCACTTGCCGTGCGTATGCGGACATGATAGCTGCCGCCATTGGCGAGGGTGGCAGCAGTAATCAGCAGGGTGTGCAGGGTTTTGTTGGTGCTGCTTCCACCCGACACGAGGCTGCCGGCGGCATGATTAGTACCGGTGTACAGATAAAAATCCGTGGGGGCGGTGCTTGACAGTACGAGTCGGAGGCCGCTTTGGGGATTCGGCAGGGTGATGTCATGATACTGATAGACATTACCCGTGGCGGTGCCTGTCACTGTTGCGGCAAAGGACGGAGTCGCGGCTGTAAACAGAAGAACTGCAAACAACAACCATCGCACTGCGGAATTATAAAATTTCATGGCATCCCCCACTAATTATAACCAGTTAACTATTTATAATATAAAGACATTAGCATGCCTGCACATTGTTTACAAAAGCAGTTCTATTTGCAAGATAAATGTTGAAAAAATCATACCGTTATCTACTCCAAACGAAACTGGCCCGTCAGGATATCGTCCTGACGGGCCAGTTTCGTTTGGTATTCGGCAAAAAGGCTGTTTACCCTTGGGCCGCCTGCACGGCCGTGATCGCGGTGACGTTGACGATGTCATCCACCGAGCAGCCGCGCGACAGGTCGTTGACCGGCTTGGCCAGTCCCTGTATGATCGGGCCGACCGCTTCGGCGCCGGCCACGCGCTCGACCAGTTTGTAGGCGATGTTGCCGGCATCCAGGTCGGGGAAGATCAGCACGTTGGCCTTGCCGGCCACGCTGCTGCCGGGAGCCTTCTTTTCGCCGACCTTGGGGAGCAGCGCGGCATCGGCCTGCAGCTCGCCGTCCACCTGCATGTCGGGCTTGATCTGTTTGGCGATCTCCAGCGCCTGCAGCACCTTGTCGCAGTCAGCGTGACTGGCGCTCCCCTTGGTGGAGAACGAAAGCATGGCCACGCGGGCTTCCACGTCCAAAAACGCCTTGCAGTTGCCGGCGGTCGCCACCGCGATCTCGGCCAGGGCCTGGGCATCCGGATTGGGATTGACGGCGCAGTCGGCGAACAGCACGATGCCGTTCTCGCCGAAACTGGGGGTTTTGGTGATCATCAGGAAGAAGGAGGACACGGTCTTGATGCCCTTGGCCGGTCCCACGGTCTGGAAGGCGGCTTTCAGCACATTGCCGGTCGTGCCGGTGGCTCCGGCCACTTCGCCGCCCGCATCGCCGTTGCGCACCATCATGCCGGCGTAGTACAGGTTGTCCTCGGCGGTCAGCAGCTTGCGGGCCTCGTCGGCGGTCAGGCCCTTGCTCTTGCGCAGTTCGACCAGGTCGGCCACATACTGCTCCAGCTTGGGCGAAGCGGCGGGACTGAGCAGTTCCACGCCAGCCAGGTTGACCCCTTTCGCAGCGGCCTCGGCCTGGATCTTGGCCGGATCGCCCAGGATGACGATTTTGGCCAGCCCTTCCTTGACGATCTTCTCGGCGGCAAACAGCATCCGCTCGTCGTAACTCTCGGGCAATACTACCGTCTGCAGGTTCTTTCTGGCCTTTTCCTTGATCTGGTCGACGAGATGCATTTCACTCCTCCTTGGTTATGATTAGAGATTTATGGTTTTGAAGAATAAAACGGGAGTATATATAGTCGAAAGCCCGGTGTTGGTCAAATAAAAAAAGCCGGTAATTACCGGCTTTAACGAGACTAAAAGGGTTTAAACTGCAACTGAAAGCCGTAGCGGCTTTTCAGGGCGAAACCTGCGGCAAATACTTCCCGTGGCCTACGGATTTCAGAACTCCACTCCCATCGCTTCTGCCACGGTGTGCATGTCCTTGTCACCGCGACCCGACAGGCAGACCACGATGGTCGTGTCCCGGCTCAATTTAGGGGCCATCTTCATGACCTGCGCGATGGCGTGGGATGACTCCAGGGCCGGAATGATCCCCTCCAGGCGGGTCAGGGTGCTGAATCCCTCCAGGGCCTCATCGTCGGTGATCGAAACATACTCCGCCCGGCCGGTATCCTTCAACCAGGAGTGTTCCGGGCCGACGCCGGGATAATCCAGCCCGGCCGAAATCGAGTGGGCATGGGTAATCTGGCCGTGCTGGTCCTGCAGCAGGTAGGTCTTGTTGCCGTGCAGTATGCCGGGCGAACCGGCGCAGAGCGGAGCGGCGTGCTTGCCGGTTTCGATGCCGTATCCGGAAGCCTCGACCCCGATCATGCGGACGGCACTGTCCTTGAGAAAGGGGTAGAACAGCCCCAGAGCGTTGCTGCCGCCGCCGACACAGGCCACCAGGTAGTCGGGCAGACGCCCCTCGACTTTCACATGCTGACGCCTGACCTCCCGGCCGATCACCGACTGGAAATCGCGCACCATCATCGGATAGGGGTGCGGCCCTGCCACGGTGCCGATCACATAGAAGGTTTCATGGATCGTGGTGACCCAGTTGCGCATGGCCTCGTTCATGGCGTCCTTGAGCGTGGCGGTTCCGGCGGTGACCGGCGTTACCTTGGCCCCCAGAAGTTTCATGCGGAAAACATTCTGCGCCTGGCGATGGGTATCCTCTTCGCCCATGAACACTTCGCACTGCATGCCGAACAGGGCTGCGACCGTGGCGGTTGCCACGCCGTGCATCCCGGCGCCGGTCTCGGCAATGACCCGTTTCTTGCCCATCCGCCGGGCCAGAAGCCCCTGCCCGATCGTGTTGTTGACCTTGTGCGCGCCGGTGTGATTCAGGTCTTCCCGCTTGAGGTAGATTTTGGCCCCACCCAGTTTTCCGGTCAGTTTTTCCGCAAAGTAGAGCGGGTTCGGCCGACCGACGTACTGACGCAGGTAATATTCGAATTCCTGCTTGAACTCCCGGTCATGCCGGTAATGCCCGTAGGCCTGTTCCAGTTCCAGCAGCGCCGGCATCAGGGTTTCGGGGACATAGCGCCCGCCGAACTGGCCAAAGTGTCCGTTCTTGTCAGGATATTTCATAGCGGCTCCAATTATTTCCAACGTAGTTAGTCAAGCGGTAGCTTACTTTAGTATTTCGCGCTTCTCATCGGATACAACCGCGCTGCAGCGGACGACTCCGCCGGTGCGGCATACCCGTTCGATGCAGATTCCGAACATGGCCAGAGGGACCGCCCAGAGGCAGCACAAAAGCGAGATCCATGCAGATACGGAGATGCCCCTACCCTTCATCCGCAAGAGATCGTACAGGGCATTGTGGGAGATACCGACCCGGTTCAGGAGCGACTGCAGCCAGCCGTATATATTCTGGATCCAGTCAGCATGCGAGCTTTCGACCACGCTGAAGCCGGCTTTATGCAGCAGGCCGACCAACCCTTGTTCACTGAAATGGTACAGGTGAAACGGCATGTCCAGGTGAAACCAGCCGGCGCCTCCGACCATGGCCTGCAGCGAACTGAAGTTCGGCACGGCGATGATCAGCTTTCCGCCGGGAGCAAGCAGTTCCCTGCTTTTTTCCAGCATCCGCAACGGATCGTCCAGGTGTTCCAGCACATGATTGACCATGATCAGGTCGAAAGGGCCGCGAGCATCGTCGATATCGGTCACGACCGCGATCCGGTAGGTTTCCCTGGCATGGATCGCGGTATCGTCATCACGTTCAACACCGGTCACGTCCCAGCCGGCCCCGGCGAAGAGCGAGGCCAGAAAGCCGCTGCCGCAGCCCACATCCAGCATCCTGCCGGAGTTCATGCTGCTGCTGATGCGCCAGATCAGCCACTTCTTGTGCAGCTCGAAAAGAAACTCGATCGGCGCAATGAAACGCTTGCCCTGGTCGGCCCGATACTCTCCCGGCGCGTAGAGCCGCGCCAGGGTCTGCCCGTCCGGACGGGGCCAGGTGATACCGATCCGGCACTCCGGGCAGAAATACACGCTGTACTTTTCCCCGTGACGGGACACCGGCCCCAGTTTTAATTGAAGCGCGGTGGAGCAGCAGAAGCTGCAACGGGGCTGTGTATCGGAAACGGTCTGCATCGTGATTCAGTAGTGCACGCGGTAAAATGCCACGCCGTAGTTTATCCGCTGGGAACGATACACCGTCGCCAGGCTGATGCCGGGTGGAGCCGCTTTAAGCTCATCATCGGTCACGCTGTCAAAAAACTCCCTGACGATGTACTCCACGCCGTTTTTACGCGCATACTGCAGCTGGCTGAAATAATCTGCCACCGGCTCCGCGGTCCAGAGGCCGTCCAGATAGTAGATCATCTTGTTCCAGGGCACCATGTAGTTGCGTCCCGGGCCGAAAACCCTGGGGCCAGTTTCGGCCGCTTTTCTGGTTTCCTCTGCGTATATCAGCCTATCCGAAACCGTGGCCGGGACCGCAGCCTTGGGAGCAACGGTCGTCAGACTGACATAGTACAACGAAAGTGCGGCGGCAATCGACAGGCAGACACCGCTCGCGACACGGCTATCCGGCCGGGAACAACGATCGGCAAACAATCCGGCCGCCTCGAATATGCCGGCGCAAGCGCCGATCACGATCAGCGGCGTGTAAGGGGCCAGATAGCGCCACCAGCCATCGGTAAAGACAGGCAGGATCAGCAGCAGCAGCAGCGGCGAAAACAGGATGATCTTTTTCTGCGCCGATAAATCCCCCCATCTGCGGAACGCAACGAACAGGCAGGGAATCACCAGGTAGATCGGATAGACCTGCGGATAATGCTGGCAGCCGCTGTTGTTGGGAATCCGGCCCGGAATCTCCGTTGACAGGTTATGGAGATAGACCTGAAGGCTCTTGGCCGGGTGCGACATCAAGTAGGCGGCGATGTCCCGCAGGCCGCTCGGCTTCTGCCATTTCAGCCGGCCGTCGGCAGATAGGCCCCAGAGATCCTCGTTACCGGTTTCACCCTTGTCATTGTCATGATAGATGCGCGACTGCATCCAGATCAGCACATAGGTGGACTTTGGACTGATCACGAAAGCCCCGTACTCTTTCTTCAGAAAGCCCAGATAAGGCGCCGCTACGATAAAAAACACCACCAGCGCGACCGCGCTCAACCTGAATACGGACGAGCGGTAAAAGCGAATCCCTTCGGAGGCGCACAGCAGCCCCAAGAGCATCACCATCACCAGGAAACCCTCTGACCTGGCCATGTAGGCCATTGAAAAAAAGGCTCCCGCCAGAGCGGCCATCAGCATCGAACGGCGCTTGACCGCTGTCAGGATCAACGCCAGCGAGGTTAGCTGCAGCACGGTGTAGGTAATCTCCGATTCCGGGCTAAAACTCATGAAGATGAAATGCGGAAAGACCGCCACCAGCGTGGCCGCGGCCACGGCAATCGTGCGGTTGAAGACCCCGGCCGCCAGAGCATAAGTGGCCAGTGAAGCCAGCACACCCATGGTAATCGCTACAAATCCCGCGGCAGCCTGAATATGGGCGACTCCCGGAATCATGCTGGTGATCGCGATCAGCATCGAATGGAAGGGCGGCACCCAGCCCCCCTGCCAGCCCAGACCGATTCCATAGCGGATGTTGCGCGCGATTTGCAGAAAGATGTGGCCGTCGGAGGTAATGCCCGGAAGATGGTAGAGGTAGCCCCTGATCGCGATGGCTACCGTCAGGGGAATCAGGAACGCGAAACGTCCGTAGCGTTGGCTGAACAGGCTAAAATTCATTGGACGGTCTGCATTTCAGACGGTAGGTCTGCACTGCGGGCATTGCGGACCAGGCTGCGCATCTTCTCCGGATCCTTGATGCCCGGCGCCGATTCGACTCCGCTGGAGACATCCACCGCATAGGGGCGGACCGCTCTTACCGCAGCGGCGACATTTTCCGGAGTCAGCCCCCCGGCCAGGATGATACGTTTTGAAGCCGCAGCAGCGGCGGCAATCTCCCAGTTGAAGGTTTTACCGGTGCCGCCGTAGGCGGTGGGCGACCAGGCATCCAGCAGGCAGGCGGCAACATCATAGCCGTTGATCAGGTCGAGGCAGGTTTCGTCTTTCACCCTGAACGCCTTGATCAAGCGGCGTCTGACGCCGCTGCAGTATGCGGGGGTTTCATCCCCGTGCAACTGAACGATGTCCAGGCCGCAGCGGTCGGCGATGCCGTTGACCACCTCCGGTTCTTCGTTGACGAACAGCCCGACCGTCTGCACAAAAGGGGGCAGGCGGCGGATCAACGCGGTAGCCTGGTCGGGAAAGATGTTGCGGGGGGATTTGTTGTAAAAGACAAAACCGAGAGCATCGGCCCCGGCTTCCACCGCCGCCAGGGCGTCTTCGATGTTGGTTATGCCGCAGATTTTGATTTTGATCATGCCTGACTCATGGAACATGGAAAAGTATCTGAAAGAGTTTACTCAAGATTGACTCCGAAACTTTGTGCCACCTCGGATATAAACTTTGACCAGATCCCCGGAATATTTTGAGCCAAAGGTTCCAGTGGCGCTTCTTCAAGCATTTTCCACCTCTGCAGCTATCTGTTTCGGCAGATTATCCATAGATACGAACTCCGGATTCCTCCACAAGCTCGTTGAAGAGAGTTTTCCTGCTAATATCTACAAGGTCAACCGACTTTGACAAACGCTTGAACAACTCGGCATAAAATTTAAAAAACAGCCCTGGGTCAAGGCCTTTCACGCCAAGATCGATATCATGAGCATCTCCACTTTCATCAAGAGAGGACCCGAATACAACAACAGACGAGACGTTGTACTTTTTCGCACACTGCATGATAATCGCTCTGTCGTTTTCAGTGATCATATCGGCATCCCATGTTTATGCAGCAACACGAATACTGGATTCGCTCTTAAAGACTTATCTTCGGCAGCCTTTCCAGAGCCTGCTTGACCATTTCGTCCGGGTACTCGTAATCTTCCAGGTTGCCGGAGAGATAGGCGTCGTAGGCGCCCATGTCCAGTTGGCCGTGGCCGGAGAGACCGAACAGGATCGTCCGCTCCTTGCCTTCCTCCTTGGCCAGAACCGCCTCGTCGATCGCGGCCCGCACGGCATGGGAGGACTCGGGCGCCGGGACGATTCCCTCGCAACGCGAAAACAGCAGCGCGCCTTCGAAACAGGAGTTCTGCTTGTAGGCCTTGGCCTCGATCTGGCCGGCGTGGTACAGCTGCGAAACCAGCGGCGACTCGCCGTGATAGCGCAGACCGCCGGCATGGATGCCGGGGGGCATGAAGTCGTGGCCCAGGGTGTACATCATCGAGATCGGCGCCATCTTGGCGGTATCGCCATAATCGAAGGCGTAGACCCCTTTGGTCAGGGTCGGACAAGAGGCCGGCTCCACCGCCACGCAGCGTACTTTTTTGCCGTTGGCCCGGTCGGCGATAAAAGGGAAGGCCAGTCCGGCAAAGTTGGAACCGCCGCCGCAGCAGGCGATCACCACGTCCGGATAATCTCCGGCGATCTTCAACTGGGCCTGGGCCTCCTGGCCGATCACGGTCTGGTGCAGACAGACGTGATTCAGCACGCTGCCGAGGGCATAGTTGGTGTCGGCGTGGCTGGCGGCATCTTCGACCGCCTCCGAGATGGCGATTCCCAGGCTGCCGAGGCAGTCCGGATCGTGGGCCAGGATCGCGCGACCGGCGTTGGTGAATTCGGATGGCGACGGAATCACCTGCGCCCCCCACAGCTGCATCATGCTCTTGCGGTACGGTTTCTGGCTACAGGAGACCTTGACCATGTAGACCGTGCATTCCAGGCCGAACATGGAACAGGCCAGGGCCAGCGAACTGCCCCACTGGCCGGCGCCTGTCTCGGTTGCCAGGCGGCGGATGCCGGCCTGCTTGTTATAGTAGGCCTGGGGAATGGCCGAGTTGGGTTTGTGGGAACCGGCCGGCGAAACGCCCTCGTACTTGTAATAGATCTTGGCGGGTGTTCCCAGAGCCTTCTCCAGCCGGTGCGCCCGGAACAGCGGCGACGGCCTCCACAGCCTGTAGATGTCGCGGACCTCGTCGGGGATATCGATCCAGCGGTTGGGCGACATCTCCTGCTCGATCAGCGACATGGGGAAAATCGCCAGCATGTCTTCCGGAGTGACCGGCTTGAGGGTCTGGGGGTTGATGACCGGCGCCAGCGGGCCGGGCATATCGGGGATGATGTTGTACCACTGTTTGGGGATCTGATCTTCGCTGAGCAGAATTTTGGTATTCATGGTTCCCTCCCAAATAATTTCAGTATTATTCCAGATTGTCCTCAATCCGTATGAAAGCGGTTTTCTGGCAAATTATGTCCAGCTGGTCGATTTCAGACAGTGCCAGCTGTATTGAACCTTCCCGCGCTTCGTGGGTCATGATCACGATCGGCACCGGGGCCGAGTCATCGGACTCATGGGCGGTCTGGACCATCGACTCGATGCTGATGCCGTGCTTGCCCAGCGATCCGGCGATGGTTCCCAGCACGCCCGGCTTGTCCAGCGCGCTGAAGCGGAGCATGTACTTGCTGACGATCTCGGCCATCGGCTTGATCGGCAGGTCGGTGACCGAGGCATCCAGAAAACCGAGCGGAGCCATGCGACGTCCGGCTCCGGCCTGAATACTGCGGGCCAGACCGATCAGATCGCCCACGATCGCGCTGGCGGTCGGGTTCTGTCCGGCGCCGCGGCCGTAGAACATCACCGGGCCGACAAAATCACCGGTCAGGCGGATGGCGTTGAAGACCCCGTTCACATCGGCCAGCGGGTTGTGAAGAGGAATCATGGTCGGATGCACGCGGGCCTCCACCTGTCCGTCGCAGAACTTGCCGATCGCCAGCAGCTTGATGCGATAGCCGAAATCCTTGGCAAATTTCACATCCAGTCCGCTGATGCTGGTGATGCCCTCGGTGTAGATGCTGTTGAAATCGATGCGGGTGCCGAAGCAGAGCGAAACCAGCACCGCCAGCTTGTGGGCCGTATCAACCCCTTCGATATCGAAGGTCGGGTCCGGCTCGGCGTAGCCCAGATCCTGTGCCGCCTGCAACACCTCGGCAAAATCGGCCCCCTCCTGGGTCATGCGGGTCAGGATATAGTTGCAGGTGCCGTTCATGATGCCGAATACGCTGCCGAAACGGTTGGCCGCCAGATTGCTCTTGATCGCGGTCAGCACCGGAATGCCGCCGCCGACGGAAGCCTCGAATTGCACCTCGACCCCCTTGCGGGCGGCGGCGGAGTAGATGTCGTTGCCATGCAGGGCCAGAAGGGCCTTGTTGGCGGTGACGATATGCTTGCCGTTTTCGATCGCCTTGAGTACGAAACTCTTGGCCGGCTCATAACCGCCGATCAGTTCGATCACCACCGAAATCTCGGGATCATTGAAGATCTCGTTGACATCGGTCGTCAGAATCGAGGGATCGACCGCGACACCCCGGTCGCTGGTGATGTCCAGATCGGCGATACGCTTCAGCACGATCCCGGCACCGACCTTATTGCGGATAACGTCGGCATTCTCGCGCAGCAGCTTGACAACGCCGGCGCCGATGTTGCCGAATCCTATCAGACCTACTTTTATATCGTTCATTGTTCCTCGCCGGTTGTTTCAGTTTTTGCACAGGCCTCGATCTCGTCCAGAATGCCGTTCACGAAAGCCGGAGATTCCTTGTCGCCGAAACGGCGGGCGATCTCGATCGCCTCGTTGATGCTGACCTTCTTGGGTATATCGGGGCAATACATCAGCTCGTAGGCCGCCAGACGCATCACATTCAGGTCCACGCGCGGCATGCGGGCCAAAGCCCAGTTCTTGGAGCGGGCCTTGATCGCTTCATCAATCGTATCCCGCCGGCTCATGACCCCCTGCACCAGCTCTTCGGCAAACACCCTGACCCTGGCGGTCACCTCGTCCTGTTCTTCACGGAAAGCCACAAAAGTATCCCGCACCCCGGCCGATGAATTCGCATCCAGTGCATAGAGCATCTGCAGCGCCAGCTCACGCGCTTCTCGCCTCAGTCCCATTATTTAAGCGCCTTGAACAGATTGACTGTCTCGATGGCGGTGACCGCGGCCTCGAAGCCCTTGTTGCCGGCCTTGGTGCCGGCCCGTTCCACGGCCTGCTCGATGGTGTCGGTTGTCAGCACGCCAAAGGCGATCGGCACGCCGCTGTCAAGCGACACGCTGGCCACACCCTTGGAGACTTCCGAAGCCACATAATCAAAATGCGGCGTGGAACCACGGATAACCGCACCCAGGCAGATGAGTGCGTCATACTTTCCGGCTTCGGCCATCCTCTTGGCGGCAAGAGGAATCTCGAATGCCCCCGGAACGCGGGCAACGCTGATATCGGCATCATCGGCGCCATGCCGGACCAGCGCGTCAACCGCGCCCTCCAGCAGGCGTTCGCAGATAAAACTGTTGAAACGACTGACAACGATGCCGAACTTCTGCCCCTTGGCATCAAGATTTCCTTCAAAGAATTGTGGCATGGCAACCTCCATGAGCTGGCGTAAAGAAATCGGAATACTAGCATATTTTTTTGTGCTGGGGAGAAAAAAAACGCCCCCGCGCGGTCAATTCCGGCGGGGGCGGGGTTGGTCGTTAAAGGGCATTGGATGGCTCATGCAAAATTCTCGGGTAAGTTAATCTGATCAACCAACTTGTCAACATCCAGACTTCGGAAACAATTGACATGATTCACCCCATGCGGAGCGCCGAAAAATACATCTTCCAGGATGCGATCAAGGTGAACAGCAAATAGCAAAAAAGCGTCACCAGCGCCAGCCGGCGCTGCAACGGCGGGATGATCTGCGCCATGCTGCCATGCTTTTTGAGCGGCATCAGCACTCCGGTTCCCAGCCCTGCCACTCCTCCGCCCAGCAGCGTTGCGTACATGGCATATCCGACATAACCATACTCCTTCTGCAGCAGACAGAACGGGCAGTGATGGGTCGGCAGTTCGTAGAAGTAGAGACAGACGAACGACACCAGCGCTGCAGCGGAGACCAGGAAGGTCAGGATCGCTACTACAGAAAACAGTGTGCCCCCCCGCCCCTTGAAGAAGAAAAACAATCCGCTGACAAAGGTCAGCGCGATGCCGGAGAAGAAAGCGATTTTCATCGGAATATGCGGCAGAGCGGCTATTTCTCCGCTGAAGCTGCCGGACTCGTGGCTGAAAAGGCTGCCGCAGCAGGAGGTGATGATATCCGGTTTTATGCCGGCAAAATAGCCCAGAAGCAGAAAACTCTCCAGCATCAGCAGAGGGATCAGAAGATTGAGCAGTTCATATTTGATCTTGATCAGCGGGTAGTCGTACCCCTTGTTGTCAGCGTAGTTTACAATCAGCCAGACCCCTGCCAGAAGAAAATTCAGTACTTTGAGGGACAGCACCGGATAGCCGAAGGAGTTGGCATTAAGCGATCCGGCCGCGCACATGGCGCCGGTGAACAACGGGTAGAGGCTGTCGGCGGTGTAGATATAAAGGAAAAGCGACATCAACTGGAAAACCAGGATATTGCTCATCACGGTCGAGACCAGATAGGTCTTGCGCTCCAGCTCCAGCTGCAATTCGCTGCCGCTGCGGATATCCCACTTTGCCAGAATGCGCATGCCCTGGTAGCCGGCATGCACTCCCATGCCGGAAACCAGCAGGGCGGTCGCCAAAAGCGCCAGGGCTGCGGGATGCATGATCATGAGCGTTTCCGGCTTTCCACGATAGAGCCATCCCGCATTTCAATCAGCATGTCGGTCAGCGCAGCGTCAAAAACGATCGGGTCGTGACTGGCGATAATGATCGTTTTCCCGGCATTTTTCAGCTTTTCGACGATAGCCATGAACTCGTAGGAGAGCTTTGAATCCAGATGAGCGGTTGGTTCATCGGCAATTACGATGGAAGGATTGTTGATCAACGCCCTGGCGATGGCGACCCGCTGCTGTTCGCCGCCCGAGAGCAGTTCCACCCGTTGTCCGGCGTGGCGGGTGATGCTGAACATCTCCAGCAGTTCCAATGCTCTGCAACGGATATCGTTGCGGCTTTCGCCGGACGGATAAGCCGGCAGCATCACGTTTTCCAGCACGCTGATCCCCTTGATCAGGTTGAACTGCTGGAAGATGAAACCGAAAGTGTCCCGCCTGATATCATTGAGAAAGCTCTCCGGCAGGCTGGTGATTTCAACCTGCCCGTCACTTTCCTGCTGATACTTCAAGGCCGCCTCGATCCCGCGCAGAAAGATCCGGCCGGAACTCGGGCGCGCCATGCAACCGATCACGGTCAGAAGCGAGGTTTTTCCCGACCCGCTCGGCCCTTTCAGAACGGTAACCTTTTGCGGTTCAATTGTCAGACTGACATTGTCCACCGCCGTGAACTGGTTGGGTTTCCCGCTGTTGAAGGTTTTGGTAACAGATGACAGTTCAATCACGTCAGGACCTCATGGCAGAATCAGGGTCGGTCGTGGCCGCCCTCCAGCAGGGAATCACTGTTGCGGCCGTATAAGGAACCACCGTCAGAAAGAAGAGAACCGCCAGCTGGTAACCATCCACATTCGGAGACAAACGGAAATCGGGATAAATCACGGACCATCCTTTTAGCGCCTGGGCAAAGAGCGGCGCTGACAGAAAGAAAACGTGCCCGTAGGCCAGAACCACTCCCAGCAAAAATGCCGTTAACGAAATGACCACCCCTTCCCAGAATTTGAGCAGCAGCACATCGGAAGTGCTCCAGCCGATCGACTTCAGGATGCCAATCTCCTTGCGCTCTTCGGCCGAAAGGCCGGTGGCCTTGTCCCAGGCAAAGATCACGAACGAAAGCAGCGCCGAGGCCAGGATGATCACGACCATGCCTCCGCGCCAGTCGAAGATGGCCTGGTAGGTACGCAGAATTTCGCTTTTCAGGATCGGACGGGAGTCGGGAAATTGCTGGGCGATCTTGGCTGCAACGGTGGCCAGTTCCTTGGGGTTGCCCACGTCCACCGCCAAATCGGTGGCCAATCCGGTCGGAAACTTGAACAGTGTGCGAAAATCCTCGGATGTGATCACGATCAGGTCGGCCGCCATCAGATCCGACTCGCTCGGCAGGATACTCCTGATCTGTAACATCAGCGGTGCTTTGTCATAACTTATCAACGGCAACAGGTCACCGACAACCATGCTGCGCGACCTGGCAATACCATTGCCGATCACGGCGCTTTCCGGTGAGGACGCCATATAGTCATCGGCAACAATGGTATAGTTGGCTCCGTTCAAACCGTCGTAGTAGTAACCCCATAACCGGGGACGAACTCCGTTGACCCCCCTTATCGAAGCGATCGAATCGGCATACTGGGTGGGAACCAGGTCCTGCCGGCCGGCCACCAGTCGCTGAACGACCATGTCAGGAGCATCTCTCAGCAAGATTGCCGCCTCGCGCTTCAGCGCGGTGACAAAGAACACCAGCGAAGCCAACATAAAAATCACCATCAGATACATTGTCAGCAGCGAAAGATTCTTCCCCTTCCGACGTAAAAGCGATGACAGTGTAAAATCCAGGATATTCAGGTGCCGTTCAAAAACAATATTCATGGGATCACGTGTGGCTGAGAAGTTGGCAGGATCAGGGATCCGGAAGGAAAATGTTCCAACGCCAACGGATGTTCCTGAAATGGCGCATGGCGGTCCGCCAGCGAGAGATGCCGGGTATAACGCGCCTCGCTGGAAAGACAGAGGTCGGTCAGCTGCAGCCTTCGCAATGGTGCTGTCTGAGCTATCAGTTCGGCGTCGGCCGTGCTTTGCGCAATACGGGCATGCAGCGGGAGCAGGCTGAACAGCGCCAGGTTGACTGCGGTAAAAACCATAAATTGAATGGATCGGCGCATGATTTTCTTTGTGATTAGGAGGCTAGTAATAAGCTTGTAGCCTCATTAGTTCAGGGTTTTGATCAACTGACTGGTGATTTCGTTGAAGCGGACGATGCGCTTGCCCTTGTGGTCAATCTTGAATGCCATTGCGTCCTTCTCGGTTTTGAACGGTATCAGCTCGCCACCCATCGGACCGTAAACATCGCTGCCAAGCACGAAAAAGGCGCCACGCGGATCGATCATCCCCAAAGAGTAATACTCTTTCACGGACAGTGCTACAATGTCGGCCTGACGTCTGCCCTTCCCATATCGCGACGGATCCAGATAGTACGCCAACAGATCCTTGGGGCCATCAAAGTAATGGGTGGTACCATCCTTGAATCTGGCACTGGCGGTCCAATCCGGGTATTTGGCTACGAACATGCCGCAAACCGGACATTTTGCATTGAGGGGAACCGGGCTCCCCCCCTTGCCGGCAGCATCCGCGCCCGTAACCGTCAGGACGCATGCCAGAACCAGTATTATGATTATTCGATACATGGAACACTAATCCTTTTCAGCCAGTGCCAACGACTCTTTGTAGGTTGCCAGCTTGCCACCGCTCTTTTTTATGAAAGCCGCCGCCGAGCTTTTCTTGGCAAAGGCCCATTTAGGAGTCTTGGTCATGACCCCTTTTCGGTCGCCACCGATCACCCAGAAGGCTTTTTCGGCATCGATCAGTTTTTTGGTATCCAGGTCCGCGACTTCCAGCGACTTGACCGGTTTACCCTTGCTGGCCTTCAGCTCAATCGCGGCACAGTGGATACTACAGACTCCGACAGAGGTGCCGTCCGCATAGGTTACCAGCATCCGGGAATGGGAAAATTTCTCACGGTCCATTCCGCAATGCGCACAAGCATTATGCTTTTTCACATCGGCATGCATCGACTCGGACGCGGCAACGGCAGCGCCGTGCTGATGCCCTTCCATGTGACCCGCTTTCTGCTCCGCCATGGCGCTGCCAATGCAAACGACACAGGACACAGCGATAATAAGTAGAAAACTTTTCATGAGTGTTCTCCTTTTAATATTTTAATTTGAGTTTGCAATATAACTTACAAATAAAAAAAAAACGATACATATTCTACGACGTGAATATACAAAATTTTACATAAACAATTCAGCGGGGTTATAAATCCATTTTATATACCAGCGGCACGCTGACGCTGGTATCCCTGGAACCAGTCGTATCCGGCGGGTTCGGGAACGGCGCCGAGACATGCACGGTTCTCAAGGCGGACTGATCAAGAAGGTTATATCCTGAACTTTTTACGATCCCGGCCGAGCCGACGGATCCGTCATTTCGAATGGTAAAACGGACTGTGACAGTTCCCTCGAGCCGCCCCCTTAGAGCCAGAACAGGATATTCTTTGTTCCGCTCAAGATGTGAGCGGACCCTTGAAAAATATGCCTTGGAGACAGCTTCCGCGCGGCCCGGATCCTTCACCGGCACCACCTGCTCGACCGGTCGCACGACATTGGCAACCGCCTTGCCTGTCATAGTCGGCATCGAAGTCGCCATCTTATGCAAATCCGCCGGACGTACGACAGCGGTCTGAGCCAGCGGATGCTGCGCCGGCACCTCCACTGCCGCTTCCGGAACATCGACAGCGGGCGGCACTTGCCGGCTGACGATTGACAGCTGCGGAGATGGCGGGCGAATTACAGGAGCCTTGGCACGGACAACCGGCGCAGCCACGGGGCGAGGCGCCGGCTCCCGCGGCCCTGCCACCGGCGGTGACCGGGGCGAAGGGGGCGACTCTCGCAACTCGACCGATATCACCTTCGGTGTGGACACCTGCTGCATGACCGAAATCCCCCTGGCAAACCACACCCCCAGAAGCAGATGCAGCAGCAGCGAGAACGGTACCGCTCTCCAGAAATAGCGGTCGATAGCGTTATTGTGGCCCATATAAGGAATCATCACATCCTCCTTGCAGGGGGCCGCAGCCCCCCTCGGGAAAGACTTCAGAAACGGTAAGTTGCAGTCAGATAAAAGTTCCGTCCGTTTTCAGGCACCTTGACCCCGACCCCGGCAGAGAACGGGTCGCGCAGATATGAAAGGTGGCTGACATAATACTGGTCAAACAGGTTGTTCACACCGGCGTAAAACGACAGGGCGCGGTAATTGTAGCCGAACTTGATGTCGGTGGTGGCCCAGCCGGCGGTTTTCGCTTCATTCAGACCACCATCGCCCCGGTCCTGTTCCCTGGTCAGGTTTTCGGTCAACTCGCCGAAAAAGGTGCCGTTGTCGTATCGGACCGCAATCAAACCGCGTAGCGGCGGAATCTCCGAGAGCGGGCGGTCGTCAGTCAGGTTTTCTCCCTGGGTATAGGACATCGCGCCCTTCAGATAGATATCCATAGGCAGTGATATCTGGCTGCCGAGTTCGCCGCCCCACATGCGGGCATGGATGTTCTGATAACTCTTGGATGTCGCCGAAGGACTGTAAAAATTAACATAGTCAGTCAGGTCGCTGTAAAAGAACGACGCGGAAACGTAATAGCGCTCAGCGCTGAATTTCATTCCCAGGTCGGCCTGGTGGTTGACGGTGGACTTCAGGTCCGGATTGCCTTTCCAGGTTACCGCCGGTGGCGCGGCCGGCACGATGATGTACAACTCCTCCGGATCGGGCGTGCGTGTGCCGCGTCCGAAGCCCAGGAACAGGTCCAGTCCCTTGATCGGAGTATAGGTCAACTGCAGATTGGCGCTGACATTCTGAAAGTCGGTGTTGGTTCCGGCAGTGACCAGCGGGTTACCGTTATCGGCCTTGACCCAGGTAAAGTCGCCACGCAGCCCCCCCCTGAGACGAAGCGTTTCAGCCAGCGGATATTCATACTCACCGTACACTCCCAGATTATCGGCATAGACATCCGGAATCATGTTCAGGGTGCTGTAGGGAACAGCGGCGGTGTACATGGCCCTCTGGTTTAGTGCGTTCCAGTTGCGGGTGTAGTAATCCATGCCGCCGCTGAACTCGCCGCCAGCCAGTTTGATGGTTGTTGCGGCCTTGCCGCCGATAACCTCGGTGCGCGCATCGGTCTGCATCGAGTAGGGGCGCGTAACCATCATGCTCGCCGTGGAACTCATGCGCAGGCGATCATCCATCAGATGGCCGACCCGGTCCCAATAGGCCTGTAATTTAATTTCACGGATGGTGGCTGATATGTCCTTGACGTTGTAGTTCCAGTTCAGGCGGTTGGTGCGGTCATAGTCGGCATCCATCTTCAGATAGGGATAGAGCACATGATCGGCGTCCTGGTAACTGTAGGCCAGCTCGGTACGTGAATTTGCGGTCGGCTTGTATCCGAACTTCAACCAGCCGGTGTTGATCTCATAGGCGTGGGAATCGACGGCATTGCTCCGGTAGCGGTTGGGGCTGGTCGCCGGATAGACATCGGTGATCCGCTTGCCATCACCAGCTTCCGGCACGCCGGAATACTTGTAGGCATATCCCAGCAGAGCATCAAAACTATCGCCGCCGTAGGAACCGATTGCGGAAGCGTTGACCGTGTCCCAGGAACCGTAGGTCAGGGACAGGTCGCCGCCCCACCCCTGACGCGGCCTGCGGGTGGTGACATCGATCATGCCGCCCATGCTGCCGGGATTGGAGAGATCATAGGGGCCCTTGACCACGCGCACCTTATCAACCTCGGCAAAATCCACATGGAACGAGGGAGGATCCATACGCGAAGGGCAGGCGCCATGAATGCGCATGCCATCGATCAGCACGTTGATATTGTCCTTCTGAAAACCGCGGATCACCGGATCATTGGCGATGGCTCCCTTGCGGACCGAGGAGACCCCCTCGATGCTTTTCATCGCCTCACCCATATCCCTGGCGGGGCTTTCGCGAATCTCGCGCACGGAAAGACTCTCCTCCTGCGCCGGTTCCTTGCTGCCCCTGACGGTAATTTCATCCAGCACAGTTTCGGCCAATGCCGGCAGGGTGCCGGAAACAATCAATGCGGTGCCGGCCAGCACTGAAATAAAATGGTTCATTGAATCCTCCTGATTAAGGGTCAGATTGTTCAGATACACTCCGCCAGGACATAAGCGGAGCATATCTGAAACGGTTTAAAAGTGAAATCTGTCAGACAGGCTCATCTGCCACCGGCTTGCAGACCGGTTGCATCGTTCGTCTGGCGTATGCGGAAAGAACCTGAAAATCTTCGAAGGTAAGCTGGGACAGAAGCTTGCCACCCTTGAGATCGCTCAATTCGTTATGCATACAGACCGACGAAGGACTCATTGCCCGGGACAGAACCTTGGCCAACATCTGTTGGTGCCTGGTTTCCATGGGTAATATACCCCTCTCCGGTATCATCACGATGTCACAACGGACAACGTGCCTGAATCCTGTAAAAGTGAGACTCCGCGCACGGACGGAAAAGGCGCAGATCAAGCGTGGAAATCTCGTATTGTAGAAACTAATCGGGATGCTTCAGGACAAGAGGGAACGTCTGGGGGGTGGATCAGGCGGTTCGTTATGGCGGGAAATCATGTTTTCCGGTTCTGGCTGCGGGGTGCTGTTCTCCAGCGGAAGATGAATCTCGTCGGAGAAATGATAGGGCAGGTGCTGCACATTCTCCGCTCCCCACAGGGCGATATGTTTTCCGCTGCCGCAGGGAAGGGTGCCGATACTGGCCGAATGGCTTTTGTCTTGAGTTGTGCCGTCGGATGACGAAACGTCTCCATGCTCATCGTGATCGTCATGCGCGACGCTAGAGGGGCAATGTCCAGCCGGCTTTGAAGCAGCGGGCTTCGGCCTGGTTCCGCAACAATCGCCAGCTGACCCCGTAAAAGCGTCGCCGGTCGTTTTCTTCCTGCTCTGCCAGCAGCAACAGGTATGCGCGGCACTGCGCTCGGGAGAGCAGCCATCGATCCTGCAATCGCCGGAACACTCGCCGCCATGGGTATGGAGGCTCAGATTAGATTGCATCGCCAGCGGAGCCAGTGGACTGAAAACGATCAACAGATAGACCACGGTCATGAGCAGCGAGGTTATGTAACGGTGCGATCTGTTCATGAGTTACCCGAAAAACTGAGGATACCGAGTCGCGTTTCTTTACTGGAAAAAACGTGCCCTGTAAAAAACCGGTACAGCAAACCTGACTAACCGGCTCTAATTCGAGCCACAAGTGTGCTTTGAGATTTGATAAAGCAAATATGATGCCTGATAGAGAGACTGGAGGGAATTGGGGATTGCATGCATTAAAATATTTCAGCAACCTCGGTCGTAAGCGACACTGCTAATAATAAAACAGGGCAAAATTCCATAAGACCCGCGTATAGAAGCATCACAACTAATTAACAGTTAGATTATCTATCGTAATTGAACCGGCTTGAATATTCAGCGGCCCACTGATGGCAGTGTTACCTGTATTGGCAGTATAATCGGAATTAAAGCCCCCCCTGACAGTGACGCTCTTGTTCAGGTTTGCCGTAAAAGATTCTGCCAGAATCCCGCTTTTCATTTCAATTACTGCGTTATTAGGGGCGTTCAGATAGGTGTTCGACAGCGTAGCCGGATTCATATAAGCAGGAGAGACGCCACCGATTCTAACGGCCGGCAAAGTCAGCAAACTAAAATTTGCCGTTACACTCTTATCGCTGCTCAAAGTAACAATGCAACCGCCCGAACTGTTGGTGCAGGCACCGCTCCAGCCTGAAAACGTGTAATATGACGAAGCGGTCGGAGTCAGGGTCACGGACGTGTTGTTAGCAAAAAAGCGGCTGCAATCGGTAGTAGACCCGCTAATGCAGGCGATACTGCCGTCTGCGCTGTGAACACTGCCACTGCCGGCAATAGCGACAGACAGCAGTTTTGCATTTGACATGACGAGGTCGAAATCAAAATTCAACCCGGGTGCAACGGGAGAGCCCACGGCGGCTTTCGAAATCAGAGTATCGACAAGTGCAAAATCAGTCTTGGCTGGCTGCGGAGCACCGGCTGCAAGACTTAGCACGAGCGTGGCAACCTCACCGGTAAGTGTTCCGTTTGTGGGGTTGGAAGTGTCTCCCAGCGAGGTCAGCACCATATAGGGCGCCGTATAGTTTGCATCAGGAACATTGTAGCTGCCGGCCAGAGAAAAAATAGACGGAGTCACACCGCTTGCATAAAACGCCGAGGCATCGAGTTCTCTGCTGACCGGTGCAGCCACGTAGGCCGGCAGCAGCACGGTGGCGCTCCACCCGCCCACTCGTTCGTTGGCGGGAAGTGTCCCTATTGTTTTGAGTTTCAGCAGCAAGGTTGCAGCATCCGCAACAGCTAAACTGAAATGAACTATTAAAGCAATTGCCAGAGCCCGGTAAACCAGTGATGTCATTTTCATAGCATGGCCTTTGTGTATCGTATAATTAACCCGCTTCAGCAGAACTACGGCAACAGCCAGTTGAATGCAGCGCCCACGACATCCTTGAGATAGTTTTTATAGTTCGGGTCAATGGCTTTCAGCTTCTGCTCACATGTGTACTGCCGTTGCGGAGTGCTCGTCAGATCCTGTTTGGCCAGATCAATCTGCTTCAAAGTTTCATCTCGCTGGATTTTATAGGCATCCACCTCTTCCCGGTACACTTCTGAAAGTGACAGAACATCACGATAATCGCACCGACCGGAAGCCATGCAATACACTGTTGTCCAGAGATTGGTCAGAAAAGCTTTCTGTTTCAGACAGGTCTGCCTGTGAACGTTTTCATGCAGGAGCAATATTGGATCGAGGCAGGCAGAGCCGCCTTGATCCACTCTTGTAGTGCAATCGATGGTACTCGTAGCTGCGCCCCATTTCCCCAAGTTGGTGGCATTGCTGTTACGCACTGCTGCTGCGGGTATTCTCATCATTTCCTGCTGGGCATCGTAATTTGCAGTGCTGAACATCTGCTCGGTATGCCCGCTGATATTTACATGATCTACAGCTTCCTTGGCAGACTTCGCATACTCCCGTTCATAAACGTCAATCAGGTCAAGCATGTTTTTAAGGTCGATCAGGTCGGCGCAGTCACAGGCGGACAAGTGTGCCGGAAAGAACATGCTGCCTGGCGACAACACCATCAAAAACGCCATCCAGGAAGCCAGGAATCTTGAGAGTATATTTCTGCGTGTCATGTCACGTCTCCTGTAACTGCCGGCCGCCATTGAATCGGCAGCCGATTGCTATTGATGGTTTACCAGTATTTTTGACCTGCTGCGGGCAAGGTTTTTGAGGGCAACGGGATTATCACTGTTCAACGCTGCTGAACGTGAGTATGCAGCTGTTGCCTGAGGCTTCAGACCGGCAAGTTCATAGGCACATCCAAGATTGTTGAAAACCCGGGATTTGCCCGGCGACAACCTTGCGCTGCTCTCCCACAAAGCGATTTCGTTTTTGTAGTCAAAGTTACGCATAACGGTGAATACACCGAGACTGCAGATAATAACCGCCAGAATCGCCTGTTTATGAATGTTCCCAAGCGGCACAAAATCTCCCAACCTGACCGTCTCTATGCCTGCGCAAAGGAATATGCCGAAATTTGCCAGATACATGTGGCGCTCGTTCACGACATCGGCCCGGGGAATAAGTGCGCTGCCGGGAAATACGGCCACGGCAAACCAGAGCAGCGCAAACATCAGCCACGGGCGGCTGTGCCGTTTCAGGAAGGCAGCAAAGACAGCTGCTGCGCAAACGATCAGGGTCAGATACATCCGCAGATCCATCTCTGACGCGACTCTTATGTCAGGATCTATGTTAAGGCTTCCCGGCATGAAAAGGCGGGAAACAAGATAGGAAAACCCGTTGAGCTGGCTGAACAGGTTATCATGAAAAGAACGGATTTCCAGGCTGTACATAAACAACGTGGCATAGCGTGGCTGCGATAGTATTACGGCAACCAGGATCAGCATCAAGACCCAGTGTACGGCTTGGCGTAAAAGCAGGGTCTTCCAGGCGGTGCGGTTGGCGCAGAGCTCCCAGAAAAGCAGGGCAAACGGCAAAAAGACGGCAACTTCCTTTGCCGCAACAGCTGCGATGAAAAGCAGTGGTGAAATCACAAACTGCCACTGCCGGGCTTTTGTTTCGACACCATGCAGGTAGGCAAGCAGGCTGGCCAGGAATAACATCGCCATCAGGGATGAAGAACGCCCTGTTATATACGTTACAGCTTCTGTCTGCAGCGGATGAACGGCAAACAGCAGGGCAGCCAGCAAAGATGCCGCCCGGGCGTGATCAGGAGCAAGCAGCTCCTGCCGGCAGGAGCTGGTGAATCTTCGGCAGAGCGCATAAACAAGAAGAGTCGCAGTCGCATGTATGAATACGTTCAACAGATGAAAACCAAAAACACCTGAACCCGAAACCCAGTTCATCGTATAGGTAAGGTTCAGAAGCGGGCGGATTCCGCCACGCATTGTTTTTTCAAGCCAGGCGCCCCATGTGTGAACAGAGGCATTGGCAACGATCATATTGTAGTCATCAAACTGGAATGTTCCGGACAGCGCATTCAGATAAACCACGAATACGGATGCAGTCAGCAACAAATACACCAGAACAGGCCGGTTTCTGTCCATGAAGGCGTTACCAGTTGGTATCATACTCGTCTACCGTTTTCAGAAGGTCATCACCAGTTAACCACTGCATGTCGACACCCGGCCCGCCATAGCAGTTTTTCCGGGTTTTGTTGTTGCCGGCATCATAAACGTAAGCGCAGTAAGCATAGACGCTGTCATCGTCCGTTCCCCATATGCTGTCTGCCCCGGTGTCTCCATAATAATCACTTCGCATCAGGCGGCCGCTGCTGTCAAAATTGTTTTGCCAGTACCCCTTCAGACTTCCCCGCTCCAAAAGGTCATTCCCTGACTGAGTTGTAAAATCGAATGAAGAAAAATCAGTTGTGAACCGGACAAGTCCACTGCCATCGCGCATATATTTTTCAAAAGTCAGCAGCGTGTCGTCGCCGGTAAACCACACGCCGTCCAGCCCTGGGGCTCCATAGGCTGCATACGAACTGGTGCGTCCCAATACGTCATATCGGTAATCACGGTAAGCGGCCACGCTGTCATCGGCGCTGAGCCAGATCCCGTCGGCTCCCGGGCCGCCATACTTGACAAACCTCGTCAGGCGCGAATTGGCGTCATAGGTATAGGCGGTGTAGTCACCGATGATATCGTCTGCGGTAAAGCGTATCTTATCGGGGCCTGGATCAATGTAATTTATCTCTCTGACCAGCCGGCCTGACGGATCATAGTTGTAGCTCGTGCCATTGACAATGACATCGTCACCGGTGAACCAGACGGCGTCACTGCCCGGGGCAGCGGCTATCAAGACATGGGCTGTTTTCCCGTCGATGCTGTAATCGTAACTGGTAACGGTAATAATTGTGTCGTCAGCCGTAAACCAGGTACTATCGGTTCCAGCACCGCCATAATCAACACAGCGGGTCACAGAACCGCCGGTACCTATGCTGCACTCGGAATACTTGTGTGTTGTGCCATCCGGGTTCAGCCGCAGATGCTTTTTGAGGGCGTTTTTGAGAGTCTGGAATGAAAAAACCGCATCACTGACCGGAGCGCCGCCGAGATCCTTGAGGCCCGAAAAGCGGAGCTTGTATGTACGAGCCGGAGCCAAACCGGATTGTGCAAATGACACGGACTGCTGAGACGGATCATAGACTACACTGCCGCCAATGGAGAAAGTACCGTAAGGGCCGATTTCCAGCAGGCTGACGGTTGCATTGTTAACCAAGTCGGATTGAAGCATTTTTGAGGACGCCGCCTGTACAGCCGTAGCAACAGGTACCCTCTGGGCACCATCCGGAGGGCTGGTCAGGGAAAGTGTTGTTCCTCCACCGGTTGGCGCCCAGGGCTCAAGATGCAACACCCGCCTCAGGATCATCAGTGCATCGGCAATTTCCACTACACCATTTCCCATTGGCGTCAGATTCAGCGGGTCCAGCGGAACCACATCCGCAGCCTGGAGGAGTTCGGCCGTGTGCGGCACGAGGTTGACCACATACTGTAGCGTCAGGAGCACATCGAAAATATTGATAACGCCATCGCCGTTGACATCACCTTTCATTTGCCGGGAAGCAGCAGCAACCGTCAGGGATACAGCCGCAACATTCGAATCAGTGGTTCCGTCATTGACCTTGAAAGCAAATGAATCAGCCCCGGAATAGCCGGCTGCGGGCGTATAAACCACATTGGGCGGCAGGCCGCTGACCGTTCCGTGTGCAGGTTGAGACACCAGTGCATACGTAAGCCGGCTGCCATTATATTCCTCAGCATCGAGAGTTATTGATTTAGCTGAACCTGCAACAACCTGAACATTCTGCGGCAGGGCAACCGGGGCAAAACGGATCCTGGAAAGATCAAGCGTACCGTTGATTGCGGAAACCGTCTGAGGTGCAGTTACTGCGATGGCGTTCGCTGTTGACTGGCTGTTTTTTCCGTTATACCACTGTTCAGTCAAACCACCCTGGCAGTATGAAAATTGAACCGTATACG
Organism: Pelobacter sp.; assembly: GCA_030824515.1. Classification (GTDB taxonomy): domain Bacteria; phylum Desulfobacterota; class Desulfuromonadia; order Geobacterales; family Pseudopelobacteraceae; genus JACRCG01. Next base: position 81,673 of record JAVBXN010000057.1, read on the forward strand.
AGCCGCTCGGCAGGCCGCTGATTGCGTATGTCCCATCTGCCGAACTGAATCCGAAACCGGCCATCGTTGCCCCCTGGTATGCGATCACGTAGGCATTTGGGACAGGCAGGGCTCCTGCAGCAGCTTTCACAGTACCCTGAATGCTGCCGCCAACGGTCAGGCTGGTACTGCCAATATTGGTCGTATTGGGTGCGGTTACGACAACTCCGTTCTTTTGTACCGGCAGAAATCCGCTTAGAGACCCTATACCGTTGATTACGACATCGTAGATACCGGAAACAAGCCCGCCAATCTCAAATGTTGTAGCGCCCATGAAAACCATGGTCGATGCAGCTGGATTGGAGCTGCCCCTCAGCTGGGCTGAAACAGCCACCATGTCAGACGGGCCGGCACCGGCCAATGTGCCGGTAATCGCCCCCCCAGGCTGCGTAAAAACCAGATCGACTCCGGTTGTGTTGATGGGAGCTGTGACTGAAACCGGCGAAGGTAGCGTAACAGGCAGGTATTGGGTCATAGGGAAAAATGGAGAGCTTTGCGTGGCAAAAGAGAGTGTATATGAGCCTGTCGGCAGTCCCGCAATGCTGTAGGTGCCGTCAAAATTCGAGCTGGCCATCCTTTTCAAGCCCTTACTGTCTTTGGCGGTCACCTGTACCGAACCAAGCGGCCCGGCAGCATCGAAAACCGTTCCGGAAATGGAACCTCCCCGATCCAGCATTGCATCAATACCTTGAAGTGCCTGCGGAGCGACTACCTTTAAAACAGTAGAGGCCTTTTCATCTGATCCCCCCCCATACCATTGCGAAATATAGCTGGGAACAGCTACTGTGCTGTTAGCTGTCAGGGCTGGCGCCACTTCGAAGCGGACCTGATACGGACCGCTGTAAACTCCGTTTATGGCATAGTATCCATCCAGGTCGGTTGTGGCCGAAACACCGGTTGTATCGCAAAGGTTGTAGCTGGTGACAGGTTTGGCCGTCACACGTACACCGGCGATTCCGATCCCGGTTACAGCATCTCTTACTACTCCATAAATTGACGCCGAGCTGGCAGCATAAGCTACGCCAGTGCTAAACAATACGATGCCCAACGTCATGAAAACACAACAGGTACCTATGACAACGGCCATTTTTCGTAGCATACGAAACCTCGCAACAGCAACAGGCTTTAATATGAATAACACTGTTTTATGATAAACAGATATCATAAACACAGACAGATATTCAACACAATAAACCCGACTTATTAACTTTGGTATTTTGAGAAGCTGTAGCAATCTGGCTGCATGATTTTCTAATTACATTATTTCATACGGAGATTCGACAGGACAGGCACAAAGCCTTCAAAGGGCAGGATGGGAGAGCCGATGGGCATTACAACAGCACCTTCAGATTATTATAATCAGGTTTCAGATTCTATCATATCGCCTTCATATCCGCACAGCAGCGGCTGCACCGTAATACCGGTTGCATGCTGTGAAGCGGCCTGAATGGCATGGCTGACGACGGTTCTCATCAGTTTGGAGTCAAAACCACTGGCAACTGCAATTTCGCGGGCAGTGTTGGCCTGACTGATAAGAGTGATGATTTCCGGGACAGATCCGGCCGCTTCGGCCCACTTCCGCAACATGGTCAAGTCCAGTTCAGATGCGGATGCATGGGTATTGGGGTATCCGCAGGCGATCTTGAGCATTTTTGCGAACTGGCAGGCGATGAACGGCTGCATGAAACCGCGAAGCGCGCAGGCTTGAAGGGCGTAGGCCACGTGGTCGCCCATCATGATGCAGGCCTCTTCCGGAAGGGAGGGAAAATGCTGCTGGGCCGCAAGTTCGCTGGTGCGGCCGGTGGAGAGCACGACGTTATCACAGCCGCAGGCCCTGGCCACGTCCAGCGCGGCATCGATGGTATCGGTCCAGGCCTTGGCCGAGATCGGGCGCACAATGCCGGTGGTGCCGAGGATCGAGAGTCCGCCGATGATTCCCAGGCGGGCGTTGAGGGTTTTTCTGGCACGCTGCTCGCCGTCGGGAATCGAAATGATAATGCAGAGGGTTGAATGCTGAAGGTTGAATTCTGACAGAACACTTCTGACCGATTGCTTAATCATCCGGCGCGGCACCGGATTGATGGCCCATTCACCGGGCGGGACCGCCAGGCCCGGCTTGGTAACCCTGCCGATACCGGTTCCGCCAACGATTGTGATCTCGCCCCCCCCTTTGACAAAGGGGGGCTGTGGGGGATTTGACGTTACCTCCGCATGGACCTCGGCCCCGTTGGTGACATCGGGATCGTCACCGGCATCCTTGATCACGAAACAGGCGGCTGATTTTTCGGTGAAGACCTGTCCATGCAGCGCAAAAGTGGCGGATTCACCACCCGGCATTTCAATCGTGACATCACTGACCGGCTCCTGCCGGGCCAGCATCAGCGCAGCGCCTTTGGCGGCAGCGGCAGCGCAGGCGCCGGTGGTGTAGCCGGAGCGCAGCTCTTTTTTCATTGCTGCCCGGCCGCCAGGATTGCCAGCGCGTTGACCACGGCGGCAGCCACATTGGAGCCACCCTTGCGGCCGATGTTGGTGATAAAGGGGACTTCGTGCCCGCCGGCAGCAAGAGCGTTCTTGCTCTCCTCGGCGCCGACGAAGCCCACCGGCAGGCCGATAATCAGGGCCGGCTCGACCTGCCCCTCCCGCATCAGGCGCAACAGTTCGAACAGCGCCGTGGGGGCGTTGCCGATCACGAATATGCGGTTAGCGGGATCAGCCACGGCCTTGCGCATCGCTGCGATGGAGCGGGTGATGCCCAGCATGCCCGCCAGCTCGGCCACATCCGGGTCGGACACGTGACAGGCCACGCTGCAACCGAAAGGCGCCAGTCGGGCCTTGGCGATGCCGGACAGGGCCATGTTGGTGTCGGTCACGATGCCGGCCCCGCTCTTCAGCGCGGCAACCGCCTTCTCGATCACGCCGTCCGAGAGCACCATCGAGCCGGCATATTCGAAGTCTGCACTGGTGTGGATGGCGCGGCGCACGACCTGCCATTCCGCCTGGGGCCAGCCATGCTCACCGGCCTCGCTGTCGATGATCCGGAACGACTCCGCTTCGATTTCCTCAGGTTTCATGCCCAGTGAATCCATCAGCGCCACCCCAGCCTGTCCAGAGCTTCACCGATCCGTTCGCTCTCGATTTCTGCCAGCTTGCGATGCGCCCCCAGGTGGCCGCCCATCTCCATGATCAGTGCAGGATGGCGTTTCTTGGCCTCCTCGATCTCTTCCGGCAGGTCATGCTGCACATGGGCTCCCATGAACAGGAAATAGGGCATCAGCAGGATGCGCCGGGCTCCGCGGACAACGCAGGCATCGATGCCGGACTGGATATCGGGTTGATGCAGTTCCCGGAACGAGACCTCGACAATTTCAAAGCCGGTCATTTCCTTTACCATCGCCGCCACTTCGCGGGCAGCATCGTTGGCCTCGGCAATACGGCTGCCGTGGGCCATCATCAGAATTGCTGTCTTCATTTATACACTCCTTGAAAGTATGTATTTGTCGCCGGCATCGGCACGATTGTTCAGAAACTGGGGTGTCCTACACCTTTCAACCGGTTCAACTGCGAAACCAGGGCAAAGCTTTTATCGTTCACGACGAACTCCTCATCCCGTATGAAGGTTTCCACATAGTTGGCACCGCTGAACTGTGCGAAGGCGAAGTGCCCCAGGATGTTGGTGGTATCCTGCTGCAGACACTTGCCGTCATACTCCAGCTCGATCCAGGCATGATCGAAACCGCCGGTGGGCAGGTCGGCTTCACCCAGCACGATCCTCACTTCCGAGGCCGGTTTTCCGAGGGCACGGTAGAGACTGCAGAGCACGATGGCCTTTCCCAGACAACTGGCGCGCCCCTCATCGACAACGTCACCGGCCGGCATGGCCGGGTGGGAAGGATCGTCCGCGATGCGATCCCGCACGTAGAGATAGGCGTTCTCGTAACTCTTGAGCGAAGCCGCCAGGGTACGGATGCGTTTGTCTCGGGGAGTGATCAGAGCCGAGAGTTCGCGGGGGTTGTTGACGATCATGTCGTGAAATGAACCATGCAGATGCCAGCTGCGTTTACCGCTGACATAACCGCCGCCGAATGCCAGCGCCAGCGCAGCAATAACAAGTACCAGCCATCTGTAATCCAGTCGCTGCAAAAACATTTGCGTTTTATTCATCCGGCCCCATTTCGTTTCAGTGTATCCAGCGTAATCTTCATCCCGGATGAGTCCGGGGCCAGTCCGCGCAGCTGTTCCCAGGCACCGTTCAAAGGCTCTTCGATGTTCCCCTCGCCCAGGCGTTCCAGGAGACCGGCCACAATCCGCCAGGAGGGGAGCAGCTCCCCGCCGGGCGCGTCATGACGATGCACCCGCGGCGGATGCAGTTCCGCGGTCAGCCCCCTGAGCGGCAGCCCCGGCTGCATCACCCGGCTGAAGCGCTGGGCGCGCCCCTCGTGGTTGACATAGGTGCCGTCCATCTCGACCCAGCTGGTGGCCGGCAGAAAGACCTCGGCCCGCTCCGCAACAGGATTCGGCAGCCAGTCGGCCATGACCAGCACCCGGATATCCCCGGGCAGGTTGTCCGGCAGATCGGCTTCCAGCGCGATAATTCCCTTGATCCCGCCGCCGGCCAGCGCTTCCGACAGCGAAACCGCTCCCTTTTCAGCAACCAGCAGGGCGCAACCGAAGGCATTGGGACCGTCCAGGATGAAAACCACCCCGGCGCCGTTTCCGGCGGCAAGGCGGATAGAGTCCAGCCCCTTGTGGCGAGTGCCGCAGATCACGACCGGGTGCTTGGCTTCGGCCAGGGGGACATCGGCCAGGGACAAGACCGCTTCGGCCTTGAACAGTTCCGGATATGACGCATCCGGCCGGCACTCGCCACCAACAATGAAGACCCGCGCACCGTTGCGCCAGGCCTGCCGAACCGCCAGCGCCATCATCGGCGCCTGCTCCAGCAGGTCGCATTCCATCACCGCCACCAGGTCGGCGCAACGCACATCCTCCTGCGAGGCCGAGTTGCCGTCATTCAAAAGCGAGACCGCCTCCATTGTCCGTTCGGCGTGGACCAGGTCACCGAAATAGCAGAGCGCTCCCGCGCCCAGAAGGTCACGCAGCCGGGCGGCCAAAAGGTTACCCTCCAGCGACATGCGCGGCGAACCGATGATCGCCAGCGCGCCGGAACCATGCTGCGCAATAAACTCGTTCAGCCGCTCCAGCGCGGCATCCAGCGCCGCATCCATATCAACCTGCCGGCCATCCACCAGTGCCTGTCGCGGCCGCTCCTGGTCGTTGACGGCGGCATTGGAAAAACGCCCCCGGTCGCAGATGAACCAGCCGTTGACATCGTCGTTACGGCGCGCCGTCACCTTGAGCAGCTCCCGGTAGCGCGCCATCGGAACCGTGTTGCACCCCAGCGAGCAGTGCGGACAGAGCGAGGGGGCCATGTCATAGTCCCAGTAGCGGGCCCGGAAACGGGCGGTCTTGTCGGTGAAGACCCCGGTCGGACAGATATCGACCAGGTTGCCGGAAAACGGGGATTCCAGCCGGCCGTCCTGCTGGCGGCCGAAATAGACCGCGCCGGAGCGTCCCATCACGCCGAAATCGCTGCCGCCGGCATATTCCTGGTAGAAGCGCGCGCAACGGTAGCACTGGATGCAGCGGTTCATTTCATGTTCGATCAGCGGCCCCAGCTGCTGGTTGATATGGGTGCGCTTCTTTCCGTCATAGCGGCGGATGCCGTGGCCGCCGGCAATCGTGTAGTCCTGCAGCTGGCATTCGCCCCCCTCGTCGCAGACCGGGCAGTCGTGGGGGTGGTTGATCATCAGCCATTCGATCACCGCCCGGCGCATGGCCAGCGCCTCATCGTCGGTGGTAGAAACCACCATGCCGTCCTGGACCGGCAGCATGCAGGACATCTGCAACCCCTTGACCGGCCCGTCCAGCAGCTTCACCGCGCAGACCCGGCAGGCCCCGGCCCGCCCCAGCGCCGGGTGCCAGCAGAAGTGCGGGATGACGATGCCGATGCTGCGGGCCGCCTCCAGCACATTGGTGCCATCCGGCACTTCCAGCTCGATGTTGTCGATGGTCAATTTGGGCATATTGTTACTCGATCCGCTCCGGCACGCTTCGCCCCTCGACCCAGTCGGTGATAACCCGCACCACCTTGTCCTCGATCCCGAAGAAACCATGGGCGCTCAGGTTGTCGCAGGGAGTCGAGCGGGGATAGGCGCCACCGTTGACCTCGGTGAAATCCACCGAAGTGTGGCCGCGCAGGGAGTCGCGGGTTTTCTCGGCTTCCTGGAAAGTACTGACGCGACAGAGGTCCTCCCGGTGATGAACCATCAGCACCGGCAGGTTCAGTTTTTCCAGCGGCAGCCAGCGCAGGAAATTATCGTATTCCAGCGATGAGGTCAGGATGACCCCCTTGAGGCGGCTGTCTTTCAGGCGTGTGCCGAGCGAAGCGGCCGAGAGCGTGCCCCGGCTGTTCCCGACCAGGAAGATGCGTTGATACCCCTGCTGTTCCAGGTAGTCGACCAGTAAAGCAATATCCCGGGCATGTTCGTCGGATTCGCGAAAGCCGGTGCTCATGCCGGTGGGATGATCGGAGGGGGGATTGACCGTGACCACGGCAACTCCGTCGCGAATGAAGCTGTCGGCGCTGCGCACCAGAAAACTCCAGCCGCTTACGACGCCCCCTTCGCCCAGTTTGAAGGGACCGGCGCCGTTGCCGCCCGGGAAGAAGATCAGCGCATCACGCTGCAGCGACTGTTCCGGCGTCATCACCAGAAAATCCAGGGTCACGCCGGGGCGGGTCGGGATGGTGCGCACTTCGGTCAGCGCGAACGCGCTGCCGGCCAGCATCAGGAGAAGCACTATGGCGAGGAGAATTCTTGACATCAGCGGGAGGAAGCTCCTTCAAACGGACAGCGCCGGGCAGTGACATGCTCCAGAAGTTCATCCTCGAAATGTTTCAGCAGCCCGTCCACCGGTCCCATCGCACCCGGCGCCAGCGCACAGAAGGCATAATTCAGCAGGCGGACATGCTCGCGCAGCAGCTCGATATCGCCGGACTGCCCCTGCCCGGACTCGATTCGCTCCAGGATGTGGCGCACGTAGGGGAGCCCTTCGCGGCAGGGGGTACACCAGCCGCACGATTCACGGGCAAAGAAACGGATCAGGTTGAGCGTGGCCGCCACCATGCAGGTATCCTGGTCAAAAACCACGATTCCGCCGGTGCCCAGGCGCGAACCGGCCTTGGCCACCGGGTCGAAATCCATCGGCACATCCCAATGCTCTTTTGTAAAATAGGGGGTAGACGCGCCGCCGGGAATGCAGGCCTTGAAACTGCTGCCGGGGCGCATGCCGCCGCAGGGGCCGTCGATGATCTCCCCCAGCGTCATGCCCAGCGGCAACTCGAAACAGCTGGTATTTGCCACATGGCCGCTGATGCAGAACAGCTTGCCGCCGGCCGCTTCGGGGGTGGCCGCCAGGGCCTTCCACCAGGCCGGCCCGCGCCCGATGATGGCCGGGACGTTGGCCAGCGTCTCCACATTGTTGACCACGGTCGGCTGGCCCCACAACCCCTTGATGGCCGGAAAGGGGGGCTTGGCGCGCGGGTTGGCGCGGATGCCCTCCAGCGCGTTGATCAGCGCGGTCTCTTCGCCGCAGATGTAGCGCCCGGCGGACTGGTGCAGATCCAGATCGAGGCTGAAGCCGCTCCCCAGGATATTTTCCCCCAGGAAACCGGCCCGGTGGGCGGAGGCCACGGCCTGGCGCAGATTGTCGGCGGCCAGTTCATAGCCGCGGCGGATGAAGATGAAGGCATGCCGGACACCCAGCGCATAACAAGCCAGCGCCATCCCCTCCACCAGCAGGTGCGGGTTGCCCTCCAGCAGCACCCGGTCCTTGTAGGTGCCCGGTTCCATTTCGTCGCAGTTGCAGATCAGGTAGCGCGGCCCAGGCAGGTTACGGGGCACGAACGACCACTTTTTGCCGGTGGGGAAGCCGGCCCCACCCCGGCCGCGCATTCCGGAATCGATCACCGCCTGCTGCACCTGGTCGGGGGTCATGTCGCGCAGCGCTTTTGCCAGAGAGTCGAATCCGCCGTCGGCGCGGTATTCGTCGAAGGTGGTCATCCGGCCGGGCCGGTTATGTTTCAAGAGTACCTGTTCCATGGCAAGTGTCCGGGAGCATACCATTGCACGGTCTCCCAGACAAGTCACTTATCGCCCCCAGACTTCCAACCGCCAGGCGCTGCTCTCTCCCCGCAATTCCGGCTGGTACATCGGCCAGGCCGCGGCCGGCAGCACGCACTTGCCATTGAAAGAGCCGCTGGCCGAAAGGAGCGGGAACAGGCTGCGAAGCGTTTTCATGGGGACTCCTTTGAAAAATATCAGAGGAAATGGAAGACAGAATCATACTCATTTATTCGGACTCAACACTGTTTGCGACAGAGTGATCCTTTTGAATACCTGAACAAATGGTGCACATCTCTGATGAGGGAAAAGGAATCTCGCGTTTTGATCTTATTGTTACCTGGATGAAGCTTTCTTCCCGAGCACAAGCTCCAGATTCTTACGGGCTTGCAAATGGTCAGGTTCAAGAGCCAGCACTTTGTTGAATTGCTCGATGGCATCATCCAGCCTGCCAAGTTCCGCAAGAGCTATTCCCAGGTTATTGCGAATATCCGGGGCGTTTGGGGTGACTTGCAACGCTCTTGAAAAATGCACCACGGCCTCATCAAACCGGCCGAGCCGGCCCAACGTCAAGCCGAGATTGTAATGTCCGGTCGCCGATTGTGGATCCAGGCTGACCGCCATGGTGAAATTTTCAACGGCCTGATCGAGCTTGTTATTGCGAGCCAGGACAATGCCCAGGTTGATGAGTGCAGCCGCCGAGCCCGGGGTTTGCCTTACCGACTCATGCGCCGAGGCGATTTCCGCATCGAGACGCTCCTGCTCCTGACGGGCAACACCCTGCCGGCTCCTCTGTTTTTCATACCATGGTGCAATTCTGGCGGCTTCATCAAAGTGACCGTGGGCCTGGTTGTATTGTCCACTTTTCACCGCCTCGCGGCCGAGAATGAAGTGGGCCAGATAGTTGCCGGAGGTAACGTCAAGCGCGTGGCTGAAAAGCGTGGTCGTGTTCCGCCAGAATGAGACCTGGCGCCATGTGACGACGGAAAGAACCGAGAAAACGACCGCCGCCAGTAGTGCCAGCACGGAACGCCGGTGCCACAATGCCGGGGACATGTCGCTGATCCACCAGACAGCCATGATGTAGATGCCAATCATGGGGATATAGGTGTAGCGGTCAGCCATGGACTGCAACCCCACCATTACAATGCCGATGACCGGAACCAGTGTTCCGAAATACCAGAGCCAGCCGACGATGAGCCAGGGGCGGCGACGACGCTCCCGAACCACCATCAGAGAGACTGCAGCCAGCATCACGGCGGCAACAACGGGCTGCCAGAGCGGAATCGACTCCGGAAAAGGATAAAATACCGCCAGGTTGAACGGCCAGAGCATTTTACCAATATAGCCCAGGTAGGCAACAAGTGCGTTGGCAATACGGACAGACAGGGCCGTGGCATCCAGCGATGCCGTGGCATTATGCTGGGCCATGATCGTGACCGCGCACGAGGCGGCGGAAAGCAGCAAAAACGGGATCTTTTCCCGAAGCAGTTCTAAAAAGGAACTCTTCGACGGCCCTGATGCCGAACCTAAACCGTCCGGCCCGCAATCCGCGGTGGTGCGCCGCAAAGGCCAATAGTCCAGAAGCAGGAGCACAAACGGCAGCGTTACCAGCATCGGCTTGGCCATCAGCCCGAGCGCAAATGTGAACAACGCCAGGAAATAACTTCTACGCTTCCGGTGTTCGGCGTAACCGGCATACAGATTAAGGGTGAGCATGAAAAAGAGGGCGCTTAAAACATCCTTCCTTTCGGCAATCCAGGCAACGGATTCCACGTGAAGGGGATGGATGGCAAACAATGCCGCTACCGAGGCGCTACGCAAAAATGCGCCGCTAATACGGCATAAGAGGTGGAATAATAGCAGGGTATTCGCCAGGTGCAGGGCAACACTCATTAAGTGGTGGCTGCCCGGGGCCATTCCGAAAAACTGTACATCCGCCATGTGGGACAGCCAGGTAAGCGGGTGCCAGTTGGATACATCAAAGGAGGCAAATGCCCAGATGATGTTATTGAAGGTTATGCCGGTACGGACGTGGGAATTGTCCAACAGATAGGCGTTATCGTCAAACTGGATGAAATCATGATTTACAACCTGCCCGTACACCGCCAAAATGGCGATAATGAGCAGTACCGCTACAAACAGCTCTCTTGAAAATCTATGAAAGAATCGTTGCTGCACTAATCATATCCTTTTCGTGTTCAGGCCGGATCGGACAACAGAGAACCCGACTGGTACCAGACAAAATACGGAGTAGGTGCCAATCGGGTTCATGCAACATTTACCACAAACCATATGAATGTGGCATTTGATTTTTCTGTCAATAGTTAATTCATGATGGGAACAAAACTTTTATCATAACAATTCAATAATCTGACTGTGCCAGACACGATCCTAAAACTACTGATATAGCCAGAAAGCCTGCTCCCAAACATATCAACATTCGACTTACATCGACATTATAATGTAATATCAGGATGTTAGGAAATGTGTAAAAAAACCTGCACCCCCTCGCGGTGGAGCCTAGGTTGTGTTTAAAGGAGGCGGAGGAGACATTGTTGATTTTGAGGGGATGTTGCATTAATCGACATGTTGAGAAGCCAGTATTTTTGCCATCTCTTCCGAGGATTAAACCAGGATTTTTTGTAATCCTTTTAGTCTAGCTTGGACTCCCGCAACAATCTGCGACACCATCGCCGTCACCTGGTCGAAATCGACTCCGCCCTGAAGCGATAGACCGCCACTGCCGCCGAGTCGCGCTCACCCAGGCGGCGCAGCGCCTCGCGGAAGGCCCAGTTGGCGGTGCGCGCCTCGCCCGTCACAAAGGCCACGCCGCATGAAAGCGGTTCAGCGGAGGGTATTGCGAAGTTCGGCCAGCAGGGCCGGGACGCTTTCGGGCGAAACCGGACCTAACTGGCGCTCGCCGGACATCACCGCCGGGGCGTTGCCGCAGTTGCCCAGGCAGCAGCAGGGGAGCAGGGTGAAGACGCCGTCGGCGGTGGTGCCGCCGACCTCGATCCCCAAAAGCTGTTCGAACTGTTGCAGCAGGCTTTCGCCCCCCAGGCTCCAGCAGGAGATCGAATCGCAGACGTGGATCACGTGCCGACCCACCGGACGGCGGTAGATCATCTCGTAAAAGGTGGCCAGCTCCTCGACCTGCAGCGGCGACAACTCCAGCAGTTCGGCCGCTTCCACTACCGCCTCGTCGCTCAGCCAGCCGTAGTGGCGCTGCAGCTCCTTCATAACGTCCACTGCGGCTTCACGATTGGTGACGGCCCGGGTGATGCGCTGTTGCAGTTCCTGTTTCAGGGAAATGGGGATCATGGGGCGGTATTATAGTTGCTTTGGACAGCGTGGCAAGCGGAAATCACGGCAAAAAACGGGCAAAAACCTGGTTGGAAAGCAGCAGGCCCCGCCGGGTCAGGCGCAGCGCACCCTGTTCCTGTTGCAACAGGCCGATCCGCAGCAGCTCATTGATCACGGAGCCATAAACGGACCGCAGCGGAGAACCGAATTCACGTTCGAAATCTTCAGCCAGGACACCGTCTGCCAGCCGCAGGCCCAGGAACATGAATTCGGCCAGCGCATCTTCCAATGTCAGGAGATGCTGATCGCGGCGCGGCAGGCGGCCGGACGCCAGCTCCCGGCCGTATTCTTCCAGCGTGTCGTGGTTGCTGAAGCGATAACCATGCTCCCGGCGCAGCAGGGAGTGGGCCGCCACCCCCAGCCCCAGATAGCCGTCCCGGCGCCAGTAGCCGCTGTTATGCCTGGAACGGTAGCCGGTCCGGGCGTAGTTGGCGATTTCATAATGCTCGAATCCGGCCTCTACCAGCGCTTTATCGGCGGTTTCGAACATTTCAGCCGAGCGGTCCTGATCCGGGATTTCGGGGCTCTCCTCCGGGTAGCGCAGCGCAAAGGGAGTACCATCCTCCACCGTCAGGCCGTAAACCGAGACATGCTCCGGCGACAGGGCCAGCGCCTGGCGCAGATCCTCCCGCCACCCCGCAAGGGTCTGCCCCGGCAGCCCATGAATCAGGTCGAGGCCGATATTGCCGAATCCGGCCAGGCGGGCTTCGCGGAAAGCATGGCGAGCCTGGGCGGCATCATGCACGCGCCCCAGTCGGCGCAGCAGAACATCGTCAAAGCTCTGCACTCCCAGCGATAGCCGGTTGACACCGGCCGCCCTGAAGTCTTGCAGCCGTTCGCGGTCGATTGTGCCGGGATTGGCCTCCAGCGTGATCTCGGCCTGCGGCGACAACGAAAACATCTCCGCAGCCAGGTCGATGATTCGTGACACCTGACGGGACTGCATCAGGGATGGCGTGCCGCCGCCGAAATATATCGAGTCCAGCGGCGGCCCGGATTCGTGGTCCGCGGCTGCCAGCCGCATCTCCTGCAAAAGCAGTTCGTGGTAGCTTTCGATTTCGCCGGGCCATGGCTTGGCGGAAACAAAGGCGCAGTAGCCGCACTTCTCAAGACAGAAGGGTATGTGGATGTATAGCCGGTTAAACATGTGCCGATCCCGTATTTTTTAGTGCCGAGCTTAATGTTGTTATGATAGTATTAGAAACCGAAGCTGGTAAATTAAAAAAAGGGGATTCCATGAAAAAGAAACTCATATTGTCACTCACCTGTCTTGCAGCACTATCAGCGTCAGCCGTACTGGCCATGCCGGATAAGGCGGCCAAGCCCGCTGCCGCCAACGCAGCCCAACCGGCTGAAGTGCTCTCCGGCAAGGTTCTCGAAACCATGAACAGCGGCGGCTACACATATGTCAACCTGCAGAAGAAAAACGGCGAAAAAGTTTGGGTCGCGGCCCCGGAAACCAGCGTCAAGGCCGGCACGCAGGTCAGCTTCAAGGGCGGCATGGAAATGGTCAACTTTGAAAGCAAGAGTCTTAAGCGCAAGTTCGACAAGATAGTCTTTGCCGATGGCCTGGCCTCCGGCGCCACAGCCGCTCCGGCAGCAAAGTCTGCAGGCCAGAATGACACCGCCGGCTCTCCCGGCAGCAAGGGCGCCGCAGCCGAAAAGGACACCAAGATCTCGGTGCCCAAGGCCACCGGCCCCAACGCAACTACGGTGCAGGGAGCTTTTACCAACAGCGCCAAACTGAACAAGAAAAAAGTGGTCATCCGCGGCAAGGTCGTCAAGGTGTCGGCACGGATCATGGACAGAAACTGGGTTCACATCCAGGATGGGACCGGCTCGCAGGCCAAAGGCAACCATAACCTGGTCTTCACATCCAAAGAGATGGTCAATGTCGGCGACATCGTCACGGCAAGCGGAATCCTGGCCAAGGACAAGGATTTCGGCGGCGGCTACAAGTACTCAGCCATCGTCGAGGATTCCACCTTCAAGAAATAAGCGGCAAATCCGGACCTGATCCATCAAGGGCCTCTCCTGAAAAAGGGGAGGCCTTTTCTTTACCCGATCTTGAAAGCAGGGCCGCATCCTGCTACAGTGCGGCATGACCAACCCGGTACAGGAACACTATCAAAAATATCCCTATCCCCGCTATCCGCTGCTGGCGTCAGTTCCGCGCCAGGACACATACGCGCTCAACCTTAAAGCCCTCTGGACCCGCTTCAACAGATGCCTGCCGCGCGAAGACGCCCGCATCCTGATCGCGGGCTGCGGCGCTTTCTCCCCCTACCCGTTTGCCGTGGCAAACCCCGGCGCCGCCATTACCGCGCTGGACATCTCGGAACGCAGCCTGAGCAGGGCCCGCCTGCACTGCCTGCTGCACGGCCGGATGAATGTGGACTACCGCTGCGGCGACATCCTGGACAGCAAGTCGATCCAGGGAGAGTACGCACTGATCGACTCCTACGGCGTGCTTCACCACCTGGACGACCCGGCCGCCGGTTTGAGAACCCTGGAAAAACATCTGATGCCGGGCGGCATCATCCGGATCATGCTCTACAGCCGTTACGCCCGCCGGGAAGAGGAATCGATCCGTCGCGCGCTGCGTCTGCTTGACATCACAACTCCCGCCGCGGCCCGCAAACTGCTGGACAGAGCCCGCCCCGGTTCGCGTCTGGCCCGTTTCCTGAGTGTTGCCGATGAAACCGGCACCGATTCCGGCCTGGCGGACGCCCTGCTGCACCCCTGCGTGCGAACCTATCGCATCGACGAACTGCTGGAACTGGTGGCCCGGACCGGGCTGCGGCCGCTGCTTTTCGCGCATGCCGGCGCAAGGGAAGATGTTGCCGAAGAAATCGAGCGCCTGCGGCTGCTGGAAAAGGAACGCCACTCACCGGGCAATTTCGTACTCTACCTGGGAACTGCGGCCGGAAACACACCCAAAACGGGCCGGGACAGCCTGATCTTGCTGAATCCCTGCCTGAAGTGTGTAATCAGACGTTTCACACCCGGCAAGATCCGGATTCCGGCCCGCATCGGGCAGGAAAATCCGCCGCTAGGTCGGTCGGAACGCGGCTTTCTGGGCAGGTTTGCAGAACCGGTTTACCGCGGCACCCTGGACAGGGAGTCGGCTGAAGAGGTGGAGGAATACAAAAGGTTGCTGTTTCTGCTGGAATACAGCAAGTGAATTATTTTCCGCTCAGTCCGGCCAGGTTGAAATTGAACGTATAGGAATAATTGCCGGGTCGCTGGTGGATTGCCGATGTGACACTCCAGCATTTGTGGCGGTACTCGACCGAATAGACCGATTCCAGGAAATCGCTCCGGTCAAATGAATACCGGGCCAGGTATGACAGGTAGAAAGGCTTCAGGTACCTGGTCGCCAGACGTCCCTCCAGGTATTCGACCTGGTCGCGGGCCATCTGGTATCCGGCGCCGATCGAATTACCCTGCCGGTCATCCACGTCCAGCCCCACCGCGGCGGCCGTCAGGCGGTTGTCACGGAAATTGTAGCGGCTGTCAAAGGTCAGGCGCATGTTCCTGTTCAACCAGGTATCGCTCTCCAGGACCAGGTCGCTCCAGTAGTGCTGGTTATCCGCCAACGTCAACAGATCCCGCCTCTGCCCTTCGATATTGTAGTCGAGCATCAGCCTGATTCTTGATATTTCCCGGTATTCGCTGGTCTCGCCGTAGGCAAACTTGCCGGTGATCACGTTTGTGACGGAAAAACCGAGCGTATTCTTCCAGAGCAGGCGATCCGCATAATCATAGAAGGGAAGGCGTTGCTGGGCGCGTTCCGGAATATAACCGTAGCTGACCTCCGGAACAATCTCGTGCCTGACTTTCTTGAGGTTGGCGGACTGGACATCGAAGCCGCGGGAGAGCGAAGTCGAGACCCGCACACCCACCTCCGGCGCCAGTTCGCCGGCGCTGCTCTTGACTTCGCTGTCTGCGGCCCGTTTGTCGGTGGTGTAGCCCCTGACATGCGCCCCGGCAAAGGCCGATACCTGGAGGTAGCCGTTCAGTGTCGTCAGATATGTAACCCTGGGAAACAGCTGCAGACGCTGCCCGCTGGGTGCGGCTTCGCGGTACAGGTTGGCAATGCCGGCATCGATGTCGAAATAGAGCGGCGTCTTGAAAATCGACTGGCGCACACCGGCCAGTTCCACCGCCGGCAGGGTTTGCACCGTAGCCCGGTTATCGGTTGCATACAGATCTTCGCTGTAATGGAGATAGGATGTCAGCGCATAGTGCTGCCAGGCCTTCAACACATTTATGGTGGTATCGGTGGACTGGCGGTTGTAATCTCCGCTCTTCTCGCCGAAATCCCCCAGGAAACTCCGGTCCCCGGTAAGATTGACATCCATTCTCAGGTTTGCATCCGGTGAGAAGATCTCCTTGTGGCTCTGTCCGATCTGCCAGCGCCAGCGATCCTTGAGAGCGTCGTAAATCTGATAGCCTCCCAAATGCCCCTCACTGCCCCTGGTGCGGATATAGCGATAGTCAAGCCCGGTTCCCACGCCCCTTTTGGAGAGCAGATCCAGATCGAACAGCAGATCCTGGCTGGGCGAGATGACCCAGTAGGCGGGTATGTCGAGCTGCGCTCCACGGGCATTGGAGTAGCCCATCTTTGGAAAGAGCAGGCCGGACTTCTTTTCGCGGACCACCGGAAACGCGATCCAGGGCAGGTACATCACCGGAACATCCTTGATGTAGAAGACGATGTTACGGCCGGTGGCGTAACCCAGCACATTCACCTTGAGCTTGTCCGCCCCGAACTTCCAGCTCGGATCGGGCAGATCGCAGGTGGTGAGTTCGGTGGAGCTGACCTGAAATTCGGTTTCGTTCTCGCGAATGATCTTTTCACCGGTAAAGGAGAGATTTGATTCCGGTATCGTCAGGGTGGCCTGATCCATCTCGGCCCGGCCGCTCTCCAGGTTGAGCGACAGCGACTGCCCCTTGAGCACGTCATTGCCCTTTGAAACTGTAATATTGCCGACAGCCAGCAGAATATGGGAATTGCTGTCGTAGGTAGCCTGGTCAGCAACCAGGTTCAGTCCCTGCCAGGTAACCACCACGTTGCCCCTGGCGCTGAAGAGCCCGTCCGACTGGCCGTGGTCCATGGAATCAGCCTTGATATGGATGTTCTCATCGGGAAAAGGCGATTCGGCCCCATCTGCAACCGGTACGCAGGGGACATGAGCAAGTATCAGCAGCAGTAGTATCAATATCGTTTTCATGTCGGGAATCAGCCTCGGATACCGCTGTAGTCTACATTTTCGAGCCAGGCCTTGGCCTCGCCCACAACAAAGAGCGAGCCGCACACCAGAATCAGGTCTCCGGCCATGGCCTCGCTTCGGGCGGCGCAGATACCGTCGCTTACCGTGCCGCAAGGTCGCGATACGAGTCCCATCTCCGTAAAAAGCCGGGACAGCTCAGCATCGTTCATCGCCCGCTCCACCCTGGGGGTCACGGTATAAACCCGGTCAACCAGCGTAGTCAGCGGGGCATAGATCTGTTCCACATCCTTGTCGGCGCAAACTCCGCTGACAAGCAGTATGCGTTTGCGCGGAAAACCGGAAAGGGCCTCGGCCAGCGCCAGCGAGCCGGCCGGATTGTGGGCGCCGTCAAGCAGCAGCGGCGGATTGCCCGGAATCAACTCCATTCTGCCAGGCCAATGAGCTCCGTCAATGCCCTGTCCGATGGCTGAAGCAGAAATTGTTGTTCCCGCTGAATCCAACAGTTCGGCGGCGGCCATCGCCAGCGCAGCGTTTCCGCCTTGGTAGCGCCCCGGTATGCCGGGTACAAGTCCCGCCAGCTTCATGTGGATGCCTGAATAATCAAGGCTGCCGTCCGCACTCCATGACGCCGAGAAGTCTTCGCCGCAGATCCGCAGATCATTTCCGCCATGAAAACATCGGCTCTGAACCGCGGAGAGCACTGACCTTTCCTGCCCGGCGCAGACCACGGCCGTGCCGGCTTCAATGATACCGGCCTTTTCCGTCGCGATCTCCGCCAGGGTTGACCCCAGGTAATCGGAGTGATCCAGGGCGATCGGAGTGATGATGGTCAGCTCTCCGGCAATGGCGGCGGTGGCATCGGAGCGCCCCCCCATGCCGGCCTCGATCACCGCCAGTTCGACTTTCTCCTTGCTGAATATGAAGGCGGCCAGGGCCGTGGTGATTTCAAAAAAGGTTGCTTCTTCCGGCGCGGCGGCCAGAACGGTTTCCAGACAATCGCACAGGCTGTCGGCCGGATATTCGGCGCCGTTTATTCTGAAACGTTCACTGAATCGAACCAGGTGGGGAGAACTGAACTGGGCGGTGCGGTAGCCGGCCCGGGTCAGTATCGAAGAGAGGAAAGCCGCTGTGGAGCCCTTGCCGTTTGTACCGACAACGTGCATGCTACGGAAGTCATTCTCCGGGTGGCCAAGACGTGCCAAAAGGACACGTACCCTGTCGACGCCCGGTTTGATACCGAAGCGCCGACGGGAATACAGTTTCTCCAGCACATCCGCCAGGGACATCTCAGGCGGCGGGACGATGTAGCATTCTCAGGATGGAGGCCAGCTTCTGGCGCATCTCGGTACGGGGGATGATTGCATCGACCATGCCGTGGTCCACCAGGTACTCTGCCCGCTGAAAACCTTCCGGAAGCTTCTGGCGGATGGTCTGCTCGATGACCCGCGGTCCGGCGAAACCGATCAGCGCCTTGGGCTCGGCGATGTTGATATCACCCAGCATCGCGAAACTGGCGGTTACGCCGCCGGTGGTGGGGTCGGTCAGCAGCGAAATGAAGGGGATCCCGGCCTGCTTCAGTTTTGCCAGCGCCGCGGATGTTTTAGCCATCTGCATCAGGGAGAGAATACTCTCCTGCATGCGCGCGCCCCCCGAAGCCGAAATTATGATAACCGGCTGGTTCTTCTGCAGGCCGCGCTCGATGGAACGGGTGATTTTTTCGCCGACCACGCTCCCCATGCTGCCGCCCATGAACGAAAAATCGAAACAGGACACCTGCACAGCCATCTCCTCGATCGTCCCCTCCACGCAGATGACCGCATCCTTCGAACCGCCCTTGGAAAGAGCGGCGTCGATACGGTCCTGATAGCTCTTGGCATCCTTGAACTCCAGGAAATCGACCGACGTGATTTCGGCATCAAACTCCTGCCAGGCGCCGCCATCAAGCAGTGCTTCGAGTCGTTTGCGGGCAGAGATCCGGTAGTGATAGCCACATTTGGGGCACACCTGCAGATTGGCCTCCACATCCTTGCTCAAAACTGTTTCCGAACACCCCTGGCACTTGATCCACATTCCCTCGGGAACCTTGACCTTTTTGCCGTCGGATTTTTCTACCCCGGTTTTTTCTTTGGTGAACCAGCTCATGGTCGGCCTCGCATCTTTCACAATCCTAAATATTTTGATTATCAGTAAAAAAGCTAGGTAACAGAATTACCCGGTGGTGTCAAGTCTGTTCAAACATCAGCAAATGGCCTGTTTCAGCGACTGGACCAGCTGTTTCAGTTCCTGTTCCAGCCGCGGTCCGGACTGTTTTTCAAACAACCTGACAATTGCGCTTCCAACCACGACCCCGTCGGCCAGGCCGGCCACCTCGGCGGCCTGTTCCGGCGTGGAAATGCCAAAGCCGGCCATGACAGGCAGCTTGACCTTTTCCATGATGTTTGCCAGTTCGGCTTTCAATGAATCGGAAACCGCCTGCCGGGCGCCGGTAACACCGGTGACGGTGACATAATAGACAAACCCCCGGCCAATTTTATTCACCAGTTTTATCCTGGAGGAGTCGGAAGTCGGGGTCAGCAGGAAAATTACATCAATCCCGTATTGCAGCGCATACGGCAGCAGTTCCTTGGATTCCTCGGGAGGCAGGTCCACCAGAAGAACGCCATCCACGCCGGCATCGGCGGCATCGCGGCAGAATCGCTCGTAGCCATAGGCGTAAACCGGGTTCAGATACCCCATCAGTATGATCGGTATCCGGGAGCTAAGCCGGACTTTTTTTACGGTTGCCAGAATGCCGGCCAGCGTTGTCCCTGATGCCAAGGCCCGCTCCGATGAAAGCTGGATGGTCGGACCATCCGCCATCGGGTCCGAGAAGGGAACACCTAACTCGATTACATCGGCCCCGGCGGCTTCAAGGGCATGGATTATCCGCTCGGTACTCGAAAGATCCGGGTCGCCGGCGGTGACGAATGTGACCAGCGCCTTTTGGTTACGCTCTTTAAGCTCTGAAAAACGTTTTTTAAGCCTGCTCATAATGTATTTGAAACCGGATCATATTTTGAAACCGGTCATCTCCTTCTCCAGAAGGTCAATCTGACGCGACAGACCGGTAACCGAGGCATCCATGACCTTGGCGGCATGGCTGTTGGCATTGGTGGACACCTGGATATTGTTGACGGATTCGGAAATCTTGACGCTGCTCTCCACCTGCAGCCGGCAGGCGTCGCGGATATGTCCGACCAGCGAGGTGACGTTCTCGGTCGAGCGGGCGATCAGGCTGCTGGCACGGCTCTGTTCGCGGGTGGAAGTGCGCACATGGGTGGTAAGGTCCTTCATGCGCTCTACCGCCGATGTGATCAGATCGGTGCCCTGGGTATGCTCCCGGGCCGAGTTGGCGATGTGCCCGACCATCTCCTCGACGCTCTCCATCGCCTCTTTGATGCAGTGACTGCCCCGGGCCTGTTCGACGGTGGCCCTGGCGATCTCGCTTACCTGGATACTGGCCCGCTTGACACCGGTTACGATCTTCTCCAGGGCGGCTCCCGAGTGTTGCGAAAGTTTTTCTCCCTCGGCAATGCTGTTTTCCGCCTGGCTGATGGCGTCAACGGCCCGACGGGTATCCTCCTGGACCCCTTTGATCACCGCGGCAATCTCGCGGGTGGAACTGCTGGTGCGTTCGGCCAGTTCCCTGATTTCATCGGCAACCACGGCAAAGCCCTTGCCGTGTTCTCCAGCCTGGGCGGCAATAATTGCGGCATTCAGCGCCAGCAGATTGGTCTGTTCCGCCACCTCATCGATTACCGAAAGAATCGCTCCGATGTCATTGGCCCTCAGCGACAGATTTTCAATCACCTCGGCGGTTATCTTCGATGAACTACGGATCGCCTGCATACCGGCAATTGCTTCCTCAACCGCTTTCTTGCCTGTCTCGGCATCGCATCTCACGGATTCGGAGATGGCCGAGGTGTCCATCGCATTCTTCTCAACCTGTTTGATTGTGGCGTCCATTTCGGCGATGGAAGAAGCGGTGGTGCTGGAGGCGTCCAGCAGATTGACGATGCTGGCCCCGATCTCCCTGATCGATGAAGCCATTTCGGTGATTGACGAACTGACCTCTTCGACCGCCCCGCCAAGTTTTTCCGCGCTGATGGCCACTTCCTCGATGCTGGCGGCCATCTCCAGCGAAGAAGAAGCGGTCTCGCCGGCCGATGTGGCCAACTGGTCCACCCCTTCGGAAACCTCTCTTACGGATTCCTGGATCTGCGTGACCGCCTGGGAAGTCTCCGTGACGGACTTTTCCTGTAGTTGCGCGGAGCTTACCACCTGATGGGCAGCTTTTTCGATGTTGTTGTCAATCGAGGTAAGCACCTCAGCCGCCGAATTGACACGAGACACCATGCTGTTCAGGTTCTCGGCCATGGTGTTCATTGCGACCGCCAGCGCAGCGGTCTCTCCCCCCCCGGAAACTTCGAGACGAAGATTGAGGCGGCCGTCGGCCACGGTACGGGCAAAATCGACGCAGGCGTTGAGCGGTCCGGTAATGGATCTGGTAACCAGGTAGGAAAAAAGTGTAATCACAGCGATCGTAAGCAATGCCACAACGGTGTTGATTATGATCTTGTTGAGGACCGCTCCGGACACCGCTTCCTCGGTAGCCATAACATCGCGCCGGATGGTTTCAACCATGGTTGCCACGGTCGAGCTGAATACGTTGAATCGCTCGGCCTGGACCCCGGACATCAGGTTACTGGCTGTGAATATCTCTCCGCGGCTGACCGCGGGCAAAACCTCATCCAGCAGCGTCTTCCTGTATTCCTTCCAGATATTGCTGGCCTTGTTGATCACATCGCGCCGGGCCGGAACCTCGGCCAGCTTCAGGCCTACTTCAAACTTCTTGTCGATCTCTGCTGTCCTGCTCTTTATATCCGCGGCGTACCTGTCGGCGGCGACCTTGTCGGCTTCGAGCATGAACTTCTGCATATCGTAGCTGATCTGATAAAGATCCGATTTCAACAGAGCTATGTTTTCAAGCGCATCCTTGTTATCGATAATGGTCTTGTAAGCCGCACTGCCGACCCGCACCTGGTTCATCAGCATCAGACTGATCACCGTGACCAGCAGGATGCCGACAAAAGCCGAAGCGGAAAGAAGCACCATTTTGGTGCGTAGTGTAAGGCCGTTCGTGCCGTCGGAAGACATTTCCCTCTTCACATAGCCTCCCCATCTGAATACGTGGATAATCACAAAAAAAGCCGCCCGACTATATCAGAGCGGCCACTTTCTTATCAAGCAAAATCACCCCGGCTGAGGGTTTAGAGCATTCCCTTCAGCGACGGCATCAAGCAGGAGGAAAGACAACGGCTAAATTCCCTCAACGTATCCTCGTTGCGGTATCGGCCAGGGCAAGCTTGTCCCCCTGTTTCTCGAATTCCGCCAGCATTTCCCGCCGGATAAGGCGTATCTTCCTGATGTACGCATTAGCCTGTGGCCCCTGCCCGCAGTAGTATTTTTTAGCGCGTTCCAGATCGCCCTGCGCCATTTCCAGCTTCGTGTAAAGCTCAAGCACGGCGGCTTCGGCGCATTTGGAATCATCCTTCATATCCTTGGGCTGATAGCCATGACTCTTGGCCCGGTAGGGCATCAATTGCCAGACCCCGACAGCGCCCATCGGCGATACTGCGCGTGCGGAGAGCTTGTGACCTCCGGTTTCAGCCAATGCGATTTCGGCCAGATCAAACGGCATGAAAACCGTGCCGACGGTCTTTTCGTAGCAGATGCCGGCCAGATGCCGGGCACGCTCCGGAGTGGTCTTCCGTGCAAAGGCCAACTCTATGATCAATTGTTGTTTTTTTCTCTGGATTATGGAGATGCTTTTGGTGTCAAGCAGAGAGGTTTCGGTGGCCATTGACGT
Organism: Pelobacter sp.; assembly: GCA_030824515.1. Taxonomy (GTDB): domain Bacteria; phylum Desulfobacterota; class Desulfuromonadia; order Geobacterales; family Pseudopelobacteraceae; genus JACRCG01. Next base: position 104,403 of record JAVBXN010000057.1, read on the forward strand.
GGTCGATTGAATTTCGTTCTTTATGAATGGGGCATTTTCGCATGCCGTCAACAAAACCAGGCATGACAGATAGATAATTAAATTTTTCATAGTAAAAGAGTTGGGAGTTGTATCGGCTTTGCCGGAGCGGCGTCGTTGCCCGATTGTACTGACGGGCGTATCTCCGGCGTGGTGCTCCTTTCATTATGAATTTATCCGTAAAACGCCAAAATCCCGGTTTTCCGGGACGTTGGCGTTTCTTTTCGAATGCGTGGACCATACTTGAGCAATCTGAACATGTCAAGCACATTGAGGAGCATTAACGCTAAATCAACACGTTACCTGCAATTTAGTAGGCTTCGTGGTTGCCAAGCACATCCTCGTTGCTGACCCGGCCACGGAATATCCGGTAAACCCAGATCTTGTAGCAGATAACTATCGGCACAAAGACCACCGCTACACCGGCCATCAGCTTGAGGGTATACAGGCTGGACGATGAGTTGTAGATCGTCAGGTTCGAGAGCGGATCAAGGCTGGACGGAATCAGGTTTGGAAAGAGTCCCGCCACGCCGGTAAAAACGACGAATGCAATCGTCAGGCAGGAGAACAAAAATGCCATGTGCAGGCGCCCTTTTGACGTAAATACCTTGACCAGCAGCAGCGACACCACGGCAACCAGCGGCAGGAGAATCAGCACGGGAGTTGAGATGTAATTTGAGTACAGTTTCGTCGCCGGATAGCTGTATCCCAGAAACGCCACCGCGACAACCAGCAGCGGCAACCAGAGCCTGGCGGCCATCTGACCGGCCCTGGCCGAGAGTTCGCCAGTGGTCTTGATTGCGGCATAGAGGGAACCGTGGACGGCAAACAGCATCACGAACAGAACACCGGTAAGAAGTCCGTAAGGGTTGAGCAGCGTCAGCAGCGATCCGTCATAAGCAAAGTTAGCGGTGGCAAAGTCGTTGCGCATGGGGATGCCCTTGAAAATATTGCCGAAGGCAACACCGAACAGCAGAGCCGGTAAAAAGCTGGAGACGGTCAGCGCCATATCCCAACCGGATTTCCATCCGTCACTATCCATCTTGCCGCGGAATTCAAAGGCCACGCCACGTACTATCAGGGAAAACAGCAGCAATAACAGAGCCGTGTAAAGGTTGCTGAACATCAGCGCGTAGGTGGTTGGAAAGGCGGCAAAGGTCACACCGCCAGCCGTAACCAGCCAGACCTCGTTGCCGTCCCAGACCGGCCCCACGGTGTTGATCAGCACCCGGCGCTCGGTATCGTTTTTGGCGAGGAAGCCGGACATGAAGCCGGTGCCTAGTACAAAACCGTCAAGCATGAAATACGCGCCCCACAAAACACCCCAAACTGCAAACCAGATTATCTGAAAAACATTGGCTTCCATGGTTAACCCCTCCCCTGAACATTGATGATCCCGGAAAGATCATTGTCCGGTCCTTTTCTGGCATATTTGCCAAGCAGATAGATGTCTATCACCCCCAGGGCGCCGTAGAGGATGGTGAAGCCGGCCAGCGAAATCGCGACTTGCAACGTGGAGACGCTTTTCGAGACGGCGGCGGCGGTCTTCAGCACACCATAGACAATCCAGGGTTGACGCCCGACCTCGGCCACGAGCCACCCCAGCTGGTTGGCGATATAGGGGAGCGGGATCGATAACAGCAGCACGGTCAAGAACAGACGATTATCCTCAAGGTTCTTCCTGAACGACAGCAACACCGCCAACGCGCTGGCCAGGATTAAATAGGTGCCCAGCCCGACCATCAGGCGGAAGCTGAGAAATACCGGCAGCACCGGCGGACGTTCGTCCTTGGGAAAATCCTTGAGTCCCTTGACTTCCGCCGTGGCATCATGGAATGCGAGCATGCTGACCATGTTGGGCACGCACAGACGCTCGATCGCGTTGCATTCACGTTTCTCGTCCGGCAGCAGGATCAGGTTCATGCCGGCGTTCTTCTGGGTTTCCCAGATCGACTCCATGGCGGCAAACTTGGCCGGCTGGACCTTGGCAATTTCGACCGCATGCATATCCCCGATTCCGGCGACCAGAACCGCTGACACCAGACCGAAGAGCGCGGCCTGCCTGAAGGAGCGTTTGAAAAAATCAACTTCGTTCTTGCGCAGCAGATGCCAGGCGGATATGCCCATCACGAAAAAGGCCGCCACGGTATAGCCGGATACGAGCTGGTGTCCGAACTTGATCAGTCCGTAGGGGTTGGTTATCAGAGCGGTAAAATCGACCATCTCGGCGCGGTTGTTGCGGATCACGTAGCCGACCGGATTCTGCATCCAGCCATTGGCCAGCAGTATCCATAGCGCGGAGAGGTTTGTTGCGATCGCCACCAGCCAGATCGACAACAGGTGAACTTTCTTTGAGACCTTGTCCCAACCGAAAATCCATAATCCGATGAAGACCGATTCCATGAAAAAAGCCACCGTGGCCTCGATTGCCAACGGGGCTCCGAAGATATCGCCGACATAGCGCGAATACTCGGCCCAGTTCATACCGAACTGGAACTCCATCGTTATTCCGGTGACAACCCCCAGCGCAAAGTTGATCAGGAACAGCTTGCCCCAGAACTTGGTCATCCGCAGCCACATCTCGTCACCGGTGGCAACGTAGCGCGTCTCCATCCAGGCAATCATGATCGAGAGTCCCAATGTCAACGGCACAAAAATGAAATGAAACATGCCTGTTACCGCGAACTGCAACCTGCTGAGCATCAATGCATCCATACTACCTCCTGTAAATTTACAGCCTTATTTCCGAACCGCAATCAAGTGGCATCAAACAATCTTTTGACAGTATAAACCGTAATTTTTCAAGCGCAAGCAACAGGTCAATTAAGACTTTTTTTGTCCTATTGCTGGACAAAATTTTTTTGGCGCTTCTGCCCCCGCAGACGGGGGATTATTCCTCTGACAGTTCCTTCAGTGTGACCCCTGCCAGAACATCGCGAACCTGTCCCTGAACCCTTTTCCAGACCGGGTGCACCTTGCATGAAACGTCGCGCACGCATTCTCCGGCACCGACAACGCAGCGGTTGGGAATGATCGGCCCTTCTACCGCTTCAACAACCTCGAGCAGCGTAATCTTCTCCGGGGTACGCCCCAGCAGGAAACCTCCGCCTGTTCCGCGATAGGACTTGACCAGGCCGATCTTGCTGAACTGCTGGAAAATCTTGGCAAGAAACGTGGCCGGCACATCCACCGCAGCGGCGATGTCACTCAGCAGACAGACCCGATCAGGCGGTTGCGCCGCCAGGTAGACTATTCCACGAATTGCATATTCCCCTTTACGGGTGAGCTCCATCATTGAGAAAACCCCTAACAAGACATTTTTTATCCTTTTAGGGGTTTTCCGGCAGTTTGTCAACCTAATTTTGTAGATTGCAGCGCAAATCAGTTATCAGCGACCGAGCATGATGCCAAGATCCTCGGCCGCCGCAACGATCTCGCCCTGCGGGTCAACCAGCTTCAGATCGCGGATCGCATCCTCCATCGGCACCGAAGTGATACTGCGCCCCTTTAGGCAGGCCATCCGCCCGAATTCGCCATCGGCGATCATCTGCACCGCCCGGGTGCCGAAGCGGCTTCCCAGGGCACGGTCGAAGGTAGTTGGCGAACCGCCGCGCTGGAGGTGTCCCAGAACGGTCACCCGCACATCCATGTCCAGGCACTGTTCAATTTTTTTCGCGACGAACTGTCCGATGCCGCCCAAACGCTCGATAGCCTGTTTTTCGCTGGCGGACTGGAGCACGACCCGGTCGCCACCCATCGGGAAAGCGCCCTCGGCCGCCACGATGATGCTGAAACGGCTGCCACGCGCCGAACGCTCCTTGATTGCAGTGCAGATTCGTGCGATATCGAACGGGATTTCCGGGATCAGAATCACGTCCGCGCCGCCGGCAATCCCGGACTCAAGGGCGATCCAGCCGGCGTAGCGCCCCATCACCTCCAGGATCATGACCCGGTGGTGGCTCTCGGCGGTTGTATGCAGCTTGTCCAACGCATCGGTGGCGGTCTCCAGCGCGGTGTTATAGCCAAAGGTGAAATCAGTCTCGCGCAGGTCGTTGTCGATGGTCTTGGGCACTCCGACCACCGGCACCCCCTTTTGCCAGAGTCCCAGAGCGATCTTGACCGACCCCTCGCCCCCCACGGCCACCAGCGCATCAATCCCCAGCTGGCGGATGTTGTCCACCACACGGTCCGAGTAATCTACCCGAATGATTTTGCCATCCTGCTCCAGCGGATACTCAAAGGGGTTGCCACGATTGGTCGTACCCAGGATGGTGCCGCCGCGCGGCAGGATTCCCCGCACACTGTCAAGGGTCAACGGCCGGCACTTTTCCGGATTCAGCAGCCCGTCAAAACCATCCTCGATGCCGATCACATTCCAGCCGTGGCAGATGATGGCGCTCTTCACCACTCCACGGATAACCGCGTTCAGCCCGGGGCAATCGCCACCCCCGGTCAAAATGCCGATAGTCGAGACAGCCATGATGGACCTCCTGAAATGAATGTTGCGATGTACTAGGTTGCCGGGAGCTGGTCTTCTATTTTGATTTTTTTCTTACCGAAGATCAGGGCAACCCAGATACTGATCTCGTACATCAGGTAGAGCGGAATCATGATCACGAACATCGTGATCAGGTCGGCGTGGAAGGCGGCAATAATCGAGCTGGCCAGCAGCGCGTATTTACGTTTCGGTGCCAGGAATTCGTAGCTGACGATTCCGAAACGCGACAAAAGCAGTGTCAGCACCGGCAGTTCGAAGATCAGGCCGAAGACCAGGATCAGCCGCAGGCAGAAATTGATATAGGCGCTGATGTTGAACCAGCTCTGCAGCCCCTCCGCCTCATAGGAAAGCGAAAAATTGATGATCACCGGCCAGATGATCACCAGAAAGAACATGGCGCCGACGCAGAAGGTAAGCGTGGCCGCGGTGACAAACGGCATCACCATCCGCCGTTCACGGCGGGTCAGCCCTGGAGCGATGAACAGCCAGATCTGGTAGAACACTATCGGCAGAGCCAGGATGAATCCGGCCAGCATCGAGATCTTGCACTGAATGAAGAACGGTTCCAGGGGAGCGCTGTAGTTGAGAGGTCTCAGCTTCTGGGGCGCATTGATTTCCTGCTCCAGTTTGTAGCGGGTGTACATCGAAGGGGCCAGTTCCTTGACCTTCAGATAGACATCTTTTTTGATATCGGTCAGATAGGTCTTGCCGGTCAACGGCTTTTCCACAAACCTCATCAGATCGTTGGAGTAGTTCCAGGCCACCCCCATGCCGACCACGACAGCAACCACGATAATAATCAGCCGCTTGCGCAGCTCGACCAGATGCTCGATAAACGGCACTACCTTTTCTTCGCTCATGCTTCTTTCCTGATCCCCGTACATGGATATTGTGTGTCTGCCGCCCATTTCCTACCACAGCGGCGTATTGTCGCGCAACCTGATTCGGCATGGACGGCCATTATCGCCGTTTCCTGTCCCCTGTCCGCCCCTTGCCACCAGCACCGCCCTTGCCGGTGCCACGGGAGTGTTCAGCGCCCCCCTTATCTATCCGTGGCTGTATGCCCGAAGGACGCTTGCCACGCAGCGGTATTCGCGGGTATTCTTCAGTTGCAGCCGACTGCGGTGCTGTTCCACTTTGGGGTGAAGATGATACATGCGCCGCCAGTACGAACTCGATCCGGCGCGTGGCTGGAGATACGGAAGCCACCTTGACCCGCGCCACATCGCCGATGCGGAATACACGCCGCGAATGCTGGCCGATCAGCGAGTGCTGCTTCTCGACAAAATTGTACAGGTCATCCGCCAGGGTCGAGACATGCACCAACCCCTCGACGAACAGCTCCTCCAGCTCCACAAAAAAACCGAAGCCGGTCACCCCCGAAATGTAACCGTCAAACTCTTCTCCCAGGTGTTGCTGCATATACTGCAGTTTTTTCATCTCGACCACGTCCCGCTCGGCCTCCATCGCCACCCGCTCCCGCTTGCTGGTATGCTCGGCAACCTCTCCCAGACGTTCGGTGGCAATGGCAAGCAGTTTCGACGGGCGCTTCTCTTCGCCTCCGGCCAAAAGCGCCGCCTTCAATATGCGATGCACGACAAGGTCGGGATAACGGCGGATCGGCGAGGTAAAGTGGCAGTAGCAGGCCGAGGCCAGCCCGAAATGCCCCACGTTTTCGGCGGCGTAGCGGGCCTGTTTCATACAGCGCAGCAGCGCATAGTTGACCATGCGCTCTTCGGGACGGCCATCGGCCTGCGCCAGCAGGCGCTGCAACTCCAGCGGGTTGACCCTGTCGTCCACCAGTGCAAACTCATAACCGAATCCGAAGACAAACTCCCGGAAGGTGTTCAACTTGGCCGGGTCGGGATTCTCGTGGACACGATACAGGAATGGAATGTCCCGCGAGGTGATGAAACTTGCTACCGCTTCATTGGCGGCCAGCATGAACTCCTCGATCAGCTGGTGGGCCAGGTTGCGTTCGGCGCGGATGATCCCCTCGGTCTGGCCGGTCAGGCCGATGATGATCTCCGGTTCGGGCAGGTCGAAGTCGATGCTGCCCCGTTTTTTGCGCATCTGCTGCAGAGAGAGGGCCAATGCCTTCATATTCATCAGCATGTCGATCAACGGCCTGTATTTGTCCGCTGTTTCCCGGTCGTCATCGACGATGATCTTCTTGACTATGGTGTAGGTCAGGCGGGCCGAGCTTTTGATGACGCTGGGGTAAAAAGTCGATTCCAGCATTGTGCCCAAGGAATCGAAGAGCATCTCGGCCGTCATCGTCAGTCGCTCAACCTGCGGATTGAGCGAGCAGATGCCGTTGGACAGGCGCTCCGGCAGCATCGGTATGCAGCGGTCCGGAAAATAGACCGACGTACCGCGCAGATAGGCCTCGCGATCCAGCGGGCTGTCTTTTTTTACATAGTGCGACACATCGGCGATCGAGACCCACAAGCGAAAGTTGTCACCCTCGCGGCGCAGGGAAACGGCATCATCGAAATCACGGGCGGTTTCGCCGTCAATCGTCACGGTCTGCATATTGCGCAGATCGGTCCTGCCCTTCAAATCATCGGCCGAGACCGTCTCGGCAATCCCTTCGGCCTCGTCCAGCACACCCTTTTCGAAGATATGCGGCAGATCGAAACGACGGATCACCGACTGCACCTCAACCTCCGGATCATCCGGCCATCCCAGCACCTCCACGACCCGCCCTTCCGCGGGACGGCCGCCAATCGGGTAGCGGGTCAACTCGGCCACGACCTGATGACCGTCCTCGGCCGCCCCGCGCCCCTTGACCGGGATCTCCACCACCAGGTTGAGGCGCTGGTCCTCGGGAATGACGATCGCTCCGCGCCGGGTTTCCTCGTATCGGCCGACGACGCGGCTGGTGGCCCGCTCCAGAACAGCCACGACCCGGCCGTCCAGCTTGTTGCCACCCATCCGGCTCCGCTCCGAGGTAGTTTCCACCAGGTCGCCATGCAGAGCCCCTTTCAGCTGTTTTGACGGGATGAAGACATCCTCGCCACCAGATTCGGGGGTCACGAAACCATAACCGTCACGGTGAACAGATATGCGGCCACGCACAGTTCTGAGCGGTCCCGCCAGTGCATAGGCGTTCCCCTTCAGCCGGACTATCTCGCCGTCAGCGGCCATATCTTCCAGCATGTTTTTCAGTTCGCGCTTGACGTGGCTCCCGCCGAATTCCCGTACCAGAACGGCAAAATGGGACGTCCCTTCCCGCTGTTTGAAATATTCCAGAATATGTTTCTTCGTAAGGTTCATTAGGATTCCGCCCTGTTAATTGTGTTGTTCGGTCTTTCGCGGGATGATATGCTTTTCCGGCAGATTTTGCGACCACTTTCCTGATCGGAACTCATGATGAAACGCAGTACCCTGCTTTATTTTATTGTATCACTGACACTCTCGTCAGCACTTTGCACTGCCGCGGAATCAGCCGGGCCGGACCTCAGCGAACTGACCGCCACAACGGATGCAATTGTTCATGACAAAGCCTCCCCCCCCCCCTGCAAGGCCTACAACGAGCTGAACAACGGCATCCGGGACGGCAGGATCGGCAGGTCGGCGGCACGGGCCGAACTGATGCGCATCCTGGCTGCGGTGCGAGAGGAGTATTACCTGCGTGGCGGCAGGGACCACGACGAGAATGAATGGGTTTTCCCGGTGGCCGGTTACGACTTGCACGCCATCGACGGCAGCCGCACCCACGGGTTTGTGGCGGGTGGATATGATTTTTTCAGCGGAAACCGTCACGGCGGCCATCCGGCCCTGGACATCTTCATCAGGGATCACAACCATGACAATCTTGACGACCGAACCGGCAAGCCGGTCAGGGTGCTGTCCATGACCGGCGGTATCGTGGTGGCGCTGGAGAATGAATGGGAACACTCCAGCAAACTGCGGGGAGGGAAATATATCTGGGTATACGAACCTGCCGGCGAACTCCTGGTCTACTATGCCCACAACGATCAGTTGCTGGTTGAACTGGGCCAGGTTGTCCGCCCCGGCACCCCGCTGGCAACAGTAGGCCGCAGCGGCTTGAACGCGGCCAAGCGACGCTCTCCGACCCATTTGCACTTGAGCGTGCTGAAAGTGGAGGACGGGAAACCGCTGCCTCTAAACATATATGTAACGCTCAAACAAAGTATCAAAGCAGTCGCGCAATAAAAAAGCCGTCCGATATTCCCGAACGGCCTGAACCTGAACCTATTGCATTATCCAATCCAAACAGGCGTTAACCCACAACATCCTTCAAGCCGTGAATAACTTCCACCTGGCGTTGGAATACATAGCGCGATATCAACTGTTCCTGCTGTTTGTCGGGTGACACCTTGAACCGGCAACGATAGGGCGATGCCTGCCCGTCAACATTCACCAGTGTCGCCGCCAGCTTCATCAGCACCTGTTTCTGCAGAACCAGATCCGGCAGCATGAACTGGATTGAAACATCGGTTCCGGCTTCGAGTTCCAGATAGTGGTCTAGCTTCATGGCTACGCCCTGAACCGAAATGTCCAGCAACTTGCCGACGATCTCCAGCCCATCATGTACGATGGATGCATCCGCTGGAGGATCCAGGTTCAGCCTGACCGCGTTGCGCTTTTCGGCCAGGATTTCGACATAGCACAGTTTATTGAGCGTCACTGCATGCTTCTTGACATTTACGTATTGAACATGGGCGGCGATCGCATACGGAAACAGATTGCTGCGGATCAGGGTATAACGGTCGCCATCTATCGCAACCGCCTGTTGCGGATGGACATCAAGGTCCAGGGTTCCCCGCTCCACAGCCACTACCGTTGCGGGATACATGATCGGCAGACCCTTATGGTAATTGATCAGGGTTACCTTGGCCGCCTCTTTTGAAACCACCTTGTCATGAAAAGCCTTCAGGATCTCGGCCTGATCATCATCAAAGTTTTTCTGTATGCGCGTGGTGTAAAGGCTTGTGAAGTCCATTGGTTACCGTACCCTGATCTGAAGTGTTCATAAAATAATAAACCGCCCGCAGTTGTATCATAATAATTATAAAAAACAATGCGCGAATATATGGAGCACCAGAGTTTCAACTATCCTTCGGCCAGTCTGCTTTCCCAGCGCCAGGCGTCATTAACGATCGTCTTCAGACTGTCGAAGCGTGGCTGCCAGCCGGTCAACTGCCGGATCTTGTCGGCTTTTGCTACCAGCGAGGCTGGGTCGCCCGGACGTCGCTCCGCTTCCAGTATCGCAAAATCGATTCCGCTGACCTCTTTAACCACCTCAAGCACTTCCCGCACGCTGCTGCCCCGGCCGTAGCCCACATTCATCGCGGTGGACTCGCCGCCGGTGCCCAGGTACTCCAGCGCATGCAGATGGGCGGAGGCCAGATCCTCGATATGGATGTAGTCGCGGATACCGGTCCCGTCGGGCGTGGGATAATCGCTGCCGTAGACACTGATGTTTGCCCGCATCCCCAGCGCCGCCTGACAAGCCACCTTGATCAGGTGTGTCGCCTCTGGAGTGCGCTGCCCCATACGCGCCTGCGGATCGGCGCCGGCCACGTTGAAATAGCGCAGCGCGACATAGCGCATGCCGTGCGCCGCGGCCACATCCCGCAGCATCCATTCACTCATCAGCTTGGAGGTGCCATAGGGATTGATCGGCGACAGCTCGCTTTCCTCGGAGGCAGCCCCCCCCTCGGGAAATCCGTAGACGGCGGCTGTACTTGAGAAGACGAAGCGTTCCACGCCGTGCTTGACGCAGGTTTCCAGCAGACTAAGAGTGTTTTTGGTGTTGTTGCCGTAGTATTTCAGCGGCTTGGAAACCGATTCGGGAGCGATAATAGCGGCGGCAAAATGCAGCACCGTTTTAAACTGGTGCCTGGTGAAAAGTGCATCCAAGTTTTCCCTGTCAGCCAGATCGCCCTCAACCAGCTCTTCCCCATGGATCAGGGCGTCGCGAAAACCGGTGGAGAGGTTGTCATATACCACGACCGTGCGGCCCGATTCCGAAAGCTGGCGGACTACGTGGCTGCCGATATAGCCGCAGCCGCCAACTACGAGGATTTTATCTGTCATCATCTATCTCCTGGATTTTGATTGATTTCTGTCTACACGTATTTTTCGATATTGGAGAGCGCGCGCTGCAGACGCTCGGTGCTGTGTGCCTCTATGGTCCAGACCGCCTCGGGAGCGTAACTGGTAAGCAGCGGAAAGAACCCGGCAAAATCGATACTCCCCTCACCCACCGGCAGATGTTCATCACTGCGGCCATTGTTGTCGTGAATATGACTCTCGGCAATATAGGGGCCGAGCTCGCTGAACCACTCCTCCATGGAAACGGTCTTGAACATGTTCCAGTGCCCTACGTCAAAACAGTGGCGGAAACAGGGATCGTCAATTGCGTCCAGCAGCGCCTTGATCGTGGAAGGCTCCTTTTCAAAGATGTTTTCTACCGCCAGGATCGTTCCCAGCTCGCGGGCCCTTGGCACGAATTCGCGCCAGAATTCGATGCTGTTCTTCAGCCACACCAGGCTGTTGTCGCCATAGTGCAGATCATCGTAACCGGGGTGAACCACGATCACCCTGGGACGGAGCAGCTCCGCGGCGCGCATCACCTGCCGGATGCGATTGCGGGTGGCTTCACGGATACTCGAATCGATCGCCCCCGGGTTGAGATCCATGAACGGCGCATGGATGGTTGTCGCCAACCCGGCTTCATGCAGCACGCTGGCGTGGGAGGCCAGTTCTTCCCAGACCAGGCTGTCAAGTGAATCGGCTGAAAAGAACACTTCCGGATTGACCCGGTAACTGATCGCGTATTCCAGATGTTCGGCCAGGCGGGCATAGGGGACATGGGCGTGTATTGACTGTTTCATTGGTGCTCTTTCCGATGTTTTTTTATTACCGAGTCAGTGGCGGTGCGTTCAACCAGATCCTCAAGCTTGGCAATGGACTGCGGTTCTCCAAGCACGATCAGCGTATCGCCCCCCTCGATTTTGGCCTGGGAATGGGGGTTAAAGACCATTTTGCCGTGGGACTTCTTGATGCCGACGATAATTACACCGATCTCCTTGCGGAAACCGGAACTGACCAGGGTCTCGCCGGCAAAGGCGGAATGATCCGGGATGGTGATCTCTTCCATCTGCAGATCCATATGTTCGCTGCCGGTGGCGATCTCGATAAAATCCACCACGTTGGGACGCAGGACCGACTGTGCCATCCTGCTGCCGCCGATAATGTAGGGCGAGACGACCTTGTTTGCGCCGGCGCGCTTGAGCTTGATATCGGAGCCCTCTTCACCGGAGCGGGCCAGGATGTAAAGATCCGGGTTCAAACCCCTGGCGGTCAGGGTTATATAGACATTTTCCGTGTCCGAGGTAACCACTGAAATCAGCCCCTTGGCGCGCTTGATGCCGGCCTTGAGCAGTGTTTCATCCAGCGTGGCATCCCCCCGCATGTGGAGATACCCCTCCTCATTGAGTTTTTCCATCGTCTCTACATTCTTCTCCACAATTACGAACGGCAACTCGTTGGCCTTGAACTCCTTGCAGATCAACGAGCCTATCCGGCCGAAGCCGCAGATAATATAATGGCCATGAAGCGCCTCGATCATCTTTTCCACTCTTTTCCTCCCCATGATCCGCTGGATCTGCCCCTCGAACATGATCTGGGCCAGACTGCCGACAATATAACCAAGAACGCTGACACCCACCACTATCAGTATCATCGTGAAGATCTTGCCGTTATCGGACAGGTCGTGGATCTCTTTGAATCCGACGGTTCCCAAAGTAATAACCGTCATGTAAAGCGCGTCAAGAAAACGCCAGCTTTCAATGACCATGAAACCGCTGGTCCCAACCGAAACCAGCATCAGCAGGACAAAAATCGATATTTTCAGATGACGTACTGGATCCATAAGTTGGTCAGATTACCTGCAAGGGCTCCAAAACACAAGCGGCTTTCTTAACAGCGCCACTGAGACAATCCGGATGGTTTTATAAAAATTGAGCCGCGCAATTCAATAAATAAAACTGCTAATACACATAGTTAAGATTGACAAATACTGCATACTGTATACAATGTTGCAAAAAAGCCCCCGGAGTCATACCTATTATGAAAAAGCCCATGGAAAAACACCTGACACTTCGTGAAAAAATCCTTGAACATATCCGCGACGCCATAATTTCAGGACGACTCAAGGCTGGCAGCAAAGTATCAGAACCGGAACTGGCCGAACAATACGGCATCAGTCGCACCCCGATCCGCGAAGCATTCCGCCAGTTGGAGGCAGAAGGGTACCTGACCGTGATTCCGCGCCGTGGCGCCGTGGTCAGCGAGTTCAGCCAGAAGGATGTCGAAGAGTTCTATGCCATCAAGAGCATCATGGAGGGCTATGCCGCGCGGCGAGCCTGCCTGAAGCTCAGCAAGAAAGACCTTGACCGCCTGGAGGCGATCAATGACAAACTGGCGGAACTGGCCAGGCATAACGACATCAAACATTTTTTCAAGGTTCACAGCGACTTCCATGACCTTTTCATAAAAGCAGCCGACAATGAAAAACTCCGCGAACTTATCGCGGGACTGGTGACAAGATTCCAGCGTCTTCGATTCATGTCGCTCAGCCTTCCGGGCAGAATGGAAATCTCGGTTCAGGAACATCAGAAGATTATCGACGCTTTCCGCAAGAGAGACGCCGACATGGCCGAGGATCTGGTGCGCAAGAATGCCGAATATGGCGGACAGGTTCTGATGGGAGCGGCGATCCCGGTATCAATCAGATCACAGATGGATGTCTAGTGAAATAACGGAAATGAATGTAACCGTGATCAAACAGAATATGCTTAAAAACATACCCAAGGTTGACCGTGTTCTTGAGTGGCCACAGGTACAACTGTTGCTTGGACAATACCCGCGCCCGGAAATCCTGCATGTGGTACGCCTGATTCTCGACCGCCTGCGCGACTCGGTCAAAAACGGCGCACGGACAGATCTGCCTGACAACAGGGAAATTATTGGCATGATCGGCTCCGAACTCCGCTCACGGACTGCCCCCAGCCTGCGCAAGGTGATCAACGGCAGCGGAGTCGTGGTTCATACCAACCTGGGACGTTCAGCGCTTGCCGATGCGGCTGAAGCAGCCATCCAGACCGTTTCGGCCGGATATTCCAACCTGGAGTTCGATCTGGCCACGGGCGAACGCGGCTCCCGCTACAGCCATGTGGAAGGATTGCTGTGCGAACTGACCGGCAGCGAAGCGGCATTGGTGGTCAACAACAATGCCGCCGCTGTGATTCTGGCCCTGTCATCGCTGGCCACGGGACGGGAGGTGATTGTCTCGCGCGGAGAGCTGGTCGAGATCGGCGGTTCGTTCCGCATTCCGGACGTCATGTGCCAGAGTGGAGCCCGGCTGGTTGAGGTCGGATGCACCAACCGCACCCATATCCGCGACTATCAGAACGCCATAACCGATACGACATCACTGTTCCTGAAAGTGCATACCAGCAACTTCGCCATTGTCGGGTTCACCGCCGAAACCAGGCTGGAAGAGATGTCCGCACTGGGTCGCGAAAGAGGAATCCCGGTGATGCTGGATGCAGGCAGCGGCTGCCTTGTTGACCTTGCCCCTTACGGCATCAAGGGTGAACCGACGATCCGGCGCTATCTGGAAGCCGGGGCGGATGTGGTAACTTTCAGTGGCGACAAACTTTTGGGAGGACCTCAGGCCGGAATCATCGTCGGTAAAAAAGAGCTGATTGAACCGATGAAGAAACACCCGCTGTTGCGCGCGTTGCGCATGGACAAGCTCAGCCTGGCCTCGCTTGAAGCCACCTTGAGGCTCTATCGTGATGAACGGAAGGCAATGGCGGAAATCCCTACTTTGCAAATGCTGACCTTGTCCCCCAAAGAACTCTCCAGTCGCGCCGACCGGCTGATGCGCTACCTGCGCAGGCAATTGCCGGAGAACGTAACTCTGGCACGACATTCGGGCGAATCAAGTGCCGGAGGAGGTTCTTTCCCTCTGTTGCAACTACCTACCACACTGGTGGAAGTCAGGATTGCCGGCGCAACACCCAGCCGGATTGAAACGACCCTGCGCCATACCGTAACGCCTGTTGTCGGCCGTGTCCATCGGGACCGCTTCCTGATTGATGTCCGCACCATCCCCGAAAAAGATTTTCCTCCGTTACTTGCTTCTCTTCTGGAATCTGCTACCATACTTACGGAGAAATAATTAATGACTTTTTTCAAATCAATTGCGCTGATTCCCGCGGCGGGTATGGGCAAGCGTATGGGAGCTTCCATCAACAAGCAATACCTGCTGTTGGACGGCAAGCCGATAGTCGCCCGAACTATCTCGGTGTTTGAACGATCTCCGCTGATAGATTCGATCTATCTCGTTATACCTGCCGAAGAGATCCCTTACTGCAGGGAACATGTGGTTGAAGCCTGCGGCTTCAAAAAGGTGGCGGCCATCATACCGGGCGGCAAGGAACGTCAAAATTCTGTAATGAACGGCCTGAACGCGATACGGGAAAAGGCGGATGATGATGATGTGGTTCTGATTCACGACGGGGTAAGACCGCTGGTGACGGAAGCAATCCTGAGCGAGTCGATATCAGTTGCAAGGATTATGGATGGCGCACTGGTCGCGGTCCCGGCCAAGGACACCATCAAGGTGGTGAGAAACGGAATAGTGGTTGACACACCTCCCCGCGACACTCTCTGGCAGGCGCAGACCCCGCAATCGTTCCGTTTTGGTATCATTCATGCGGCCCACCTGGCCGCCGAAGCGGATGGATTCATCGGCACCGACGACGCCTCCCTGATTGAACGCAATGGCGGCAAAATCAGCGTTGTGCGCGGGGACTACCGCAATATTAAGATTACTACACCGGAAGACCTGATTCTGGCAGAAGCTTTTCTGGCCGGCATTGAAAAGGAGCAGTAGCGATGATTCAGAAATCGCCTGAAAAGGTTTTGATAGTTGAGGATGAGCCCGACATCGCTTTCGCGCTGAAGCTTGCGCTGGAAGCCGGCGGATACAGCACTTCATGGGCCGGTGACGGCGAAAAGGCGCTGGCCATTCTGCAGGACGACAGCGAATACAACCTGATGCTGCTTGATATACGGATGCCTGGCATTGACGGGGTTGAAGTTCTGAAACGGATGAAAGCCACCGGGCGCGACACAGCGGTAATAATGATGAGCGGGCACGGCAGCGAGGAACTGGCCGTGGAATGCATGAAAATTGGCGCCGAAGATTATATCAGCAAGCCGTTTGTTCTGGATGACATGCTGATGCGAGTTGAACGGGCATTGGCTCATCGCCTGGCGGTACTTGACAAGATACGGCTTGAACAGGAAAAAGACGATTTTTTCCTGATGCTGTCGCACGACATGAAGAATCCCATGGCCGCGGTGATCGGCTCGATTGACATCATGCGGGAGGGAAGGCTCGGACCGGTCAACGACGAGCAGACAGACTATCTCCAGTCGGCCATCGACAGCTGCAATGAAGTGGTCACGATGATCGACAACCTGCTTGACATAAGACGCTTTGAAGCGGGCAGGATGCATTTGAGCATTCGACCATGCAATCTGGCGGAGATCTGCCGTAAAGTGGTCGGCCAGCTTTCCTGCGCGGCCGAACGTGACGGCATCACTCTCTCGCTGAACATAGCAGAGGGTACAGCCGACGTGTCCGCGGACCCTAATGCGCTGATCAGAATTCTGGGCAACCTGATCGGTAATTCGCTGAAATTCACTCCCGAAGAAGGTGAAATAACGGTCTCGTGCCGCCACATCAAAGGGCCAGTGACAGAATCGATACAGATTCCGGACTATGTTACAGCACCGGAAAACTTTTCTGAAAGAAACTGTTTTGTCGCGCTCAGCGTCCGCGACACCGGCGAAGGCATCCCTTCAAATGAGCTGAAATGCATCTTTGACCGCTTTACGCAATCCAGCAGCACTTCCGGCCGGGAACGGGGCGGAGCAGGTCTGGGGCTGGCTTTTTGCAAACTGGCCGTGGACAGTTTCGGGGGGCTGATCTGGGCTGAAAGCGTCGCTGGACAGGGCAGCGAATTCACGATGCTTCTGCCATGCGCCAACTGAACAAACAACCACCGACAAATACAATTCTGGAGCCAGATACATGAAGACAGCAGTAATTTTAATGATTCTAGCAGCGATAATTTTTGTTCAGTCTCCGGCCGGCGCGGCCGATCTGGACCTGGGCAAGGCCATCACCATCGGCAGCGGCCCCAAAACCGTGATCGAATTCACCGACCCGGATTGTCCCTTCTGCCGAAAGGCATCCAAATACTTTGAAAGCCGCAGGGATGTCACCAGGCACGTGTTTTTTTTCCCGCTGCCAAGGCATCTGAAGGCAAAGGAGAAGATTCAGTACATACTTTCACAACCGGACCGGGCCGGCGCCTACCAGGAAGTCATGTCCGGCAGAATGGACAGCATCAGTAAACTTGAAAGGATCACACCCAAAGGGATCAAGCTCCAGGAGGAACAGCTCGAGGTCGCCAAAAGACATAAGATAGACTCCACCCCTACCTTCATGATCAACGGCAGAATCATCGAAGGGTTCGACCTGAAAAGAATCGAGGAAGCGCTGGGCCAAAAGTAGTCTTCACCTGCAAATATCCGCTTTAAACAAAAAAGGCGTCCGACGGGCGCCTTTTCTTATATCTATTGTCAGCTCTCCGGCTAGAACTCCATCGGCATCGCCTTGACCTGTTTCGCGGTAAACACCGGGCCGTCCTTGCAGACGTAGACGTTGCCCACATTGCAGCGTCCGCACTTGCCCAGGCCGCATTTCATACGGTTTTCCAGCGTGGTGTAGACCTGTTCATCGCTAAAACCCAGCTTTTCCAGTACCGGCAACGTGAACTTGATCATGATCGGAGGACCGCAGACCAGCGCGATCGTGTTTTCGGCAGCGGGCGCGGCTTCCTCAAGAATGGTCGGCACGAAACCAACCCTGCCGTCCCATTCAGGACCGTTGCCGCCCGGATCTACGGTCTTGACCAGCCGCACGTCCCCTCGCTCCTCCCACTCCTTAAGCTCGCGCTTGTAGACCAGGTCGGCTTCGGTCCTGGCGCCGTAGACGATGGTGATCTCGCCGAACCTCTCCCGCAGGTCGAGACAGTTCCAGATCAACGTGCGCAATGGTGGCAGCGCGATGCCGCCAGCCACGAAGACCAGGTTTTTGCCTTCGAACTGTTCGATCGGAAAAGAGTTGCCGTAGGGACCTCTGACTCCGATGCTGTCCCCCACCTCCAACCGGCGCAGCTCTTCCGTAACCCGACCGACCGAGCGGAAGCAGCATTCGATGTAGCCCTTGCGTGTAGGCGAAGAGGCAATGCAAAAGGTCGATTCACCGGCTCCAAAAGCCGAATATTCGGCAAACTGTCCGGCCCGGAAGTTGAAACTGTCCCGGAGCTGTTCGTCCTGGAAGACCAGCCTTAGTGTGCGCACGTCGGGGGTTTCGTCGATGACCTCCTCTACGGTGGCCAGGTAGGGGAGGTAGATGTTCTTGTTGCTGTGATCACACATTTTTAAAACCTTTTTATTCACCACAGAGTCACAGAGAGCTCAGAGAAAACCAGAATCAATAGAGAAATACAAAAAACTTAAGTACTTTTGGGGTAAACCTTTAACACCTCTGTTTTCAGTTTTTCCCTGTTTTATCTTTTGATGTTCTCCGTGTCCTCTGTGACTCTGTGGTGAGATGCCTTTAAATTTATTTCTTGCTGATCTCTTCCACGATTGCCGCGATGTCGATCCCGACCGGGCAGAGCCTTATGCATCTGCCGCAGCCGGTGCAGAGCGTCTGGCCGAATTTGTCGTCGTAGTATTTGAACTTGTGCATGATGCGGTTACGGTAGCGTTTGGGCTGCTGATCGCGGGGGTTGTGACCCGAGGCATGGTGCGTGAATTTCCAGAAGCCGCAGGCATCCCAGTTCTTTCTGCGCTTGCCGCTCTTCTCGGTTCCTTCATCGACGATGTCGAAGCAGTGGCAGGCGGGGCAGACAAAAGCGCAGGCGCCGCAGCCGACGCAACGGGTGGCGATGGAGTCCCAGGCCGGGTCTTCGAAGTGTTCGTCCAGCCAGGCCTTGACCTTTTTCAGGTCGAAGGCTTCGGTCCCGGGTTCGGCCAGCGCAACGGCTTTTGCGTTGTTCGGTTCGCTGAAGAGGCCGGCGTGGTTGTTGACCAGCGTTTCGCCCTTGTCGCTGAAAGTTTCGCAGGCGTAGCCGCCACCTTCCAGCGGGGTCAGGAACAGGTCGCTGCCCTTGGTGTCGGACGGCGAGAGCCCCACCGCGGTGCAGAAGCAGGCGTCGTCGGCCTTTGTGCAGGCCAGCCCGACAATGGTGGTCTTTTTTCTGCGCTCCAGGAAAAATTCGTCCTTGTAATCCCAGGAAAAGACCGCATCCAGCACCGGTATCGCGGCAGCATCGCAGGGACGCACCCCCACCAGCACCGTTTCCGGAAACCGGGCCGGGTCGATGTCCTTGAGCTCGACCTTCTGCCCTTCCTTTGTGTAGGACATGATGTCCTCGCACAGCGGAAAGAAGGCTTCCTTGCCCGATCTGCGCGGCAACTGGTCGGTGATCATTTCGCCGGAGTTCTTGAGCGGCTCATAGAGCGGAGTGCCGGCATTCAGGCGCGGGGCAACCACACGTTTGCCTTCGGCGATCAGTTTATCCAGCAGCGCGTTCAGGTTTTGTTCGGTGATGTGTTTTTGCATTAATTAATCCCGTAGTTATTTTATAAAGCTCTGGTCGTCCTTCTCGGTGTAGCTGTTCAGCGGCCCCTTGTCATGGACGTCAAAGCCGGCCTCGTAGTCGTACAGCTCCTTCAGTTCCTTGGCCATCTTGCGGTTCAGCAGGTTCAGCGGGATATCCATCGGACAGACCCGCTCGCATTCGGCGCAACCGGCGCACCTGCCAGCCAGGTGCATGGCCCGCACGATATGCCAGGCGGTATTGCCGGCCGGGCGCGGGGTGGTATCGACCATTTGCGGCTTGTTGCGATCGCAGAGGCACTGCTCGCAGAAGCAGAACGGGCAGACCTGGCGGCAGGCATAGCATTTGATGCATTTGCTGAACTGCTCTTTCCAGTAGGCCCAGCGTTCTTGAGGCGTCAGAGCTTCCAGGCGGGCGATTTCGGCGGCGTATTTCTTTTCCAGTTCGGGGGTGACCGGCGTTTGTGACGGCACAAAGTCGCACCCCTGCGGCAGGTGGGCGTCGCATTCACGGCATTTGGGGGCGATGCTGTCAGATGTCAGTCCGGTGTCGGGCTGTATCGTGGAGGCCAGCACACCGGCGCAGGGCACGCCGATCAGGTATAACTGCTCCCGTTTCAGCTGGGATTCGCCCATCAGACCCACCAGCGCCTTAAGGTCGCATCCTTTTACAACGATGCCGATCCGGCCGCTCTTGGGGATCTCTTTCTTGGCCTTGGTCAGGTAGACCGCCAGGTTGTTGACGCAGGCCGGAGTGAAGATCAGCTTTTGCGCATCATCGGCGCTGGTGATCACGATCGGCTGGGCCGAGCCTTTGCGTCGGGCAGCGGCGTAGCCGACGATGGCCGTAACCTCCCCGGCGGCAAGGATGCGCTGTGCTTCGCTCTGGATCGCTTCGGTTACGGCGGCGTAGATGTTTGTGTCGATTGTTTGAGTCATAAAAACCTTTTCAGATCTGTTTGTAGGCTTCTTTCAATTCCTCAGTATTGATCGTCCCGGACCACTGTTCTTCCAGAGCCAGTTCCTTGAACTCGGTCATCGGTCCCATATTGCGGACCTTTTCGGTCAGGTCGCTGACAACTTCCACCCACTTGCCTCCTTCGGCAGCCGAGACCCAGGAGAACTGCAGCCGCTCCAGATCTACGCCGACGAATTCCAGGAGTTTCCGGAATGCGGCAAAGCGTCGGCGGGCGTGGAAGTTGCCGGCGATATAGTGGCAGTCACCGGGATGGCAGCCGGAAACCAGTACGCCGTCAGCGCCCTGCTGAAAAGCCTTCAGGATGAAGACCGGATCGATGCGGCCGGTACAGGGGAACTTGAGGACCCGCACGTTGGCCGGGTACTGCATGCGGCTGGTGCCGGCCAGGTCAGCCCCGGCGTAGGTGCACCAGGTGCAGACGAAGGCGATAATTTTCGGTTCGAAGTCGTGTTTTTGTTTTTCAGGGTGCATTAGAGTGCCTCTATCATTGCAACTATTTGCTCATCAGTGTAGCCATCCAGCTCCACGCTCTTGGACGGGCAGGTGGCCTGGCAGGTACCACAGCCGCCACAGACGCCTGGGTTGACGTAGGCCACCACCTTGATCAGGTTGCCCTGGCGGTCACGGATTTCCTTTTCTTCCACAGCGCCGTAGGCGCAGACCTTTTTGCAGGCGAAGCAGCCGACGCAGCCGGCTTCCTTGACCCGGGCCACGATCGGTTCACGCTCCAGCTTGTCCTTGGCGAAGAGCGTCATCACCTTGGCTGCTGCGGCAGATGCCTGGGAGACGGTGTCAGGGATATCCTTGGGACCCTGGCAGGCGCCGGCCAGATAGATGCCGGCCGTGGCGCATTCGACCGGGCGCAGCTTGGCGTGGGCTTCGGAGTAGAAGTTGTATTTGTCGTAGGAGATGCCCAGTTTCTGCGCCAGGCTGTCGGCTCCCGTGCGGGGCTGAATCGCAGTGGCCAGCACGACCATGTCGGCTTCGATCTCGACCTGCACGCCGACGGCGATATCACTGCCCATCACGACGATCTTGTTACCCTTCTGGTAGAGGCGCGAGACCATGCCCCTGATGTAGACCGCCTCTTCCTCTTCGATCGATCTGCGCCAGAATTCGTCGTAGGCCTTGCCCGGGGTCCTGGCGTCCATGAAGAATACGTAGGCCTGGCCGTCATGCACCTTGTGGTGGTAGAGCATGGTGTGCTTGGCGGTGTACATGCAGCAGACCTTGGAACAGTAGGAGATACCCTTTTCCCTGGCCCGTGAGCCGATGCACTGGATGAAGACTATCTGCTTTGGCTCCTTGCCGTCGGAGGGGCGCAGGATCTTGCCGCCGGTGGGACCGGAGGCCGAAGCCAAGCGCTCGAAGGTCATGCCGTCGATCACGTCCGGAATCTTGCCGTGGCCGAATTCGCCGTAGCCTTTGATCATCGAGCCTTTCGGCTTTTCGTCGATGGTGTAGAGGTCGAAGCCGGTGGCAACCACGATGGCGCCGACCGGTTCAACGATCAACGTATCTTCCTGTTCATAGTCCACCGCGCCCGGGCCGCAGACTTTCTGGCACAGGCCGCATTTGCCGGTTTTGAACTTGATGCAGTTGTCCCGGTCGATGACCGGGGTGTTGGGCACCGCCTGGGGAAAAGGGACGTAGATGGCCGGGCGCATGCCCAGGTTGCAATCGAATTTGTTGGGAATCTTCTTGACCGGGCATTTTTCCATGCAGACGCCGCAGCCGGTGCATTTATCCTCATCCACCGAACGGGCTTTTCTGCGGATCGTAACCTGGAAGTTACCGATGTAGCCGTCCACCTGCTCGATTTCCGAATAGCTGTAGAGCGTGATGTTGGGGTGGTTGGCCACGTCAACCATTTTGGGGGTCATGATGCATTGGGAGCAGTCCAGGGTGGGGAAGGTCTCCGAAAGCTGGGCCATGTGACCGCCGATCGAGGGATCACGCTCCACCAGCACCACTTCATGGCCGGCGTCGGCTATGTCCAGGGCAGCCTGGATGCCGGCGATACCGCCGCCGATCACCAGCGACCTCTTGGTGACCGGAACCGTGATGGTGGGCAGGACGCGGTTCTTCTTGACCCTCTCCACCAGCATGCCGACGATTTCGATGGCCTTGGCGGTGGCTTCCTGTTTGTCCTCGTGTACCCAGGAACAGTGTTCGCGGATGTTGGCCATTTCGCACAGGTAGGGGTTCAGCCCGGCCGCTTCGACCGCTTTGCGGAAGGTCTTTTCGTGCATTCGCGGCGAGCAGGCCGCTACGACAACGTGCGAGAGCTTCTGTTCCTGGATGGTTTTCTTCAAAAGGGTCTGGCCGGGGTCCGAGCACATGTATTTGTAGTCGGTGGCAAAGGCTACGCCGGGCATTTTCCCGACCTGGGCCGCAACCCGCTCAACATCGACTGTTCTGGATATGTTCTCGCCGCAGTGGCAGACAAATACGCCTATTCTTGACATTCTGTTTCCCTTGTAGGGGCGCCCCTTGCGGGTGCCCAATCAGGGCGGGCGCAAGACCCGTCCCTACAGTAGTTGTTTTTCCTTCAACAGCGGCATGGGGTTGACGATCAGCGCACCCAGTCCCAGTTTGTCGGAGCTGAGCCCGCAGGCCAGTCCGACCAGTTGCGTAATGTAAAAGACCGGCAGGCCATAGTTTACATTGTAGACCCCTTCGATCTCTTTCTGGCGGATGTCCAGGTTGCCGTGGCACAGGGGGCAAGCTACCATGACGCAGTCGGCACCGGCCTCCTTGGCAGATTCCAGGATGGCATTGGTCAACTGGATCACAACGCCCGGTCGCGAGAGGGTGAAGTTGGCGCCGCAGCATTCCATGCGGTGGCTCCAGGCCACGGTTTCAGCGCCAACCGCCTTGAGCACGTCTTCCATTATGGTGGGAGCTTCGACGCAGTCCAGATTGGGCACGTCGTTGGGGCGCGTCAGCAGGCAGCCGTAGTAGCAGGCCACCTTCAGGCCGGCCAGCGGTTTCGTTACCGAAGCGGCCAGCCGCTCCAGCCCCAGGTCCCGCGCCAGAATCTCCAGCAGGTGCTTGACCTTGCCGTCCAGTTTCAGGGGAGCGTCGATCGCTTTTTCAACCTGTTTGCGCTTGACGTCGCTTTCAGCCAGGACGTGCTGTGTGGTCTTAAGCCGCGAGAAACAAGCGGCACAGGCCACAGCCAGGTCCCCTTCGACCTGTTCCGCCAGTTCCAGGTTCTTGGCGCACAAAGACAGCGATAACAGTTCGTCCACGTTGTGGGCCGGCGTGGCGCCGCAGCAGAACCAGTCCGGAACTTCTGTCAGGCCGATCGAAAGCCGCTTGAACAGTTCACGTGTGGAGAGGTCGTATTCACCGGCCGATGCGTGCAACGAACAGCCGGGGTAGTAGGAGTAGTTGAGTTTGTCTTTCATGGATATGTTCTAAACCTCTTGGTAAATTATGAAGGATGAGGGATGAATTATGAAAAAAGGCATTATACCTCATCCTTCATAATTCATCCTTGCCTTTACAGCGCTTCGCCTTTTTTGCGCATCTCTTCGATTCGGGTGAAGATCTTTTCGATCTCGGGCATGTTTTTGTTCTTGCTGTGGAACATCTTCAGCTTGCCTTTGGAGATCAGTTTTGGTCCGAGCATCAGATCTTTCAAAAACTGACCGGATTTGACATTGAAGACTGCCGCCAGGCGCATTTCGTACTGACGGCCGTAGGTGCGGATGTTCTGCAGAAAGAGTTTGTTGGCAAGCTGAACGTAGCTCTCCTTGGAAGGGCCTTCGGCATCCCAGGAGAGTTTGCGGAGCGCGTCCATGATCGAAGCCAGGTGCACCTTGTTGGGACAGCGTGTCGAGCAGGTCTCGCACGAGGCGCAGTACCAGATCGAACGACCGGCAAGGATGCGTTGCCATTGACCGAGCTGCAACAGGCGTACCACGCGATTGGGCGGATGTTCCATGAAAGTCGCCATCGGGCAGCCGGCGGAGCATTTGCCGCACTGAAAACAGCGTCGCACCGATGTGCCAGACAACGCCTCCACCTTGCGTACAAAGTCCACGTCCATCGTGGACTGGGATATGATCATCTTTTTCTTTTTCACACTAACACCTTTTTACCTAGACTAAAATTACATCACGTTAAACCGGAGCGACGAAGAAAGATTGTGGACAAACTCTACACCGCAAGGCACCCATGTGGATTAACTCCACATTAGCAGAGCAACTGTATTTACACAGCGTTATTTTCGATTGTCTACACAATAGCTATACAAAATGCAAGCCAATTTTTGGCATAAATAATATTTAGGATAGTTAAATAGTTGTCATACCAATGCACAAAATTACAATCCACTAAACACCTGGCCTAGATTTCAATGGAAGGCACCTGAACCACGAGCAAAAACAGGCCGAGCCTGACCAGCATCTCGGAAAACTTCTGATAGTCGATCGGCTTGGTTACATAGCAACTGCACCCCAAAGCGTAGCAGTTCTGGATTTCACGCGGATCGTCAGTAGTGGTCAGCATGATCACGGGCATCGACTTGAGTTCAGGATCCTGCTTCAATTGTCGCAGGACATCAACACCGCTCACCTTGGGCATGCGGATATCCAGCAGCAGCATATAGGCGCCGCCATGCAAACGGCGCGGAGCAGTGCCGCCGGGACCGTCAAACATGAAATCCAGCACCTCCTGGCCATCCCTGAAGCGGATAATCTCGTTTTTCAGCCCGGAGTCCCTGAGATTTTCTTCAATCAGTTCCGCATGGCCATCATCGTCTTCAGCTATCAATATTGTGACCCGTTTTTCAAAACCGTCCTGCATGAATCATCCTTCCTTTGCCCGACAAGCGGGCTATCGTTTTAATTAAATCATTGTCTACCAAAATAGTACAAAACTCAAGATGGAAGCTGACGGCAGCCTACCCATCTTAAGCCCGGCCCTGCGATTTCGGCAAAACAACATAGAACCTGCTACCCACATCCGGTTCCGATTCAACCCAGATTGAACCGCCCAAGCGGTCAATAATCCTGCGGGCCATCGTGAGGCCAAGCCCCTCTCCTGGTGTCCCACCGGGGTCGAGACGATTAAATATTTCCCATATTTTATCCTGTTGGTCAATTGGAATACCGATGCCGTTGTCCTCGACACAATACCGGACCCCCTCCGAGAACTCCTCGCTAAAAATGCGGACGACCAATGCTCGCTCGGCCGATCGATATTTGATCGCATTGTCGAGAAGGTTGCTGAAAATCTGGCCCATCTGCACCCTGTCGGCCAGGCAACCGGCCAGCTCATCCACCTTCATGGTGGCGGAAGCGGACTCGATCTGAAAAGCCATGGATTCGATTATGTTTGAAACCAGCACGCGCATGTCAAGCTGCTCGAAGCAGATTGCAGCCCGTCCCAAACGGGAAAGCCGCAAAAGACCGCTCAACAGGGCGTCCATCTTTTCAACGCTGCTGGTAATAAAACCGAGTGATTTGGGAATACTCGCTGAAAGTATCGGAGAAAGCCTGTCCATGGCCTCTCGGGGAAGTTCCAGGGCGGAGATGATATCGTCTATCTCGACACAGCTTTTAGCCAACCTGCGGCTGAAGCCCTGCACATTTACCAGCGGCGACCTGAGATCATGGGAAGCGACGTAAACGATCCCCTCCAGCTCCTTGTTCTTCTGCTGCAACTCGACCATCAGGCGGTCGCGGTCCGTTTCGGCCTTTTTCCGATCGGTAATGTCCACTATCGTACCGACCAGACCATCGGTTTTGCCCGAGGTATCCTGATAGGTGGCCTTGTAGAAAATTACCGAATGCAGCGATTTGTCCCTATAGCGCAGCTGGGTCTCATAAACCTGCACCCCCCCTGCTTCCAGCAACCGGCGATCGGCGCTGTCAAAAAGGTCGGCTTCTTGACGAGGGAAAAGGTCATAAGCCGTCTTCCCTACTATTTCCTCGCGGGACAGTCCCCACTTTTCTTCAAAGGAACGGTTGCACCCCTGGTACAAACCGGTACTGTTCATGTAAAAGATCGGATTGGGGATCGCGTCGATCAGGGTTTGCAGAAAACGGACCTGGTTGATCAACTCCTCCATCAGGTGGTCGCGCTGCCGTTCGGTCATCTGACGCTCGACAATTTCCTTCTGGAGCTCGTCGTTGGCCCTGGAAAGCTGTTTGGTGCGTTCCTCCACACGCAGCTCCAGGGTCTCGTTGATATAGGTGATCTCCTGGAACCTGTGGCTCAGGGCTTTGGACATGTCTCTGAAGTTGGAGATCAGCTGATCGACCTCCGCAACCCTGCTGACCGGCCAGGAGCTGATCTTCTCCCGCATCAGACGTTCCGGCAGATCGGTTGTGACCTGGGAGAGAATGCGCAAGGGCGCCGTCAAACGCCGCGACATAACCACCGAAATGGTCAGGGCCAACAGGTTGAAAAGCAGCAGGAGCAGCAGGGAGTTGATCTGATCGCTGATTATGAGGTCCTGGTAGGGGGCATAGGGCGCTTCAACCGTCAGTAGCCATTGAGCATCGCCACCAAGTTCGCTTCTATGGATATACACGGATTGCATTGTCCGCTGCCAGAGCGGCAAAGGTGAAGCGGAAAGCGGAAAGAGCTGAACAACCCCGTATTCGGAAACCGGACTGATCTCACCGCTTTTCAACGGATCATGGATTGAGCCGGCCAAAAGCGAGTTATCGGTGGAAGCCAGCACCCGGCCGGCACGATCCGTCAGAATCAGCTTGTGATTAGACCTGATACGCGACTTCAGCAGGATTTCCTGCAGTACATGAACCGGAGCATCAGTGGAAGTGCGGACGGCGAACCGCAGTTCATAGCCGGCAACCCTGGAACTGTCGAAGAGGCTTTCGTAAAGCTCATGCCGGTGAAATTCTTCGGAATTCCTGACGTGAAGTATCATGACGATCAAGGCAGGAATCGCCACAATTGTCATCAGCACGTTGAAGATAAGATTCTGCATCGGGATCGGGGGAGGGGCACAGATGAACGCACCGCCGACCTCCCTCGGCGAGAACATGGTCAGCACCAGGCTGGCGGCAAGCGCATTGGTGATACCGATAACCGTGTACATCAGCATCGCAGCCACGGTCCCATGCACGGGGACATCCATCACATGCCGGAAGAAGAGCCAGATCAGCGGAGAGCCGATAAAAAGCCAGTAAACCGCGTCACACAGGATCAGGTTCCTGGCAGTTCCCAACCTGATCAGCATTCCCACTACAAGCGCTTCTCCGCAAAGCCAGATCATCGCATATGGATGACCGAACAGAACAACAGTCCAGCAGGATGCTGCAATGGCGGCCGGAATTGCCCACCAGACGCCGAAGAGACGTAAAACCAGCATTACCGCAATGCTGCCGAACAGGTAGTTGAAACCGGCAAAGAGGCGCAATGCGAAATAATTACCGGCAAAACCGAGTGCAATCAGGACAACCAGCAGAAAAAACGACCGCGCGGACCGTCTTGATATCTGGAGCGGAACCGTCATCATAAAACCCCGCAAGGATAGTTAATGAAGCATCTTATGCATAGCATACTTTTTGTCTCTTTATAAGGCGATTAAACATACCGGAAAACAAACCTGCACAACGGTCTTGAATGATATGGATTTAAAGGGTAATATCTCCGACCATCCAAACCCGGCCCTGTTAAACAGGATAAGTGCCTTATCGAAGTTATTTTCTGCCTGAAAACAACTTCTAATTTACTAAAAGGAGATCAACCATGAAACGATGTATTCTTGCCCTGCTGGCCGTGCTGGCCATCGCAACAACAGCCTGCGCCTCCGACTCGATTGCGGTCGGTGTCCGTGCCGGCGCCGCTGTCGGTGAAAGCAGCTACAGCACCGAAGTGTTCGGCGACCTGTACCTGAACCGCCTGGTTTCCATCGGCGCAACCCTTGGCTACACGATGATCGACAAGGATGACAAACGCACCTTCAGCCGCGATGAATCAGTGCCAATTACAGCGCTGTTCAAAGTGCATGCGCCGATTCCCTTCGTCAAGCCCTATGCCGGTCTCGGCCAGGCGCTTATCTTCCACGACAAACGCGGAACCAAGGGGAGCGTGATCGGACTGGCTGGCCTGAACTTCCCGATCGGGCCGATTTTCCTGAACGCCGAATATCGCCGCCAGTTTGACGACAAGCTGGATATCCTGGCCGGCGGCGTCGGAATCAGCTTCTAATCGACTGACAACCCGAAAAAGGGCCTGTCTCCGATGCACCGGGGACGGGCCTTTTTTACATCATCGGCCACCATCGGCACTCAATTTCGGAGCGTCAAACAATTGTTATTCTAATTCCAGTGGTTAACTATGTTAGTGAGTATACAGACTTGTCTTGTATTATCTGATTTTTTCAGTTAATAATTGCCCTCTTAACCTCGCTGTTATTTTCATGGTTATTGCGGATGCCCGGTAACAGATTTTGTATCGGCGACAGGAGATTCACGTTTGACACAGCCTAGACATAAGGATGGCGCCGGCGGCAACCCGCCTGAAAGCAGTGTCCTCGGATGGTTTTGCCCCGATCCGGCGGATGCGCATCAAAAAAAAGAGGGCGTAGGCGCTGCTCTGCGTTCGCTGCGCTCGCCGCTCTTCATCACCTGTGACAACGGTGCCATTAATGCCACAGCGCGCGGAGCAGCAATGCTTGGCACGGAAAAGCCGACAACCGCTGCCCTGCCCCTGAAAGGGTACGCCCCACCGCTTTTGCCGCAAAACCTTGGTGATCCGGATTTTTGCGCGGATCTGGGGCTGCGCTACCCCTATATCGGCGGCTCGATGGCCAAAGGGATCAGCTCGGTCTCAATGGCTGAGGAACTTGGCAAAGCGGGCATGCTCGGCTTCTTCGGCGCGGCCGGCCTGCCGCTTTCCGCGGTGGAAGCCGCGATAGGCCACCTGAATGGCAAAGAAATCCCGTTCGGCTGCAACCTGATCCACTCTCCGCACGAACCGGAACTGGAAAAAGCGCTGGCCGAACTGTTTATCAAAAATGGGGTCCGTCTGGTGGAAGCCTCCGCCTTCCTCAAACTGACCCTGCCCCTGGTCCGTTATCGCCTGCACGGCATCCACCGCGCCGCCGACGGCACGGTCATGACACCCAACCGGATCATTGCCAAAGTCTCCCGGGAAGAACTGGCAGCCCGTTTCTTTGCGCCGCCCCCCGAATCGTTCCTGAAGGAACTGCTGGCCGCCGGCGAGATAACCGCCGAACAGGCAGGAATGGCCGCCGAAATACCCATGGCCCAGTACATAACCGCCGAAGCCGACTCCGGCGGACACACCGATAACCGCCCGTCGAGCACGCTCTTTCCGACCATCCTCTCGCTGGCAGCCCGACTGCAGGCCGAACATGGCTACGGTTCGCGCCTGCATGTGGGACTGGCCGGCGGCATTTCGACCCCGGCCGCGGCCGCCGCGGCCTTCACCATGGGCGCCGCCTATATCATGGTCGGCTCGGCCCACCAGGCCTGTGTCGAATCAGGCACCTCCGACGAAGTGCGCGCGATGCTGGCCGAGACCCGCCAGGCCGATGTGACCATGGCTCCCGCGGCCGACATGTTCGAGATGGGAGTTGACGTACAGGTATTGAAACGCGGCACCATGTTCCCGATGCGGGCCGCCAAACTGTACGAACTCTACCGGGCGCATAACAGCATTGACGAAATACCGGCCCCGGAAAGGGAGAAACTCGAAAAAACGGTTTTTCGCGCACCGCTGGACGAAATCTGGCAAACAACCCGCGGCTACTTCCTGAAACGCGACCCTAACCAGGTAAGGCGTGGTGACCAGGAGCCGAAACACCGCATGGCGCTTGTCTTCCGCTGGTATCTGGGGCAGGCCGCCCACTGGGCCAAGGACGGTGATTCTTCACGCAAGATCGATTACCAGGTCTGGTGCGGACCGGCCATGGGCGCCTTCAACGAGTGGACCGCCGGCTCGTTTTTGGAATCACCAGCCAATCGCACTGTAGTCACGGTTGCACTCAATATCCTTTTTGGCGCAGCGGTGCTGACCCGCGCCAACTTTCTCAGCTGCCAGGGGATACCTATCCCGCCAGAGGCCCTGCGCATGGAACCGCTCGAACTTGCAAAAATCAAGGAGTACCTTTAGGTGAAAACGCACGATCAGAAACCGGCATCATCCAACAGTTCCGTACCACTGGCCATTATCGGCATCGGCTGTCTCTTTCCGCAGGCTAACGACCAGCAATCCTACTGGTCTAACATCGCGGGCGGGATTGATGCCATCACCGATATCCCGGCAACCCACTGGCGGGTGGAAGATTATTACGATCAGGACCAGAAAAGCCCCGACCGCACCTACGGACAACGTGGCGGCTTCATCTCGCCGGTTGACTTCAACCCGATGGAGTACAACATCCCCCCCAACGTGCTTGAAGCGATCGACACCTCCCAGTTGCTGGGTCTGGTCGCGGCCGGACAGGCGCTGAAGGATGCCGGTTACGGACCGGAACGTGAGTACGACCGCAGCCGGGCCAGCGTCATACTGGGCGTCACCGGCACCCTCGAACTGGTGATCCCGCTGGGAGCACGGCTGGGCCACCCGATCTGGCGCAAGGCGCTCAAGGAAGCCGGTGTCGCGGAGAACGTCAGCGAAGACGTGGTACAGCGCATCGCCGACGCCTACGTGCCCTGGCAGGAAAACTCGTTCCCCGGCCTGCTGGGCAACGTGGTGGCCGGACGGATCAGCAAGCATTACGATCTGGGCGGCACCAACTGCGTCGTGGACGCGGCCTGCGCCAGCTCGTTCAGCGCCCTGCACCTGGCCAGCATGGAGCTTGCAACCGGCAAGTCCGACATGGTGGTGACCGGCGGCATAGACACCTTCAACGACATCTTCATGTACAT
Source organism: Pelobacter sp. (assembly GCA_030824515.1). GTDB lineage: Bacteria > Desulfobacterota > Desulfuromonadia > Geobacterales > Pseudopelobacteraceae > JACRCG01. The sequence continues at coordinate 135,530 of JAVBXN010000057.1, forward strand.
GTGCTTCAGCAAGACACCGGCCCTTTCGCCGACCGGCAACGCCAAACCGTTCGACTCCTCGGCCGACGGCACGATCCTGGGAGAAGGGCTCGGCATAGTCGTCATCAAGCGCCTGGCCGACGCCGAGCGCGATGGCGACAAGATCTATGCGGTGATCCGCGGCGTCGGCTCTTCAAGCGACGGTAAAGGGGACGCGATTTACGCCCCCAGCGCCGCCGGGCAGAAAAAAGCGCTGCGGGAGGCCTACGATCGCGCCGGGGTCACCCCTGACAGTATCGGCCTGCTGGAAGCTCACGGCACCGGCACCAAGGTCGGCGACGCGGTCGAAGTCAACGCGCTGCGCGATGTTTTTGGCGAAGCCGAAACCCCCTGGTGCTCGCTGGGATCAGTCAAATCCCAGATAGGGCACACCAAGGCCTCCGCCGGAGCGGCGGGAATGATCAAAGCGGCGCTGGCCCTGCACCACAAGGTGCTGCCGCCGACGATCAAAGTGCAAAAGCCGCTGGACGAGGTAACCTCCGGCCGTACACCGTTCTACCTGGCAACCGAAAAACGCCCCTGGCTGCCCCACGGCAACACGCCGCGACGGGCCGGCGTCAGCGCCTTCGGCTTCGGCGGTTCCAACTTCCACCTGGTGCTGGAGGAATACCGCCCCGAAAAGGAGGCAACGGAGTGGAACGGTAATATCCAGATTTTCGCCTTTTCCGCTGCCGACGCCTCCGGACTGGATGCCGCTCTGGCAACAGTGCCGCTCCAGGGTTCCTGGGACGAGCTGAGGGGTTCGGCGGCAGCTTCGCGGGCATCGTTTAAAAGCGGCGAAAACTGCCGGCTGACGCTGGTTGTGGAGCGCAATCATACCCAGATTGCCACGCTGGTTTCCAACGCCCGCAATATGCTGCAAAAAAATCCGCAGACCGGCTGGAGCACACCTGACGGCGCCAGCTACGCTTGCGGCGCAAAGAACGGCGCCCTGGGCATGCTCTTCCCGGGCCAGGGAGCCCAGTACACCGGCATGCTCAGGGATCTGTCCTGCCGTTTTCCCCAGGCGCTGCAGACACTGGCCGCCGCCGATGCAGGATTCGAACAGGTCGATGGTAAACAGCTGTCCGACCTGATCTACCCGACCTCCGCCTTTGATACGGAAACCCGTGAGCGGCAGGAAGAACAACTGCGGGCGACTGAAGCCGCCCAGCCGGCCATAGGCGCGGTCAGCCTGGCTGCGCTGAAGATCCTTGAATCATTCGGCATCGCCCCGGACGCGGTGGCAGGCCACAGCTACGGCGAACTGACCGCGCTCTGCGTGGCCGGCGTGTTCGACGAAACCGTGCTGCACGAGCTGTCGCGTTTGCGCGGCCGCCTGATGGGAGCCGGCGGCGGCGACAAGGGCAGCATGCTGGCGGTCCCCGCCCCCCTGGCGACCGTCGAACAGATCATCACCGAAGAAGGACTGGAGCTGGTGATCGCCAACCGCAACGCCCCCTCCCAGGCGATTCTGTCCGGAACTACGGCCGAGATCGAGCGGGCCGCCAAGATCCTTGCCGACCGCAAACTCTCCTGCAAGCGCCTGCCGGTGGCAGCCGCTTTCCACAGCCCGCTGGTGGCCGATGCAGCAGCGCCGTTCCTGGCCGCGCTGGAAGAGATCGATTTCAAGGCTGCCCGGATTCCGGTCTACGCCAACAGCACCGCGGCAGCATACCCGTCCGACACTAACGCTGCCAAAGCTCTTCTGGCCGGGCAACTGGCCAGGCCGGTGGAGTTCGTGAACGAGATCGAAGCGATGTACGCCGCCGGTTTACGGACTTTTGTCGAAGTCGGTCCGGGCGCCAGACTGACCGGCCTGGTTTCGGCCATCCTGGGTCAACGCGAACATGTCGCGCTGGCGCTGGACGCATCGGGCGGCAAACGCTCCGGCCTGTACGACCTGGCCCGCGTTCTGGCAAAACTGGTCGCACTCGGCTGCGATGCGCGCCTGGGCGACTGGGACGGAGACTACCGGCCGGCCGTTGCCAGCGGCAAGAAGCCGCTGATGACGGTGCCGATCTGCGGAGCCAACTACGTAAAACCGAAACCACAGCGTCCGGCGGTTGCCCGTGCAGCAGCAGCGGTTTCCGCACCGCAAACGGCGGTAATACCGGCAGCGCCCGTTCACTACACAGTACCCACGGCAACCGTTCAGACCCCGCTTTCACGGGACGCGCTGGCCGAATCGCTGCGGGTGACCAGGGAAGGCATGGCGGTGCTGCAGAAGATGCAGGAAGAAACCGCCCAGTTGCACCGCCGTTTTCTGGAAGGACAGGAAACCGCCAGCCGCACCATCCAGACCCTGCTGGAACAGCAACAAACCATGCTTCAGGGGGGCAGTGTAGTCACGCACTCTTTCACGGTTCCGGCTGCAGCGCCTGCTGTTGCCGCTTCGCCGTCAGCCACGCCTGCCCGCGTCAGCGCAGCGGTTCCGATGCAGCCGGCCGTTTCGGCAGCTGTCCCGGCAGCCGTCGTCGCGCAACCGGCACCGGACAGGATCACCGAAACGTTGTTGGCGGTGGTGGCCGAGAAGACCGGCTATCCGGTCGAAATGCTGGAACTGGACATGGGCATGGATTCAGACCTGGGCATCGACTCGATCAAGCGCGTCGAGATCCTCTCGGCACTGCAGGAACGCATCCCCGGTTCTCCGGTGATCGGCCCCGAGCACCTGGGCACGCTGCGCACGCTGGGCGAGATTGCAGGGCACCTGGGAGCAGGCGCACAGACGGCGGCACCGGTCGCGTCAGCCGCAGCGGCAACCGTACCCGACAACGTCACCGAAACCCTGCTGGCGGTGGTGGCCGAGAAAACCGGCTATCCGGTCGAGATGCTGGAACTGGACATGGGCATGGATTCCGACCTGGGCATCGATTCGATCAAGCGGGTCGAGATCCTCTCGGCACTGCAGGAACGCATACCCGGTTCGCCGGTGATCGGCCCCGAACACCTGGGCACGCTGCGCACGCTGGGTGAGATTGCCCGCCACCTGGGAGCCGGCGCACAGACAGCAACTCCGTTTGCGTCAGCCGTAGCGGCAAGCGCCTCCGGCAACGTCACCGAAACCCTGCTGGCGGTGGTGGCCGAGAAGACCGGCTATCCGGTCGAAATGCTGGAGCTGGACATGGGCATGGATTCCGACCTGGGCATCGACTCGATCAAGCGGGTCGAGATCCTCTCGGCGCTGCAGGAGCGCATCCCCGGTTCGCCGGTGATCGGACCAGAGCACCTGGGCACGCTGCGCACGCTGGGCGAGATTGCAAAACATCTGGGAGCCGGCGCACAGACGGCGGCACCGGTCGCATCAGCGGCAGCGGCAAGCGCCTCCGGCAACGTCACCGAAACCCTGCTGGTGGTGGTGGCCGAGAAAACCGGCTATCCGGTCGAAATGCTGGAACTGGACATGGGCATGGATTCCGACCTGGGCATCGACTCGATCAAGCGCGTGGAGATCCTCTCGGCGCTGCAGGAACGCATACCCGGTTCGCCGGTGATCGGCCCCGAACATCTGGGCACGTTGCGCACGCTGGGCGAGATCGCCCGCCACCTGGATTCAGGAGCAGCCTTGAAACCCGCTCCCGTCGCAAATACCGCGCAACCGGTCAACCTACCTGTCGATAACAGCGCCGACGTTAACCGCAGCACGATCATCCCCTGTACGCTGGAAAACACCGCCGACAGCATCGCTGTCGCCAAGGAAGGCGAACTATGGGTGACCGACGACGGCTCTGCCTTCTCCGAAGAGCTCTGTTCGCTGCTGCGCGCAAACGGACGTACCGTACGACTGGTTGCCGTGGAAGAAGCTGACCGGATCGCGGCCACCGTGGATATGGCGGCGCTGGTGATCGTCGCTCCGGCGGCCGGCACCGACGACCGTTTTCTTGAAAATGCTTTTCTGCTGCTGAAAAGCGCCGCTCCGGCGCTGCGCCGGGCCGGCGGCACCGGCGGCGCACTCTTCACGACCATCTCCCGCCTAGACGGATTCTTCGGTTGCGCTGACGGCACACTGCTCGTCGACCCGCTCTCGGGTGGCCTGGCCGGGCTGCTCAAGACCGCCGCCCGTGAATGGCCGGATGTAACCTGCAAGGCCATCGATCTGGGACCTTTTGCTGATGTTGCGGAATCTGCCCGTGCCGTGTCCGACGAACTCTTCCGCAGCGGACCGGTCGAAGTGGGTCTGACTCCGGGCAGCCGGATCGGCCTGGCGCTGGGTGAACTGCCCGAACTGCCCGCCCCACTGTCCCCGCCGGTCCAGGCCGGTGAAGTGATCGTGGCTACCGGCGGCGGCCGCGGCGTAACGGCGGCGGTCGCGGTTGCGCTGGCCCAGGCCTGTCGGCCACTATTGGTGCTGCTGGGACGCAGCCCGGAGCTGACTCCGGAACCGGCCTGGCTGGAAGCGTTGACCGAAGAGAGCCGCATCAAGCGAGCCATCCTTGACCACGCCACGGAGAAGATGCATCCCAAGGCGATCGAGGAACAGTATCAGGCGATTCTGGCCGGACGCGAACTGCGCACAACCCTGGCCCGTGTCGAGGCCGCCGGCGGAAAAGCGCTTTACCGGTCCGTAGATATCCGCGACACAGACGCTGTCAGCGCACTGCTGACGGAGATCCGCCGGGAGCATGGCCCGATCCGGGGCATCATCCATGGCGCCGGGGTACTGGCCGATCGTTTGATCATAGACAAGACCCGCGAGCAGTTTGCCCAGGTCTACGGCACCAAGGTCAGCGGACTGCGCACATTGCTGGCCGCGACCACCGGGGATGATCTGCGTTTCATCGCGCTGTTCGCCTCCACCACCGGCCGTTTCGGCCGCACCGGCCAGGCCGACTATGCTGTGGCCAACGAAGTGCTCAACAAGCTGGCCCAGAACGAGGCGCGCCGCAGGCCGGGCTGTCGCGCGGTCAGCATCAACTGGGGTCCGTGGGACGGCGGCATGGTCACACCCGCGCTGAAGAAGGTTTTTGCCGGTGAAGGCATCGAACTGATCAGCCTGGCCAAGGGCAGCGAACTGCTGATCAGGGAGATCGCCGCCGCGGATGGCCCGGTTGAGGTGGTGGCGCTGGCAGGCACAGCCGGAATGGTCGGCAGGGCTGGCACAAACCAGGTCCGGGCCAAATCAAAGCCGCTCTCGGAAGCTTTCAGCCTGACACTGGGTGTTGCTGATTACCCCTTTCTGCGCTCACACGTCATGGATGGCAAGGCGGTTCTGCCGATGGCCATGGTCGTGGAATGGCTCTCCCACGGAGCACTGCACGGCAATCCAGGCTTCCGCTTCCACGGTTTCAACGACCTGAGGATCTGCAAGGGGGTCATCTTCGAACCGGACCGTCCCTACACTGTTCAAATCATGGCCGGACGGGCCGAAAAACGCGATTCGCTCCACATCGTGACGGTCGAACTGACCGGAAACGGAACAGAAGGCCGCCCTGTGCTGCACGCCAAGGGCGAGATCGTACTGGCCCGGCAACTGCCGGAAGGGATCCGTTCGATTCCGGAACTGCCATCGGCCCCCTACATTCCGCTGGACGGACTGGTCTACAATCCCAAACACCTGTTTCACGGTCCCGACCTGCAGGGCATCCAGCAGATTGAAAGCTGTTCAGCGAAAGGGATTTCCGCCATCGTCGGCACGGCTCCGCAACCATCCGCCTGGATCAAGCAGCCATTTCGCAGCGACTGGCTCTCCGATCCGCTGGTGATGGACTCCGCCTTTCAGCTGATGATCCTGTGGAGTTTCGAACGCTTCGGTTCCGGCTCGCTGCCCTGCTTTGCCGGGCGCTACCGCCAGTATCACGACACCTTCCCCCGCGACGGCGTCCAGATACTGGTGCGCGTCACCGCCGAGCGTGAACATGGCGCCACCGCCGACATGGAATTTCTCGACCGGCAGACCGGCAAACTGGTGGCGCGGCTGGAAGGTTATGAATGCGTGATCGATCCGTCGCTAGGGCGCGCCTTCCAGCTCAACCAGCTGCCGCAGGACAAACAGAACGAACTGAGAGCCGCCTGAAATGCAGCCGGCATCATCGGTAGCAATTGTCGGGATCGGCGGCATCTTTCCCGATGCGCCCGACCTCGGGCGTTTCTGGGACAACATCCGCCTCGGCAACAGCGCCGCCCGCGAGGTTCCGGCCGGAAGATGGCATATTCCGGCCGAAGCCGCTTTCGATCCCGAGGTCGGCAAGGCCGACCACGTCTATTCCCGCAACGGCTGTTTCATTGAAGAGATCCCTTCCATAACCTCCCTGACCGGCCTGGCGCTCCCCCATGAACGGCTGACCGGTCTTGATCCGCTCTTCCACCTGTTGATCAATGCCGGAAAACGCGCCTACGACGACGGCGTCACCGAACCGCTGGACCGCTCCCGCATCGGCGTCATCATCGGCAACCTGGCGCTTCCCAGCGAAACCTCCGCCCGGCTCTCGCGCCAGTGGCTGGGCAGGACCTTCGAGGAGAAACTGCTGGGGCGCTCCGGCCAGTGCGAGACTACAGACCCGCTCAACCGCTATGTGGCCGGCCTGCCGGCCGGAATACTGGCGGCCGCGCTCGGCCTGGGCGGCGGCTGCTGCACCCTGGACGCCGCCTGCGCCTCCTCGCTCTACGCGATCAAACTGGCTACCGACGAGCTGCTGTCCGGCCGCGCCGACGCGATGCTGACCGGCGGGCTCTCGCGACCCGACCCGCTCTATACCCAGATGGGCTTCTCCCAACTGCGCGCCCTGTCGCGCCGGGGAATCTGCTCTCCTTTCGACGCCTCCGGAGACGGCCTGGTGGTCGGAGAAGGGGCCGGCATCTTCCTGCTCAAGCGCACCGAGGACGCGATCGCCCACGGCGACCGGATTTACGGCATAATCCGCGGTATCGGCCTGGCTAACGATGTGGGCGGGAGCCTGCTGGCGCCGCTTTCAGAAGGGCAGTTGCGGGCGATGCGGGCCGCCTACGCCCGGGCCGGTTGGGAACCGCGGGACGTGGACCTGATCGAATGCCACGCCACCGGCACGCAGGTCGGCGACGCCACCGAGGTTGCCAGCCTGCGGGAGCTGTGGGGCGATCTGCGCCCAAGCGGGCCACCCTGCATCATCGGTTCGATCAAGTCCAACATCGGCCATCTGCTGACCGCCGCCGGCGCCGCCGCGCTGACCAAGGTACTGCTGGCCATGGGCGAGGGACAGCTGCCCCCCACCGCCAATTTCAGCGCCCCGCAAGCGGGAATGGACCTGGACAACAGCCCGTTCCGGGTACTGAACGAAGCCATCCCCTGGCATCGCCGCTCCGACGACACCCCGCGACGGGCAGCGGTCAGCGCCTTCGGTTTCGGAGGCATCAACGCCCACCTGCTGGTTGAGGAGTGGCTACCCAAAAACGGGCTGCCCAAGGCGACCAGACATGAACAGAAACCCAAACCGCGTACGGAAATCGCGGTGGTCGGCCTGGATGCACGCTTCGGTCCCTGGCAATCGCTGCGTTCCTGCCAGGAACGGGTACTGGGCGGCACGTCCCACATCGCACCCACGGCACCGCTGAAATGGTGGGGAGCGGAAGAGAGCGCCTGGTTCAGAGAGGAGGGGCTGCACGAGACCCCCTTCAACGGTTATTACCTGGATGAAGTCGAAGTGGCCTCGGATCAGTTCCGGATTCCACCGCGCGAGATGGAGGAAATGCTGCCCCAGCAGATCCTGATGCTCAAGAGCGCCGCCGGCGCCATGGCCGACGCCGGCCTGGACCGGGAGGACAACCTGCGGTCCGGGGTCTTCATCGGCATCGCCTTCGACCTGAGCAGCACCAATTTCAGCTTCCGCTGGTCGCTGGCGCAGCAGGCCGCCGCATGGGCCAAAGAGCTGGGCCGGGACCTGTCGCCGCAAGAGCTGGCGGCCTGGACCGCGCAACTGCGTGACGACGCCGGCCCGCCGTTGAACGCCAACCGCACCATGGGTGCGCTGGGCAACATCGTCGCCAGCCGCATCGCGCGGGAGTTCCGCTTCGGCGGCCCCAGTTTCACCCTTTCCAGCGAGGAAAGTTCCGGCATCCGCTCGCTGGAAACTGCTGTGCGCCAACTGCAGAGCGGCGAGATCGACAAGGCGCTGGTGGGGGCGGTGGATCTGGCCGGCGACCTGCGGGCGGTTCTCGGGCAGCACGCCGACAGAAACTTCTCCCCTTCCGGCCGGGCGCTCCCCTTTGACCGAAAGGCGGACGGCGCCATTGTCGGCGAGGGGGCCTGCTCGGCGGTACTCAAGCGGCTCGACGACGCCGAGCGCGACGGAGACAGGATCTACGCGGTTATCCGCGGGATCGGCAGTTCCAGCGGCGACACTGTCATTCCCGACGGGGCCGCCTATGGCCAGGCCCTGGAACGGGCCTACAGCGACGCCGGCGTCAACCCGGCCACCATCACCTATCTGGAAGCCCACGGCAGCGGACACCCGGCCGGGGATCACATGGAAGCCGCCGCGCTGGAGAGCTTCTTCGCCAGCGCCCAGACCGATGATTCCACTGCACATAAGGAGCGCACCTGCGCCGTATCCAGCATTACCGGCGACATCGGCCACACCGGCGCCGCATCCGGCCTGGCCTCCTTTGTACGGGGCTGCCTGGCGCTTTACCAGCAGATCATCCCCCATTGCCGCGGGATAGAAAATCCCTGCCCCGAACTGGCCGGCTCCGGGCCGCTCTACCTGCCGCGCACCCCACGTTACTGGCTGCGCAACCGGGCCGAGGGGCCGCGCCGCGCCGGAGTCAGTGTATTCGGAGTGGACGGCAGTTGCAGCCATGTCGTGCTGGAAGGATGGGACAACGTCCCGCCCCGCCTTGAGACCGACCGGATTGCGCCGCTGGGAGCCGGAACGGAATGCCTCTTCAGCATCACCGGAGAAAACCCGGCCGAACTTGCCCGCGGGCTCGATCTCCTGCGCCTGCGCTGCAACCGCACGCCGGACAGCGACCTGTATTCCATGGGACGTGAATGGCATGCCCGCGCCGAAACCCCCAACGACAAACCATGCGCAATCGCACTGGTGGCACGCAACCGGGATGAGCTGTCAACCCTGATCGACCACGGCCTTGATCTGCTCGGCAACCATGGCGACCGGTCCGGATTGATCGCCCATCCTTCGTTGCATGACCGGCTGTTCTACTCCACCGACCCGCTTGGCCGGGACGGTAAGCTGGCCTTTGTCTTCCCCGGCTCCGGCAACCACTACCCCGGCATGGGCAGCGAACTTTCCTGCCGCTGGCCGGAAATCTTCCGGCGACAGGATGCCGAGAACCTCTACCTTCGCAGCCAGTTCCAGCCGGAGAGATTCTGGAACGGCGCTCCGCTGGCTGAAATCAACGAGAACCACCGGGCCGTGATCTTCGGACAGGTGGCCACCGGCTGCGCGGTCAGCGATATCGTGCGCAGTTTTGCGGTGCAGCCCCAGTCGGTGATCGGCTACAGCCTGGGAGAATCGGCCGGACTGTTCGCGTTGGGTGCCTGGCACGACCGGGACGGCATGCTGACCCGCATGCGCAATTCAACCCTCTTCACCCATGATCTGGCTGGCGAGTGCCGTGCCGCCCGCCGCGCCTGGAAGCTCAGGGAGGATGAACAGGTGGAATGGAGCATCGGCGTGGCCGCCGCTCCGTCAGAGCAGGTGCGGGCCGCTCTGCAAGGGGTCCGGCGCGTCTACCTGCTGATCGTCAACACCCCCGATGAATGCGTGATCGGCGGCGAGGCCGGACAGGTAGCGCAGGTCGTGCAGCAGCTCGGCTGCCGCTTCTTCCCGCTCCACGGGGTGACCACGGTTCACTGCGAGGTGGCCCGGGAAGTGGGCGGCCCATACCGGCAGCTGCATCTCTTCCCCACCACTCCTCCGACCGGAATCCGCTTCTACAGCGGCGCCGCCGGAGCCCCCTACGAGGTCAACCGCGAGAGCGCGGCCGATTCCATACTGGCCCAGGCGCTGAAAGGAATCAACTTCCCCAACGTGATCGAACATGCCTACGCCGACGGCGTGCGCCTGTTCCTGGAGATGGGACCGGGCAGTTCCTGCAGCCGGATGATCGGCAGCATCCTGCAGGATCGTCCGCACCTGGCCAGGTCGGCCTGCCATCCGGGACAGGACCCCAATTCGGGGCTGTTACGGCTTCTGGCCCAATTGGTTGCGGAACGGGTGCCGCTGGACCTGTCGCCGCTGTTCGCAGCGCCTCCCGCCAGGCCCCAGCTCTCCGGCAAGGGCGGTACGGTCAGGATTTCCTCCGGCGGCGCACCGTTTCAGCCGTCGCTGCCTCCGCGCCGGACCCAACCGGCGGCACAGGCGCAGGCAGTTCCAGCCGTTGCGCGGCACTTGCCGCCACTGGCGGACATGACCATTCCTCCGCGCAGGCCGGATGCGGCTTCCAACGACCGGCTCCCGGTCGAGCCGGTGATCAGGGAGTTTGCCGCTGCCCAGGAAGCGCGCCTCAAGGCCCACGAAGCCTATCTGAAGGTATCCGACACGCTGACCAGCTCGATGGCCAAGGCTCTGGCGCTGCAGGCTTCACTACGTCAGGCGCTGGGGGATGACGCACTCACGG
>JAVBXN010000031.1 GCA_030824515.1 Pelobacter sp.
TCATGAACAAGTATATGACTCCCGAAACCAGCCAGAGCCGCTGCCAGGGTTTGAACCGGCGCTTTTGACGTTCTGAAGCTCTCCATGTTCCAGAAGAGGATTTATTGAGGGATACTTCGGTTGGGGACTTACTCTTTGGGCACATGCGGGTATTATGGTATTTCAGAGATCGTAAGTGCAAGTGCAAATATGCCCTACTGTTCCGGGTTATCTTTTGAGTCACCCGCGCTGGTTGGAGCAATACGTTTCTCTGCGGAGAAAAAAAAATCCGACAACTGATAATACAGTTATCGGATTCAATGAAGTTTGGCGCGCTTGGAGAGATTCGAACTCCCGACCTACGGATTCGTAGTCCGTTGCTCTATCCAGCTGAGCTACAAGCGCTTGGGAAAAAAGTTTATAACCTACTGTTCGCAATATATCAACCGTTTTTTTGCATCAATTGCAGTTTTTACGCTGCAAGGTTAATTATAACTACCCAAACCCATCATTTTCCGCTAGTATTTTAAAATTGTGACATTTTGATTTTATAATCGAAGGCCAGTGGTCCATGGATTATTTCATAGTTGAGGTGAGCGAGGCTGAAGTAAAGCGCGAACGGGACAAATCGCGCGATCTTCGCAGGAGCCGCTGGTGGCAAAACCGGCTGGCACTGGGCATTTGCCACTATTGCAATCAGAAGTTCAGCTCTGAAGAGCTGACAATGGACCACCTCGTGCCCATATCGAGGGGCGGCAAGGCCTCCCGCAACAACGTGGTTCCGGCCTGCAAGGAATGCAACAGCCGCAAGAAATACCTGCTTCCGATTGAGTGGGAGGAGTTTATCAAACAGCAACAGGATTCGGAGTCGGTAAGTGAGTGAACTGAAAAGCCGCTACAAGGTCGTCATCTATGACTGTGACGGGGTGATTCTGGATTCAATCGAATCAAACTACATCTTTTACAACCTGGTCATGGAACATCTTGGCCGGACACAGCTTGACCGCGACGACCTGAAGGCCCGCCAGGTACTGCACACCTATTCGTTTAATGATGTTATGGAATATTTTTTCGCGGGGGATGTCTGCCATGAGGACGCGCTTGCATTTGCCAAAACGATTCACTACCAGGACCTGATGCCATTCATGCGGATGGAAGACGGTTTTATCGACACCCTCGACCGACTCAAGGGGCACACGTCACTGGCGGTCTGCACCAACCGGGCGACTTCGATGGATATGATCATCGAAGATTTCGGTCTTTCGGGATATTTCGATTGCGTCATGACCGCAGCGCAGGTTACCAGGCCAAAACCGCACCCGGAGCCGCTTTTAAAGGTATTGGACCACTTCGGAATAGAGTCGCGGGAAGCGCTCTTTATCGGCGACGGCGAAGTTGACATGCAGTCGGCAAAAGCAGCCGGCGTCCCCTTCATCTCCTACAAGTCCCACCTGCCGGCCCTGGCCCGCATCGAACACCATGCCGAGATTGTCCGGCATGTGTTCTCACCGCAGTAATCAAAAAAGCTCCGTGACCTTCATGATCGCGGAGCTTTTTATGGCATAAGCCTTTAAATCACCTTACCAGCCTGGACAGCTTTTTAAATTCCTCGGTTCCGGCCACCTTTAGCAGCTGGAACATTGCCGACTCAGTACAGGTCGGCACTGCGCCGGTCAGGGTCATCGCCTCGATAGCGGTCTGCCAGTTATGCTTGCTGCGGCTCATCACCGCATCCTTGACGATATGCACCTCAAAACCGGCATCGCGCAGCTCTATCACGGTCTGAAGAACGCACACATGGGTTTCCATGCCGGTGATGATGACCTGGGTGCGGCCGGTCGCCTTGAGCTTTTCGACAAATTCCGGACTCCCGCAACAGCTGAACGCCATCTTCTCGTAACAACTTGCCATGGCAGCCTTCTCTTTCAACTCCGGCAGGGTTGCGCCCAGTCCCTTGACGTACTGTTCCGTGATCAGCACCGGCACATTCAGTTCCGCCGCACTCTCCAGCAGAATGCCGATGTTCCTGGTAAGCTTGCGCAGCACCTTTTCATCCATCGCGACGCACAGTTTCTCCTGCACATCTATCACCACCAGTACAGCCTTGTCCCGCTCCAGAAAGAATCTGTCCTTTACCGACATACCCCGTCTCCTTTCGTTCAATCCCGTTTAAGTTCGATACCCAGTTCTGTTATCTTCTTGCGCAGCGTGTTGCGGTTGATGCCCAGTATATCCGCCGCCTTGACCTGGTTCCAGCGGGTTTTTTCAAGAATGAAGCGTATCAGCGGGCGCTCGACCTGCTCCAGCACCATGGCATGAATGTCGCCTTTATCCAGTTTTTCAACTCCGACCATGCTGGAACGCAGCTTCATGTCAACCAGCGATTCGAGCGACTCTTCCTGTGATCCTTTTTGCGGCAGATCAGAGACAGGAGTCAATCCTTCAAAATCATGGGGTGTCAACAGCGGGTCGTTGGAGAGGATCACAGCCCGCTTGATGGTGTTTTCAAGCTCACGCACATTGCCGGGCCAGGAATAGGCCGACAGCAGCGCCACGGCATCATCTGTCAGGCGTTTTGAATGCACCGACATTTCGGCGCAGGAACGCTCCAGAAAATACTGCGCCAGATCCGGGATGTCGTCACGCCGCTCGCGTAACGGCACCAGTGTGATCGGCACCACATTCAGACGATAATAGAGATCCTCGCGGAATTCCTTCTGGCGCACCTTCTCCACCAGCGCCTGGTTGGTAGCGGCTACGATCCGCACATCCACCGCGATATTCTGGTTTCCGCCGATCCTGGTGACCTCCTGTTCCTGCAGCACCCGCAGGATCTTGGCCTGCAAATCCAGCGGCATGTCGCCGATCTCGTCCAGGAAAATTGTGCCGTGGTTGGCCTGCTCGAATTTCCCCTGTTTGCGTTCACCAGCTCCGGTATAAGCGCCTTTTTCGGACCCGAACAGTTCGCTTTCCAGCAGATCACGGGGAATGGCGGCACAGTTGATAGCCACGAACGGTTTCCCCAGGCGTCCGGAGTTGAAGTGCACCGCCCGCGCCACCAGCTCCTTGCCGGTGCCGGACTCCCCCTGGATCAGCACCGTGACATCGCTGCCGGCAACCTTGCCGATGGTCTTGTAGACCTCGCGCATGGCCGGAGAATTGCCGACGATGTTCTTTTCCACCTGGTAGCGTTCCTTGAGTTCCTGCTTCAGCGAAGAGACCTGCCCGGCGATCTCGCGGGCCCGGGAGACCTTTTCGATGATCGCGTCGATCACATCCAGGTCAAAGGGCTTGGTGATATAGTCGTATGCCCCGCGCTTCATCGCTTCGACCGCATTTTTCATGCTGGCTTCGGCGGTCATGATCACCACAAGCAGGTCGTTTTTCAACTCGCGAACCTTGTCCAGTAGATCAAGCCCGTTGATGCCCGGCATCTTGATATCAAGAATGGCCAGGTCATAGCAGTTATCCTTGATCAGCTCCAGGGCCTGACGGCCGTCGTGGGCCAGGTCCACGGTAAAGCCCTTGCGCTTGAGGGCTTTTGAAAGAACCCAGCGCATGCTTTCTTCATCATCGGCTACCAGAATTCGAGTTAGCGGCATAAAAACCTCAATTGTTATTTATTGGTAAAATTATAATCGGCAATTGTCACGGTTTCAGTTGTCCGGCAGCGCATTATTGCACCAGCGGCAGCAACACCGTAAATTTTGTTCCGTGTCCTGGGCTCGATTCGACCTTGATCATTCCGCGATGCTCCTGGACGATTTTATGGCAGATGGTCAGTCCCAGGCCGGTCCCGCCCGACTTGGTGCTAAAGAACGGGGTCCAGATGTTTTCCAGGTCCTGCTGCGGAATACCGGGGCCGTCATCGCCGACCTCGATCGCCACCATGCGCGAGCGCCGCTCATTCTGGGCCATGCGGTAATCCGAAAGCACCCTGCTGGATACCGTCAGACGGCCGTCTTCGCCCATTGCATCAATCGCGTTGCAAATCAGGTTCAGAAACAGCCGGGTCAGCATTTCCTCGTCGGCCATGATTTCCGGGATGCTGGGATCGAAATGCTTGATGAAAGCGATCTCGCGGCCGGCAGCGGCATGTTGCTGCAGCAGCAGGATATCGCCCAGGATCTTGTGCAGGTTCACCGGGGCCAGCCTGAGCCCTCGCGGCGAAGCCAGTTCCAGCAGTTCGCGGATAATGTGGTCGATACGCTCGGTCTCACGGATCATCACCCGGGTGTACTCCAGCATCTCGCTCTCCGGGTCGAACTCCCGCTCCAGCAACTGGGCGGCGCCTTTGATGCCGCCCAGCGGGTTTTTAACCTCGTGGGCCAGTCCGGCCGCCAGCGTACCCAGGGTCGAAAGCCGGTCCGACTGCCGTACCGCCGCCTCCAGTTCACGGATATAGGTGATGTCTTTCAATGTGAGGATGGCGCCGATGTTTTCGCCACTTTCCATGACCAGGGGGTAGCAGGTAACTGCAACCGGTATGATCCTTCCGGTTGAACGGACAACTACATTTTCGTGGTCGGAAATGGTAATGCCGGTCCGAATGGTCTTTGAAACCATTTCCAACAGGGTTGTTTCCTGTGCGAACAGTTTTTCAAAGACTGCGCCTTGGGCCTGTCTTTTTGAAAAACCGGTGATCTCCTCGGCGGCCGGATTGCACAGGGTTATCAGACCGCTGCTGGCCACGACGATAACCCCGTCCCCCACGCTGTCGATGACAGTGGCGTAATAATCGTCGCGCTGTTTCTGCATTTTTTCCGTAGCGGGATTAATCGGCAACATGGTCTGGCGCGCCGGATACGGCGCGAATCCTTTCTGTCAATTGCACTATGTCGGCCGCCGTATGGGCCGAATTGGCCGCCCGGCGGATTTCGGAGGCCCCGGAAAAGCCCTTGGCGTACCACCCGATGTGTTTCTTCATCTCCCGCACCGCCACCGCCTCGCCGCACTCCCCGGTAAACAGTTGCAGATGCCGGAGGATAGTATCGGCCCGTTCCGATACCCTGACCGCGTTGAAATGCCCTCGTTCGGCCAGTTCGAGCGTTTGCCGGAATATCCAGGGATTGCCCAGGGCGCCCCTGGCGATCATGATACCGTCACAGCCGGTTTCCCGAAGCATCCGCAGACAGTCGGGCGCGGTAAACAGATCGCCGCTGCCCAGGACCGGAATCGACAGACCGGCTTTCATGGCCCGGATATGGTTCCAGTCAGCCTGGCCGGAAAACATCTGGCTGCGGCTGCGCGGGTGCAGGGTAACGGCATCGCACCCTTCGGCTTCCGCAATCCTTGCCACCTCCAGGTAAACATCATCGCCGCAATGCCATCCGGAGCGTATTTTGACCGTCAGCGGAAGAGCGGTTGCCTTACGCACAGCGCGGATAATGGCAGCAATCTTGGCGGTGTCCTGCAAAAGTGCACTGCCGGCGCCGGTGCCGACCACCTTGCGTACCGGACAGCCCATGTTTATGTCCAGCAGGTCTCCATAACCTGAGACCATTTTGGCAGCTTCGGCAAGATCTGAGGGTGAATCACCAAACAGCTGGATGCCGAGGGGACGGTCCTCCGCGCAGCTTTTAAGGAGGGCCAGCGTCTTTATGCCTTCACGCACCAGGCCATTCACACTGACCATTTCGGTAAAGGCCAGAGCAGCTCCTTCGCCACGGCAGAGCAGGCGGAACGGAAGATTTGTAATTCCAGCCAGGGGGGCAAGCACGACGTTGTGCGCCAGAACAAGGCTACCAATTGTTAATGAATTTAACATGATACACACTGACAACAACAACCGGAAGGAGAGAACCTGAACCTGATATGCCTATTTTTTGGGCATAGTAACACAGCCGCAATAAATGGCAAGGTCAAAATGGAGATTTTTATTGCCAATACTGAAAAATCCGTTTTTAATAGCAAATCAATCCAAAAACATGAACAGGAGAAACCAGATGTTTGGAATCGGCATGCCGGAAATGATTATAATACTCGTGATCGCCCTGATCGTAATCGGGCCGCACAAACTGCCGGAACTGGCCAAATCGCTGGGCAAGGGACTTGCCGAGTTCAAGAAGGCCTCGGAAGATTTTCAGAAAAATGTGCAGGAGGAGGCCGTTAAAAGCGAAGAAGTAAAAACGGAAGCTCCGCCACTGGCTCAACCCGCCCAGGCAGAAAATGTTGACACCCAAAAAACGTCGGAAGCCCAGCCGGCATCTAAGAATGACGCTCCCAAAGCCTGACGCTCCCGATTGTTTTTCATAAAGCAGACACAAAAAGAGAGCCGGGGTTACCCGGCTCTCTTTTTGTCGTGCTCGGCTAAAGCAGCCTTTATTTGACCTTGATATTGATCTGTTTCGGTTTGGTTTCCTCTTTCTTGGGCAGTGTTATGGTCAGCACGCCCCTCTCGCAATTAGCCTCGACTTTTTCCTGGTTGATGGTTGCGGGCAACGTGAAACTGCGCTGGAAGGTTCCAAAATAACGTTCAATACGGTGATAATTCTCTTTTTTCACCTCGTCTTCATGCTTGCGCTCTCCCCGGAGAATCAGGGTATTATCCTCGATACGGACGTCTATATCCTTCTGGTCCACATCCGGCAGTTCAGCCTTGATCACGATCGAGTCCCCGGTCTCGTAGATATCAACCGCCGGCTGCCAGATTCCCTCCTTGATATCCTCTCCCGGAAGATCGTGATTCCATGAAAGATTAAGGAGCCGGTTCATCTGGTCCTGCATCGAACGCAGTTCCCTTAACGGATTGTACTTGACAAGTGCCATCGCTTTATCCTCCTTTTTAGTTGGTTAGCTGGAGACATTCCCTTATTAAATTATAATAACTGATTCGAGCCTGTCAAGGACTCCAGGCTGAACAGTTTCAGTTCCGTTATCAGATAGCCGTTTCCAGGAAATCCAGACTTTTCAGTTTTCTGCCAACATGGGTGGACACCGCTTCGTCAAGCAGCATCCCGGCCTGAAGCAACCCTTCACCATTGAATAGCACCGCGCCGAAGCGGCCGGTTGACAGACAGGAGAGCAAATCCTTCCGGGTTTGAACCGAAATGGTTCTGCCGCTTTTTACACAAAAACGGCAGCACAACCCGGCGCCCGGCTGCA
The DNA here is from genome assembly GCA_030824515.1 of Pelobacter sp. Lineage (GTDB taxonomy): Bacteria > Desulfobacterota > Desulfuromonadia > Geobacterales > Pseudopelobacteraceae > JACRCG01. The sequence continues at coordinate 7,084 of JAVBXN010000031.1, forward strand.
TGAAAGCTTCGCGTTCGTCAAAAGGCGCCCCACAGCGGCTACAGCTTTCGAGCAAAGGCCTGTAGCCGAGTATGTTCAACAGATTTATTTCAAACATTCTGCGGTCGTGGTCATCACACACACCGGAATCCAGCCTTTCCAGGTAGGAGACAAACAGGCGAAACAGGCGCGGGAGCGGCTGCGCTTCGGGCGTAATCCACTCCACCAGTTCGCAGGCGTACAATGCATGGGCAATGGCGCTCAAGCCGCCGCGAATGCCGGGATAAACCGTGATCACGTCCGCCTGCCGCAAGGATGACAACCCTTCCTTGCGCACCAGCTGCAGGTTGATGCGGGCAAACGGCTCGAGAGCGGGCCCGAAGCGCTTGCGGCTGTTGCGTGCGCCGCGGGCGAAACCCTTCATTCTGCCCTGTTCAAGCGAGAACAGGGATGAGATTCGATCGCTGTCACCGTAGTCGCAAGACGAAAGCACCACGGCCTGAAGTTTTTCCTGAAGCATTTGAGCTGGTCCCGATAATCCCGGTAAATCAGAAAATGGTGGCGGATAAAAATCTATGCTACTATTTCCCGGCGTTCTGTAGTAATGCCAATCACTACTGAAAATTGCCACAACAGCACGTCTACCAACATTATCACACAAGGTCGACCACATGATAGCTCCGGAAACACTTTCAAGACTGGAATTCGACAGACTGCTGACCGAAATTGCCAGTCACGCCCACAGCGAAGGCAGCATGGAACTTATCCACGCCTTCTCTCCGACTTGCGATCTTGCCGCCTTGCGGGACAAGGCGGGACGTATCGCCGAGATTCGCAACTTGCGGCGCTTCGGCATTTCCCTCTCCCTGGGCGCTTTTGAGGACATCCGTTCTTCGCTCGACCGGCTTAAACCGGCCGGGGCTTTTTTAACCCCGCAAGAACTGTTGCCGTTCATTCCGGTGCTGGATATTTTCTCTGCCATTGCCCGGCAGTTCGCCCCCCGCGACGACATTCCGCTGTTGAAAACACTGGAACCGCAACTGAAGGGTTTCCCGGAAATACTGGAGCCGCTAACGGCTTCCATAGACCATGACGGCAGCATCATGGATTCGGCCTCGTCTTTTCTCAGAGAGACCCGTCGCGCCAAGCGTACTCTGGCCAGCCGCATCCGCAAAAAAATCGAGGAGATCATACGCGACAGCGGCATCGAAATTTTCCTGCAGGACGACTTCATCACCCAGCGTTCCGGGCGCTGGGTGATCCCGGTGCGGATGGATTCCAAGGGCATGGTCAAGGGTGTGGTGCATGATGTTTCTTCCTCGGGAGAGACTGCTTTCATGGAACCGCTTGAAATAATTCCCTTTGTCAATGAACTGGAGAATCTGGCCGCCGAGGAGAAGGCCGAAGAGATTAGAATTCTGCGCCAGCTCTCAAGCTGGATCCGCGAAGATGCACCGGAACTGGCAGCCAGCTTTGAAACGTTGCTGGTGCTGGATACTCTCAACAGCATCGCCCTTTTTGCCGAAGAGTTCGAACTTGAGCCTGCCACACTGAATGAAGATGGAGAACTACGGCTGGTGGAGGCCCGCCATCCGCTGCTGCTGATGATGCAGAAACGCGGAATGCTGCCACGGGTCGAACCGCTGGCACTGCAACTTGGAGGCAAGAGCGGCACCGACTCGGTGATGGTGATCACCGGCCCCAATGCCGGCGGCAAAACCATCGCCCTCAAAACAGCCGGGATGCTGTCGTTGATGGCACTGTGCGGGCTGCCGGTACCGGCCGGGCCACGCTCGACCTTTCCCCTGCTGGACACGCTGCTGGTGGACATCGGCGATGAGCAGTCCATCGAACAGAGCCACTCCACCTTTTCGGCCCATGCCGCACGGATCACCACGATCCTCGGCCAGGCCGGCCTCCGAAGCCTGGTGCTGCTGGACGAACTGGGAGCAGGAACCGAACCCCTGCAGGGGGCGGCCATCGCCTGCGGAGTGCTGCGCGAACTGCAGCAGCAGGGAAGCATGGTGATTGCGACTACCCACCTGTCCGAGATCATCGGTTTTGTACATCGCTCTCCCGGAATGATCAACGCCGGCATGGAGTTCGACGACGACAGCTTCACGCCGCTTTACCGTTTGATAGTGGGCGAACCGGGACAGTCGCACGCGGTGGAGATCGCTCGCCGTTTCGGCATGCCGGAACGGGTTATTGCCTTTGCCCGCCAGATGCTTGGAAATGCCGGCAGCGAATTTGCATCACTGTTGACCGAACTTCGCCGACGGCGCTCTGAACTGGAAAATTCCCGTCATGAACTGGAGCGGCGCGAGGCAAGACTGGCAGAGCGCGACACGGAACTGCGCCTGCGGGCGGCAGAGGTGGATCGCATCCGCAGGGAAGCCGCCGAAAAGGCTTGGGGCGACGCCAAAGAGCTGATATCTACCACCAGAAGAAGGATGAACGAGCTGCTGGAAGAACTAAAAAGAGAGAAACGGAGCGATATCGTCGAGAAACTGCGGCGGGCTGAATCAGAGCTTACCGAACAGCTCAAACCGCAGCTTGTGCGCCCGGAACTGTCTGCGCTGGAAACAGTAAGTCCCGGCAACACTGTTCATGTCCGTACATTGGGTTGTGACGGCGTAGTGTTGTCAGTTGATGCCCGTAGCGGTAAAGCGCGGGTCAGGGCCGGACGGATGGAGCTGGATGTGCCCCTGGCGGAGCTGGCCAGACCCCAGACAAAATCTGAAGCCGGCGGCAAGAAGCCGCCGGCGGTTTCCTGGCGTACCAACATTGCGGAGAGTGAACAGCGCGAACTGAAGCTTATCGGGATGAGGGTGGAGCAGGCCCTGGCGGAACTGGAGAGTTTCATCAGTCATGCCGCCGCTGCCGGTTTTCGGGAAGTGCGGGTGATTCACGGTATCGGCACCGGCCGACTGAGAGACGCTGTGCGGGAAGAGCTGGAGCGCCATCCGCTGGTCGAAACCCATCGACCGGGCGAACCACATGAAGGACGTAACGGCGCAACCGTCGTAACAATCCGGACATAGTTTTAAATCACAGAGCGAGGTACATGCCCATGCCGGACAAGAAAATCGGTGAACTGCTGATCGAAAACAAGCTCATCACCGCCGAGCAATTCAAGGAAGCCCTGGAAATGCAGCAGATTTGTCCGACACAACCGATCGGACAACTGCTGTGCCAGTTGGGTTTTTTAAAGAGCGGCGACCTGGAATACGTTCTGAACCACAATAACAAGCGACGCAAACTGGGAGAGATCCTGGTCTCGCAGAATCTGATCGACGAGGAGCGCCTCAACAGCGCGCTGCTTGCCAGCAAGGCCGAAAAAATACCTCTGGGGCGGGCGCTGATACGCCAGCATCTGATCGAGGAGGAACAGATGTCGCGGGCGATTGCCTGCCAGCACGACCTGAAATTTGTCGATCTTGCCGGTGTAAGGTTCGATCCGGAACTGGCCGGCTACATCAAGGCAAGCTTCGCGCAGCGTCTCCGGATTGTACCGATCAGATGCCGGGACAAGATCCTGACCATTGCCATGGCGTACCCGCTACTGTCGGACGAGCTGACGCAGATACAGAACTCCTGCAAAATGCAGATCGACCCGGTAATTGCCAAAGAGAGCGATATCATTATCGCTCAGCAGAAGATATTCAAGCTCAGCGGATCAACGGATCGGGAGGAACTGTCTTTTGAACTGTCCGAGGACCAGTCCCCGGACAGCGGCAAGTCAAAATACGTCGCAGATTTCATAAGCGCCGATGTGGACTATCTTGTCAAACGGGTCATCATCACCGGCATCACCGATGGAGCCAGCGATATCCACCTGGAGTCCACCGAACAGGGAATGGTGGTGCGCTATCGTATCGACGGGATACTCCAGAGAATCGATATGGGAGCCAACGGAGCCTTAATCAGCACGCATGCCCGTCAGATGGTCTCCAAGATCAAGATCATGTGCGACATGGACATTGCCGAACGGCGTCGTCCCCAGGACAGCAGTTTCAAGATGAAAGTCTCCCGCGCAGGGGTCCTGCGCAGCGTTGATTTCCGTGTTTCAACGGTGCCGACACAGTTTGGCGAGAACGTGGTGATTCGCATCCTCGACAAGCGTGCCGGCGCCATAACCCTGGAAAGTCTGGGCTACTCACCGGAAAATGTCGTAATGCTGCATAAAGCGCTGGATAAACCGACCGGCATCTTCCTGGTCACCGGCCCGACCGGTTCCGGCAAGTCATCGACACTTTACGCGATTCTTTCACACATAAATACTCCCGGAGTGAAGACGCTTACAATCGAAGATCCGATCGAATTCGGAATAGCGGGGATCACACAGACCGAGGTCAACGAAACCATAGGCAACACCTTTGCCCGGCTGTTGCGGGCCTTTTTACGGCAGGATCCGGACAACATCATGGTAGGTGAAATCCGCGACCTGGAAACCGCCACCATCTCGATGCGGGCCGCTCTTACCGGCCACACGGTGCTTTCGACCCTGCACACCAACGACGCCACCAGCGCCGTGACACGCCTGATCGACATGGGGGTCGAACCGACGCTGATCTCCACCACGCTGCGATGCGTGCTGGCACAGCGGCTCGTACGGCATAACTGCCGCCATTGCAGGACATACTGCCATCCCTCGGCACATCTCCTGGAAGAATTCGGAATTCCAGTCAATAACAGTATTGCGTTCTTCCAGGGAAAGGGCTGCCAGGAATGTCACTACACCGGATTCAACGGGCGCCTGCCGATCGTGGAGCTCTGGATTCCCAGCCGCGATGAGCTGTTGATGATCAACCGTCTTCCGGACAATCTCGGCTTGCGCAATACCGTTTTTTCGCATCCGGGGCGCCTGACCATGATCGAGGAAGGGCTGCAACTGGTTCAGGCAGGAGAGACAACACTGGAAGAGCTGCTGCGGGTTGTCCCCTATGAGCAGATTGAAGCCGGACGTGGAAAGATCGCTAAAAAGTTCGCGACGCCGTAACAGGTTACCCGGACATGTCTTATTGCAATCAGCTTTATCCCTTCAACTCCCACACGGTCAACTCGGCTACCGTATGCTGGAACTTCCTCCTCGTCTCACGGATCACGAACGGCACGTCCCGCGGTTCACCCAGCAGTCGGAAATGCGGTTCCAGCGCATCTTTCAATCCTTCCAGCGTCCAAACCGGTTCACCCGCCTCGCGATAGCCTCCCAGCCACTGCTCTTTTTTGGTGAACTCTTCCAGCCAGGTATAGGGTGAAGTCAGCACCAGTAATCCGCCCGGATTGATCCGTTCGTGAATTGTGCTAAGGAACTTGCGCGGTGAGTAGAGCCGGTCGATCAGGTTGGCAGCCAGCACCAGGTCGTAGCCGGTGAACTTCTCGGGGAGATTGCAGGCATCGGCCTGGTAGAAGCGCACCCTTTCACCGAATCCATCCAACCCCAGTCCGGCGAGACCGATCTCGTGGAAAGAGACGATTTCTCCCTCCTCCGGAAGGGCGTAGCGCAGATAACCTTCATCGCTCATGCGGGTCGCCAGGCGGAAGAACCGCGTCGAAAAGTCCAGGCCGGTTACCTGTTCAAAACCGCCCCTGGCCAGTTCGAAGGCTGCCCGTCCGACTGCGCAGCCCAGATCGAGGGCGTGCCCTTTGGCGCGCTCCTGCATGGCATCCAGTGCGATCCCGGCACAGGCTGCGGCGAAGTTGGGCACATTGAAATGTTCCGGACCGTAGTGGGCATCGCAATACTGGGCCGCCAGCGTGTCGGTCTCGTACTGGTCCAGGTGGGTCTCAACCGGCGCAGCACTTTCCACGTAACGGAAACCGGCGTGCTGGCAGAAATGGCGGCGGAAGGCGTATCTGGAATCCCTGGTGGCCTCGTTGCCGGTGGAAATCCATGATCCCCCCTTGATCAGGTTGTGGCGGGTGTCAAATGTCGGAGTCGAGAAGTCGTCGTACCAGGGATGGATCATGAAACCGTGAAATGGATAGATCGGGGTTTCGGTCCATTGCCAGACATTGCCGAGCACATCGTAGAAGTCACCGCTACTGAAACGGTCGATCGGACAGGAGGAACTCCACTGTTCCAGGTTGATGTTGCCGGGAGCCCTTTCCCAGTAGGGTTGGTCGGGGATGTCGCACACATCCCGCAGCCGGTTCCATTCGTCCTCGGTCGGCAGACGTATCGGCAGGCCGCTCATGGCCGCCTTCCAGTTACAAAAAGCCTTGGCTTCCAGACAGTTGACCTCCACCGGCCAATTCCATGGAAGCTCAATTTCGGAAGTCATCGTGCGCAGCTTCCAGCCGCCGCCACCCCCTATCCAGAACAGCGGATGCTCAGCCTGCTTGAACTCGCGCCAGCTCCACCCCTCCTCGTCCCACCATTGCCGGTCACGGTAGCCGCCGGCCTCAATGAACGGCAAAAACTCGCGGTTGGAAACCAGGTATTTTGCGGCCCTGAATCCCGACACCTCAGCCTCATGCAAACCATATTCGTTATCCCAGCCATAGAGAGGGTGTCCGGCTGATTTACCCAGGGTAACCGGTCCGCCCGCTACACCCAGCAACTGATTTTCCGGAGGGTCGCCAGACTCGCCGCAGACATCCCAAAACGGAAGCTGCACCACCTGTTCTATCGGCAGCTGGCGGATCAGTACCGACGACGTTTCCAGATGGATGCGCTCATGCTCGATTCCCATCATGATCGCCCACCATGGTGATTCCCAGGTAATCGGCATGCTAAGCGGCAGAGTGCGAATCAGCCCGTCCATCAGCTCGCGCACCTGGTCGCGGTACTCCTTGACCTGTTGGCGGGTGGGCCAGTCGTAGTGGCGCTGATCCAGGTCATCCCAGGACATTTCGTCCACCCCGACCGCAAACATCGATTCGTACTTGGGATTGATGCGATTGTTGATTACACGGGCGATGGTCAGCTTGTTGATGAAAAAAGTCGCGGTGTGGCCGAAGTAGAAGATCAACGGATGTCGCAAGCGGTCCGCCCGCAGGTAGAAGGTATCGTCGTACTTCAATGTTTCATAGAGTTTTTCATCAATATCAAAGGTTTTGTGGAAGTACTCCAGAATCTCGGCCCTTTTCTGTTCCGGCTCACCACTGTCAAGGATAATTGTGCGGGTATTTTTCAATTCCATCCGTGTGCCCCTCCATTCAAAACAAACCACTGAAATAATATGGATGCTATTTTGGAATTATATCGGATTATTGCCGGCTAAACAATCATACCGCCGTTATTTTAGCTGGACGCAGGCATGATAATTTAATAATCTCCGGTATGCACTCTGGTTATTCTATTCCAAGGAGTCAGACATGACCAACAATGTATCTACGACACAGCATCAATGGAAATTCTTTCGGGCGGGTGGTTTTGACCAGGTACTACTGGAAAGCGGCGATGATCTGCTTGCTCTGTCCGGGCTAGACAAGAAACTCTGGGCCGCGCTTAGCTGTCCGGTCAAGGGGGTTGAGTTTGACCAGCGCACATTGCAGCTGCTTGACACCGACGCCGATGACCACATCCGTGTGCCGGAAATAGTGGTCGCTGCCGAATGGACCGGAACCTGCCTGAAAGATCGCCAGGTCATGGTCAATGGGCAGCAGGGTGTGCCTCTGTCAGCCATGGACAGCGAATCGGAAGATGGCAGGCGTGTTCTGGATGCCGCCCGGACGATCCTTGCCAATCTGGGCAAAGTGGATGCAGACCTGATAACGGTAGAGGACACCATCGACTTCGGTGCCATCCTGGCCCGGACCCGCTTCAACGGGGATGGCGTAATCACGGCCCTGACGACCGATGATGAAGATCTGAAGGGATGGATTGCAGACATAATCCAATGCATCGGGAGTGAAACTGACCGCAGCGGTGAACCGGGCATCACCCGGGAAATGATCGAGCGTTTCTCAGCTGAGACCGGGGCCTGGCTGGCCTGGAATGATGAACCGCTGGCCGGCCTGACAAACAGGCTGCCGGATGAAGGGCGCGAAGACGCCATCCGGCTCTGGCATCTGGTCAGGCCCAAGATTGACGATTTTTTTCTGCGCTGCAGCATGGCTTCGTTCGACAGTCGCGCTGCTGTCATAATGAACAGTAGCGACGAGAGCCTGGCAGCGCTGGCCCCGCGTAATCTGTCGGAAGCGGAAACCGACATAGCCCTGCTGCCGCTGTCGGCAGTCACCACACCGGGGGTTCTAAACCTGGATCGTGGAATAAATCCGGCCTGGTGCGCGATGATTGCACAGCTGCGTTCTTCCGTCATCGAACCGCTATCGGGAAATCTGGCAACGCTGACAGCCTCACAGTGGGAAGAATTGAAGCAGGCGGTTCAGGCCTATGAAACCTGGTGGAGCAACAAGATTGAAACAACCGTGGCGGACCTGGGGATTGCACGACTGCGGCAGTGGTCTGCCGAGCAGACCGGGGCAGAACTGCTTTCGCTGGTTGATCGGGATCTGGCTCTGCAACCGGAATTCGATGCGATCGAACAGGTTGAGAGGCTGACCCGCTATTGCCGCGATCTGCTGCCGCTTGCCAACAATTTTGTTGCGTTCCGCGATTTTTACACTGGTCGCGGCAAAGCTATTTTTCAGGCGGGAACACTATATCTGGACGGACGCAGTTTTGAACTCTGCATTTCGGTAAAGGATGTTGCCAAGCACGCCTTGCTGGCCAATCTGAGCCGGGTCTATCTGGTCTACTGCGATTGCGTGAGAAATAGCGGCGCCGACAAAATCACTATTGCCGCCGCCATCACCAACGGCGATTGCGATCATCTTCTGGTGGGACGCAATGGAGTTTTCTATGATCGTGGCGGGTTGGATTGGGATGCCACGATTGTCCGGATCATTGAGCATCCGATCAGTATCCGCCAGGCATTCTGGGCACCCTACAAGCGGATAGCCAAATCGGTCGGAGAACAGTTGCAGAAGATGGCCGCAGCCCGCTCCAGGGCGGCCGAAGAGAAAGCCGCCACCAATGTCATGCAGACCGGCCAGAAAAAAGACGATGCCAAACCGGCGCAACAGGCATTTGATGTTGGCAAGTTTGCCGGAATCTTCGCAGCCATCGGCCTTGCTCTGGGAGCAATTGCAACGGCCATAGTTTCGATATTGAGCGGCTTTTTCAAACTGCCCTGGTGGCAGATGCCGCTGGTAATCATCGGCATCATCGCGCTCATCTCCGGTTTCTCGGTGATCATGGCCTGGTTCAAACTGCGCCAGCGCAATCTGGGGCGCCTGCTTGACGCCAATGGCTGGGCAGTCAACACCCGCGCAAAGATCAATATTCCGTTCGGAGCATCCCTGACCGGCATGGCCCGCCTGCCGCAGGGGGCCGTACGCAAGCAGTCCGATCCCTACGAGGAAAAGAGCAGCCACTGGAAAACCTGGCTGATTGTTGTTGTGGTGATTGTTGCGATTGTACTGGCCTGGAAGATGGGTTTTATTCCGTCCAGATAGGTAATCAGTCACGACAGGCGACATTGTTTCGCTGCACGACCTTGATATCACCGGATGTCATGTCATAGACCCAGCCATGAACCGCCAGGCTGCCTTTGTTCATCGCATTGCGAACGAAGGGATATTCCTGAAGATGTTCCAGCTGCAACCGTACGTTTTCCTCTACGATCAGATTCATGCGCTGCTCCGGGGGAATTGAAAAATAGAGTTCAAGGAGTTTGTCATCAACCCGCTCTTTGGCTTTATAGGCATTATTCAGCCAGATCGGAATGTAGCGGTCTTCATCGTTTTCTTCATCAAGGGCTGCGATTCCGCCGCAACCGTAATGACCACAGACAATAATATCCGGAATCTGCAGATGATTTATCGAAAACTCAAGCACCGCGGAAAGATTCCAGTCGTTGGTGGCAACAATATTGCCTACGTTGCGGTGAACGAATATCTCGCCCGGCCTGGTCTGGGTAATCGTGTTGACCGGCACACGCGAGTCGGAACAACCGATCCAAAGCACCGTAGGACGCTGATGTTTTGCCAGCTCGGCAAAATAGTCCCGTTCCTTGTCAAAAATCTCGGTTACAAATCTGCGGTTACCATCCAGGAGTGTGCTGATCATATCCACCGCCCCGCAACTGTTCTATATATGAGATACAAGCCACTGTACAGTAAAACAAATCGTGCTTCAATCAATTATTCCAACACCACATCAAAGACCCTGCCCCATAATTTTTCTGGACGAAATACTCACTCTCCCGTATTCTGATTTATTGCAGCATCACCAAAATATTGAGAGGCATAACAATGGCACAGGCAGAAAAAGGAAACACGGTAACAATCAATTTTACCGGAACGCTGGAAGACGGAACGGTATTCGATTCAACCCTGGAAGCAATGGAATGTGACGACGAAGAGTGCTGTGAAGATGATTGCAACGACGACGAGTGCGGCTGCGGAAGCCACGATATCGGCCCGATGACTTTTGTTCTGGGGGAATCGATCCTGTTCCCGAAGATTGACGAGGCGATTGTCGGAATGTCGCCCGGCGAGAAAAAGACAGTCAAGATAGCTGCAGCCGATGCTTTCGGCGAATATGACAAGGAGCAGATTTTCACTGTTCCACGCAGCGACCTTCCCGATGACCTGGTACCGGCTGTCGGTGACGAACTGGTGCTGGCCAATGAGGATGATGAGGAAATCGGGGTGGTTGTGCTGGAAATGACCGAAGACGAAGTGACCTTTGACGGCAACCACCCGCTGGCCGGGGAGGATGTGACATTCGAGATCGAACTGGTAAGCATCGGGTAAGCTCCCGAAGCATTATACCGCAGGTGAAATTGCAAAGGGCGGCCCACGGGTCGCCCTTTGTTTTTGATCAACTTTGGGAGTATACACGAATATTTATTTTTACAACAGTCTGGTAATAGCAGCTGCAAACAATTATAGTGTAACCAAGGTGGCGCCACCTGGAAACAGGACTGACGGGTGAAGGAGGTAGAGACAATCGGGTTTGTTTCTCACCAACAGTTTTTGAAACAGCAGGTAGCCGGCTTGTAACAAAGCCGAATTGGCCCTTGAAAAGGGAATCTAATAGACATGAATCACAGAGGCCCGCGAAGTTTGCGGGCCTTTCATGTTAATCAGTACAGCATATTCATGAAACTGCCTGCTTGACAGATCTTGATTAAAACTGTTAAGGTCGAACCATCACAATTGTTGGAGCCGGATAGCACATTATCGCAAGCCCCGAAATTTCGGGGCTTTTTTTCATGGTACAACACAGAAAGAAGGAGTTACATGGAGTTTCAAGCATTCAATTTTCACCCGGCAATCGCTGCCGGTATCAAGCAGGCCGGATATGTCACGCCGACCCCGATTCAGAGGGACGCCATACCCGCAGTTCTTCAGGGTCGCGATGTCATGGGACTAGCCCAGACCGGCACAGGCAAGACCGCCGCTTTTGCCCTGCCCATTCTGCAGCGCCTGAGCGATGGCCACAAAGGCCGGGTCAGGGCACTGGTGGTCGCGCCTACCCGGGAACTTGCCGAGCAGATTCACGAATCATTCGGGGCACTCGGACGCCAGACCGGCCTCAAGAGTGTAACCGTTTACGGCGGCGTCAATGTCAATCCGCAGATCCAGAAACTGAAAAACGGAGTCGATGTTGTTGTAGCCTGTCCCGGGCGGTTGCTTGACCACATCTCCCAAGGCACCATCGACCTGTCGCATCTCGAAGTGCTGGTGTTGGACGAAGCGGACCAGATGTTCGACATGGGATTTCTGCCGGACATCCGCCGGATACTGAAGCATGTCCCGTCCAAACGGCAGACCCTGCTTTTCTCGGCAACCATGCCGCCCGACATAAACAAGCTGGCCAGCGAAGTACTTACTGATCCGGTCACGGTAAAGGTCGGCAACACCGCGCCGCCGGTCACGGTATCGCACGCAATCTATCCGGTAGAACAGCATCTGAAAACGGCGCTGCTCCTGGAACTGCTGCAGCACACGGACACGGAATCGGTTCTGATCTTCACGCGCACCAAGCATCGTGCCAAACGCCTGGGGGAACAGTTGGAGAAAACCGGCTACAAGGCGGCCTCACTGCAGGGCAACCTGTCACAGAACCGCCGCCAGGCCGCACTGGACGGTTTCCGCGACGGAACGTACCAGATTCTGGTGGCAACCGATATTGCTGCCCGCGGTATCGATGTGTCACAGATTTCGCACGTGATAAATTACGATATCCCCGATACTCCCGAGGCGTATGTTCACCGCATCGGCCGTACCGGACGCGCTGCAAAGAGCGGTGACGCATTCACGATGGTATCCCGAGAGGATGAGGTCATGGTCCGCACTATCGAGAAGAAACTGGGTGCGCCACTGGAGCGACGAACCGTGAAAGAGTTTGATTACACTGTGCCGTCCCCGAAAAAAGACATCGAGTTCGCACGTCCTCCCCGTGAGCCGCGGCCACCCCGCAAAGCAACCGATGCGAAGAAAGGCACCGGCGCATCAATCAATCCCTTCAAATCCGAACATCCGGGCAGCAAACCGTCAGGAAGGCCTCAACAAGCGAGACCGGGCACAGCATCCGGCAACGCCACCAAGCCAGTATTCAACAGTTCCCGCCGGGGAAAATAGTTGTGATGCAGAACGAAACAAGGCGGCCGATTGGCCGCCTTGTGGCTTTAAACTGAACCTAAACTCTCATGTTCAAGCCAGGTTGAAGTTATTCTGGTACGCCATCAGCGTATTGATCATCAAGGCGGCAACCGTCATCCGTCCGACCCCTCCCGGCACCGGTGTTATCCAGGAGCATTTCCTGCTAACCGCTTCAAAATCCACATCACCCACGATCTTGCCGTTTTCCAGCCGGTTGATGCCGACATCGATCATCACGACGCCATCCTTGACCATATCCTCGGTCACAAATCCGGGTATACCGACCGCCACAACGATGATGTCCGCCCGCCTGGTTTCATCCAGCAGCAATTGCCGCGGCGTTTCTATATGAGCCAGTGTTACTGTAGCATTGCCGATCTCGAAATCGTTGGAAAGCATGATCGAGATCGGCTTGCCGACGATGTTTGATCTGCCGATGACGACGCAATGCTTGGCCTTGACCGGAATTTCATAAAACTGCAGCAACTTGCAGATTCCATAGGCGGTGGCCGGTCTGAAGGCCTTCTGCCCCAACGTCATGCGCCCGAAGTTCGTTGGGTGGAATCCGTCAATATCCTTGTCCGGAGAGATCGCGTTGATCACATGCTGCGGGTTGATGTGCTTCGGAAGCGGCAACTGCACAATCACCCCGTCCGTAGCCGGATCCGCATTTATCATGGCTATTCTGGCCAAAAGCTCCTGCTCGGTGACAGTCTCCGGAAAACGAAGCAGTTCGCTCTCGAATCCGGCACTGCTGCACGATTTGATTTTTGATTTAACATATGATTCGCTGGGAGCGTGCTCTCCAACAAGAATAACGGTCATGTGCGGTTTTCTCAAACCGGAGTTGACATAACCTGCCACCTTGCTTGAAATATCAGCTACAAGGCTTTCTGCACATACTTTTCCATCCAATAGCTTCATGTCTAGTATTCCCTGTACTACTCGCTACGTTTGGTGATTTCTATCAGATGATACCCGAATTGTGTCTGAATCGGGCCAATGACCTTGCCGATTTCTCCGGTGAATACGGCCTGATCGAATTCTTTCACCATCTGCCCGGGACCGAATTCGCCCAAGCTTCCTCCATCCCTGCCGGAAGGACAGAGAGAGTTGTTTTTTGCACAGACGGCAAAATCCTCGCCGGCTTCGATCTTTGACTTGAGCGCCTCACAGGCTTCTTTGTTATTAACCAATATGTGGCGGGCACTTGCTCTGACCATGTTAATATCTCCTTGATTATGTTGTATTCAGATCCTGCATGCTGTTTTCAGGCTCGTTTTGACACTATTATCAACAATAGTCAATACGTTCCGTACCCGGAGCGTCACCGGCGATAATTTGCGTCACAATAGTCACCGGTAGGCATCAATGTCCCATGCGGATCACGGACGTACATCCAGGCGGAATACTCCTGGGTATCAACAATCACCACCACTTCCCGGCGTGTATAATAATGGGGATGCCCCTCCATCTTATCCAGTTTTTCCAGCGTCTCGCCATCCACTGCATACAGCTCTCCCACGATCGGATAGCGGGCCTCACTGCTTATAACGTATGGATAGCCACCCGCTATATACATCGAGTAGCTGTCTTTCGTAGCACCGACTCCAAAATAACGGGCATCCTTCAGCATTTGATGATTTCCGTGGGAATGACGAAGCGTGCCATAAACAAAGATCAGATGTTGACTTTCCATATAATCTATTGACCTCGCTTGACGGTAGTTGAAGTGGTTAAAGTTCACAAGATACTATTGTTACACGTATTTACCAACAATACCAGTAGTATATGACAACCATGCCCGACAACATATTGTCACGTGGCAACTCATGTATGATAGCAAACAAATTCGAGGATTTGTTCTCGTCGGCGTGGTATGCATGCCGCTTGCAAAATAAATTGCACGGGGAAACTAACTGCGTTGAAATAGTGTTGTTTTTGGTATAGCATTTCGCCGGTTATTTGTATTTAAGAGTTTTAACAGCGACCTCATACCGCAAGAACTTCAACTTGGAGTTTTTGAAACATATCAACACCAAGGCAATAACAGGCGGAGTCATGGAAACATATTCCATGATATTGAAAGGAAAAAAAATGGATCATGAACTTACCCTGCAACTGAAACAGGTACTTTCGTCACTGCAGCTACTTCTCCCCAAACCGGCTGACGCAATTGACTGGGAGGCGTGCCACGCTGCCAACTGGCGCAAATATTCATTTGCCGGGTATCTGGAAGCGGTTGAGGCTATTGAAAATGTCAGCCTCGACGACCTGCTCGGCATCGAAGACCAGAAACGGACTGTCGAAGAAAACACCCGCCAGTTTCTGGCCGGTTATCCCGCCAACAATATCCTGTTGTGGGGTACGAGGGGCACCGGTAAATCATCCCTGATCAGGGCAATTTTGAACCGCTACGCATCGGAAGGGCTCAGGATCGTACAGGTTGAAAAAAGTGACCTCGTTCATCTGCCCGATATCATGGACGCCATCAAACGCCTCCCTTACCGTTTCATAATTTTTTCCGATGACGTTTCATTCGAACCGGGCGAATCCAGCTACAAAATGCTGAAAAGCGCGCTGGACGGAGCGGTGTACGCCCTACCCGACAATGTGCTGATCTATGTCACATCCAACCGTCGCCACCTGCTACCCGAGTACGAGAGCGACAATCGCGGCGCGATGTTGGTAAACAACGAGCTTCATCACGGCGAAGGGGTCGAGGAGAAAATATCCCTTTCTGGACGTTTCGGCCTATGGGTGGGTTTCCACCCCTTCAGCCTGGAGCAGTATCTGAAAGTCACCAGGCAGTGGGCTGAAAAACTCTCCGCAAAACAGCAGGCAGAACTCCCCTGGACCGATGATGCAAGGGAGCAGGCGATCCAGTGGTCATACATCAAGGGTGACGCCAGCGGCAGGATCGCATACCAGTTCGCCTGCCGATGGGTTGGCAAACAGATGCTTCGCATGAAAAAATCAGTTGAAAAGTAATTTTTACCACAACCGTAGCGACGTATACTGTCAACAATGTATACGGACTTGGCGCGGACCGAAGAGCTGTTTATACTTAATGAAGTCAAGAATGCCACCTGCCATCCGGGGGACAGCTTCATGTGTAAAAAACTCTTTATCGCCGCGACCGGTCAACACTGCGGAAAGACCACCATCAACCTGTCTCTGATGCATCTGGCGCTTCAGCGCTACGACAGGGTCTGCTACATGAAGCCGCTGGGGCCCAAGTGCCAGGAATTTAACGGCGTGATCGCCGACAAGGACGCGGTGCTTATGGCACGGGTCTTCGGCCAGGAGGATCGCATCGCACTGATGTCGCCGCTGGTGCTGGGCAAGGGAGCCACCCGCCGGTTTCTGGATGGCGAACTGTACCGTGAATGGGCCGCGGAAAAGATCCTATCTGCGTGCCGCGAGCTGGAAGCGCAGTGCGACCTTCTGCTGATCGAGGGAGCCGGACATGGTGGCGTCGGATCGGTGGTCGGTCTTAACAATGCCGAAATGGCAAAGATGCTGGATGCTCCGGTAGTGATGGTAGCGGGGGGTGGAATCGGAAATGTTGTGGATTCGGTCCGCCTGAATCTGGCACTTTACGACCAGGAAGGTGTGTCCGTCCGCATGCTGCTGGTCAACAAACTGATTGCCGAAAAGAGGCAATCATCCCTGGCCTATCTGGAAAAGTATTTTGGCCCCAAGGGAATCAAGGTATGCGGCGCCTTCGACTACTCGCCGGTGCTGGCCAACCCCACCCTGCAAAACCTATCCAAGTTGCTGGATCATCCGCTTCAAGGCGATCTGAGCAAACGGCAGCGCATCATTCATAACATACATTTGGGCGCGGCCTCGTCCCAGAAGGTTATTGATCACCTGCAAGATTCGACCCTGCTGATCACCACCAGTTCGCGTGATGAGCTGCTGGTCACGCTCTCCTCACTCTACAACATTCCGGCTTACCATCGCCAGATTGCCGGAATCGTCATTCCGGGACACACCCCGGTTTCCGCCATAACCCAGCGAATCATAGACGACAGCGGCATTCCCTATATCCGCATCGAGCAGACCACCGCCGAAGTTTTTACCGCGCTGACGGCTCATGTATCCAAAATTAGCGCCGAAGACACCGAAAAGATCTCACTTGTGACCAGTCAGGCCGAACAGGTGATAGACTTCAACGCCATTGAACATATTCTGTAACAGCGCCGTTTGGACTCAATAGTGCGGTGGCGGTTCTTCCTGATCAGGATCCCGTGTTGCAGAAGGATTCATCATCAGTGACTGTTCCTTCAACAGCGCGACCTCGCGCCTCAGCAGCTCTATAGCCAGATCCTGCCTGCAGACGATCTCGTTCAACTCCTGAATGGTCTTCTCCTGATGCATATACTTCAGTTCCAGTTCATCAATCCGCTCTTCCATTGGCACCCCCTGTACCACTTAGTTAACAACACGCCAATTAACTGTTTTCAACCAGGTGAATTAAATCTTTGTTTCTAACAAATTGACTTTTAATATCGGGTTTTCGTGATACTATACAAGCGATTGAAATTCAAGGCTTTTATGACGCAATCCATATATTCAAATGGCTGCACATCAAACTATCCGGAGGTATCAAGATGCGATTTTCAACGAGTATGGCAATGTTATTCCTGTCGATCACAGTCCCGCTCACATGCATGGCCGAAGACATTCGCGTCGGCGCCGGCGCCGCTCCAACCGAGAATATCCTCAAACCGATCAAGCCGCACTTTGAAAAAGCCACCGGGCTGACCCTGGTAACATTTGCATCCGGCCCTAAAAATGCCTTTATAGATCTGGAAAAGGGCTCCCTGGACGCTGCGGCGGCCGGTCTGTCGTTCGATGACTGGATGGCGCTGCTAAAAAAGGAAAGCGTTAATGTTGCGGACCCTAAAGCATACCAGAGCGTCGTAATCGGCAAGGACAAGGTCATAGTGCTGACACATAAGTCCAACCCGGTCAAGAATCTTTCCAAGGATCAGCTCAAAAGCATCTTCACCGGCAAAACCACCAACTGGAAGGATGTTGGCGGTAATGACGCCCCGGTCCTGATTGTCTGGGGCAAACTCACCCAAGGAACCAACAGCATGTTCGTCAAGAACATGATGGACGGCGCCGAACCGACAAAAGAAGTCCTGGAAGCAACCACCGCGGAAGACATCAAAAACTCGGTGGAAACCAATCCGGAGGCGATCGGCATAGGCCCGCTGTCACTGGCGGGGCCAACACTCAACATCCCGTCTACACCGGAACTCTCTCGCGCCATTACACTGATCACAAAGGGGGCCCCAAAAGCAGGAGTCCAGAAGCTGATCAGCTTTATTGCAGGTGATGGGAATCAATACGTGAAGAAGTAACCGACCACTTCTGCTGCTTTTCCAGACTTTTTGAAAATATTTCAAGCGCACATCTAACGGGACTCTGCATGAAAATAAAGACCAAGCTAACCTTCAATATCATACTGGTGGTGGTTGCAGTCGGAATTGTAGTTGCCACCAGTATCTTCGGCATGAAATTCGTCAAGGACAAGCTCTCCTACCTGACACAGAAGAGTACTCCCTACCAGATGCGAACGGTGGAGTTTCAACGAGAGCTTCAAGGCGCCATCACCGATCTGGTCAAGGTCAATGCGGCACTCAATATGAACGAGTACAAGGGATTCAGGACCGAGGCAGAAAAATCGCTTGGCACGGTCAAGTCCGCTCAACAGGCTCTGGAAGAGATGAGTAACAACAAGCTCGGCACCTATGACGAGCTCTCCCAGATCGCACAGGAACTTTTCACCACCGATGAGACCAAACTATCTTCCGCGGCAGCGGCATCCGAGGCCAAGAACAAGGTTTCCCAGCGTCTGAAGGAGTCATCAGCCCGCTTGAAGGAGATGGATAAACGGGTACGCAATCTGCAACTGAGCCGTTCGGCGGCATTCTCATCAGCCCTCGATGAAACCGGCAGATTTTCCGGCCACCTGAGGAGCGTGGAAGATTTGCGCAACCTGATCAAAGACCTGCAACTGATTGCAATAACTGTACAAAACGCCCAGAAAAGCACCGCCGTATTGATAGCCAAAGGAAAAGTCAATTCCGTTTTGAATCGTATCAGCAAAAATGAATTCAATATCAACAACAAGACCATTTCCACAGATGTAAAAACCGTGGCCGATAAGCTGGATGAGTATATAAAATTTCAATCGGCATCGCTGACTCAGAAGGATGATGCATCCAGAAACAAGGCTGCTGATTCCGGGAAAGAGCTGTCGGAGAAACTGAATGGCCTTTATCTGAATCTTGACCAGGAATCAACCCTGGCAAGCGAAAAGCTGGGTATCGAAACCGGCAAACAAGGTGGCACCTTCACCCAGTCGAATATTGCCAACAGTATTTTGCTGGCCAATTCCGAACTGGTGGCGATGGGTATCATGGTGGAGGCTCACACCACTAAACTATTTACCCTTGAATCTGTTGCCGAGGTGGACAAGGCTGCCGCCGAAACCCAGGCGCTTTTCGGCAGGATCGCGGAACAGGCAAAATCGGTTGAAAAGTCCCTTAGAAAACTTGGTGTAAAGGACGAGATCAAGATCCTGAACTCTTCGGTCGCCTCTCTCGGGAGCATCCGCAATGAGCTTTTCTCTGCCAACGGCATTGTGGATACACTCAAAAAGCAACTTGCCGCAAACGAGCAGACGATAAAGCTGGGTGACAAACTACGCACCATCGTCCTCAAGCAGGCCGAAAAAGGCAAGGAGACAGTCACCGCCGCGCGCAGCGAACAGGAAAAGGCCATAGCTTCGGTAAACAGGATTGTGCAGACCAGCATCACACTGCTGATTTCCATCAGCGTAGCCGCAATAGTTATCGGCATCCTGTTCGGAATCTGGGTTTTCAGATCGGTCTCGCGCCCTCTGGGCGACCTGATCAACGTGACTAACAGCGTGGCCGGCGGCGATCTGCACACCGGCAACATCAAGCATTCCAACGATGAATTCGGTCAGGTCCAGACTTCCATGGAAAAGATGGTCCTCAACCTGCGCGACATGGCCGGCAAAATAACCGACTCCACCACCACTATTGCCAGCAGTTCCGAGGAACTTTCCTCCACTGCAATCGAACTTGACCGCAACTCGCAGACACAGACCAGCCAGATAGAACAGTCGGTTACGGCCATGACCGAGATGGTGCAAACCATCCAGGATGTTTCGCAGAATGCATCCAATACCTCGGATGCGGCCGGCAAAATGAAAAGCATAGCCCTTGATGGCCAGAAAGCGCTGGACGACACCTCCAGGGAACTGGTTTCGTTCGCAGAAATCGTACGTCAGTCGGCAGAAAAGATCGAAACGCTCGGAGTAAAATCAGAGGCTATCAACAACATTGTGGATATGATCAAGGACATTGCCGACCAGACCAATCTGCTGGCGTTGAATGCCTCAATCGAGGCCGCCCGCGCCGGCGAAATGGGGCGAGGTTTTGCAGTTGTGGCCGACAGCGTCCGGCAACTGGCGCACCGCACCATCGAATCGTCAACCGAGATCAGCCGCACCGTCAAGGAGATGCAGACCGAAGTCGCAGGTTCGGTAGCCTTCATGCAGAATGAGCGCAAGGCTATTGACAAAATTGTGGCCCACGTCGATGCCACCCAACGTTCGATGGGAGAGATCGTAACCTGCGTCGAACATGTCTTCGATATGATCCAGACCATAGCAACCTCAACCGAAGAGCAATCTGCCACGGCAGAGGATGTCAACCGGAACATGGTTTCAATCAACGATATCACCCGTCAGCTTTCCGCCTCGGTGGGAGACATCAAGGGAACATCGGAAAGCTTTGCCCGACTTGCTTCGGAACTAAACCAGATGGTTGCATGGTTCAGGCTGTAAATAAATACAACAACGACCCACAAGAATATGCTTGCATATTATTAAAAAAGGCCGGGGAAACCCGGCCTTTTTTTGTTGTCTGACTATAATGTCAGGAATATGTCAGTTGATTATTCTTGGGCAAACATTAACCTGTCGCCCCACCCCAGGCAGGCTGGTTGTATCAAATTTTTAGCCAGTTACATAAACCTATTTTAGTGGTAATATTCTAACAATATTGCTTCAACGCAAGACCACCGCAAGTCCCGCTAATATGCAGATGATTGGAGGGGTGTCCTATGATAACGGAACAGATACGGCGCAGTTTCACCATCGTTACCACGTTAATCATCCTGACCCTTCTCTTTTCTCCGGTTGCATTTCCCGCACCGGCTGTCCCGGTTACATTCAGTATCCTGCACACCAATGACTTTCATGGCCAGATGGAACCCGCAGCCAGCAACCCCGGCAGCGCGCGTGTCGCCCAGGTGGTCAACGATATCCGCACCTCCGCAGGCGCCTCCAATGTGCTCCTGGTCGACGCCGGTGATCAAATGCAGGGCAGCCTGCTTTCAAACCTGCAGAATGGCTTGCCTGTCATCGCCACTTATAACTCCATGGGCTATAACGTGGCCACCTTCGGCAATCACGAATTCGACTGGGGCCAGACCACCCTGTCGGCGCGCACGACCCAGGCCGCCTATCCCTACGTTACCGCCAATATCGTGAAAAATGACACCGGCAACTGTGCCACCGCTGGCTGGACTAAACCAGATTTTGCCGACGCCCCTTATCAGATTCTCACTGCCGGCAGCGCCCCCAATACCGTCAAAGTGGCTTTCATCGGTGTTACCACTCCCGAAACGCCCGCCATCATTGTCCAAAGCGCCACCGCCGGCCTCTGTTTCAAAGACCCCGCCGATTCCATCCTCCACTATTACGATGCCATGAAGAGCCAGGCGGACGTGATTGTGGTACTGAGCCACCTCGGTTACATGGATGGCGGATACGGTTACGGCTTCCCGGTCTACGGTGACCAGACTCTGGCCAGCATGCTGAACAGCGCCGGCAAGCCTGCCAACCTGATTGTGGGGGGGCACAGCCACACAAACCTGACTGCTGCAACCGTGATTGGGAGTACAACCATTGTGCAGGCTTATTACAATGGGCGCACAGTGGGTCGCGCCGATGTGACCGTCGGGAGCGATGGCTCGGTTGGCATTGCCTGGTCGAGAACCACCGGTTTTACTGCCGGCGACAAGGATCCCGTCATTGACGCGCTCGTCACAAGCTATGCCACCGACCCCGCTTACCTGGCCCTGATTAACCAGCCCATCGGTTATTCGTCCGTTGACCTGGCTCGAGATTACAACGGCGACAACATGATGGGCACATTCATCGATGATGCCATCTACAACCACCTGAACAGCGATGCCGAACCTGCTAACGATGTTGACATGTTCTTCAACAACCCTGGCGGTATCCGCACCGACTGGTGCTACAATGGCAGTATCTGGGTGACGACCGGATGCACGACCGGCCTGCACGCACCAGCGCTGCTCACCTATGGCAACATGTACCAGGTCCTGCCCTTCGGCAACGCCACCGTCGTCGGCCAGATGACCGGAACCCAGATTTTGGAGTTGCTGCACCAGTCCGCCACCCTGTTCAAGGGGGCCATCCAGCCGGCCGGTATTCGCTACTCGTTCTACTCCTACACGGATACCAACCCCGGGCCTCAACCCTATGCCTGGGGCGCTTTCGATGTCACGGTCTACAACAAAGCCACTCATGCCTGGGATGAGCTGGACCTGAAGAAGATCTACCGGGTCGGCACCAACGAGTTCCTGGCCCCAGCCGGTCAGGACGGTTTCACCCCTTTCAAGTACATGACAAATGTCACCTACTGGGGTGACATGCTCAATGCCGTCAATGCCCATGTTGCCGCCAATCACGCTACAACGGACAGCGCATACAAGGGGCCCGCCGCTGACGGCCTGCTTGACGGCCGGATCGTTCGGGACGGCACTAGCGCCGGCGGCAGCATCGTCCCGCTGACAATCCTGCATCACAACGATTCCCACGGCAATCTGGTCAAGGGAACCTACGTCGGCTACACACAGCTCGCGACCCTTATCAGGCAGGAGCGGCTGCACAACCCCGGGCGTACCCTGCTGCTCAGCGCCGGCGACAACATCCAGGGAGACCAGATGATGTACCACTTCAGGACCGCGCCGAATGGTTTCGCCTCCGACGGCACACCACTGGCCGCTGAACTGCAGTTCAACCCGCTAATCAAGGCATTCAACAGCATGGGTTACGATGCCATGACACTGGGCAACCATGAGTTCAACTTCGGCAGGGAGGTTTTCAGGAGTGTGCTGGGCCAGGCCACCTTCCCGCTTCTGCAGGCCAATGTCATTGATAATGGCGCCTATGGACTGGCTGCGACAAGCCCATCAGGTATCCAGCCATCAGTGACAAAGACCGTAGGCCCGGAAAACATCACGGTTGCCATACTTGGTATAGGCAACCATCGCATCCCCAGCTACGAACTCCCCAGCAACATCCCCGGCCTGACCTTCAGCAACCCGCTTACCCGGGCTCAGGAACTATCCAGTGCGCTGCGTCCGACCAGCGACGTGGTCATCGCGCTGACCCATATCGGTTTCGCTGAAAACCCCGCCAGCGAGGAAGTGGACACACTGGTGGACACCAATCTGGCCGGCACCGTTACCGGCCTGGATGCCATCATCGGCGGTCACAGTCACACCAACCCGGTGAACGGTTTGCCCCCGTACAAGTACCTGCCGGCCATCATCAGCGACCCTGACGGTAAACCTGTCATCGCCACGCAGGCTTACCGCTACAACAACACCCTGGGAGAAGCGGTCCTAGGACTGCGCGCCAGGGTTGGCAGCAGCGGCTACGATGTCGTCAGCCAGACCGGACGTTATCTGACCGTATCCTCAAGCACTCCTGAGGATGCAGCAGTCAAGGCAATTATCGATCCTTTTGTAACCGTGCTTGCCGACTACAACAACAGGGTCGTCGGAGCCACCACCGCTCCCATCGACTCCCTTCAGGGCTTCACCCAGGAAACCGGCGGCGCGAACCTGCAGGCCGATGCAGCCGTGTACGAGTTGAAGTTCCTGCAGGGCATCCCGGTTGACCTGCACCTCTCCGGAGCCATGACCAACAAGTTGATTGCATCCGGCGCAACCCCGGCCAGTCCCGTCACCCTGAAAATATCGGATTTGTACTCTGCCATGCCCTATGAGAACTCGCTGGTGGTCATCAGCATGAACGGCCCGCAGATCAAGTCCATCCTTGAGCGGGGCTTCCGCAACTACTATTATTACAAATATGTGGCTGGCTACGGCGGCTATTCCTACTACACCAACTGCATGCTCGATACGGACGCTGCCGGCAGGATCGTCTATGATGACCGCTACCCCGCCCTGCCGAATGGGCACAACGTGGTATCTTTGAGCATCAACGGAACGCCCGTCGATTTCGAGGATGCCTCCAGGTTTTACAATATCTCGACCATCAACTATCTGGCCGCCGGTTCCTGCAATTTCAACGATGCCGGCACAACACTCTGGCCGCTCGGGCAGATCGTGCATGACAGGCAGCACTATGTGCGGGATGCGGTCATCGACTATATCGGCTTCAAGGGCACTGTCAGCCCGGCCGTCGAAGGGCGCCTCACCTTCACGACCTACCATGGCATCTCCGGAACGCTGGGAGCGGCCGGCGCAGATGGGACAGTAACCTACACCGGCGGCTCAACCATGTCCGACGCCGTCACCGGCGCCTATTCCTTCCAGGTACAAAGCGGCTGGAGCGGCACGGTGACGGCTGCTAAACCGGGCATTCTTTTTTCGCCTGCCAGCAGGAGCTATACAAATGTAACCACGGATATGACCGGCCAGGATTATGCGGTGCTCCCACCGACCGTCAGCGGTGTTTCCCCGTCAAGCGGCCCGACCACCGGCGGAACCGTGGTAATAATAACCGGCACTAACTTTACCGGCGCCACTGCTGTAAAGTTCGGACTTGACGGAGCCACCGGCTTCACCGTTCACTCCCCCACCCTGACCAGCGCCACTTCGCCAGCCGGCATTGCCGGGATGATCGCCGATATTACCGTCACAACACCGGCCGGAACCAGCCCGGTCAGCCCGGCCGACGAATTTATCTACCTGCAGCCGGTTGTGGCAAAGAACATCACAACCGACACCTACTATACAAACTTGGCCACGGCCATTTCAGCCGCCCTTGCGGGCGCTGAAATCCGGATGCTGGATACGTGGTTGGATGGCGATTTCATTCTGGATAAGGGCATGACTCTGAACGGAGGCTGGAACATCAGCTTCCAGAGCAACGGGGATCAGCCGACCTCGCTGAAGGGAAGTCTTACGGTGAAGGGCGGCAACTCGACGGTTAAGACCGTACAGGTTAAGGGACAGCTCGTGCTGCAGACCGGGAGCCTGCAGGTCAACGATGTAACTGTTCTGCCATAGTTATCAGCGAACGTAACAAATACTTATATACCCAGGCGAATACTTACTTGACAGGCCATCCCCGTTCAAAACCGGGCGGATGGAAGTTCTCCTTCGTGCGGTTGTAGTAACCGAACTGCAGGCGCGGATACTCCTTCTTCAAGCGTTCCAGCAGGCGATACATGCCGATCCCCTTGCCTGTCACCCCCATCTCGCGATTGTAATACTCCGGATCGATCGACAGGTTGCGCATCTGGATCATGTCAATGCCGGTCTCACCCACAAAACGCAGTAGTTCCTCAACCTCTTGAGGGGCATCGCTGACACCCGGCGACACCAGGTAGTTGATCATCGTAAAGCGCCCGGCCTGTTTGGCAAAATTCACCGAGCGCAAAACGTCGGCGAAACTGTACCCTTTGGGACGGTAATAGCGGTTATAAATATCTTCGCGGACCGAATTCATCGAAAAGCGGAACGAGTCCATGCCGGCGTCACACAGCAACCGGACCCTGTCCGGAATGGAACCGTTGGTGTTAAAGTTGACCGTGCCGCGTGAAGTAGCCTTTTTCATGCGGCGGGTGGCCTCGGCAATCGTGTCGGCCTGCAGAATCGGATCCCCTTCGCATCCCTGGCCGTATGAAACAATGGCCTGCTCGGCCTGTTCCAGATGCGGCACCGCGATTTCGCACAACTCTTCGGGTGTAGGTACAAAGCTGATCCGCTCATGGTTGGAGGGGCAGCACTCCGACTCCTGCAGTGAGATGCATCCCAGGCAAGCCGAGTTGCAGACCGGCGAAGTCGGCAACGGGGCTTCCCAGCGGCGGTAAAAGAGGTTCTTGGCTGCGAAACAGTGATAATCAACCGCGCAGCGGGAGAGCTGCTCCAGCAGGCGATTATCCGGCATCTCCTTCAGCATCTTGCGCACCAGCGGATCCAGGGTACGGTCGTCGTAGTTGACCGGATTCCAGTTGCTGTTGCTGTCCACCTTACTGGCGGCCACTACAAAACAGTCGCGCTCCTCGTCCCAGCCCACAGCGGTGTAGGACCAGAGCGGCAGTAAAGAAGCCTTGCCGGAATAGTCGCAGGCCGGCAGCAGCGTACGCATGTATCCCGGCGCCATGAAAGCCGACACGGCCTGTATGCGCTGACTGCGTCTCCCTTCGCGGATGGTATCGACCGTGACAAAGGCTTTCTTGCGGGAATCCCAGGCAATCGGTGGCATGGCCGGCATCGTGAACAGCCGGCTATCCTCCGGAAGTGGTATCAGCTCGACCTCCTCCGGCAAAAGTGGCACAGTGCCGTTGATGCCGGCCATGCAGAGTTCCGGGTGATCGAAAATGTTTCCGGTGGAATCGGCATAAATCATTTTAGGCATGCGACGCGACATATTCATCTCCCGAATCAGTTCTTGGCACTCTAACCCCTAAGGCTGAATTTTTCAATTACTAGTGATAATTTCACACAAACAATCAGCAGGTACGACGTACGCAACCATAATCAGCAAAATAATCAGCACAAAAAAAAGGGGACGACCGAAGCCGTCCCCATGATTTCACTTCTTTTCAGACTATATCAGTGATCAATGGCCTTGGCCATGCCGAGGCCGGTGTTCTGACGGACATAAATCTCGTCGAACATCTCTTCGGCTCTCTTGCTCGGGAACAGCAGGGCGCCGAAAATCGCGGCCATGAAGCCCAGCGGGATCGAGATGATGCCGGGGTTCTTCAGTTTCAGGATCGGTTTGTCAAGACCCATGATCGACTTGCCGTCCTTGTTCTTCTCAAAGTCGGCCTTGGCTGTTTTCAGTGCCTTGGCGTCCAGTTCGCTCAGCGCTGCTCCCGGAGGCAGTTCAGCCTGCTTCTTCTCCATGGCGGTGATCACCTTCTGTGCGCCGGCGGCCACAACCTTGGGA
>JAVBXN010000049.1 GCA_030824515.1 Pelobacter sp.
GATCATTCCTACGACGTCGAGATCAAGGGCAACTACGCCTACACCGCAGACGGCAGCAACGGCATCACCGTTTATGACATGACCAAGGATCCGACCGTCATGAACAGCGGATTCGTAGTATCCAATGTAGGTCAAATAGTCGATGAGAAACCACCACTCGGCACCGCCTCCGGAATCGCCCTCTGGACCAACCCGGCCGACGGCAAATCCTATGCCTTCGTGGCCGCCGGCCCCCGTGGCGTCGGCGTTGTCGATACCACCGATGTAATGAACATGAAACTGGTCAAGGTATTCGAACCGATCAAGCTGGAAGAGGGAAAAGTCGGCGCAGCCGACGGGCAATCGGTGGATGTCAAGGTCGTGGGCAACCATGCCTACTTCACCTACGACAGCTTCGGCGTGGTCTGCTACAGCCTGGCCGACCTGATCGCACCGCTGCCGGCCGGCGTACTGCCGACGGAAGTATGGAGCAAAGATACCAGCGGCACACTGGTATACGACTACCGGCCTGTGGCGGTCAGCCGCTTCAAGCTGCAACTGGTTCCAGGTTATGAAGCCTGGTCCGGCGGAGCGGTCAAAATGGACTACACACTGGTCAACGGCCAGCTCAACTTTTACGTGGCCTTTGCCGAGGCCGGCGTCCTCAAGATCAACTGGACAAACCCGGCAGCGCCGGTTCTGGCCGGAATAGCTCCGACCGTCGGCGAATGCACCGCGGTAACCATCAGCAACGGCCGTCTCTATGTCGCCGACGGCGGCGCCGGCATGCTGTTCTTCAAATAAGCAACACACCGGATTGGGGCGGGGCAAAGGTGTCCCGCCCCAAGAGTTATTTGACAACTGATTACGTGTAATACCGAAAGAGCCAATACCCTTTAATCAGGCGAATATGAAAGGGCTTAGATGATGACAAAAAAATACATGACTGTACCGGAGGTTGCACAGTACTTCAGCCTCTCGCGGTCATATGTCTACGAACTGGTCCAGCTCGGACGGCTCAAGGCATGGCATCCGGACGGTGTTGTTGGTTCCCGCGGGCTGAGGGTAACGGTTGAGAGCGTACAAGCATTCGAACAAGCCGGGCTTATCAATAACGACCTCTAATAACCGTCCACATAGTTCATTATCGTATATTAATGTTTTTGCCATGGTGCCCTATCATGGGCACCATGTCCCTACTCTACTACATTAAGCCCGATATCATCAGCATCACCATTTCAGCAGATGAATTCCTGTGGGCAATACCTTGTTTTTCTCTGAGAACGCAACCTTCAGCAATAACTTTTCTATCAAACTTTAATCCAGCGCTGGCCTAAACCGAGGAGTTATTGATTTGAAATCGGGGCAGACAATTACATTTCACTGTATACGGCATTTCAGAACATGGCTGCCGTTAAATTAAATACATGAATGGGGGTGAATCAAGGCTCTTCTGCAAAGTCCGGAATCGTTTTCGTAATTGTTCCACCCAGCCATCACGTTGCACGATGGCACAAAAACCAGGAGAAAAACATGAGCAAAGCATTGAAATGGGTCACACTCGTCATGTATCTCGTCTGCTCGGTTTTTTTGATGAACAGCACGGGGCATGCGGCACCAACGGCAACCACCGGAACTTTGACCGGCAAAGTAACTATTTCCGGCACTAAAACTGCCATTCCCGGTGCGACCATCAAAGCGGTCGGCAGCACCGGCACCTTCACGGCCGTTGCAAACTCCACCGGCACCTACACCCTTACTTTACTGCCGGCGACCTACACCGTAACCTGCTCCGCGACCGGTTACATTACAAAAACCGTGTCGGCAACCATTAAAGCAGGAGTAAAAACCGTCCTCAACTTCGCCCTGACCAAAGCGACGGTGACTACAGGCACCCTGACCGGAACCGTCACCAACTCAACCGGGACAGCCATTGCCGGTGCCGGCATAACAACCAATACCGGTGGGTACACTGCTACTACCGACTCGCTCGGCAAGTACACCATAACCAACATGACTGCGGGGGCCTATAGTGTCACCTGCACCGCAACCGGTTACACCACCCAGACCAAACCGGCCACCATCACCGCCAATGTGACTACAACCCTCAACTTTGCCATGGCTTCCGCCGGGGTGGTCATCAACACTCTTACCGCGACTCCTTCATCGTTTGCCGAACATGCGGCTACCACTGTCACCATGACTGCCACCATCACCGGCACACCGCTCAGCTATCAGTGGAGCCAGGTCTCAGGACCGAAAGTCCCGATTACGGCAACCAGCGCTACAGCTGCTTCCGCCGACGTAACCACCCTGGACGTGGCCGCAGAGACCGATCTGGTATTCCGTCTCACCGCCAGCGGCGCAGACGGCATCCCCACTTCGAATGACGTAACTGTAGCTGTGCAACCGGTTGACATGAACCCGTTCCTGGGCGCCAACGTCCAGATCGGCGGCGCGACAACCGCCATTGCGAAATTCACCTATGGTGGCGCCACCTGGAGTGCCTTTAACGTAGGAAACATATTCAAGACAACTCCTGTGGGTATGACCAAGGGACCGGTCTACTCCGTAGTTCTGCCCGGTTTCATCTATGACCTTGATGTGGTCTCCTACAATGGGGGAATCTACGCCCTGGCTTCCTGCGGTAATGCAGGTATCGCCGTGGTAAACATCACCAACCCGGCCCTGCCGATATTGGTAAGCACCACTCCGGTCAATTTCTACCAGACCGGCATCACTTTCGCCGATACCGGTGGCACCATCTGGTATAACAACACAATTTCCAGCACCTCCGCACCAATCAATGCCCTGGAAACCGATGGAACCACTCTATACATCGCCGACTTTGGCTTCGGCATTCATAAAACACTCCTTACAAATCTATTCAACCGTGTTCTGGAAGCTGACGGCACGCTCCTGATCAACCAGGAAGTCTACACCCTCCAGTATGCCGGAGAAAACCCCTGGGGCGGCCCCGTATCACTGAAACTGTACGGCGGCAAATTGTTTGCCGGACTTGGCGCCCTTGGCATGGGTATTTTTGACCCAGCCACCCTGACCCAGGTCGGCCGTTACAACCTTTACACAGACGTCGCCAGGCTTGAAGATTACTTCGGACCGCTAAACGTTGCCACTGCTGTTGGCAGGGATGCCACCAGTGGCGACCTCTACCTGGATGACTTCACCGGCATGCCCGACTATCGTCAGGTACAATACGAAGTTCTCGTCATCATGAAGGGAACCGGCACCGGCCTTACCCCCTGGGCCGACTTCGAGCGGATCGGCAAGTGGTATTACAAAGCCCAGGACATCGACATCGCTGTCCAGGGAAGCCGCACCATCGCCTATATCGCCAACTCTCTCGGCGGTGTGGTGGCGGTAGACATTACCGGTTTTGCTTCCGCAAGCTCATCCAGTTTCCTCAATGCACCGTTCCTTGGTTATTTCCCTGCGGTTCCGGTTAATGGACCATACGAGACCAACTCCCTGCCATCCAGCATCCTGCCCTATGAAGGGGCCGGCATGCTGAAGGAATCCGGTGTAACCGGTGTGCGCGTCTCCGGCGACAAGGTTTTCCTGACCGATCATTTTGCCGGCCTGGTGATCGTCGACCGGGCTGACGCTCCCGATCTTTACTGGCATGGCCTGCTGCCGCCGTACAACAACGACACCGACGGCGTAGCCAACAACAACGTACCCGATTATGAGGATATAACCTCTTACGATATGAGTCCATGGAACCCGCTGGACAACGAGTCCCTGCCGTGGGCCTTTTACCAGGCACCCTGCCTGTTGGCAACCAAGGAATTGAATGGCCACGGCTACACTCTGCTGCTGAACGACCCGCTTTCCATCACCACCACGGGCAACATCGACGTGCTTGAAGCCTCAGGCGCCGGTGGTTTTGTTTTTGTCGACGTGAAGAGCCTGACCGCACCGGTTATGGAGGACCGCTTCGCAATATCAGTCTATTTCCCGACCACCGACGAAATAGGCGCAGCACCGGATGGTAGCGCTACCCAGACGATCTCCCTTGGTCACGCCTCGGGTATCTCCTCATCCGAAAAGTACCTGTACGTCTCGGACGGCCCCCACGGCATTATTGCTTTCAACCTCCTGGACTCGCTGGGTTTCGCCAGTGACAGCGTTCATGTGGTGGCCAACAGCCTGCAGGATGAATATCCGATGATCGTCAATGGCGAGACCATTTATCCCGCGTCACATACCGTACGCAACGTGGTGGATACAGCACGTGGCACCACCTGGGCCCAATGCGTCGGCAACGGCATGAGAGGTCTTGAAATTGCTCAGGTGGAAGCCGGTCTCGGCCAGGTTGGAGCACCGGTCCTGATGAAAATGCAGCGCAACGACCTCTTTGAGCACAACTCGGATTTCACCGTCAAGGCGCTCCCGTACCAGGACAAGGCCTATGACGTTGAGTTCCGGGGCAACTACGCTTATGTGGCCGACGGCCCAAATGGAATCACCATCTATGACGTAACCAAGGACCCATCGACCTCAAACAGCGGCTTTTATGTTGCCAATGTGGGAGCAAATGCCGGAGATCCCCTGCTCGGCACCGCTTCCGGCATCGAGATGTGGCAGAATCCGGTTGACAGCAAGCTCTATGCAGTCATCGCCGCCGGTCCTTACGGTGTCGGCGTAGTTGATGTCACCGATATGGCCAACATGAAAATCGTCAAGATCTTCGAACCGATCAAAATCGAAGATGGCGACATCGGATCGGCCGATGGTCAGGCAATCGATGTGGAAGTAGTCGGCGACAAGGCCTATTTCTCCTACGACAGCTTCGGCGTGGTCTGCTACAGCATGGCCGACCTGATTGCAGCAATACCTGTCGGGGTTGATCCTACCGAGATCTTCCTCAAGACCCTCGACGGCACCGTAGTATACGACTATCGCCCCGCAGCCCTTGGCCGGTTCAAGCTCCAGCTTGTTCCCGGTTATGAAGCTGTCAGTGGTGGAGCAGTTCGTATGGAATACACCCAGCAGAACGGCAAATTATTCTTCTATGTGGCATTTGCCGAAGCCGGACTGTTGAAGATTGATTTTACCAACCCGGCCGCTCCGCTTCTGGTGGAACGAAAAGATACCGCTGCCGAGGCCTC
This sequence comes from Pelobacter sp., assembly GCA_030824515.1. Classification (GTDB taxonomy): domain Bacteria; phylum Desulfobacterota; class Desulfuromonadia; order Geobacterales; family Pseudopelobacteraceae; genus JACRCG01. The sequence goes on from JAVBXN010000049.1 coordinate 5,112, forward strand.
TGACGTGACCATCTCCAATGGCCGCATCTATATTGCTGACGGAACCGGAGGATTGGTGTTCTTCAAGTAGCAGACCTGATCAAATAGAGGCGGGACCGCAATGGTCCCGCCTTCAAACCGCACAAGCCATGGAACCGTTATGGCATGATATTTCTCTTACAAGACACATCAGGAGATCGAAATGTCGGAAAAAAATATGGTTCTGATTGTTGATGATGATGAAAACCAGCTCGTGTTATTGAAGGAATTTTTTAACAAAGCGGGTGTAGAGGCCTGCTGTGCATCAAACGGTATCGAAGCCCTCCATAAAATGAAATTTAATTCATTCATCTGCATGATAACTGACCTGAACATGCCCCATATGAATGGAATCACATTGGCGAAAAAAGCAAAGCAGCTGAACCCGCTGATGCGGATCGCACTCTGCACCGGCCAGGAGCTTCCGGATGTTTCTGACACCGGCATTGAGGCTGTCTTCAGAAAACCGTTCAATTTTTTCGATGTACTGATGATGGCAACCGAGAATCCCTGGCGCACGCACATCCAGTGAGCCGATCAATCCCGTGTTTTCTCGCTTGCGGATACATATCCAACCAAAGGAGAAACGTATGAATTGCTTAATCAAGATATGGCTCGCCATATTGCTGTCCCTGCTCCTGCCCCTGTCATACGGAGCTGGTGATGTGCACGCAGCCAGGGTAACCACGGGAACATTGAGCGGAATCGTTACCAACGCCGTCACAGCCGTGCCAATTACAGGCGCCACGCTCAAGGCAACCAATACTGCCACCGGCGTAATAACCAGCGCCACCTCCAACTCCACCGGAAGCTACAAGCTGACGTTGCCCCCCGCGGCTTATTCACTGACCTGCACTGCGACCTCCTTCCAGGACGACTCCCGGACAGGCATAGGCATCGTTGCGGGTATCACAACTACCGTGAACATGGCCCTGCAACCTGTTCCCCAGTCGCTCGATCACTCAGTCCGGCTTTCATCCTATAGCGGTCCGGACACCTGTCTCACCTGTCATGCCGTGTCCGCCAGCGGTACGGATCTGCTGACCGACGTCTTCAATTCAGCGCATTTTCAGGCACGTACCCAGAACAGCATGATTGACATCCCGGCTGGCGGCAGCCACGGCATGGTGGACCGGGCCTGTGGACTGCCCGGGTCGAACATGCTGGCCGACAACTATGCCGGCATCGTCACCGCGGCCGATGGCACAAAGATGATCGACGGCTGCGGCAAGTGTCACATCGCCTACCGCCCCCCCTACAAATATGCAACGGCCGCTGACGCAAGAAACGATATCGACTGCCTGATCTGCCACGCCGCTGTATATGGCGCGGAATGGGATGAGCTTGCCAACATCGCCATATATGGCAGCAACCCGCAGCCGCACGTCCGCACAGTCACCACCATGGCCGACGGAAGTTTTACCTGGAGCCAGGACAGATCGCTGAAGTCAGCCCAATCGGTCGGCAGCCCCACGTCAACCAAGGCATGCATGCGTTGCCACGAGCACAACATGGGCGGCTATAAGCGGGCGACTCCCTATACTGCGAGCACTGATGTCCATGCCGCCAGAAATTTCACCTGCACGAAATGTCACGTGGCGACACAGCACAAGACCCCCCGTGGCAATTTTGTGACAGACATGATGGCGAACGAACAGACTACGGTAAATATGAGCTGTTCCCGCTGCCATGGTGTCACCCCGCATAATGCCAATAATGCAGTCGATTTGAACAAACACACAGCCAACGTTGCCTGCGAGGCGTGTCATGTCACCGACATGAAGGTCGAAGGCGATATCGGTTGGCAGTCATGGGCGCCATTCACCCTTGATCCCCGCAGCGGGGTCTGGAGCGACACCCGCCCGGTGCTGGCCAACAGCTTCTATTCTCCCTACATCGAGTACCTCCCCACGACCGCACTGCCCCTGATCCGCTGGTTCAACGGCACGGCCTCCATGCTGGCCCAGCCCGGGGGCGGCTACACCGACAGGGAAAGCACCGGCGGACGCTCAAAGCTGTATGCGCTCAAGCCGTTCATAAACGGCATGCTCTTCGACGCAGGCTGGCTGCCCGGTCCTTCCTCCGATCCGGGATTCGACATGGTCAATGGTACCTGGCCGTTCTCGATGAAAGCCTATTACGAAAACAACTGGCCAAAATTCCTGGCATTCGGTTTTGTCGATTCAAGGTATCCGACAGCTCAGTCCTACTGGTTTGCACGCCCGGATATGGCGCAGATGCTTAACAACTTCCCGATGATGCTATACATGGACCGCTCCGGTTTTCAGCTTGAAGCCGGCAAAACTATCGGCACTCCGGTTCCGGGCCCGCAATCCGCGGCCTCATTTCCAGGCCTCGCCAAAGCGATCAACACAGGCATGGGAAGAATCGGCATTGACATGGGGTACTTCCCCCCAACCAGCGACCCGGAGGTAGTTGGGGCCAATCTTTGGTCAGGGCGGTTCTTCGGCATGTGGGCGCCGGTAAACATGGACCCCACCTCCCCCTTCAAAGGAGAGTTGAGCTCGTTCATCACCATGAGCCACAGTATCAAGGGTGCGGCCACACTCGGCACTACCTCGGCTTCCTGTTACAACTGCCACTATAGCGCCACCGAGTATGCCGCCCAGCTCCCCCTTGCCGGCAAACGGCTCGACTTCGCGCTTCTTGGCTGGACCAATGTCGATGCCAACCCGCTGGTCGATCCCATGTATGACCGGATCATAGCTTTGCCGGTACCGACAGTCGATCGGATTGTCTTCAGTTTTGCCCAGGGTAAATCATCACAGAGCTTGAAAATCACCACATACGTGGTTGACTCGATCACCAGGCTGCCTATGCCCAACGTAACCATCAACGGCACTATCAGCGGCCCGGCCGGTCAAACCGGACTCCCCTGCAGTGCCAGCGCCGTCTCCTCGCCAGCGGGTGTTGCTCTTGTCACCTTCATACAGAGTACGCTGCTGCCGGGAACCTACACTTTCTCAATCAACTCGCTATCCAGCAACGGCGTGACCACGCCCTCCGGAATAACCAGCAGCTATACCAGGCTGTAGTCATGGACGTTGCTGTCCCCGAGTCCTAAGGGCGGCCAATGGCCGCCCTTAATCCCGGTACATTTTTGAATTTCCGGCAGATGAAGGGAAACCTGCGAAGTATCGCTGTCATTAGTAAGTCGGCTGAGACAAAAGCGACCCGCCCAAAGAGGCACTAAAGTCGAAACACAATCCGTCAGCCGCAAAGCCATGACTCGATACAGCGCCGTAATCCGGAGTTTGCGGATAATTACCGACAAAAGGAGAACTGCATGAAAAACCGTCACAGCATATGGCTCGCCATATTGCTATCCCTGCTCCTGCCGCTATTTACCGGGGTTGTTGGTGCGTACGCTGCCAAGGTAACCACCGGGACCTTGAGCGGACTCGTCACCAACGCCGTCACTGCCGTGCCAATCGTCAGCGCCACGGTCAAGGCAACCAACGCCGCCACCGGCGCTGTTACCAGCACCACATCCAGTTCAACAGGGAGCTACAAGCTGACACTGGCCCCTGCCACCTATTCGGTAGTATTCTCAGCCACGTCCTACCAAACAACCACCAAAACCGGAGTAAGCATCCTTGCCGGCAGCACCACGACTCTCAATATCGCCCTGCAGCCTGCTCTGCAGACCCTCAATCACGCCAGCAGGATATCCACCTATGCGGGCCCGGCAACATGCCTGGTTTGCCACAAGACATCCATATCCGGCACAGACCTGTTGACCGATGTCTTTAACTCGGCACACTTCCAGATGCGGAGTGCGAACAGCCTCATTGATATGCCCGGAGCCGGTTCCCACGGGATGATAAACCGTGCCTGCGGCCTTCCCGGCAGCAATATGCTGGCCGACAACTATGCCGGCTTCTCAGTGGCTGCCGATGGCACCAAGGCAGTCGATGGCTGCGGCAAATGCCATATTGCGTATCGTCCTCCTCTCCGCTACCCGACCGCCGCTGATGCCAGGGACGACATCGACTGCCTGGTCTGCCACGCAGAGGCATACGCCGCTGAATGGGATCTTCCCGCAACCATTGCAGCCTTCGGCGCAAATACGGAGCCCCATGTGCGGACCGTTACCACACTGGCTGACGGCACCTACACCTGGAGCCAGGACCGCTCCCTCAAAACCGCCCAGTCCGTCGGCAATCCGACATCGGCAAAATACTGTCTGCGCTGCCACTTCGACAACATGGGCGGCCACAAACGGGCCACACCCTATGATGTAGCCACCGATGTCCATGCGGCCAAGACCATGCCCTGCACCCAGTGCCATGTCCCGACGCAGCATAAAACCCCGCGCGGCAACTTCGTCACCGACATGATGACAAACGAGCAGACCACCGCTGATATCAGCTGCGAGCGATGCCACGGCGTCACCCCCCACAATGCCAACAATGCGGCTGATTTGAACAAGCACAACGCCAACGTAACCTGCGAGGCCTGTCACATTCCAAGCATGGACGTGCCGGACAACACCGCCATCAAATCCTGGGCTCCCTACACCATGGACCCACGGACCGGCAGCTGGACAAACACTCTGCCGACCCTGTCCGGCAGTTTCTATGCCCCATATGCCCAGAACTACGCGGTGGGAACAATGCCGAGCATCCGCTGGTTTGATGGACAGGCGTCCATGCTGGCCCAACCGTCCGGCTCCTACTCCACCCGCGCCAGCTCCGGCGGCTGTGCCAAGCTCTTCGCCTTCAAACCATTCGTAAACGGGATGCTGTTTGATGCCGGCTGGCTTCCCGGCCCATCTTCAGACCCCGCCTTTGACATGGTCAACGGCACCTGGCACTTCTCGATGAAAGCTTATTACGAAAACAACTGGCCAAAATTCCTGGCCATGGGCTTTGTAGACGCAAAATACGCCACAGCAGCAGCATATTGGTCGGCCCGCCCGGATATGGCGCAGATGCTCAACAACTTCCCCATGATGCTATATATGGATCGTAACACCTACGTGGCAGAAGCAGGACGCGTGATCGGCACTCCGCAGCCGGGTCCCCAGAGCGCAGCTACTTTCCCTGGAATTACCAAGGCACTCAATATCGGCATGGGCCGTATTGGTATCGACATGGGTTACTTCCCGGCCACAAGCGATCCCGAAACGGTAGGCGTCAATCTATGGTCAGGCTCCTTCTTCGGCATGTGGGTGCCAATCAATATGGACCCGACCTCCCCGTTCATGGGTGAACTTAACTCGTTCATCACGATGAGTCACGGCATCAGGGGAGCGGCAACTCTCGGCACAACCACTGCATTCTGCTATAGCTGCCACTACACCTCCACCGAATATGCCGCCCAGACCCCGCTTGCCAAAAGGCTCAACTTCACTCTTCTCGGCTGGCCCAATATCGACGCCAACCCGCTGGTCGACCCCATGTATGACCGCACGATTACACTGCCGGTTCCGGCAATCGATAGAATCGTATTCAGTTACGTTCAGGGGAAATCCTCCCAAAGCCTGAAGATTTCCACATACGTGGTGGACTCGGTCACCAGGCTGCCGATGCCCAGCGTAACAGTCAGCGGCACACTCACCGGCCCGGCAGGCCAGGTGGGTCTTCCTTACAGTGCCAACGTTGTCAGCGATTCCGCAGGAGTCGCGCTGATAACCTTCACACAGAAGACGCTGCTGCCGGGAGTCTATACCTTTAAAGTCAACTCCATGACCTATAACGGAGTGACAACACCATCCGGCATCACCTGCAGCTACACCAGGCTGTAGTCTCCGAGCGTAAAACAGTGGCATCATAATCCCAGGGGCGGCCAACGGTTGCCCCTGGTAAATATCAGAGTCAGGATTTGTGAAAGACGGTGTGGAACAGACAAAAATGGCTGGCTGGTGAGAAAAGCAGATGATCGCTCGGCAGTTGCATGCGCAACTTGCAACAGTCATGGAGATTAGATCAGGCGTTCAATACCGGTCTCCGGTACGATCGGGCGGCATTCGAACACCCTTTCCAGTTTACTTCCCTCAAACATAGAAACGCCTCGGAACCGGCCGGCAGCTTCCCCATGGTCCGGAAACATACGGGTGGCGCCTGGTGTACATGGTGCATGTGACTTCCGTGTTCAAGGCTGCATGGCGATACTGCATTGCGAAGACGCTTGGCATTATAGAGTTCCCTGTCGGCCGTCTCTAACAGTGTATTTACATCGTTTGTCTCATCGGAAAAAAAGGAGATGCCGGTGCTGGTGGTCAGCCTGACACCTTTTAGTAGTTCCTCCCCCGGAAACACAGTGGACTCGACCGCCAACCGTATCCGGTCCGCAACGGCAAAGGCCACGTTTTTCATGACTTTCGGCAGATAGACGGCAAACTCGTCACCGCCGTAGCGCGCCGCGACGTCCTGCTCGCGGATCTGTTCCCTGATGATCCCGGCCATGATGCGCAACGCCTCGTCACCGGCCACATGACCGCAACTGTCGTTATAATGCTTGAAATGATCAAGGTCCATAAGGATCAGTGCGCTGGAGTTGTCATCCTCCCTGCGGCGGATCTGCGCCTTCCGGTTGAGCAATGTCTTGAAATAGGTCTGGTTATACAGCCCGGTCAGGCCGTCTCTGACGGAGCAGTGCATGATACTGTCCAGACGCCGGGCTTCAATGAAAACCATGTTTTTGAACTGGCCGGAACTGTTCTGAATTACTTCCAGAAGCGTTGCGCGCATGCCGATGCGGTAGCCGGTCTTCTCCCGGATCACATCGCGAAGCGCCACGGCATCACACCAGTAGCGCCTGGATTTAATTACGCTCAATATTTTACCGGTCAGCAGGCTCATGATTTCAGGATAGACGGCCTCACCAAATAAACCGCGATAACGTTCCATGTCACGCTCAAGCGTATCATCGCTGTTCCGTGAAAGGGTCTTCTTTAAAAGTTCCCGGATGTTTTTTTTCATCATGACACCTGCGGAATCCGGTTATTGGCCGGATAGAGAAGAAGGCGCCGGCGGATTTCTCCACCGGCGCCCCTGGGAATTTTCAATTACCTTCTTACGACTGTCGTAGCGGTTTTGGTGTTATTGGTGTTGTTGATATCGCTCGGATTCGATACGGTCGCGGTCCAGGTAACCGTCGTGCCGTAGGAAGGTGCGGTCCAGGTAAAACTTACGATTGCGGCGCTGTTGTCCACCGGTGTCGTGATACTGGTGGAGAAGTTGCCAACGACGGTGCCATAGCTGTTTTTGCCGACCAGTGTAACCGCTGCCGGAACGGCGCCTGACTGCAGGTTGTCCACCGTAACCCTGAGCGTGCTGGTGGTGTTCTTGTAAACGCTGGTCGGGATCGTTACCGACGGGATGGTCAGGTCAACGGTCGGTGGCGGGACTGCATTGGGATCGTCATATTCAACCACCAGCTGGGCGCTGCGGATGATGGTCGGCTTGCCCACTTCGCCCTTGATGTACATCATCAGGTCGAAATCGGTGGTCATGGGGCATTCGGTAAAGCTATAGCCGTCCACCGGGTCAACCAGCTGGCCGGTCAGCGGATCGATATACTGATCGAGGTAATTGTTCCAGTTTTTGGAGTCGGCCAACACAGGCAGGCCGGTGGTCAGGTTTTTGATGCTGAGCAGGTCCAGGGTCGTGGTGGTCGGCATACCTGCTTCATACTGGATCAGCTCCACGCCCGGCAGATCCTGACCATACTTGCTCGACTTGAGGCGATAACGGGGGTTGGCGCCAGCGAACGGATCACGGTCAAGCGAGGTGTACCAGGCGTTGGTATACTCGAACAGCCCCGTGGCTGGGTTAAGAGCCTTCAGCACGCTCCCGGCCGGAATCGGTTCAAGGTCGCCACCCTCCTGCGAATCAATCGAGGAGACCCAGGTTCCGGTTGGCTGTCCCGAACAGGCCGCGGGGGCAAGCGCCGGAGCGGTCGGACAGATGGTGTACTGCGGCAGCACGCCGGTGGCGTTCTCGTTCTCGAAATCCTCGGGACGGATCTGGTCGTTGGGGCTGTTGGTAATGTTGTGATCGATGATCAGCTTGGCCTTGGTGACCTTGTAATTTGCTCCGGCAACCTTCCAGGCGGCCGGCAGGTCCATTTTGGCGTAGACATAAAGTGGCGTCGGCTCCTGATTGTAGTTGCCCCAGTAGTAGAGGAATTTCCCGTCATCCTTCATCTTCTTGGTGTAGTCAACCCCTTCCTGCAGCTGCACCGGGTTGGCCGGATCGCGCATCAGGTGGTCCATGACCACATAGTGCTCGGTGGCGGCCTTGGCCTTGAGAGCGCCCAATCCCCTGACCCACTCTCCCTTGATCGGACCGGTCTTCCAGTCGCCGGTCTCCGGGTTCTGCGTGCGCATACCGATCACCTTGCCGGTGCCATCCACAATATTGGCAACGAAACCGTCATCATAAACACCGTCCATCGGCTTCGGCAGCAGTGCGGTGGGATCAAAGTTTTTCACGTTCCAGCCGTAGGACGAATCGATCGGGAGATAGGTAAGGCCATCATCCTGCACCACCGGAGCGCCCAGGCAGGCGGAACCGATAATGGCTTCATCGCACTGGACATCGTTCACATTGAAAACGTGGTTCGTGGTGTAGGTTACGGTCGCAGCATGGGCCGCGCCAGCCATCAGAGTCACGCCAATCGTCACTGCCGCTATCTTTCTGATCTTCTTTGCCACTGTTCCTCTCATTTTTAGCTCTCCTTTTCTTTGTCTGATTCAGCTTGCCGGACATCACCTCAGGAACAAATCATCACCACTATCGCCAGAAATCCTGCTTTGCCCCCCTTTCGTTTTTACTTTTCCTGCATAACTGTTCAGTGTGGGATTTCCTGCTTTAAGAGCAAAGCCGGTGCCAATAAAATTGTTAGGAATTAATATGTTGATATCAATGTGTTTTTGATAACCGATCTGATCGGGCTTCCTGGAAATGAGTGCAACCAGGGTTGCACTCATGGTTGAGTAAAGAAGTGGCGGTCTGGCTGGGATGTTATAAAAGGAATGGGGATAACGTGCGTCTGTTACCGTTTTTGCCCTGCTGATTACTCCGGATGAAATGGGTGACAACCACGGTTGCGGCGCAACCCTGGTTGCGGGTATTTTGTTCTTGTTTCAGCTGGCAATTGATTTTGCTGTTTTGCATGAACCGCCACCGACATATTTTGCCTTGCGAATATCTGCCTGCAAAGATATAACACGTAGCGTATTTCACCATTTAGAAACGAGAAATTTACCTTGACCGGCATCGACATCCCAAAAATCCTGCAACTGGCCCCCTCCCCGGCTTACGTAGTTGACCTTGGCCGCCTGCGCCACAATCTGGCAATCCTTGATGATGTGCAAAAACGGAGCGGCGCAAAAATCCTGCTGGCGATGAAAGCCTTCTCGATGTGGAGCGTTTTCCCGCTGATCAGCGCCACGCTTCAAGGTATCTGCGCCAGTTCCCCCTGGGAAGCGCGGCTGGGACGCGAGGAATTCGGACGCGAGGTGCACAGCTTCGCGGCCGCCTTCAAGGAAAGCGACGTAATTGAACTGCTGCGTATCTCCAACCACCTGGTGTTCAACTCGTTCAACCAGCTGGAGCGTTTCAGACCGCTTTGGGAGAAGGAAAAAGGGCGAGTATCCATAGGCTTGCGGGTTAACCCGCAACACTCCGAGGGACACACCGATATCTACGACCCCTGCGCGGTCAACTCACGCCTGGGCATCCCTCTGGCCGAGTTTGAAGGGCGTTCCCTGAGCGGAGTCGAAGGGCTGCATTTCCATACCCTCTGCGAGCAGCTTTTCGAACCGCTGGAACGCACCGCCAGGGCCTTCGAGGAGAAGTTCGGCCATTTCCTGCCGGGCATGAAATGGCTGAACCTGGGCGGAGGACACCACATCACCCGCGAGGGGTACGACATTGACGGGCTGGTGGAACTGGTCCGTTATTTCAGGGAGAAGTACGATCTGGAGGTCTACCTGGAGCCGGGCGAGGCGATCGCGATCGGCACCGGCCTGCTGGTGGGCGAGGTGCTGGATGTGGTCAACAACGGCATGGAGATCGCCATCCTGGATGTCTCGGCCACATGCCACATGCCGGACATCCTGGAGATGCCCTACCGTCCCGGAATCATGGGCGGCTTCGACGCGGGGGAGAAACAGCATACCTACCGCCTGGGCGGCCCTTCCTGCCTGGCGGGGGACATAATCGGCGACTGGTCCTTCGATCAGCCGCTGAAAACCGGCGACCGGCTGGCTTTCCTGGACATGGCGCATTACACGATGGTCAAGACCACCACCTTCAACGGCATCCGTCACCCGCACATCTGCACCTATGAACCGCAAACCGAAGAGTTGAAAATTGTGCGCAGCTTTGAATATCAGGATTTCAAGAGCCGTCTATCGTAGGGGCAGGCCTTGCGCCTGCCCAGCCCGGGTCCAACAATGACCTGGATTCAAGAACAGATAAAACTCGGGCAGTTGCAGGATCAGCCCGACGTAGGGGCAGGTCTTGCGCCTGCCCGCTTCGCAAATCAAAAAACTATCGGGCAATTGCAGGATCAGCCCGGCAAAGGATCAATCAACATGGCTTTGAATACAAGAATCTGGATGACCGGATCACTGGACTGGTTCGCGTTGATTAACGGGGAAGAGGTGTTTCTGGGAAGGCGCGAAGTGCCGGCTCCCCTGGATGAGGGTGATGCCTGGACTAATGAGATCGGTGACATGTTCAAGGTTATCGACGGCGAAGTAACCATTATGGGGAAAACGGACCCGCCCAAGAAATACTGGTAGTCCGTTTGGGTTTGCAGGTGATTGCGGTTACTGTCCTGTTATGAATGGATCTCGGTGTCGAACGGATGGTAGATCCACGACACCCGGTCCCGGCCGTCGGACTTGGCTTTGTACAGGGCTTCGTCGGCGCGCTTGATAATTTCCGTCAAAGACCTGTCCCCCTCGCCCGAGCCGCTGACGCCCAGGCTGGCCGTTATGGCAAGCGACTCGCCCTCAAAGTTGAATGATTCGTTGCGGATCTTGTTGCGGATACGGTCCGCGACCAGCAGGCTCTGCTCGAACGAAGTATCCGGCAGCATCACGATAAACTCTTCACCGCCATAGCGCCCGACTACATCATAGGGGCGTATGCTGTTTTTCAATCTCCGGGCCACCTCATGAAGAACCTGATCTCCCGCCAGATGCCCCTTGCTGTCATTTATCTGCTTGAAAAAATCCAGATCGATCATGATGCAACCGAGTGATTTTTTATGCGCGCCCGTGCTGCGCAGTATCCGCTCGAACTCCTCTTCGCCGCGTTTCATCAGGTAACGGCGGTTGGCAATACCGGTCAGTTGATCGGTGATAGCGATGGTTTCCAGTTGCGACTGAACATCCTTGAGCTGGCCGGTGCCGCCACGAATCAGCAGATACGAAAACCCGAATACCGCCAGCAGGACCAGTGACAGCAGCGCGGTCATCAAGGTTGCCCCGTGCAGAATCTGCTGACGATAACAGGTGACGTTCATGTATATTTCAAAACTTCCCAGCACCCTGTTGCCCTTGTCCATGATCGGCACGTATGTTTCAACCACATCCACATCCAGCAACCGTTCTTCCGACAGGTCGCGTTCACTGTCCTTTGTCACCAGTTTGGCGTCTATGCGGCCGGACAACGCGTTCTGAAGCCGGAGGTTGTCATGATCGACTTTACCGATCAAAGCCGGATCGGTACTGTAAACGATGCGCTTGCCTACATCGTACACCTTGACCTTGATTATTTTGAACGGAGAGAGGAAACTGCGCAGGCTTTTGTCAAACGCCAGCATGCCGGATCCGTTCAAACCAAGCTCGACCGCTCTTCCGGGAGTTTGCGCAAAAATAAACCCTTTTTCCTGCTCGATCAGCACCCGGCAGAGCTGCACCGAATTGTTTTCGGCGGTTTTGATAACAAAACCGGAAAAGACACGGTAAAATCCATATCCGCTGAACATTACCACGACAATGATGGATACCACGGCCGTGGTTACCAGCAGACGCAAGAGGCTGTCCGGGTTGTTACGGGCCTTTATATTGAGTAATTCATTCAGATTCATTGCAGCATTACCACCTGGCCATCTTCTTAATTAAGAGCGAATTTACTATACACGATATTTGCAGCCATGCTATCCAACAAATCAAAAACAATGACAAATCCTACAATCGCCGCGACGTGCGCCACGACTCCGATCAGCCGGATTCGCGCGTTTTACGAATCATTTCAAGACACTGGAATTTAACAATGGTTTCCAACCAGCAGATAATAGAAATCGCAATACCGCTCTATCTGGACAGGACCTTTCACTATACCGTGCCGGAACACCTGCTCGATCAGGCGCTGCCCGGACGCCGCGCCATGGTCCCTTTCGGACGACGGAAACTCACCGGCTATATCCTGGCAATCGCGGAAGAAAGCCATGTTGACAACCTGAAAGAGATCATTGAGGTTCTGGATCAGGAGCCGCTCTGGACCGACGCCGAACTTGCTTTTTTCAGCTGGACAGCCTCGTACTACATGCATCCGCTTGGCGAAGTTCTGCGAACGGCCCTTCCGGCCGGCATCAATATCCGGACACGCAAGGGTTCGTCAGGCGAAAATGCCGAACTGACCGGTGGAAAAGCGATTCTCAGGGAGAAATTCTATCTGCCCGGCCCGCTATCGGAAGCCATCCGTCGCCCCGGCGCCAGGGCGCTGGAAATACTGGCGGTGATCCGTGAAGCCGGTGAAATACAGGCTTCGGTTATCAGAAAGCGCTTCGGATCATGTTCCCCGCAACTGAATCGCCTGGTCGAACTGGGCCTGGCTGAAGTACGGGAACGCGAGATCTATCGCGACCCTTTCAAGAACTGCACCATAAAGCGCGATACACCGCGTCGGTTGAACAGACACCAGCAGTCCGCGCTGGACAGCATTACCGAAAACCTTGGCAGGCATCAGTACTCGGCTTTTCTGCTCTATGGCGTTACCGGCAGCGGCAAGACCGAAGTTTATCTGCAGGCGATTGCCCATGCGCTGGAAAACGGCATGAATGCGCTGGTGCTGGTCCCCGAGATTGCGCTGACACCGCAGCTGACCGGGCGGTTCCAGGCGCGTTTCGAAGGGGGGCTGGCCATCCTGCACAGCGGCCTTTCCGATGGAGAACGCTACGACGAATGGCGCCGCATCCGGCGCGGTCTGGCCAGGATCGTGATCGGAGCCCGTTCGGCCATTTTCGCGCCACTGGAGAACATCGGCATCATCATCGTCGATGAGGAGCACGAGTCCTCGTTCAAACAGTCCGACGGGCTGCGTTACAACGCCCGTGACCTGGCCCTGGTACGTGGGGGGATTGAACGGGCAGCGGTTGTGCTCGGCTCGGCCACGCCGCTGGTGACCAGCATCCATGCCGCGCACAACGGCAGGCTGACGCTGCTTGAGCTGCCGGAACGGGTTGAGAACCGGCCGATGCCGGCTGTTGAACGCATTGCAATGAAAGGGAGCAAGGAGACCATATCGGCAGCCCTGGCAACGGCGCTGACCCAAAACATCGAAGCCGGCCAGCAGGCGATGGTATTCCTCAACCGGCGCGGGTTTGCCACCTTTCTGGTCTGCGGCTCATGCGGACAGGCGCTCTCCTGCCCCAACTGCTCTGTCACGCTGACTTACCACCGCCAACGCGCAAGGAGCATCTGCCATTACTGTGACTATGCCGTCCCGGCCCCCGGCACATGTCCATCCTGCGGCGCGACCGAACTCACCGAGCTTGGAGCCGGCACCGAAAAACTGGAATTCGAGTTGAGGGAGCTGTTGCCCCAGGCGCGTATCATTCGCATGGACAGTGACACGACTTCCGGCAAAGGGAGTCACGAACGGCTGCTCTCGAAAATGGGCGACGGTTCCGCCGACATCCTGATCGGCACGCAGATGATCGCCAAGGGGCATGATTTTCCGGGGGTGACCCTGGTCGGTGTCATCAATGCCGAAGCCGGCCTGGGAATGCCGGATTTCAGGGCCGCCGAGCGCACTTTCCAGCTGCTGTCACAAGTAATCGGGCGCGCCGGCAGGGGGGAAACACCGGGAAAGGTGCTGGTCCAGGCCTACGACACCGAACATTACGCCATCATTTCCGCGTCCGGACATGACGCGGCCGGTTTTTACCAGCAGGAGCTGGAATTTCGCCAGGACGCCGGCTACCCCCCCTTCACATTCCTGGCCGCCATCGGCATCTCCGGGAATGTGGAACAAGCGGTATCCGATCAGGCCGAACAGAGCGCCCGGATGCTGGCGGCAATCAAGCAGAAGCTTAAAGTGCGCGTCGAGATCCTGGGACCGGCGCAGTCGCCGATATACCGCCTGAGGGGTCGTTTCCGCCGCCAGATACTGCTGAAAGCCATTACTCGCAAAGACCTGCGCCGACTGCTGGTCGCATGGCGGCAGGAGTCACGCACGAACTCCACGGTACGAGTGGTTGTAGACATCGATCCGGTGGATTTGATGTAAATTATCGCCGACCGCCGATTTGTTGATCGTCTGCATTAGAAAGGTTGCGAATTTTCAATAGTCTGGTAAATAGTAGTAATACAGATGGATTTAAATTCTAGTACTGTGAGTAAAACGTGTCCGACTCAAGCAACCTGCGCTATTCCGATATTACCATTTTGTACATCGAGGATGAGTATGCCACCCGTGAGCAGGTTGCACGGGTTTTATCCTCCAGGGGATATCGGCTGATACTCTCCGAAAACGGCCAACAGGGACTTGAGGCATATCTGAAACACACACCGGACATAACGCTGACCGACATCATGATGCCTCAGATGAACGGCCTTGAAATGGCGCGTCAGATCAGAAAGGGCAACCCGGAAGCCCAGATAGTCTGCATGACGGCCTTCAGTGAAACCAACTATCTGATAGATGCCATCGACATCGGCATCAATCAGTTTGTCCTCAAACCGATCGAGTTCAGCCGACTGCTGAAAGCACTCGATCATTGCCATGAAATGGTCAACCTCAGAAAACGACACCGTATTCTGGAAGCCGAGAACCAGCGCACCAGGAAGATGGAGGCCATCGGCGTTCTGGCGGGCGGCATAGCCCACGATTTCAACAACCTGCTGCAGGTGATCCTCGGCTATGTTTCCCTGGCGCGCATGAGCGCCGACCCGAGCAGCAGAACCGCCGAATTGCTCAAGATCGTCGAAAACACTTCCGAAACCGCGCGGGAACTTGGCAAGCGACTCCTGACATTTGCCAAGGGTGGCGACGCTCTCAAGCAACCGGATGACCTGACTCCGCTGATCGAAGCCGGACTTTCGGCCGAACTTGATGGAACCAATATTTCATACGTTACGAACATCCCCCGCAATCTCCCCTTGATAAGCTTTGACGCCTCCCAGCTAAGACTGGTAATTGCCAGCCTGATTGTCAATGCCCGCGAATCAATGCCACAGGGCGGCACTCTTGAGGTATCCGTCACGGCAGAGACCCTCGGCGCAAACAATGTGCTTGCCATTGAACCGGGGGAATACCTGCATGTTATCTTCAAGGATTCGGGAACCGGGATCGCGCCGATAAACATGCCGAAGATCTTCGACCCTTATTTCACCACCAAACAGATGGGCAGCCAGAAAGGCATGGGACTGGGACTCGCCCTCAGCCATTCGATCATTCGGCATCACTCCGGCCGCATACAGGCCGAGTCAAAGCCGGGAGAGGGCACCAGCATTCACATCTACCTTCCTGTTTTCACCGACAAAGCATAAATAACCGCTTGTTAACTCCGTCACCAACTTCTTCGCCAATGTCCGCCTGCCCCGGACAGCCTTTGCTGTTTCACAACCGCCGATAAATCTGCTAGGATGACACTCTGCAAACTATCCCGACACGAGATGGAAAAACCACATGCATCACGGCGGTATCTACGAAGAAGAGGTGGCCGGCAAGGCCTATGACGGCGCTCTGCTCAGGCGTTTTGCCCGCTATGTTTACCCATACCGCTCAGCCATAATCGCGGTAATCCTGATCCTGCCGCTGGTCGCCGCATGTCGCCTGGCACAGCCGTGGATCATCAAAACAGCGATAGACAATCACATCATCACCGGTAAGCTGGCCGGACTGGAAACGATTGCCCTGGCTTTTCTCGGCATCCTGCTGATCGAATCACTACTCTCCTTTCTGGAAGTCTACCTGCTGCAATCGGTCGGGCAGCGGGTCATGGCGGACATGCGTTCGGAACTCTACCGGCATGTGATGCACCTCCCGGTCACCTGGTTTGACCGGGTGCCGGTCGGCAGTGCCGTCACGCGCCTGACCAGCGATGTCGAAGTGCTCGGCGAGATGTTTGCCTCAGGCATAATCACGATTGTCGGGGACATCCTGCTGCTGGTCGGCATCATCTCGGTCATGCTCTGGATGAACCTGAAACTGTCGCTGGTAACTTTCTCGGTGCTGCCGGTCCTGATCTATGTCGCCTACACCTTCCGGCGGCGCATGCGCCAGTCGTTTCGGGAGGTACGCGCCCGCCTTGGAGGCCTTAACGCCTTCCTGAACGAATGCATCTCCGGTATCAGCGTCATCCAGATCTTTAATCGCGAGAGAGATGAAGAAAAAAGGTTCAGCGAGCTGAATGCCTCGTACCGCGATGCCAACATGCCGGTGATATTCTGGGACGCATCGCTCTACGCACTGGTCGAGGCGCTCTCGTCGCTGGCGGTGGCCCTGATCATCTGGTACGGCGGCGGTGAAATCGTAACGGGAGCCATCACCTTCGGAGTCCTGGTGGCCTTCATCCAGTACATCGAAAAGTTCTTCGCACCGATCCGCGACCTCTCGGCCAAGTATTCCGTGATGCAGGGCGCCATGGCGGCGCTGGAGCGGATCTTTGCGCTTTTGGATACGGAAACCAGTGAACAGAAAACAGCGGACAGCGGGCAGCAAAACCAACAGCAAGAACATGCAGTAGATTTTCCACTGTCCACTGTCAACTGTTCACTGTCCACTGTCCACTGCCCACTGCCCGCTGCCCCAGTTCCCCTGATAGAATTCCGCGACGTTTCCTTCTCCTACCAGGACGGCAACGACATCCTGAGATCCTTCAACCTGTCCGTGGACAACGGAGAGCGGATCGCGCTGGTGGGCGAGAGCGGCGGCGGCAAGACCACCATCACCCGCCTTTTGACCCGCCTTTATGAAATCGAACGGGGCAGCATCCGCATCGAAGGGCGTGACATCCGGGATCTGCCGCTGGAAGAGGTCCGCCGCAGGATCGGGGTGGTACTCCAAGATCCCTGCCTGTTTACCGGCAGCATCGAATTCAATATCTGCCTGGGGGACGAACGGGCTAAACAGCGCGTACGCCAGGCGGCGGCCTCGGTCGGCGCCGACCGTTTCATAGAGCGTCTGCCGAAGGGGTATCAGGAAGAGGTGCGGGAGCGCGGCAACAACTTCTCGGTTGGCGAAAAGCAGCTGATCTCCTTTGCCAGGGCAATGGCCTTCGACCCGGAAATCCTGGTGCTGGACGAAGCCACCGCCAGCATCGATCCGGCTTCCGAACAGATGATCCAGGAAGGGATCAGGGGCATGATGCGGGGGCGTACCTCGCTGGTAATCGCCCATCGCCTCTCCACCATCCGTGACGCGGACCGGATCGTGACGATCCACCATGGCGTAAAGGCCGAAGAGGGCACACACGACCAGCTGATGGAATCACGCGGCATCTACTACCGCCTGCACCAGCTGCAGTTCAACGGAACGTAAACACAATCGTGTCTTTCCGGCGGTTGCATAAGCCCTTCAAACCATGATACGGTGCCACAACATTAACAATCTTACAGGAGATGGATATGTGCACCACCTGCGGATGCCCGCCAGCCGGACATGACCACCATGACCACCATGACCATAATGAGCACGGGCATGACCACCACGACCACCACGACCAGCACGACCACCACGATCATACCCATGGACATCATCATGAGCATGATCACACCCACGACCACACCCCCAAAAAGCGCAATGTAATAAGCATCGAGGAAGACATCCTCAGCAAGAACAACCGCCTGGCCTCCTTCAACCGCGCCCTCTTCAGGGACAAGGGAATATTTGTGCTGAACCTGGTCAGTTCGCCCGGTTCGGGCAAGACCACGCTGCTGGAGCGAACACTGCGGGACCTTTCGGAATCATTCCGCTTTGCCGTGATCGAGGGGGATCAGCAGACCGATAACGACGCCCGGCGCATCGCCGCCACCGGTGTTCCGGTGCGACAGATCAACACCGGCGCCGGATGCCACCTGGATGCCCACATGGTCATGCATGGCACCGAGGGGTTCGACCTGGACAACCTGGACATTCTGATGATCGAAAACGTCGGCAACCTGGTCTGCCCGGCCGCCTTTGACCTGGGAGAGAACCATAAGGTGGCAGTGCTTTCAGTCACAGAGGGGGAGGACAAGCCGCTCAAGTACCCGCAGATGTTTCACAACTCCACCGTGATGCTGCTCAACAAGACCGATCTGCTGCCGCACCTGGATTTTGACGTGGAAAAGTGCAAGCAGTACGCCCGCCGAGTGAACCCCGGCATCGTCATCTTCGAAGTCTCGGCCCGCAGCGGCGAAGGGATGCAGGAGTGGTATCAATGGCTGACAAACGGACTTCAAAAAGGATAGATCAAGATCCGGATCCCCGGAAACGGATTCTTCAATTGTGATATCAGGAGCGTACAAGTGGCACACTCTCGAATGATGAAAAAACTCCGTGATGAACAGCGCGAAGAAGTCATGAAGAAAAAACCGGGGGAACGACTGTTGATGGCGCTGGAACTTTCCGACACGTGCGCACTGCTTAATACCACGGCTGTCAAAGCTCTGGAGGAAAAACGTGCTGCTGCAAAAGCTTAATCAGGCTCTTGACTTGCTTGCAACCCTCCAGGCCAATGGCCATATCGGGGGATTTGCGCTGATCGGCGGCCTTGCTGTTTCCGCCTGGAGTCCACCACGGGCCACAATGGACATTGACCTGCTGGTTCTTGCCAAACCGGAAGAGCTGGACCATCTGGTTAAAACACTCCGCGATGCCGGGATGAAAGCGGAGTTGCGACGTGGAGGTAGCGATGATCCGGTACCATTTCTGATTCGCTCCGACTGTCTCGACATTGTTGTCGCCACGAAAAAATATCAGGCTGAAACCGTCGAACAGAGCATTTCCGTTAACATTGCCGGAAAAGATATCCCGGTTGCATCTCCCGAATACCTCATCATCCTGAAGTTGAAGGCGGGCGGGCCTCGTGACCTTCTGGACGTCAGGGAACTGCTGCAATCCAACCTTGTTGACAAGGCCCTGCTTGCCAGACTTGCGACAAGGTATCGGGTTGACAAACTTCTCCGGGAAGTAACCCACCAGACATGCTTATAATCAACATAATCCCTGAAGATCCCACCGATCCGATACGCCCGGAACCATGTCGCTGACACGCCATCGTTATAAAATCAGCGGCATAGTGCAAGGAGTCGGATTTCGCCCCTTCGTTTACCGGACGGCACAAAAATGCGGACTGGTCGGTTGGGTGCACAACAGCCCGGCCGGTGTCGAAATCGAAGTCCAGGGGAGCGATGCCGGACTTACCATCTTTGGCAATCTGCTGACCAGCGAACTGCCCCCGCTGGCCGTTATCAGCTCGCATCACTGCGAAGAGATACCGCTCGGCCAGGACGACGGCTTTTCGATCCTGTCCAGCACCGGCGGAGGTCCGGCAATCCAGATCGCCCCGGATGCGGCGGTCTGCGGCGACTGCCTGAGCGAACTTTTCAACCCGGTCGACCGGCGCTACCGCTATCCCTTCATCACCTGCACCAACTGCGGTCCGCGCTACAGCATCATCACCGGCATCCCCTATGACCGCCCCAAAACTACAATGGCCGCATTTCCGCTCTGCCCCGACTGCCTGGGAGAATACCATGATCCCACCGACCGCCGTTTCCACGCCCAGCCGATCGCCTGCCCGACTTGCGGTCCAAGGATGAGTCTGCTTGACAAGGCCGGAAATGTGATTACTGGAGAGGACGACGCCGTCCTGCGCGGGATTGGCCTGCTGAAAGAAGGCGCGATCCTGGCGATAAAGGGGATCGGCGGCTACCATCTGGCCGTGGATGCCTGCAACCACGAGGCGGTACAGCGCCTGCGGGAACGGAAGAAACGTGATGAAAAGCCCTTCGCCGTCATGGCGGCAGACCTGGAGACAGCCCGCACCCTGGGGCTACTGGATGACATGGAAGAGCGGCTGCTCAGCTCTTCCGAAGCACCGATCGTGATCGTACGCAAGCGCCCCGACACGCCGCTGTCACCCCTGATTGCCCCCAATAACGGCTGGGTCGGCCTGATGCTCCCCTATGCGCCGCTGCAGCACCTGTTGTTCACCACTCATCCTTCAGCCCTCAGCCTTCATACGGCTTTTCAGGCACTCGTCATGACCAGCGGCAACGTCTCCGACGAACCGGTCGCTTTCGAGGATGACGATGCCCTGCGCCGACTGGCCGGAATCGCCGACTACTTCCTTCTGCATGACCGTCCGATCCACATCCGCAGCGACGACTCGGTGATGCGGGTCTTCCAGGGTCGGCCGCTGTTCTACCGCCGTGCCCGGGGCTATGCGCCGCGCGCGGTCACGCTGCCGTTTTTGACCCGCCCAATCCTGGCCGTTGGAGCGGAACTGAAGAGCGCTGTCTGCCTGGCGGACAGGGAGAGGGCTTTTCTCAGCCAGCATATCGGCGACCTCCAGAACGTCTCCACTAACGACTCATTCCGTCATACTGTTGCACATCTGTCAGAGATCCTGCAGATCGAACCGCAAGCTGTAGCCTGCGACCTGCACCCGGATTACCTCTCCACCCGCTTTGCCGAGGAGAGCGGCCTGCCGCTGGTCAGGGTTCAACACCACCACGCGCACCTGGCGTCCTGCATGGCCGAAAACGGCCTGGACGGCACGGCCATCGGCGTGATCCTGGACGGCACCGGCTATGGCGACGACGGCAGCATCTGGGGTGGCGAATTCCTGGTCGGAGGCTATCACGGCTATCAACGCGCCGGCCACTTCCGGCCGCTGCCGCTGCCGGGCGGGGACGCGGCCGTTCGCGAACCGTGGCGCATGGCGCTGTCATACCTGCATGCGGCCATGGGGGCCGACGCGTTCAGCATCGACCACCCACTTTCCAAACGCCTTGGCGAACTGGAACGGGGACTTTTTTCAAGCATGCTGCTGCGCGGGATCAACTCGCCGCTGACCTCCAGTTGCGGCCGGCTCTTCGACGCGGTGGCTGCATTGCTGAATCTGCGACATTTTGTGTCTTATGACGGTCAGGCGGCGATTGAGCTGGAAGCGCTGGCGGAAACAGCTTGGAACGATGAAACGGCAAAGTCCGCCTTTGCAAAGGAGGATTCAGGGGGATTTGCCTTTGACGTCAAAATCAAATCCCCCCCCGCCCCCCTTTATCAAAGGGGGGAGTATTCGTATTCCATCTCACTCCACAGTGCTGCTCCGCTCCAGCTGGACTTTTCGCCGATCTTCCCGGAAATACTGGCCGATATGCAGGCAGGCGTCCGACCCGCGGTTATCGCATACCGCTTCCACGCCACGGTCGCTTCGGCGGTTGTGGAGGCATGCCTGCGGATCGGCCAGTCCACTAAGCTTGACCGTGTGGTGCTGTCCGGAGGCGTTTTTCAGAATCGCCTTTTGAGTGAAATGGTATATACTGCGCTGGCCTCGCAAGGCTTTAATGTGCTCACCCACCGGCTGGTTCCGCCCAACGACGGCGGAATCGCCCTCGGCCAGGCCGCCATCGCGGCCCATGCCCTTTAAGGAGGATTGCAACAATGTGTCTTGGTGTCCCGATGAAAATCATCAGCAGGGAAGGCGACAACATCGTCGCTGAAGTGGATGGCGTACGGAAAGAGGCCAGCGTCATGCTGCTGGATGAGGAACTGGCCGTGGGCGACTATGTGATCGTGCATGCCGGTTTCGCCATTTCCAGACTGGACCCGGAATATGCCGAAGAAACGCTGCGCATGATGAAGGAAATTTTTTCTCCCGAGGATATGGCATGAAATTCCAGGACGAGTTCAGGGACCGGGAACTGGTGCGCAATATGGCCGGCAACATCCGCCGCATGGCCGAACGCCTGCCCGCTCCGGTCAACTTCATGGAGGTCTGCGGCACCCACACCATGTCGATCTACCAGTACGGCATCCGCTCGCTGCTGCCGGAAAACGTCCGACTGGTCTCGGGACCGGGCTGCCCGGTCTGCGTGACACCGATCGGCTACCTGGACAAGGCGCTGCTCTGCGCGGCCGATCCCCGCAACATCGTGGCCACCTTCGGCGACATGCTGCGCGTCCCCGGCAGCCGCTCGTCACTGATGGAGCAACGCGCCAGGGGAGCCGACATCCGCATCGTCTATTCATCGCTGGATGCGGTCGCGCTGGCCAAAAGCAACCCCGAACGCCGGGTCATCTTCCTGGGGGTCGGCTTCGAGACCACCGCGCCGACCATTGCGGCCAGCATCCTGGAGGCGGCCCGACTGGGACTGACCAACTACTGCGTGCTGGCCGCGCACAAAACCATGCCGGTGCCGATGGAGATCCTGACCTCCGACCCGGAGCTGAACCTGCGCGGCTACCTCTGCCCGGCCCACGTCAGCACCGTGATCGGCGGCAACGCCTACAAGCCGCTGGCGGAGAAGTACCGGATTCCCTGTGTCGTGACAGGTTTCGAACCGGCCGACGTTATGCAGGGGATCGAGATGCTGCTGGCCCAGGTTCTGGCTGGCGAGAGCCGCGTCGAAATCCAGTACAGCCGGGCGGTCAGCTGGGAGGGCAATCCCAAGGCGCAGCGGATCCTGGAACTGGTTTTTGAGCCGTGCGACGCGGTCTGGCGCGGCCTGGGCAAGATCCCCGGCAGCGGCCTGGCCATCCGTCCGGAACTGGCCGCCTTCGATGCCGAAGCGGTGCTGAAAATCGAAGCGGTCGAAGAACTGGAAAATCCGGCCTGCCGTTGCGGCGAGGTTCTCAAGGGCAAGCTTTCCCCCTTTGACTGCCCGCTCTTCGATACGGTCTGCACTCCGGAAGCCCCGGTCGGCGCTTGCATGGTATCCAGCGAGGGCACTTGCGCCGCCGCCTACAAATACGGGAGATAACACCATGATCAAGATGCAGGAATTGCGCGAGCATTACCGTTTCACCGATGATGACGCAGAATTGCTGAAATCGCTGCAGCCATTGGCCATCGAAAACCAGGAAAAGTTTTCACTGGCGTTTTATGATTATCTCTACGGACTGCCGGAAACCGCCGCGATCCTCAACCACAGCAACCGCGAACGCCTGCGCGAGATGCACGGCACCTGGTTCATCTCACTGTTCAGCGGCATCTACGACAACCACTACCTGAATCACCTGACCCGCATCGGCCATGCCCATGTCAAAGTCGGCCTGGACGTGCACTTCGTTAATGCCGCCATGAACCAGATCCGGCATTTCCTGCTGAACCTGATCGACGGCAACTACTCCGACCGCGAGCACCGCCGTTTGCTGCGCGAGGCGGTCGAAAAAGTCCTTGATATGAACCTGGATGTGATGAGCACATCCTACCGCGAAGAGGAGCTGAAAAAGGTCTTCCTGTCGCGCAAACTCGACTCGTTCCTGATCAAGGCCACCGAGCGCTTCACCCACGGCCTGAACCTGGTGCTGGTGCTGGCCCTGGCGGTGGTGTCGATAGCGATCGTGGCCATGTTCGGCTGGGACATGGTGCATGTCTTCAGGGGAGACGTGGAAAAGGGGGTTTTCACCGCGCTCGGTTCGCTGCTGATCCTCTGGATGATGATCGAACTGCTGGACAACGAGATCAAGAACCTTAAAGGGGGCCGTTTCAGCATCCTGGTGTTCATCGGCGTGGTGATCGTCGCCATTATCCGTGAGATCCTGATCTCGACGCTGCGGCACGACGACCTGAAGAAGCAGGCCTTCCTGGCGGCAACGCTGCTGATCCTGGGTATCGTCTACTACCTGGTTTCCCTGGTGCAGCGGGACCAGCCCAAGATATGAAAAGCAGCACGCAGTGGACAGTGAACAGTGGACAGGAAATTAAGAAACGTTGGCAAAGGATTATGCTTTGATCCCCGGAATTCACATGCTGGCCGGCTTCACCCTCGGTTTCCGTTTCCGGCGACAGCTGGGCCGACTGCTGCGGGAAACACCCCGTGACCGGAGTATACTGGCGCTTGATCCGGACAGGCTTAAAGCCGATGGGATCAGGGCGCTGGCACTGGATTTCGACGGCGTCCTGGCCCACCATGGCGCCCCCTGCCCGATCCCGGAAGCGATCGACTGGCTGAAGCACTGCGAGGCAGTCTTTGGCGGCGGGATGATCTTCATCCTCTCCAACAAGCCGACCGAAGGGCGCCGGCAATGGTTTTCCAAGCACTTCCCCGCTTTCCGCTTCATCTCCGGAGTCCGCAAGAAGCCCTATCCGGACGGGCTTGTGAAGACCGCCGAGCTCGCCGGAGTCCCGCCCCCCTCGATCCTGATGGTTGACGACCGCCTGCTGACCGGCTGCCTGGCAGCTCTGGTGGCCGGCGCGCGCCCCAGCTACATCCGCTCCCCCTATTACTCGTTTAGTAACCGCCCGGTGGCCGAGCTGTTCTTCATGACGCTGCGGAAGATCGAGCGGATTTTGTTGATGGTTTGCCGCTGAACCTTTTGCGTTTCCAAAATAAATATCGCTCCTCAGAACCAATAAATCAGTTTTAATTTTTAAGCAGCCATGCTAAATAAATTACCGTTATTACATACACATGCAACAATTATAGTTGCCGTTGTTGAGTGCAGACAGTTCCTCATCTTCGATTAACCGATCTGACAAGGTTGTCGGGACGGAAAATATCGGCGTTTGGTAAAGCTGCACAGCATATTGCAGGTGATGTTAGATTGCAGGTGATGTTAATACGCGGCGGCGAGTTTCGGAACGGCTTGATGCTATGAAAACTGAGGATTGCAAATATCCGAAACTCTAAACTGACCCCAGAGGCTTTCCCAAACAGCCCTCCCCTGGAGCCGAGAGAAAATTTATGCATACAGACGAATATCGAATGACATCTGTTTCTGAACGACTGAATCGGTTCGGATGGGATGAATGGTTTGATACAAAGGCACAAGAAAGAAGCTTGACGGAACACCGGCTTGCACGTGTTGTTGCTGTAGACCGTGACCAAATTCTTGTAATTAATGAGTCTGGTGAATTTCGCGCAAAGCTTTCCGGCCGTTTTCTATATACAACTGAGCGACCTAGTGATTTCCCTTGTGTAGGAGACTGGGTATCCATTCAATATAGCGGCTCTGACGATTTTGGAATAATTCATGACGTCGTTCCGAGAAAGTCGTTTCTTCGTCGCAAGGCTGCAGGAGATACCATTGAATACCAGATGATCGCGTCGAATATTGACGTGGCATTAATAGTCCAGTCCTGTCAGTTCGACTTCAATGTTAACAGGCTTGAGCGTTACTTGGTTATGGTGAGAAATGGGCAAGTTGACCCTGTCGTTTTACTCACAAAAACTGACCTGATCAGTCCTGAAATGCTCCAAGAACTAATTGATGAAATTAGAAATGCTGGAATTACTACGGAGGTAATCGCGCTTAGTAATATCACCGGAGAAGGGGTTAACGATGTGCGCGACATTCTACAATCCGGGAAAACCTACAGTCTTTTAGGTTCATCAGGGGTTGGCAAAAGCACTTTAATAAACCAGCTGATCGGCCGTCAAATACTTGAGACCAAAATGGTGAGTGGTACTGGAGAAGGACGACATACGACGGTGCGGCGCGAACTCATACTATTGAGTAATGGTGCGATGCTGATTGATAACCCAGGAATGCGTGAGTTTGGCATTATGGGAGCAGAGGAAGGGATAGGCGACAGCTTTGCTGATATCTTCAAGTTAGCATCAAAATGCAAATTTCATGATTGCTCTCACTCGAATGAAAAAGGTTGTGCTGTTTTGAATGCAGTTGAGGAAGGAAATCTCCATCGAGCACACTATCAGAATTTTATCAAATTAAGGACTGAGTCAGAGTTTCATGACCTGTCGTATATTGAAAAGCGAAACAAGGATAAGGCCTTTGGTCGCTACATTAAGTCTGCTAAGAAAGATCTGGGAATCAAGCATAAATGAATCAGAAATACTATATGGCGACTTAACTCTTCTCATTTTATACCTACAGCCGTAAGGAGATTAATCTAAATGGACATCCCACGAATTTTCAACATCGCCGAAAGTGCTCACCGCATCCATAACCCCTTCACACCAGAAAAGTTCGCCACTCTCGGCGTGGCGTTACGTCTGGAGAATGGAACCCGCATGCTCGATCTCGGCAGCGGTTCGGGAGAGATGCTGTGCACTTGGGCTCGCGATCACGACATCATCGGCACTGGTATCGACATGAGCCAGTTGTTCACTGAGCAAGCGAAACTCCGTGCTGTAGAACTCGGCGTCGCTGATCAAGTCAGGTTCATCCATGGCGATGCTGTCGGTTACGTCTCTGACGAAAAGGTTGGTGTGGCAGCCTGTGTAGGAGCCACTTGGATCGGCGGGGGAGTCGTTGGCACTATCGAGCTTCTGGCGCGGAGCCTGCGCACCGGAGGGATCATCCTCATTGGCGAACCCTACTGGCGGCAGTTACCGCCGACTGAAGATGTTGTCAAGGGGGGGCTTGCCAACTCAATTTCCGATTTTCTCATACTCCCAGAACTTCTCGCGTCTTTCGGCCATATTGGATGCGACGTTGTAGAAATGGTTCTGGCTGATCAAGACGGCTGGGATAGATACGAAGCGGCCAAATGGCTCACCATGCGCCGCTGGCTTGAAGCTAATCCCGACGACGAGTTAGCCAACGAGGTTCGAGCCAAACTGACGTCTGAACCCGAGCGCTACGCAGCTTACACGCGTGAATACCTGGGCTGGGGTGTATTCGCGCTGATGCTGCGGTGATGCGTTGGCGCATCCGGAGGATCAGCAACGACTGGAGAGGGTACAAAGAGATCAGCCCTTGACACGAAAGAAAAGTAAAAAGGCAGATGGCTAAAAAGGCGAAGTCCCATCCAGGCCCAGTGGGACACCGACCGGGGCTGAAAAACGCCCCGGTGCGGGTCAAGGGCGCGAGCCGTTACATGTAACTCAAGCTTTGTTTGTGAGACGACGCATCGTGATGTTGTACGAGCAGATTTGCCAGATTAAAAGCCCCAAGATTATCGCAGAGCTGGAAATGGGCAACCCTGAGTAGGTAAAGATATTTTGTTTCAAAAATTCATCGTTATGTGCGCCGACTTGTTTGGAATTCTCCAGAAGGTTGCAGGTGAGTCCCAGAGTGACGAATCCAGTTTTGCCGTCAACTGCCTTTTCCGGTGGAACACGGTAGATTGACACTTGGAAACAGGAGAGGCAGAAAAGAAACATGAGAATGGCCAGTGTGGTTAGAAAAGTCGTTTTGGTGGCTTTCCCTGTCAGCATAACTTCGCGTTCGTCACGCTCCCGGATAAAGGTGAATCGAGACAATACCTGGTCTCTGAACGGCCCGGAAACCATCAACCGGATGCTGAGAACAATGGAAAGAGTCATCCAGATCGCGTAGAGAAGCCCGGCGAGCTTGTTGAAGAATTGGGCGGTGCCGGTGGCGTGATCGATGATTCCAGTGTTGTATGAATATGAAAAGACACCAAATATCGCTATGATGGGTAACCCGTATAAAAATACTTTCACCAGGACCGAATCTGCTCTGTTCATTGGTTCTCCTCCTCGACTGAAAAAATGGTATTGATGTCGGCATTGAAATAGCGTGCGACCCGAAACGCCAATTCCAGCGACGGGTTGTATCCGCCACCTTCTATTGCAACAATAGTCGCACGAGTCACGCCGATGTCCTTGGCGAGCTGCTCTTGGGTCAGGCGGCGCTCTGCACGCAGTACATTCAAGCGATTGATAATGGTGAGCTGAGGCAGATTCTTAGCCATATATTCTCCGAACGATTACTTGAAGAGAAATGTATAGTTTATATTACTTGATGTTAAGTTTATTTTTCATTTATGAGGGAAATAGAAGGAAAAGAGGCGGGTCAGTCCTTGAAAGTGGAACATCTTGAAGATTCGATCCCAATCGGGTAGCCGCCAAGAATTCCGGAACACCAGGTAGATTCTATTCGTAAGTGCACAACCTGACGTAAACAGAAGGAATCAAGGGGTAAGAGGGTGTTATCTATTTATCTATTGGCTGAATTAGAAAAATAAATAACAGGGGGATACCTCTGGGGTCAGGCTTGACTTTCAGATATTCGATGTTAATCTACCACCATGGCTCGGGATACCTCTGGGGTCAGGCTTGACTTTCAGATATTCGATGTTAATCTACCACCATGGCTCGTAAACCCCGCATACATTTTCCTTCTGCCCTGTACCACGTTATCCTTCGCGGTAATGCAGGT
>JAVBXN010000050.1 GCA_030824515.1 Pelobacter sp.
TCGCGGTTGCTGGCGTTGTAGTCGCCCGAACGGGGTGCGCTGCTGTCGCCGCGACCAAAGTTGGCATTACCGTCACGATTGCTGATGTTGTAGTCGGACTTGCGCGGGGCGCCGCTGTCACCCTTGCCGAAGTTGGCGTTGGCGTCGCGGTTGCTGGCGTTGTAATCAGTTTTACGAACCGGTACAATTTCTCCTTTGGATTTCACGCCAGCAGGTGGACCATCCTCTCGGTATGGAGATGTCAGCCAGGTTCCCTTCAACAATGGTACTGCATACTGCATGTTATCACCCAGTGTACGACTGACACCATGTGGATCGTGGCAGGGGGTACAGAGACCATAGATCTTGCCAGAAGCGGAGTAATTGAGAAAACTTCCTGCTTTCAAATGACTGCTGGCAATATCGGAACGACTCTGACGGTTCGCGTAACGCGAAGTAGAGCCTTTTACTCCGGCAGCAAATTGCAGGGTATCCTTGTACCCGATAACTGGTTGCCCGGCACCAAAGGTATCCTGAAAGCCCCATGGGGTTTTGCCGGACTTTGCGTTTTCATGGCAGTCAAAACAGAGTCCGGCACCAGCACTGTATGGGTTCTTGCTTTTCTTGTCGATATTTGTAGATGGTTTGTAGTTCGAAATGTAGCCACCCTTGCCGGAAACGGTTTCTTTAAGAATGCCACCGTTGAATGAACCGTCATAAGTACGATAGCTGGAAGTTATACCTGCTACTTTTGAACCATGGGAGTTGTGGCAATCGAAGCATTCGACGTTCTTGGCACCAGCACCACCACGAGTAACCGGAATATCGCCATCATAGCCGTGTTCAGGACTCCAGCCCCCAAGGTTGTTGGCCGCATTGCCATGAGCTGAAAATGCCTTTGTTATTCGGTTTTTCTTGTTGGTTGAGGTTGTCGAGTATTTGCCCCATACAGTAACACCCTGCTGGGAGTATCTGGATGCAACACTCTGGAGATCCCATGCATACTGGCGTGGCGTATTTTTGTCTCCATCAAACGGGCTAACATCATTGTTACTGTCATTGTGACAGGAAAGGCAATGAGTACTTACCTTTGCCACTTCGCTCCGCTCAGAGCGCGTTCCAATCAATGTGTCACTGAAAGTCACTGCCGTAACGTTTTGCTTGTATTCAACCGGACGAACGCCATCAGCCCAGATGACCAGGTCAACCTTTGCCTGTTTTGCAGAAGAGGACTTTTTCTGGCGTCTGGCGTCATGATAGCGTTTGTCTATCTTGCCTTCGGATGTCGCTTCCCAGTGGCATGCGTAGCAATGGCGACCGGACAGTTTGACACCTTGAACATGGTGTGACCGCGACCGCATCTGACCGGCGATATCGCTGCCCTTGGAATTAAGGCCCGAGTGACAGTCAACACATTCCTTTGCCACCGCCGAACCTGCGTCAGCAAACATAACAACAGCAGCAAGCGCAGAAAGGCTGTACTTGCCAACATGATATACACTTTTAATCATGACATCTCCCTTTCACTGCAAAAGACATACTGAATACTATTTTTGACCGCGAAGAGACTTGAATTCTACTTTCAATTCTAGCGCCATCACCGATTATGCGCTTGTATTAAATGTATTCACAAACATCAGGGGTATGGAATTATGAAGCGCTTTTCTCCCGCACCGTAACTGGCTTTCCTCTTTTCAACAGAAGCGTCCCATTCCAATAGTTTTGCCTTTAAGACATCCGTTACTTTCGGATTCTGCGCGGCCACGTTTTTCTGCTCCAAGGGATCTGCAATGATGTCGTAAAGCTCTACATCACCATATGGCAACGGAGTCCCGGTAATAAATGCGTACCAGGATACTTTTTCCAGCAGACGCGGGCTCTTCCTCAAGATAAGCTTCCACTGTTTCGTACGTATGGCAACATCACCAGGAGGGTATGAACCTTGCGGGAATGCGGATCGCAGCATGTTTCCATATTCCAGGATTGCTGACTTTTCTGATTCAGGATAATTGACCTGCGAATTTTTGAATTCAAGATACCATCTGCTCAAAGTATGCTCCCACCAGGGGATGCGGTCTATGTAAGCATATTCGGTTCCAGTTGCTCCAGCCTCTCCTTTAACCAGTGAAAGCAGGCTGTTCCCCTGCAAACTGTGATCTGGCGGTATCCCGAGATAATCAAGCACTGTCGGGACGATATCAAGCCCCTGCACCTGATCTGGAACACGCCTGCCTCCCATTTCGCCAGCGGGAAACCGCATCAGCAAAGCACTTTTTACTGCTGAGTCTGAAAGATCATAATGGACATAGGTCCCTCTTTCACCAAGATCCTCACCATGGATCGAATGGATGATCAGGACCGTATTACTGGACAGGCCTGTCCTGTCAAGGGTTTCTACCAACTGGCCTATAAACCGGTCAGTATAGCGTATGGCAGCATCGAAGCGGGAAACGATATAGTCCTTGTCGGCGGGAGTCAGACGATGAACGGGTTTGAATCCGAGATAATACTCATCGCGGTAGAGCCGCATCAGCACATCGTAGGTAGTATCGTCCGGGGTGCCTTCTTCAGCCTGTATGGAGTGGAACCTGTTCCAGAACGGAGTATATCCGGGGGAATCGAAGAACGTCTTGTCAGCAGCAGGAATCCCGGCAGCATACGGTACATGAATAACACCACTGGCAATCCACATGAAGAACTTTTTATCCTTGTTTCTCTGAATCCAATCCAGCGACTCGGTCGGGGCAACCCTGAGCGACGAGCCAAGTCCCCGCCTTGTCCTTCCGAAATAATCAAATGAGCGAGAGAACACATCTCCAAGTTTAATCTCAGTGCCGGATTCGGTGTCGTATCGCATGAAGAACTCTGGCGAGCCGGAAACAGCCGCGGTTGTGTAGCCGTAATACTTGAGTATTTCCGGCAATGTCCTGCTCCGGACCGCATCCTTGGCTGCATCAAACGCAATCATGCCATTTACGCGCGGATATTGGGAGGTCAGCA
This sequence comes from Pelobacter sp., assembly GCA_030824515.1. Taxonomy (GTDB): domain Bacteria; phylum Desulfobacterota; class Desulfuromonadia; order Geobacterales; family Pseudopelobacteraceae; genus JACRCG01. The sequence goes on from JAVBXN010000050.1 coordinate 2,980, forward strand.
CACTCATCATTGAGACCGGCGTAAGGTTAGCCTGGGAAATCGTGTTATCAAAAAGGACCGATGACTTTGACAGCCGGTCAATATTGGGGCTTGTATCACGCTTGTAACCGTAAACGCCCAGGTGATCCGGCCGCAGGCACTGCAGGGACACCAAAATAACATTTGTGTTTTCATGCCGTTTCAAGGAGGAAGAATCAGCTGCCACAACATTTGTTTCCAAGCACAGACAGAAAGCCACCGACAGCATGGCGATGCTCAGATGATACCGTTTACTTTCAAAAAATCTTGCTGTCATTGTTTTTCCTGTACTCCCTTGCCATGTATCTTCAACCGGTAATTATAACTTGTCAACATCCGCCATATTTTTTCATATTACTGAGTATCAGATTTCTAAATTCCAGCAACAGTTCCGCGCAATCTTCATTCAGATATTTTTTGGGGTGCACGCCGTTAGTAACATGCAGCCTCAGCAGTTCCCGCGCCAATCCGTTCAGCCGGATAGTTGCCTTATTCAGCCTGTAACGGTCAAACTGTATATCATTGATTATCCTCATGACCGATCGCTCGTAATCGAATCCGGCGGCCGAAAATATTTGCCGGTATGTGGAAACGTATGTTTTAACCCTGTAATCAGCATCACCCTTCATTTCCTTGGGTGGAGGAATCTTTTCCATTGCATCGTCAAGCCTGGCAATAGCCTCACTGGTATAGGGCATCGGCCCCGTTGCACCAGAAGCATGAACAGAAGTAAACGAGATCAATGCAATCGTCAGTACAAGAGTGAAATAAATTTTTAAAGAATAAATATCCACTTTCTTATTTCGTCATGTCAGGGATAGGGAATAATCAAGGGCATGCCTTGACGAACAGCAGCCCGGTTTTTGGTATTCAAAGCGTCCCATTCCAGAAGTTTGGCCTTCAGTTTTTCAACAATCTGTGGATGCTCTCTGGCAACATTTTTCTGTTCCATAGGATCTTTAACCAGGTCGAAGAGTTCCACGGATTCAACCGGAAACTTTTTGCCGGAAATGAAATTCCACCAGGAGATATTTTCAAGCAGATCGCTTTTTTCTCTCAAAAACAGCTTCCATTGATTGGTGCGTATGGCAATACATTGCGGCGGATATTGCCCACCACCGATCTTCTCTTGCAGCAGCAGCTTGTAGTCATTCATCTTTTTCATTTCAAGAGGAGTATACTGGGCTTCCCGTTCGCTCTGGTGTTCAAGATGCCATCCTCCGAGAACATATTCCCACCAGGGCAGTCGATCTATAAAAGCATATTCCGAACCTTTAAATCCGGCATCGTCCCCATTTATCAGAGGCATGAGACTGCTACCCTGGGATTCGTGATTGGTCGGTATCTGCAAGTACTCCAGAATGGTCGGCATGATATCTATGCCTTGAACCTGTCTTTTAATTCTGGCACCGGCCTGATCCTTATCGGGGAGTCTGAACATCAGAGCAGTCTTTACTTCGGTATCGAAAACATCATGGTGGAAGAAATATCCGTGTTCCCCCAGACTCTCGCCATGGATAGAATGGAAAACCACCAGTGTTTTACCGGACAGATTCAGCATGTCCAGCTGTCTCATCAGATCACCGATAAACATGTCAGTGTAATACACGCCTGCATCATAACGGCCGTTTATGAAGTTGACATCATTATCTGTAAGGTGGTGAATCGGTTCAAAATCCAGGTAATAGTCCCCTTTGTATACATGGAAAAGAACCTCCGTCGGCACCCCCCTGTCTATATCCTCGCGTCCCAGGCGGATCGGAAACTGCTCGTAGAAGGGGGTGTACATGGGAGGATCGAAACGGGTTTTGTAAGGCAAGGGGACTGTCTGGGAATAGGGTGGGTGCAGCATACCCGACTCGATCCAGAGGAAGAACTTTTTATCCTTGTTAACCTTAAGCCAATCCAGGGCACCGCTGGGATTACTCCGTACACTGCCGGTATCATCCGGCAGTGTACGCCCGAAATAGTTAAAGGAGCGGGAAAATATATCCTTCGGATTTACGATTTTACCGGACTCCGTGTCATAGCGCATGAAGAATTCCGGGGAACTTGCAAATGCAGCCGTTTCATATCCGTAATACTTCAAGATTTCCGGCAGGGTCCGCTTTGAAACATCATCCTTGTTTACTTCAAATGAGACCATGCCGTGAATCCGTGGATACTGGCCGGTAAAAACACTCATTTGAGCCACCGGGGTCAGATATGAGTGTGCGATTGCATTTTCAAACAAAACCGACTGACTCGCCAGCATGTCGATCTGGGGACTTGTCCCCTTTTGATATCCGTATGCTCCCAAATGATCGGAGCGAAGGATATCCAGAGAAATCATGATAACGTTGGTATACTCATGCCTCTCTGGGAGAGGCACGGCATTTTGGGTACTGCCGGCACCAGCGCTGCAATGCATTACAAGAACAATAACGACTGTCATTACGGCATGACAAATAACGCCTGAACAGCCGCCAGCCAACTTCATCATTTTTTTGACACTCCTTTGGCCTGCGAATCATAAACAGGATTCAAACCCGGAATCCACTGTTTGGCATTCAAATCATGGCCAATGGACTTGAAGTGGGCAAAGATTCTCTGCTCCAGCTCATAGGCGATTCTCGGTTCCTGATCCACAAGGTTCCTGGTTTCACCCGGATCTTTATTCAATTTGTACAGTTCCCTGTTTTTATTCTCAAGAGTATAGATCAACTTCCAACCATCTTTCGTCTGAATGCCGCGTTTGTAGGTGTACTGGCGGTAATCAGTCTCAAAGAAGACGTCCTTCGCCACATCCCTGCCTTTAAGACCGGGAACAAGACTCTCGCCGCGCAACTGCTTTTTAACTTTTTCCGGCAATTTCACGTCAATCAGGTCCAGTATGGTCGGCATCACATCTATGCTGCTGACCTGGTCCTTGATAAGCTTGCCGGCCTTCTGCTTGGGCAACTTGATTATCAGTGGCACGTGAATCAGTTCATCATACAGACTGAATCCATGATCGAAGCGTTTGTGCTCGTGAAATTCTGTACCGTGATCTGAGGTCAAAACGAAGATAGTCTTGTCCATCAGCCCCATTTTCTCGTACTCCTCGAGGAACTTCTTGAATCTGGCGTCTGTACGCTGAATCTTTTCATCGTAGATTGCACGCCAGAACCTGACATCTGAGTCGCGCAGGGCAACGGCACCCTTTTCCAGCCCCTCTTCACGCAGCGCTTCCTGCTCCGCAGCCGAACCGGTGTATTTTTTATCGTAGCCTTTTTCAACAAAGCGGTAATCAAAACCTTCCGCCGGGACATTTTGGCCATGCATGTCGTAACCGTGAAGGAACATGAAAAACTTCTTGTCCTTGTTTTTCTGAAGCCATTCCAGCCCCTTGGGAATACTTACACCCATGCTGCCGAACTTGCCTTTTTCGAAGAAATATTCGTCAAATCCCTGGGAATACCCAAACCCTCCGCTTACACCGGCATTACCGGTAAATCCTCCGGTGGCATAACCATTCTGCTTTAGTACTTCTGCCAGTGTCACAAGTTCCGGTGACAGTTTTTTCAGGTTGGAAAGCACATTGTTATTTGGCGGATTGAACACTGAGAATTTATTGGTGAGGCGGTGTTCAGAAGGATAAACACCTGTAAACCATGTCATGGAGGCCGGGACCGTCCAGGAAGCTACTGAGATATTATTCGTAAAGTTAAAGCCCTGCTTTGCCATCGCGTCAATAGTCGGAGTAACGTTGGCGCGGTACCCCAGCGCACCGACATGTGCAGCCTGTAGGGCATCGAAGCTTACAAACACCACGTTGTAATCCTTGTATTTCATCGGCAGGTCAGCCAGATCAACCGCACCGGCATTGCCCAGCATGAAGCCGGGCAGGGCCATGGTTGCTGCAACCGCACCGGCACCGACCGCACTATACTTTATAAAATCTCTACGGTTTATCAACATCTGCTCGTTCTGATTTTCTTGGTTTGACATTACCTTTAATTCTCCCTGATGTTTTATTTGGCGTAACAAGACGCCGGAAGTCCGCTAAATAACTGAATCAAATCGGACCAAAGGCCGACAAACGTTCAATTCCATACAGCTTTGTCAATAAAAAATGAGTACTCTTGCAATAGTTATTCCTCTAATAAACATCAAGGTCCCGACCAACAACCACCTTTCCGTCGTATCGCGCCATCTCCCGCAGAAGATCGTCAGGAGTTGATGCACGGGGACGACTTCCGGCACGCAGGGTGATCGGGTTATGATTGAGAACAAGCAGCTTTGGCCTGGCCTTTCCGGCCAGCGCAACTAACTGCTCCGTAGTTGTATGATATTCTGATACGTAGGCACGAATATTGTATCCTTGAGAATTTGGACGCATCGGGTTGTTGACAAATTTCATGGTTTGAGCCTCGTGTACAAGCACATCACACCCGCGACAGGCATCAATAGTGGCTTGAACCGGTGTTGTGTCGCCTGAAAATACGACACTTCTGTCAACGGTATCAAAACGATATCCAAAGGAATGCTTCCAGTCGCCATGCCTGGTGGGGAATGCGGTTACAGTGACATTTGCGTCCTTGTATACCACTCCCGCCCTGATTTCATGGACGTTAACCTTCCAGCCGTCCGGTGATTCCTTTTCCATTCCGTCCCTGCGGATTGCTATATCCTCCGCATATGCTGCCAGAATGTGATCGGTCATGGACTTTAGCCCTGTCGGTCCGTACACCTCCAGCGGAACACCGCGCCCCATGGCCCACGGGGTAAGGATCAGGTCGGCATAGCCGGCGGTATGGTCTGAATGCAGATGGGTAAGAAAGACAATCCGAATATTAACCGGATCCAGTTCGGACAAATCCTTTTCGATCATAGCTGCAGCTGCTCTGCGAACTACGCCAGGCCCGAAATCAACCAGGTAAGCGCTGCCATTGACAATAACTGCGGATGCTGAACCGGAACGGTCAGGATCCGGCTGAGGAGTACCTGTTCCAAGCAGCACCAGACGCGTTTTGCATGTCGGCGGGCTTTCACAAAGTGAATATTCAGGGAACGTCAGTTCAGCCACAACCGTAATTGAGACCGCCAGCAACAGACTGATCAGAAATTTATTACACATGGATAGCAGACCCTTCTTTGGCTCACTGCAATTTAAAAACTAACGCCAACAATTTAAGGACACCAGTATGTCATAATGTTCGGGCCGATTGCAACTTCCACTCAAAACAACCTATATGAGTATAGATCCAGTCAGCTACTTTTTAATTATAAATGTGAACGTTAGGTTGACATTTTAATTTTTTATATTATTATTCGGGGCAGTATACGACTTCAATGTAATACATATTCTATCTGGGGAGGGTTATTGTAATGAATTTGCGTAACCGCAGGGGTTTCACACTTATTGAGGTAATTGTTGTAGCAGCAATTATTGCCATTCTAGCCGGTGTTCTGGTGCCAATGATATTCAATCAGATTGACGAGTCGAAGATCAGCAAGGCCAAGGGTGACTGCAAGTCAATTCAAAACGCATTGCTGGCGCTACGCAAGGATGTCGGCAAATGGCCATCACAGCGTGTCATTGGCACCAATGCCACGGTACTGTATGGATTGGCTCCCGGTATCGCCTTTGTGGAGCCGGCTGAACTGGCAGGTCTCGGCTTCACAACCACTCAACCGGTTTCTCTGGCAGATTCATTAGTAAAGAAAGATTCCGACACTTATGATGCTACCAACACCACTTGGAAAGGGCCATACATGCCAGGCCTTAATCAGGATCCGTGGGAAAAACCGTATATAGTTGATGGCGTCGGGCTGGACGACACAACTGTTCCTCCTGTACCGGTTTGGGTTCTTTCTGCAGGTCCGGATGGTGTCTTCCAGACGGCCAAAGGAGCGGAGACTCTGGCAGGTGACGACATAGGTGTTAGAATCAAGTAGTTCAGGTTCCGAACACTATTTTAATGTTAATGCAAATGCCGATACTAATTTTAGTATCGGCATTTGCATTAACACTCCTGATAATTAGAGAGATCATCTTGAATCAAGTAAACAGCAGACAACGGCTTCACAGAATGTTGTTCCCGCTTCTTATCCCCTTAGCAGTACTAGCAGTCTATGGCCAGGTAATTACTCACGATTTTGTACTCTACGACGACCCGGTTTATGTACAGGAAAACCCTACCATTCTGGCAGGCCTCACACAAGCCAATATCGTCTGGGCATTTTCCACACTATCAATGGCCAACTGGCATCCGCTAACCTGGCTTTCCTACATGCTGGATATCCAGTTGTTCGGCCCGTCGCCTGGGGTCATGCTCTTCGAAAATGTCGCGCTGCACGCGCTCAATTCGATCCTGCTGTTCCTCTTTCTGCAACGCTGGACATCTGCCACATACAGGAGTGCCCTGGTTGCGGCGCTGTTCGCCCTTCACCCGTTGCATGTGGAGTCCGTTGCGTGGATATCGGAGCGAAAGGACGTGCTCAGCACGCTGTTCTGGCTGCTGACCCTTATTCTATATTCCGGATATGCAAAGCAACGCAGCGTTCGCTGTTATTTTCTGGCACTGGCAGCATTTTCACTCGGTTTGATGACAAAACCGATGCTGGTAACTTTGCCGCTGGTCATGCTGCTGATGGACTACTGGCCCTTAAAGCGTTTTATTACACCTGGCATAGGCACGGCCCCCCATGAGACCGGGGAGGAACGGCCGACAGCAGTAAGTCTTCTGGTAGAAAAGCTGCCATTCGCAGCACTCGCTGCAGCATCGTGCCTGATAACAATCGTCGCCCAGTCGGGAGCCATGACACCGCTGAACGTTTCATCGCTTTCGAATCGCATTTCAAACAGCCTGAATTCATACGTTGCATATCTTGGCAAAATGTTCTATCCGGCCGGTCTTTCACCTTTTTATCCGTTTCCGGATGCCATACCGTACTGGCAACCTTTTCTCTGCGGGACTATTATTGCTGCCGTCACAGTACTGGCATTACGTGAGCACAAACGACACCCGTACCTGATTGTCGGCTGGCTCTGGTACCTGATTACCATGTTGCCTGTCATCGGTATCGTACGGGTTGGCATGCATGCCCTGGCCGACCGCTACACTTACGTTCCACTGATCGGAATATTCATAATGTTATCCTGGGGAATCAGCGATCTCTGGAGCAACCGCATAAATGACCGGAGACCATTGATTGCGGTATCGCTTGCAATTCTGTTCGCATGCTCTTTCCTGACCTGGCGGCAGACGGCATTCTGGAAAGATTCATCTACGCTTTTCAGCCATGCAGTAAATGTTACAAAAGACAACTATGTGGCCAGTAACGTTCTTGCCATTGACCTGATGAAAAAGGGGAATTACCTGGAAGCACTCAGACTTTTCGAGCTGTCAACTACCCAGGCATCATGGTTTATAGAGCCATATATCCACAAGGGGAACCTGTTAAAACGACTTGGCAGGAACGCTGAAGCCTTCGAAGCATTCAACAAGGCAATGGTCCTTAACCCATTCAATGTAACGATATACATCGATCTCGGCAATCTGCTTGCAACCATGGGACAGATGGAAGAAGCGGTAGAATACCTGAAGCTGGGCCTGAGGGTTGATCCCCGGTCTGCATCGGCGCATTACGATATCGCTCTGGCGTTGCACCAGTTGGGAAGGCTGGAAGAGGCCCTGAATCATTACAGACTTTCAATCAGTTTCGGCCCGGGGTTTCCCGACACCCACAATAACATGGGCATAACATTGGCCGAACTGGGCAGAGTTGACGAGGCCATCATCGAGTTCCGTAACGCTTTAAGACGGAAACCGGACTATATGGAAGCACAAAACAATCTGGAACGGGCAATCAGCATGAAAAAATGAGAAAAGCAAGGCAGCCGTTCAACAAGCCAGAGCCCTAATGAAGAAGATAAACCCGATACGATTCTTCAGGTGCAGGTCCGAAAACAAACGGCAGCCCCCCCAGTCATCCGAGTAAAATCCGGCGCCAACCCCTGCATTCATTGTTGTCAGACAGCACACCGAACTATAAGAGTAGCTCCTCAGCATTGAGGACAGTTCATCCGCCAGCGCTGCGGTATTGCTGTTGTTGCCCGGTATAATCATAATATCGCCTGCCCCCACAGTAGAATTCCGGATGTCGAGCGGCCTCGCTTCCAGAAGTTCCATATAATATTGAAAGCCCCAGTGTCCCTGAAACCAGATGTTACGCTGCAGACCTGATAAATCCTGCATCATCATGCCGGCTGCCTTGCGGGCGCTGCCGGCATGATGGTAATCTGCCCGAGCCACCAGAATCGATACCAAAAGAGCAGGCACCAGAGACACCACTGCCCAACTGTCTGACCATTTGAAAGAACCGGTTTCATCATCAACCGCGATCCGGCCGGCAAGCAGCAAACCTGCAGCGGGTGCCATCGGCAGGATATTGCGGGCGCTGATCGTCCAGTTCACATAACAGGTAAATACGAACGTACCGATAATCCAGCACAACAGCAACAGTGAATCTGCGTCACGCTTCCGCCACATGTTCATTATCGCCAGAACCATCAATCCCGCGCCAGCAGTCGCCATGACAGCTGTTTGGATCAAGTAGCCAGCAGAAGACCTTGAATATAAGGCCAAAACAACACTATCCTGCCCTATCAGAAGAAGTACAAGAAGCATAACTGATGAGACAAGACCAGAAATCGCTCCACGCCTACCCGTAACAGCCAGCATTGAGAAAATCACGCTTACCAGACCGCCACCAACAAAAGCAAATCCTGCAAGAGTTTTTGGGATCAGACCGCTGCCAATCCGCAATCCGGTTGCATACATCGCGGCACCCGAAAGCAACCCCTTGCCGTAAAGATTAATGGTAATCAGCTGGTAGGCCAGCAAAACGCCTGCGGTTACAAGCAGGGCTAAAACCCATATCGCGGCGCGGCGCCGGACGGCAAGGGAATAAACCAGTAACAGGGGAATAAGAGCTATACCGAAATATTTGGCAAGTGCAGCAACGGATATCAGCAGGCTGCTCAGCAGATACAACCGGAAGTCGTCCGCCAGCATAGCGCGCCGCCACAGGATGACCGCCCAGACCCATGCAGCCAGCATGGACATGTCGCAAGTCACATAATTTGCCAGTATGAAATAGGCCGGGGTGCAGAACACTACCAGTGCAGCGAACAGCCCTTGCAAGGGAGTGTATGACATATCTCGAGCCAGCCGGTAGGTCCCCCAGATTACAGCCATCCCAGTGACAAGAAACCCGCTATGCAGCAGGGACTCGTTCCAGCCGAAAAAGCCTGCCAGCAACGCTAGATAATAGGAGCTGAGCGGCGGATTCTGCATTAATTCCGACATCGGCTGGGAAATTCCGTCCCAGTTCACCATGAATCCGTAAAAATCCAACGGATTCTGCCGGATATGCCTGGCAGCCCAGATATACATAGGCTCATCAATATTAAATGCCTTGTCTACCAAGGGCAAGAAGCAGATCAGGGTCAGCATGGCCAGAAAGCAGGATGCCTTTCTGTCAGTTAATGTCAGGCTAAATTTTTTATCCATATGCACCGGTTGTAATGAGTACTGGCCTGAACTTTCATTTACTGGAATCGGATGGAGGCATGTTCTGCAGATTCGCCCGGGCAACCAATCCCGAACACCTCACTGCCTGCAACCTGTCGGTGCAGTGGGCGAGAACCGCTTCCTGTAAGCAGCATCGTCCTTCCAGCATGCCATGTATTTATAAGTTGCTACAACCCAGATAGAGATCAATATCAGGCATATCACAGGAATATATCTCTTCCACGATTGGTATGGGATGGCGGTTATGGCAAAGAAAACCCCCAATCCCGGCAGATATGCGTACCGGTCAGAAACCACCGGATCGGTATTGAAAAAATTCATCACCGGTATCAGGCAGACCAGGTAGAGAAGCAACGCAAAAAGTATGCTCGGATGCCGGCGACGCACCGCATACGCTATACATGTCAAGACGACTACAACCAAAACAGAGACAAATGCAATTGTTTTGGAACCCGGATCGAAATAGACACTGATTGGCAACTCCAGTGCAAACATGCTCGCCGGATAGTAGGCAATTATCTTGAACGCGACCACCAGCTTCGCTAGTAGATCGTGCAGAAACGGCACGGACGACGGCATTACATAGCAGGCATCAACAGCATAATGCCTGAATATACAATAGAACAGTGCGGCGGCCATGAAAAACGGAATCAAGCTCAGGTATCGACGCAAATTGCGCGACGGCTGGTGAAAAGCAACCAGCAACAGCAGTATCAGGGGAAGGATCAATCCGTATTCACGCGACATGAAAGCACAGACGCACCAGAGGAATGCGGCGGCATAATACCGGGGGCGGGAGCGGTCAAGCCGCAGGAAACTTATGAAAGCCAAGCAGGAAAAGATGCAGAACAGGGTCGTCAGCAACGCTCCCCGGTTATGGACAGCGTATACCACCTCCCGGTGTATCGGGTGGATCGCGAACAGCATTGCAGCTAAAAAGGCCCCGGTCCCGGATGCGCCCGTTTCCTCCGGAGTCGCCAAACCGTCCTGAAGCAGCTCCGAAAACCGTACGAACAGATATTTAACCGCGACAACGGTGGTTCCGTAAAGAAAAAGGTTCGTAAGGTGAAAACCGAACGGATTCTCTCCCCAGACCAGGTAGTCAATTGCAAGACTAAGATCCCGCAGGGGGCAGTAATCATAGCCTATGGCGCCATGCATAAGTATGGTCTTAACATCAAATGTGCTGATGTAGCGGTTGCCGATGAAGTAGATGTAGTCATCACCGACAAATCCGTTCATCAGCGTAGGGCTGTACAACCCCGCTGACACGATCAACAGGACCAGGTCATGCCAGCCCCGTCCGTTGAGGATGTTATTGAGCCGGTTCATGCGTGTTCAGGCCTTTCCGGTTGCATACCACTTCAGATAGGAAAGACCCGCGGTCGCCCAGTAGCGCAGCTCGCTCCAGGAACGGATCGAGGCCAGCCTCGAAGCGATGTAGGCGGGACGCAGATAGAACGACCGGGTCAGCGACCGCTGCTGCTGCAGCAGCTGGTCGGCGCTGAAATGTTCGGTGCGCCAGCCGGGGCGCTTGCCGAAAATCACGTACTCCTCCCACCCGGTCTGATTGTCGATCAGCCCGGCTGCCAGCATCCGTTCGCGCAGCGGCGTGCCGGGATAGGGAACGACAACCGCCACCGACACGAAGGTCCAGGGAAGCGAGCAGATCAGTGCGCGGGTCATGTCAAGTTCCTCAAGCGTCTCCGAAGGGTCGCTGCCGATGATGAAATTTCCCTCGATATGGGGGATTCCGGCGGCCCTGGCCCAGTTCACCGCGCTCCGCACCTGTTCCACCCGCACCCCCTTGCCCATCACATCCAGCATGCGCTGGCTGCCGGACTCCACGCCGAAAGCAACCTTGCCGCAGCCGCTCTGTTTCATCAGCCTGAGCAGTTCCGGAGTAACCGTGTTCACCCTGGTGTCGCAGTTCCAGGAAGTGATATTGCTGCGCCCCAGGATCTCGCAGATCGCCGCCGCGCGCCCCGGTTGCAGCGTGAAGGTGTCATCGGCGATGACCACATGGTTGAAATGATGCTCGCATACCATGCGGCTGAGCTCCTCCTCGATCCGGGCCGGATCGCGGAAGCGGACGCTGCGGCCGAAAGTGGCCTGGATAGCGCAGAAGGAGCAGCCCACCGGGCAACCACGGGACGTGAACAGCTCGGTCGAGTGCAGGGTATTGGAGAAGCCCCTGCTGGAATGTCCGGCCTGTCGTGAATAATCGATCAGGTCCCGCGCCGGAAAGGGGATCGAATCCAGGTCAGCAACCAGCGCCCGCGGTTCAGTCACGGTCACAGCGCCGTTTTCACTGAATGCGAGACCGGCGATGTCACGGCATCCGCCACCATCCCGCAGCCGGAGACAGAGTTCGGTCAGTGTAACCTCCCCCTCTCCCGCCACCACATAATCAAATGACGGAAACTGCGTCAGGGTCTGTTCCGGCAATGCACTGGCGTGGGAGCCCCCAACCACGGTGACGATAGCGGGACACAGGCGCTTGACCTCCCCGGCCACCATGGCCGCGCTGGCAATGGTCGGCGTCATTGCGGTCACACCGACCAAAGCGGGTGTAAAGGTATCCATGAGCTGTTTCAGGACAGCGCTGCCGTAGGGAGTCGTCTCGAAATCGGCAATTGCGACTTCAAACCCGGCCCTGCGCAAGGCGGCGGCCAGATAAGCCAGGTTCATGGGACGGGTGTGGGACAAAAGCGCCGACTCCTGGAGCGGATCGGGCGGGCGGATCAGCAGGACACGAAGCGGATCAGGCTGCATGGCGGCCTCCGGCGGGCTTTCGTGCCACGGCAAAGAGCGAAGAACCCGAAGGCAGGCTCGCTCTGGTTGCAAGCAGGCGGTTTTCCAGCCGCAGCGACTTCAGCAGCAGTCCGTTCACCAGCGGATGAGGCAGAGCGACATCGGAGGCGACATCGGTGCCTTGCACGCTCCGGTTGGCAAATTTACCGGCCAGTATCCGGTAGGCGGCAATCAGCGGGAACAGCAATGCCACCCGATAGGTGATCCGGTCGATTTCGAAGCCGGCCCTTTCCAGTCGTTCGGTCAGCAATTTGATGGTATAGCGTTCCCTGGTATGCACGGCGACATCATGGGTACTGCGCAGGAATTCATGCGCCACCAGGTTTATGAGCAGCATCCCTCCCGGCCTGAGCCCGCTGCGCAGCCTCTCCAGGACCGCCACATCGTCACGGATGCCACGGTGGTAGAGTACGTCGATCGAGGTGATGATATCGTAGCTGCCCGGCTCCAGTTCCAGATCATTCAGATCGCAACGGGTCGCCGGTACCCCCCGTTCGCGGCAGCACTCCAGCGCCTCCGGCGATGCGTCCACCCCATCCACATCACCATACGATGACATCAGCTGGCAAAGTCTCCCCGTGCCGCAGCCCGCATCAAGAATCCGCGGCCGGCGGCCAAGCCGCCCGGACTCGTCAGCGACATGCCGCAGGATCAGCTCATGCAGCCCCACATACCACCAGTGGGAATCCTCGCTTTCAAACATGCGCATGTATTCGGCCGGATTCATCAGGAATTCCGGAAAAACCGGCGTACCAGCTCGACCACCCGCAGGGCGTCCTCAAGCGGCATCTCCGGGTAGATCGGCAGCGAAAGGATCGTTTTGGCCAATCGTTCGGTCACCGGCAGATCCCCCTCGCGGCCGCCGAGGAAACTGTAACCGCGCATCAGATGCACCGGCCAGGGGTAGTTGATCCTGGACTCGACTCCCTGCTCCGCCAGGAAAGCCATCAAGCCGTCACGGCGCTCGGCCCGGATGGTGTAGAGATAATACTGATGGGTATGCCCCTCGCGAACTGCCGGAAGAGCGATGCCGTCCACTCCCGCCAGCCCCTGATCGTAGATTCCGGCAATGTGGCGACGCAGTTCCACCGCCACATCCACACGCGGCAGCCTGAAATTGAGGATGGCTGCCTGCACTTCGTCCAGCCGGGAATTGTACCCCTCCTCCTCGGAGTAATAGCCTGACTCCATGCCGTACATCCGCAACCGCTTCAGCCGGGCCGCCAGTTCGGGATCGGACGCGGTCACCGCGCCCCCGTCGCCGAAGGCCCCCAGTATCTTGGTGGGATAGAAGGAAAAGGCCCCCGCGTCCCCCAGGGAACCGGCCCGTTGGCCGTGATAGGTGGCGCCGCAGGCCTGGGCACAATCCTCGACAATGCGGAGATCGTGCCGCCGGGCCAGATCCAGCAGCGGATCCATCTCCACCATCTGGCCACAGAGATGCACCGGCACTATGCAGCGGGTACTGTCGCTCAGCTTTTCCGCGACCCCGGAAACGTCCATCAGGAACGTATCCTCCTCCACATCCACGAACACCGGTACGGCGCCGGCGGCACGGATGGCCGCCACGGTAGGCACCGCCGTATTCGACACCGTGATCACCTCGTCGCCGGGACCGATGCCGAGCGCCTTCAATGCCAGGAAAATGGCGTCGGTGCCGGAGTTGACCCCCACGGCGGAGCGGACGCCGCAATACTCCGCCAAGCGCTCTTCAAAGGCGGCCACCTGCTGTCCCAGGATCAGGCGACCGGAAGAGAATACCCCCTCAACCGCCCGCAGGTAGTCGTCGCGATGGGCCTCATATTCGGCAAGATAGTCCCAGTAGCGGATCTGCGATGTATCACTCGTCATGTGCCGGTTCCTCCCGGATACAATTGTCCTGAAACATGTCAGCCAGGGCTGCCAGTCTCCCGGACCGGTCGTGTTCCATATCCCAGCGGCCGCCGCGGACCAGGTCGCAGACATGCTCGATGGCGCCCAGGAAATGGTCGTCGGGAGGCACGCTGAAAGACTCGTCCCGGCCGTCAACGGTTACGGAGATTCTGTTTTCCATATCGGATGGGGTGGTATAGGCCCGTTCGACCCTGATTACTCCGCGCTCGCCGTTGATCTGGTAGAAGGAGCGGTAGCGCTGCCCGAACGCTACCTGAAAGGAGAACTCCTCCCCCGCATCGGTTAGCGATTCTGCCCGAAGCGACAGGTTCAGCCCCTCACGTTCCTGCGCACCACCCCGGACAAAGCGGTGCGATTTTCCGGTCAGGAAGTACAGCGCCGCGCTCAACGGGTAGCGGTTCATGTCGTGGAAGGCCCCGCCCCCCATGGCCGGGTCCAGCCTGAAATCGCCGGCAGTCGGCCCGGGAAAGGCGAATTCGCTCCGCAGCGAGAGCAGATGGCCGATGAGCCCCCCATCAATCAGCGCCTTGACCGCCGCGTGCTGGGGATGCCGCAGATACATCAGGTTCTCGTACAGCAGCCGGCCGCAACTGTCCGCGGCCTGCAGCATGCGCCTGACCGATGCGGCGTCAAGACCGAGCGGCTTTTCGCAGAGCACGTGCTTGCCCTGCTCCAGCGCTCTTATGCTCCAGGTCTCGTGGAGATGGTTGGGGAGCGAGATATAAACCAGGTCGATGGCGGGATCGCGAACAATCTCTTCATAGGTCGTCAGCGGCACCCGCGCCGCGGCAGCAAGTGAAGCGGCGTTTTCGGCCCGCCGGCTCCCCAGCGCCACGAGACGGGCCTGGCCGCTCCGTGACAGGGCCGGCAGGAACTTTCGCCGGGCGATATCGGAACAGCCCAGGATTGCGACCCGGAGCATGCCTTCGGTCGTTACAACAGGCACGACAGGATGCTCCGGGCGCAGGAGTTGACCTGTTCACCCAGGTGCACCAGGAACATGACCTGTTCCAGTGGCAGCCAGCGGTAATCGGGCGGAAGGTCAAGCGCGGCACCATCCGGCAGCATCAGGATACGGTGCAGGTGGTACTCCCGGTAGAAACGCGCCCCCTCTTCCGTCTGGCGGCTCTCGTGCACCGGCCTGAAGTGGAGCGGCTCCCGGAATTCATCATAGAGGAAGGGCTTGGAGAGTTTCCTGCTCCCCTCGTAATTCCCCTGGGTAAACTGGACCGTCGGCCCCAACTGCACAGTGCTGCGGTTGCCTACTTCGGCCTTGGCCTGCATCAGCATCTCGATGCCATTGACGCCGTTTCTGATCAGCAGCCCGATGATACCGGCCGCCAGGTTCTCGATGATCGGCTGCCCCCAGCTGCTGGTTTCACGGGTTCCGGAAGAGACCTTGAGCCCCACGATCCTGAAGAAACGTTTTTCCCGGTGCGAGAAGAAGCCTTTGCCGTCAATCTCCCATTCCAGCAGGTCGTTCAGACCGATACGGCTGGCCAGCATGTGGTTTGCCGCTCTGCGGTCATCGAGCCACTGGAGTGTCGACCATAACCCTTCGGGATCGTCTGTACCGGAATGCCTGCGGGAGCGCTTTCCGGCCGGCATCAGATCGCCGATCCGGCCCGCGGCGAAAACCAGGCTTGACAGGATGCTGCGTGTGCAGGCGTTGACCAGGTTCTCCCGTTCGATCAGACCGGCTATCTGCCGCAGGCTCAGCCAGATGAAACCTTCCTGAAGTTCCTGAGTAAAATCTTCTCCGACCGAAACGATCATGTTCCGGTTGGATTTATACAGGAAGCGGCCGCCGTCTTCGGTCTGCATCCGCGCAAAGATGATCCGCCCGGTCGCATCTGGCATGAACTGTTCCAGGAACAGCGGAGCCGATCCGCCATGGGCGCCGGTATAGTTACTGTAAGTGGCCTGGAGCGTCGGGGAAAGCTGCACCGCACCGATGTTGCCCGGTTCCTCCTTGGCCTGCAGGCAGAAATGGAGAATGCCGTTGATCGGTTTGGCCAGGATGCCGAGGATGCCGGTCTCGGGCTGTTCGATGATCGGCTGGTCCCATTCCAGTTCGGAGCGGCCGGCGCGGTGCCGGCAATGGATTCCGATCACGCTGAAAAAACGGCCGCTCCTGTGTTCGATGTTACCGGTGTATGATTCCCGCTTCCAGCCATCGATTGCATCCAGCGGCACCAGCATCGAGTTCAGGGAGGCCTTGTGCCGGGCATTGCTGATCCAGTCAGCCACGAAATCGCCATCGTGCAGCGCCGATTCACTGCAACGCGAAACAGCGACCGCCCAGGCATCGTCCGGCCGGATCGCGATTGCGGCGTTTAAGCCAACTACAGCCCGGTTACGCTCCATGCCGGCCTCTTTCAGATGCATCCGGCTCCGGGCGGGCTGAAACCAGTTCCCTGACAATATATTGCGGCTCCTGATTGAGCTTCAGATAAATCCTCCCCACATACTCGCCCAGTATTCCGGTTGCCAGCAACTGAAAACCCCTGAAGAACAGGGTGACCGAAGTCAGCTCCTCGATTTCTGAGGCCTCGGTCATTTGGGGAAGCATGTCCCTGACAAACAGGTCGGCCACGGAATACATTCCCAGCAGGGTCAGGACAAATCCGGTCAACGCCAGCAGTCGCAACGGGATCAGAGAATAGCTGACAATCATGTCCCCCCAGAGCGCCGCCAGTTTTTTCAGGGTATAGCCGGACCGGCCATCACGCCGTCGGTCGTGGCGGGCCACAACCGTACCGATATTGTTGGTGATGCGCAGGATGATGGCGTCCAGATAGGGATTGGGCGTTTTATAGACAATAACTTCGTTTACCAGGAAACGGTTCATGGCCTTGAAACTGGACAGGTACAGGTTGGCGGGTTTGTTCAGCACCACCCGGGCCATACTGCCGTTCAGATAGCTGCCCAGGTTGCGGAACAGGCTGTCTTTCTTTTGAGGGTATTGGCTGTAGACCACATCAAAACCCTTCATGACTTCTGCCACAAGCCGTGGCACCTCCTCGGGAGGGTTCTGGAAATCATCATCCATTATCACGACATAATCGCCATGCGTCTGGTTCAAACCGGCCATCACGGCATTATGCTCACCGAAGTTCCGTGACAATCTGGCATACAGGACTGTTTCAGAATGCTCCGCCTGAAGCTGCTTGCAGATTTCATCGGTACGGTCGCTGCTGCAGTCGTTAACCAGCACTATTTCCAGCTTGAAGTCTGTCACAAAAAGCGAAATCAGCTTCCGGCAGAGATCGGCAATGCTTTTTTCCGCATTATAGACAGGAATTACAATTGAAAGAGATTTCATGCCAGCTCCTTGTATTGATCAGACACCGCGTTGTATAAGGCTTCCGGACTTTCAACGCAGCTAGATACACTCTCCGTCACCTGTTGTCGCATTGGAAGCCGCATAATAAACAGTTAATATTGTCACAAATTACGGCCGGATCTAAAAGCTGAATTAATTAAAATCAGGCCACTCCAACGAATGACAACCGGAGGCGGTCTAACCATGCGCCTGCTTGCGCTTCAGGAATACAACCGCCCCGTAATCAAGCAGTACTTCGTAATTCGCCTCAAGATAACCATAGACTTCCGGAACCTGGACATAAGACGGAATCCCGTCGATACGCCAGGTGGACCTGCTGTAAACCGCGTAGAGCGGCTTTCTTTTCTCAAGATCCGCCACCAGTTCGCGACGCATTTCAGATGTTGCCGCAAGGTAGGATGTCGCATAACGGGTTGGGTTCTTTTTATTGAAAATGAAATAGTATGCCGGTTCCTGGGGGAAGAAGTAAACATAGTTATCGGGCGTCGGATGTGAGCGGAAGAAATCCGCGATCGACTGGATTTCCAGCGCCGTGCCGGGATGGTGACGCACATCGTCTCTTTCCACTCCGATCAACTGTGATTGAATAATTCTGGTGAATCTGTTCTTTTCCAGAAGCATATTCCCGAAACTGACCAGGTTGCTTCGGGTATGGCTCATTCCGGCAGCCACGGCTGAAATGACGGCAAGCATCAGCATAACCATGAAGATCCTGATAATGTTTCGATTGCCATTCAAGCGGCACACGCAGTAATCCAAAGCCATGAACAGCAGCATGAATGCGGACGGCGCCACCACAAACGCCTCGTAACAGCTTGAGCGCCCCAAAGCAGATCTGAAGTGCAATGATCCAAAGATCAGGATAAACACCAATACGGCTGTCCTGGTATCGGTGCATCCCAAAATGATGCGGATCAGCAATACTATGGAAGCTAACACATAGGTACCGATTATCCAGTAGTTGTCAAAGACCAGCGGAACGTGCAATGATTTCACGGCATCCGCAATAGACGGAAAAACCAGCCCTGCATAGCCAAGCATGGCGTTACGGGGATAAACTGTCAGACCCTCAATAAAATGTGGTAACGCACCTTTGGCAGTGAAATAGACGATCGCGGGCAACAGCAACGCAGCCCAACCGGCAAGCAGGACAGCAAATCTGCGAACAACCATCGCAATACCGCACTCGCGGATGCAACTGAAACCGGCAAAGGCCAGCGAGGCAAGCAGCGCACAAACCCCGACCTCCTGGCTGAAAAGGAAAGAAACTCCGCAGCAGGCTCCTGCGGCGGCAATCCACACTTCTTTACCTGTCTCACGGAAACGAAGCAGGGACAGCAGTGGCACCATCCCAAGAACGACCCGTAATGGAGACATATTGGCCGAGTGTGTCATCCAAGGATAGAAAAGTACCATCAGAAGCAATGCCGGAAGAGCGACGAAAGTGGATCTGATTGTGCGGCTGATAATAAATGCCAGCAGTATGTAGGCTGTCAGGTTGAGAGCGAATGCGTACCAGCGCCCTAGGGAAACCAGCGGGCCGGCAATTTCCTGCAGCAGAACCAGCGGATATACCATCAGGGGGCCGTACACGCACAGGAAATCCTTCCCCATAACCTCACCGTTGAGGATACGCTGCGTCCACTCCAGAAATACACCCTCTTCGCCAAGAAACGGCCATGAGCCGACTACCGGATTCCATTTCCCGTCATAGAACAGATTCAGGTCAAAACAGGAAAGCACCAGCATCAGTGCTGCCAGCGAAAAAAACAGTGGCCTCCAAGGATGCGATTGCGGCAAATCGTTGTTGCCGGCCTCGCAAATCAGACCTGCAAGAATCCTGCGCTGCCTGAGTCCCCATGGCAACCAGACGGCAAGTGCTCCCGAGACTGGAAGCACAAAAGCAAAGAAATACGTCAGGACATCCCTGGACTTTGGATAGTTTTTAAGAATTGCCTCACTGACTATGCCAAGATCACGCGCACTCTTCAGGTCAGCCGAATAGTCCCATTGCACACCATCAAGAATATATGCGAGTGCCAACCCTGAAACGCCACCGACGCAGAGCAGCACCAGATGTGGAATAAATAGTTTTAAGGAACTGTTATGCAACACAAGCGCCCTCGTAACTGGAATTGATGACGTTACCGCCACATCATTTGAGAATGAAAAGACTGGAACTCATTGGAAACAGGCGCAAAAGCCACACACTACCAGCTGCATTTGCTTTTTGAAAGCAACAGCAGGTAAAATCATGACTAAATGCTGGGGGTTGAAATCAGCAGTGGGGAGGCGAGCGGCCTTGCGGAGTTTGTGATACAGAGGAAACAAGGGGATGTTTGAGTGTTTTGATATGAATGGTTTTATGTTCTGCGGGCTGGGTTTGCTTTGGCTGTTCCAAAGAATCCATATCGAATGACAAAATGCCGCCGGAGCTATCGGCAGCAGCATCGGACAACATCTTTGCGGTAAGTGTAAGAACCGCCCTCGGCCTTGCTTTCGGACGGGAGGTCTTTTCAAGCAGGGAGATTCGCATTCCCAGAAAAGTCAGGAAGATGGCGGCAAACAGCACGACCGTTATGCGGAATGATTTAGTTCTCATGTGGCTGAAATATGGCTCTCTCAAGGAATCGGCAAATTATTAATGAAAGTCAAAGATGCCATAGCAGCATGAGTCATGTAAAGCAGTTTTTTTCTCGGAATCGTTGTAATCACAGTAGCATTTCACCGGATGAAGTTTTTCTGCCAACAGGCCTGATGAATGAAAGTATTAAGGCAGCACAGGACACTGCCAGAACAACCGGCAGGCCCAGCACGCGACTGAACAGCACCGGAGCCGCCAGGGTCAGGAAAGCTGAGCCGAGTGCGCCTCCCGCCGTTATCGAGAGATAGAATACCGTAAGTCGCCGGCGATCCGGACGCAAGCTCACCAGCTCACCATGGAGAAACATGCAAGATCCGGCCAGCATCAAAAGGTTGAGCAGTATCTGCCAGACCGGCATCACCGGTATTGCCAAGATCCTGAAGGCGAACAGGCATGATACTGAAAAAACCAGGACAATACCCCATACAACACGGCTATACGATCTTGTCCTGGCAAAGCAGGCAATGAAAGTCAACAGGTATACCGCCAATGGCATCATCCATATCAGTGGTACCGGAGCGATCGAGGTACTGAGGTCGTTGGTCACCACCAGCAGCATTGCGGAACCGCACGCGGAAAGCAGGAACCACAGCAGCAGGTTTCGGGTCGGAATCGGGACAGCTGCAAAAATCCCAGGAGAGTCATCGGTTATCTGGCAGGCGACATCGTCGCGTTCTGTCCGGACAGCAAGCGCACAACAGCCACAGAGGAATATATAGAACCCGAATCCACACTTCCATGCCAGACTCTGAGCTGGAAGTGTTAGCAGGGGTTCAACCAGTAGCGGGTATGACACCAGCGCCAGAAGAGATGCGCCGTTGGAAATCGCATAGAGCGGCCAGGGAGAAATACCCGGGAATCGCTGGACATGCCAGGACTGCAGCAGGGGCGCCGAGGCAGACAGCAGAAGGTATGGCAATCCGATTGCAGAACCGAGCAGACGCATGATTTCCATAGGAGAAACGTGACCGTCAGCAGGTTTCCAGCCTGCCGGAAAGAAACCGAGAAGCAGCGGGAAAGAGCACAGCAGAAGCACTACATGCAGCAGGCGCTGATATTTGGCACATAGCGACGTAACGCCGTGGGCGTAAATATACCCCGCCAGCAGCACCGCCTGAAAGAACAGGATACAGCTGTTCCACACCAGCGGGTCGCCCCCGAATCCCGGCAGCAAAAGCTTGCCGGTAAGGAGCTGGAGCTGAAACAGAAGAAACGAACCGAGAAATATTCCGGCAGAAAAAAGCGTCCGCAGAGTCATGACGGGCGGCTGTTCATTTTACGTTGCATGTATTCGAACTCGTATCTGGAAATAATCACATCGAAATGCTGCATTACCAAATGAGCCCGAAAGCCGGCCCCATGTGCGCAACACAGGCAAGTTCACCTGGATTCATCTTTGGCTTCCGGCGCTCGACCCAGTTTTTCCAGCAGCCTCGCCCGGGCCGTCAGGTAGGCCGGGTCGGGATACACTGATATGGCGTAATCGTAATCGGCAAGCGCCTCCTGATTACGCCCCATCTTTGCATGGATTTCCCCCCGCAGCGCGATCACGTTGTCGGCTTTCGGTATCCCCTCACCTTTTTCCGCTTCTATGATCACCGTGAGATCCCTGATCGCTTCTTCAAGCCTGCCGGTATCATAATAGAACCTGCCTCTGGCCAGACGAGCCAGTGGATATGATTCCGGCGCAAGATCAATCACGCGCGACCAGTAGGAAGCCGTATCCTTCCAGACACCGGTCAGTCGCCAGGTCATTCCGCCATAAAACAGAAGCAGGCAAAACAAAGTAACCGGCAGCAGGCGTCGGAGCAGATGCAAATGCCGGACCGGGACGCTTTTTAAAATGCAGGCAGCCAGCGCCGCGGCTGCAATGCTGACTGGAACGGCGGAAAGGTAGGTATAGCGGGCGGCCAGGGCCTGCATGCCGTTCTGCAGCAATCCGGAAACCAGGATCATCGGCAGAACGAATAGCAGCCAGGTCGCAGCCACAGCCCGCTGTTTACGCCAATAGACCAGAAACGCCACTGTCACGGCAAAGGCGGCAAAAGCCTTGAATGCGTAGCTGTAAGGGATCGGGTTGGGCAGCACGAACAGCGGCAGAATACCGACAGGGACAAGCATCAGGCGGTAGTATTCCAGCAGGGCATTTCCGGCGATCACGATCCGATACAGGAACGGCAGGTTCTCGGCGGAAACCAGCAGCCTGTTTTCCGCCCCGAACTTGAAAGTCAACAGTGCGGCCGCAACAGAGAAAACCAGGAACGGAAGCTTTTCTACAACAAGCTGGCGTACGGTATTCCTGTTCAAACGCTGTAGAGGAAACCAGTCCATCACCAGCAGCATGAACGGAATAACCACGCTGACCGGCTTGGCCATCAGAGAGCAAACGAACAACAACAGCGACAGCAGGTAGGACGGCCACGCCCGCGCCTTTTCAGTGTTTTTCTCCGTGTAACACAGATAGGCCAGCACAGACCCCAGCGTAAAAACACCGTTCAGCACATCCTTCCGTTCCGCCACCCAGGCCACCGACTCAACCCGCAGGGGATGAATTCCCCACAACAAGCCCGCCAGCAATAGTGTCGCGAAATACCGGCATTCGCCCGCCTCTTCTGGCCATGCCACTTTTAAGACCCTGGCGGCGATCAGCACCACCAGTCCGGCATTTGCCGCGTGAAGCACTATGTTGGTCAGGTGGAATCCAGAAGGGTTCAGCATCCAGAAATGATAATCAACGGCGAAAGACAGCCAGGCCAGCGGCATCCACAAGTCAAAAGGAGCCGTGGTAAAGGCCCACTGAAAGAAGTCCCGGTCGAGGTTGCGGATGTACTGATTCTCTATGACGTAATCAGTGTCGTCCATCCTTACAAAATCAAACCCAAGCGTCCGCAGATAGACCAGCAGGCAAACCAGACCGGCTGACACCGCTGCTGAAATCAGTACTCGATTGTTTGTTTTCATGCACGCTCTCATGGCCGCACCGTCAGAAGATAGAGATTGAAATGCTCTTCGGTGCCGAAACGGTAGTCCGTACCAGCATCAGCCAGGTAAGTGCCGACAGCTGAAATACTGACACCATACCGTGTGGAAAGCTCGCTGATTGCATCCTCCCTCAGTATATCAGGGTGAGAAAACAGACTCTTACGCGCAGGATTCCTGTGTGCCAGATCTACCGCGCATTTTAACGACTCGGATTCGCCGGCACGCTTGTACAGCCAGAGCACATAGCTTTCCGGTCCACGGCACGCCCCCTCGTAGACCGGCTTGTCGAGATATCCGGACAGCGATGCAATAAAATAATCCGGGTAAACAACTACGGGGAGGTCTGACAACCCGGCGTCCCTGATCCCTTCGGCAGCCGACTTTGCAGCGGAATAGGCCGTCGCCCGGTCGTGCAGGTATTCCCGAATGCCGGCATTGAGCCCCGGAACCGCCAGCAGCGCCAAAACTACCAGTGCCGAACCCGGCAACGCTTTTCTGTGTTCGAACGCGATCGAAACGGCAAACGGCAGCAGGAAAACATGCCAAAGGTACCAGGGTTGGACACCGCTCTTGTAGACCACGAACAGCACGCATGCAACCCAGCCGCATGCGAGTGCCACACGCGCCGGAGAACCTGAGCACAGGTCGCGGAAACAGAAAACAACCATGATTGCCGCGGCGGCGACAACGTATGACAGGTAGTCCCAGGGCAGCCCGTGACAAGGGAGCAATGCAACGGCAAACATTGTGCCCAGCGCCACGACACCATCGTTGACGACCTTTTCCGGCGCCAATCCCAGTGCAGCCCCCACGGGTGGACGCGCAAGCAGCAGCGTCACCAGAGAAGCCGCAGTCAACAGAGACATCGGTGCAAGGTACTCACGCAGTCGCTTCCCGCAGACGGCATTCCATAACCAGCCCGCTACAAGAGCAAAGGCAATTATCCCCGAAAAAACAGTCGTATTGAGGCACAGTATCGCAAGAAACACCACGAGCCAAGGCTTGGCACGACTTTCCGGCCTGCGTAAAAGCAGTGCCAGAATCACGACAAGCAGCCAGCCAAGTCCATAGCCACGGGCCTTGATCGAGTACTCCCAGGCGGCCGGACCGGTGAAGGCAGCCAGAAGCCTCAGCCAGAGCGGCCACGGTGAAAAGAAGGCTACCAGGGCGCCAGCTGAAACAGCGAACAGCCCGTTCAGGATCTGAACCGAAATCAGTGCGGGATAAACCTCCCACACAGACCTGATCGCCAGGAACCAGAGTGCCGGGTGTCCTTCATAGCGCAAACGGCCATACAGGTCCGGCAGCGAAGTAAAACTGCGGGCAATATTGATCGCCTGCCATTCATCTCGCCATGCCTCATGGTTGACAAAACCGAAGCCTAGGTAAATTGCATAAGCGCACAATGCGAAAACTGTGATTAGATTGTCACGAAGCATAATCTTTGTCATGGTTTTCGGCTCACATCTTCACCTGTTAACATTTTATGAATCTTTTCAGAAACATATGTGTGTCCTTCAGGTGTCCAATGGTTTCCCCAGCTGCTGTATGTATAAGGATTGGTCAGGTCAACAAAAGGTATCTTTGCCGAAGTTAAAAATCTTTCTATTTCCTGATGTCTTTGTTGAAGGCCTACGAACAGCTTGGCACCCTTTGACTTAGTAAAATGATCCATCTCACTCAAAATCAAGAAGGTTGGATCCGCAATTGCAACCGCAGGCATAGCAGTAATTTCATGATATGCAATAACAAGCATTCTAAACAGGTATGAGTGCGAAAGTAGTTTGTATTTAGCAAACGTATAGCTAGGTGACACTGGAACCGGAACACCCCTGATCTGCAGTCCGGCAGGAGACTCCACCAAATACGGTTTGTAGTAAAGGCCATATCTCATATCAGCCGAGTTATCTTCCAGGTCGTTTCCCGGAACAATGACCAGAACAACTATCTTTGGACGATAGAATTCAATCTGCTGTTTGAGCAGGATATACTCCTGATCGGTACCATATCCACTGACACCAAGATTGTATATCGAATAATCCGGCATTCGATCACGAAGTCTTTCAGTAAAACGCTCATGCTGTTCAACATCGAATCCCCAGACGAAAGAATCACCAATACAGATTATTCGTGGTTTATTATCCACCAAATGCTCAATATCTCTAAATCCTCTGCTGTTATTTTTGGCAGCATAGGTACGAGTTGTAGAAATATTGGTAGTTCTATTTTCAACAGGGAACCACCCCAATGTTGCATCATAACGATATGAAAGATTTTTTTCGTCCCAGATCGTTGCAAGACCCGTACTGAAAGTCCTTAGCAACACTTCTGCCGCCACAAGACCGAGCAGCAGCGAAACAGCTAACAACACGATATTTTTTGAGTTTTTCATACTTGCCATGGTAACCTTGAAGAAACAGCCATTAAGTATCTAGAAGTGTCCGTGTCGGTGTTGCCGTTTCAAATATTTCATGATATCAAAACGAACCCAAGCACTAGTAATTCGGAGCATCTCATATGGCAGAAAAAAGAATCAACCATAAGCCGCTCTGGTCAGGAATCGTTATATTTGCCATATTGGGGGCATGGCTACGCCTCTGGAGCTGGCCCAACCAGGTTCTGCTGAATGACGAATGGCACTCCCTCAACTATGTTACCGACAAGAGATTGGCAGACATTATCCTGTGTCCAGTGGGAGTTGGCGCCACCAGTATCCCCGAGAACATCTACACTTGGCTGACTCTTCATACGGTCGGCTGGTCGGAGAATGTACTGCGCCTCCCTTCCATGTTTGCAGGCCTGCTTGCTCTGGTTGTAATCCCTCTGCTGGTCAACCGGTTATGGGGACTGACTACTGCCCTGACAACCGCAGCACTGTTGTCTACGTCTCCGGTGCTTATATTTTACAGCCGTATCGCACGTCCGTACTCCATAACCATGCTGCTGGGTGCAACATCCCTTTTATTGACATTAATATGGACACAAACCGGTCGGCGGCGCTATCTGCTCTTGTCGGCAGCTTGCGGCACTCTGGCGGTGTATTACCATTCTTCATCAGCTATTCCGGTATTTGTTCCATTTATTGTTGTGCTTCTTGCCGCACTGACAGGCAAGAAAGCAGGCATATCATTAGCAAGCGTTACCCCACTGAAAGACCTTGCTCTTGCCGCAGCGACCGTTGCGGTATTCAGCCTGGCAATAGTTATTCCCAGTTTAATTAATACCTCATGGCTTTCAAACACAGTCGTCGGAGACGACCACGCTACCCTGACTACCGCTTACAACGTTCTGGGCATCGTTTCCGGCACCCACCTGCAAATATTGAGGTTCACGATTCTCGTGCTTGCCATTTCAGGTCTTATAGCCATTTACCGTCAATCCCGAATCACAGGAATTGTGATTTTCTTCCCAATTTTGACATACACCGTGATGATCGCATCAATTTCTATGATCACAATAAACGAGGGTATACAAGTAACCCGTTACGGCATCACTTTTGTACCTGTGATCTATGCAATGGCCGCTTTTGCCTCCGCAAAGCTGGCAGAATTAATTTCATTACGACTTTGCTCATCTTGGAGTAGCCAAGCCATTGTCATAGTGCAGCTTATTGTCTGGTCACCGTTTGTAATAAACAGCCATCTGCGTGAAATATATCAGACTCCAAACAATTTCACCAATCACTGTGCCTATCAAAACTTATATAGCCCCATGCAGTGGAAGAATATGCAGCAACGGGATCAAATACTTGGGTATCCAAAAAACTACAGTCAGTTTCCAGCATTTTATTCAGACCCGGGAAAGATGCAAAAAATTCGCGGTATCATAGAATACCCGATGATGGTCGGCGACCCTTACAATGTCTACTACCACTATCAGCATCTTCACAAGAAACCGGTTTTAGGCGGTTATATGACAACAGGTAACTTTGAAAGAATTCCAACTGACAACAGTTATGTGCTAGGCAACTATACCGTCGACTATGTAATGGAAGCTATCCATCAACCTCTCCGTAAAAAAAACAGATGGCGCACCATGGTTAACCTTGAAGACACATCGTTGCTGAAACTGGACTTCAGTGGGTGGCTGGTTGTTGTTCACAAAAATCCGGCAATCGAATTGTTTCCTAACTCATTTCCCGATTACCCTGTAGCTGCTGAAGTAATCCAGAACATGACTGAAAACTTCGGAGAACCATACATACGTGAAAAAAACGCCATTGCATGGATTTTGAAATAACGCTCCTACACAAACCTCCACCACCAAAACACTGGCACAGACCTCTCGGATGAAATTCCGTCCATTGCAATCCGGAACAATCAATGTTTTTTGTTATTTCTATATGTTACCGCTGTATCGCAGCCTGTTTTGCCAACTCTTCACGCAGTCGGACATAGGCCTCGGGCGGTGGGCCGATGCATTCACTGATGGCGGACTCCGCCGCCTCAAGCGCCTCCGCGGGCCGTCCCAGGTTCCTGAGGATATCGGCCCGGGCGATATGGATCGCGGAAAATTTATCCGGAAGCTGCTTGCGCCGGGCGATGACCAGCGCCTCGTCGATGTCCGCCAGCGCCTCGGTGAAACGCCCCTTTTCATTACGGAACTTGGCCCGTGAGTAATAGGTCGCCCCCACCTGGTGCGGGAACAGGCTGATCTCCCTGGTCTCCAGGGTTTCCGAGTTGCGCCAGACCTGTATCATACGCGAAGTCTGGACAGTGTAGGCCGAAAGCTGCAGCGTCGCGATCATAATCACAGCAAGGGCTGCCGTCTTCCCGCCCTGCGAACGAATTCGTTCTGCAAACCAAAATACGCCGCCCCCCCATAACAGCGACACCCCCAGCGCGGGCAGATAGGTATAACGGTCGGCAATCCACTGCCCGCCCACCTGGATGACACCCAGCACCGGCAACAGCACGGCCAGGTAATACAGCCAGAGAGCCGCCCATTTGCGGTCAAGCGCGGCCCGCCACGCAACCACGGCGGATATGGCAACCACCAGTAGCAGATACGGCAGATAAGCGGCTAATTCCGTGGCATGTACGTTTCCGGGATGGGGATAGAAAGGCGCCAGCCCCACCGGCCACAAGGACTGCCACAAATAGAACAGCAGCGCCTTGCAGGCCACCAGCAGGCGGGACAGCGGCGCAACGTCAGGAGCCCGCGTAATGGCGTACTGCTGGGCGGCCACAGTCAACAGCGAGGCACCCGCCGTCATCACCAGCAACGGCAGCTTTTCGACAACCATCCGGACCAGGCTGGCGCGGCCGGAGATCCTCCCCAGCGGATACCAGTCCATGATCAGCAATACCGGCAACAGGCTCACGGCAGACGGTTTGCTAAGCAGCGCCAGACAAGCCGTCAGCTGCACCATCCAATACGCCCCGGATAGTTGAGAGCGTTCCGGTGATGCCTGCAATTGCCGCCTGGCATGGCGGATATGCCACCACATCGCGGAAATCATGAAGAACAGGCACAGCACATCCTTGCGCTCGCTGACCCAGGCCACCGACTCGACCCGCAGCGGGTGGAGCCCGAAAAAGAGCGCTGCGGCAATCGCTGCCGCTGCGCCGTTCCGTGACAAATGCGCGTTATCCTCCACTGCCGCGCTCCGAATGCAGCCTGCTTCCCTGTAAAGATCGGTAAACAGGAAACAGGCCAGAAACACACTGCAACAGTGAATAACTACATTGGTCAGATGAAATCCGTACGGATCCATACCCCACAGACGAAAGTCAAGCGCCAGCGAGATCATGGTCAACGGATGCCAGTTGGCCTCGAAAAAACGTGTGAAGGAGTCCGCCATCATCTGAAGATCGAAAGTGCGGATATGGGGGTTGGCGACGATGTATCCCAGATCGTCAAGATCGACAAAATCATTGCGGGTAGCCGGAAAGAAAACTGCAAAAGTAACCAGCGCTGCCAGCAGGGCACCAATCGGCAGGAGTCTTCCGTACCTGTGCCCCTGATTCATTGCCCCAATCCCTTGCCGTACTCGAACCACTTGATGTCTCCCGGATCAGGGCCGGCGAGCTTCAAATCTTCCTGAGCCTCCCTTATGAGCCCCATGGCTTCAAACGTGATGCCCCTGCTGTAGTAGTAGGATGGATGGGGAAACAGCCTGATGGCGACGCTGAAGTCGCGTATTGATTCATCAAAGCGGCCCAGGCTGCCCAACGCCATCCCGCGCCCAGCCAGCAGGTTATAAATCTCCAGTTTTTCCACACCGGACGCGGTTTCCATGGCTGCGGTAAAATCAGCAACAGCTTCGTTATAAAATCCGTTCATCAGATAGTAGGATCCACGCGACTTATAGGCCATGCTGATACGGTGACGCTCGATCACCCGTGACCAAAGGGCAGCGGAGTTGTTCCAGATTCCGATCTGAAACTGGGTCATACCGGCCAGTGCCAGCAAGAAGACCGCGAAGGCAACCAAAGTGTAACGGCGCCATGGCACTTCATGTGAGCGGCATATTTTGAGGGCAAGGGCCGCGGCGGCAATACTGACTGCAATATGCGGAAGATAGGTATAGCGGGCGGCAAAGGCCTGCTGACCATTCTGGAAGAACCCCAGCACCGGCAGCAATGGCAGCAGGTACAGCAAACCGGCGACCGGCACCGCCATGAAACGCCTTGCGGAATACACGCAGCAGCAGATCAACAGCAGCGTGACAGCCGAAGCGGCAAAATAGGACGCCGGGAGAGGATAAGGTATCGGATGGAGCGGAAGAATGCCTGTCGGCAACACAAATAACCGCAGATACTCGAACAGGGCATTTCCGGAAACCAAAAACCGTTCGCCGATACTGAGCAGATCCACCGCAATCAGCAGTTTTTTTTCCGCCGCAGTCGTCAGGGTCAGAGCGGAAAGTGCTGCGGAAAACAGCAAAAATGGCAGCTTTTCTACCAGAAGAGGCCCCAGCGTATCGCGCCGCAGGCGGTCCAGCGGATACCTGTCCAACACCAGAAGCATCAGCGGCAGCACAACAGTGACCGGCTTGGCCATCAGCGAGCAGGCAAACAGAACCAGCGAAAGCAGGTAGGATCGCCAGGCAGCCGCCCCTGACTCCCTTGTTTTCACATAACGCAGGTAAGCCAGTAAGGAAGATATGGCGAAGAGTCCGTTCAATACGTCTTTACGTTCAGTCACCCAAGTAACCGATTCAACCCGCAACGGATGAATCCCCCACAGCAGACCCGCGATCAGCAGCATAGCGGGATAAAGCCGCTTTTCCCCCGCTCCGCGGGTATCCCCCCCCAGAAGCCGGTCCGCCACCAGTACCACCAGACCGGTATTGACCGCATGCAGTACAATGTTGGTCAGGTGGTAGCCAACAGGATTCAGCCCCCAGAAACGGTAGTCCACGGCATATGATATCCAGGTCAGCGGCATCCAGAAACCGAACATCGAAGTACTGAAGGAACTGACTAGCAGATTCGAATCAAGAGCCCGGATAGTCGCATTTTCAAGAACACTTTCCTGGTCGTCGAAATTGACAAAATCGCAGGAAAGCGACCGCAAAAACACGAGCAGGCAGATGACTCCTGCTGCAAGGGCAACGGATCTGGCCGAAACGGGACGAACTAATGTCACAGCTCCGCCCCCAAAACTATTTCACCACCGGTTCCACATACCATTCGATCGGACCGACCTCACCTGCTGCCTGTTTTATATCCTGTTCAGCATCCCTGTCACCCAGCGCCTCCCTGGCAAGCCCACGATAATAGTAAAAGGCGGGACGTGGCGCAAGCGCAATTGCGGACGAAAAGTCCTGCACCGCCTCACCATAACTCCCCCCCCTGAGATACGCATCGCCACGCAGGGCATACAACTTGAACACCTCGGTCATGCCTGCATTCTCGGCCATTGCGATCGACACGGACAAATCGCGGGCTGCGGCGGAATACTCGCCAGTTTCCTTGTAGTAACAGGATCGAAAGTAGTATGCGCTGCCCATGGGACGCACCTCGATATAGCGTGACCAGAGCGTTGCGGTGTTCTTCCATGTTCCGGTCAGCGAATACGAGACGCCGGCATACGACACGACTGCAAGCACTGCAGCGGAAGCGGCCAGACGACTGGCCGTGGCAGAACCGGCGACCGCCTGCAATCCGGCACCGATCAGGCTGGCGGTGACAATGGCTATCGATACCGAAGGCAGATACGTGTATCGGGCGGCAAACGCCTGGCCGCCATTCTGGAAAAAGGCCAGCACCGGCAGCAACGGCAACAGGAACAGCAGCAGGGAAAAGCTGAACCGGGGGTGCTTTGTCACCGATTTCAGCGCAAATAATATCAGTACGACCGCAAAAACGGCCTTGATATAATATGAAAGCGGCAGACTGGACGGGATCAGGTAAAGGTGAATGATGCCAACGGGCAGCAAGATCAACCGCAGGTACTCAATGATCGCATTGCCGGACACGATGAGCCGCTTCAGCAAGGGAAACGTTTCCGGAGCCACCAGCATGCTGTTATGGGAGGCGAAGTAAATCGTCAATACGGCACTGACAACCGATAACGCCAGAAACGGAAGTTTTTCCACGACAAGTGCTCCTGCCTGTTCACGTTGCAGACGTCCCAGCGGATACCGGTCCAACACCAGCAGCATCAGCGGCAGGACCACCGTCACCGACTTCGACATCAGCGAGCAGGCGAAAAGGGCCAGCGAGAGCAGATAGAACGATTGAGCAGAAGCACCAGAACCACGGCGTTCGACATAACGCAGGTAGGACAGCACCGCGGTAAAGGTGAAAAAACCGTTGAGCACATCCTTGCGTTCCGAAACCCACACCACCGACTCCACCCGCAAAGGATGGAGGCCCCACAACAGGCCCGCCAGCAGGAGCATAAACGGATAAATGCAGCGCCCCTTATCCCTGTCACCCTGTCCCTGAAACATCCTGGCAGCGATCAGCACCACCAGACCGGTATTGACACTGTGCAATAAAATGCCGGTCAGGTGGTAACCGGCCGGGTTGAGCCCCCAGAAGGCATGGTCGAGTGCCAGCGACAGCCATGCCAGCGGAATCCACAAGTCCTGCGGGTCGATAAAGGCCCGGTACAGCAGATTCAGGTCGAGGTTTTTGATATCGGGATTCCGGATGACAACGAACGGGTCGTCAATGTTGACGAACCCGCAGGAGAGAGCCCGCAGGAACACCAGCAGGCAGATACCGGCGCAGATCAGAGCAATTGAGCCAGTCGACAGGCAGTTTCCGCCCATTAACGGTTTAGGGGATTTTTCGGATTTCATGGAACCCGGCGTCGGCAAACGATATTTACTCATTTTTTTCGATAGTCGCCGCAGGAAAAATATTTTTCCAGCCAGACATAAAGGCAGATGAAGAGATATCGGCTGCCCATTTCCTTGAAGCGGAATTTTGTAGCGCCATTTTTTCGGTTGCGCCAGGTTATCGGGATCATTGTCCAGCTGTATCCGCGCACCATGGCTTTAAGCGGCAGTTCGACCGTCAGGTTGAAGTGAGGTGCGATCAGGGGACGGCAACCGCCCGAGCCATCAGTCATAATCATCACAACGGCACCACCCCTGATCCGGTCATATTTGAAGAACCTGTAACTAGTACCTGCTTCATTCTGGCTGAGTGGGTTTAATAACCGGCATCACTAGTTCACTCTGCTCCTTCCTGAAATATTTTCCTTATTGCCGTTCTTCAGGATTGCAGTAATCCTGTCCGCCAACACACCACCCAGCACCCGATGCCCGAAGTCGGAAAAATGCCACAAATCGGCGAATGCTGTTTCCCTTTCCCGGTCAAAGATCTGCGAGCAATCCAGAAAATCCATTTCCCCTGACTTTTCAAGCCGTAAGAGTTCGCCCCTGATTTCAGCATAGCTATTGGCAAGCGCTTTCGAAGATTCGTGCGGGACCAGTGA
Source organism: Pelobacter sp. (assembly GCA_030824515.1). Classification (GTDB taxonomy): domain Bacteria; phylum Desulfobacterota; class Desulfuromonadia; order Geobacterales; family Pseudopelobacteraceae; genus JACRCG01. The sequence goes on from JAVBXN010000050.1 coordinate 36,134, forward strand.
CGCCTTCAACACCTTTTCCTCAATGGCAGTCCGGGCGGAACGCTCATTCAGGGAAGGCTGAAGTACCACTAGCATCCTTGCCCCCCGGGCCGCCACCAGCTCTCTGGCAGCGATCATGTTGTCAATATATGCTCTTACCCGCTGCCGATAATCGTGGGTATGATAAAGCGGATCAGCAATCTCCCCGTTCGGTGACTGAAACGGTTCACCATACAGATGCCGGGCGGTTGCGCCACCGGTCAGATCGTTGAGACCGTTCAGAAATATCACCAGATCCGGTTTAACGCCCTGTAAATAATGCCCAAGAGCAGAAAGTTCCTGTGTCGATTTCCAGGCCCCGGATGCAATGACGACAATATCCGCCGGTAGCCCCATCCGCCGCAGCTCAGTCCCGAGAATATTGAAATAGGTGTTGTCTATCGCTGATGCATACGCACCGGAAGCAACGGAAGCACCCAGGATTACTATCCGGATTCTTGCCGACTCCGGGCTTCGAAAATACTGATATCCGGAGGCATCAACGTCAAGCAGACCCGACACATGGACTTCGGCATCACGCCAGATCGTGTGCCGGTCCTCCACTGCATTGCCCCGCCGGCTACCCCAGTAACCGTCCCTTGGTCCCGATTCAGGCAGCTTCACCTTCCGCTCGGAATAGGAAGACTCCCATGCCACCCTGTTGAGGTCTTTGCCCTGGCTGAGATATCGCTGCGCCACTCCCCACATTAAGGCGAAAAAAACCGCCACAAGGACAAACATGGCAACAGTGAAAATGTTCTTTTTCAAACACGGGCCTCCTGCCGGACATCCTGAACCGAAACCTCAAAATTTAATGAGTATAAACCTTGACGCCTTCCCTCTTCAACGTATATTCTTCGCTATAATGAAACCTGAACCTTTTGATACTCGGAATAACGCAGCGGAGCCACGAAATTCCGGACTGTCACTCTCCATCGTGGTGCCAGCCTACAACGAAAGTGAAAACCTCACCGATGCCATACGAATGATCGCCTCCGGCATCCCCTGTACAGTTTCCGACCACGAAATCATCATCATCGACGATGGCAGCCGGGACGCCACCGCTGAAATCATTCGCGGACTTGCCGCAGATAACCCAAAAATCCGTGGAATCTTTCATGATGTAAATCGCGGCAAGGGCGCAGCCCTCAGCTCCGGCTTTAGAGAAGCCCGCATGGAGTGGGTTTTGTTCACCGACGCCGACCTTCAGATCCAGATTTCAGAGTTACCCGCATTTCTTGACCGGACAGGCGACCGCGACATCATCATCGGCTACAGACTGGGCCGCAGAGACCCGTTTTCACGCAAATTATTCTCCCGGATCTATACGGCTATCATCCGGTTAACGCTCGGCTTTGCAATTCGGGACATAAACTGTCCCTTCAAGTTGATCAGAAGGTCTTTCCTCGACTCCTCAGACCTGCATTCCAGGGGTTTCTTCATCGATACGGAACTGATGCACGCTGCATTCGGCAATAAATTGCGCATCGAGGAACTCGGGGTAGCATGCCAACCGAGACAGCGTGGGGAATCCACCGTCAGATTCAGGCATGTGACTGAAACAGTTCGGGAACTTTTCGAGCTGATGAACAGGCGCTCGGCGCCATAACCCCGGAACCGGCATGAACAGTACAACCGACAACGCCAGCACAGTCCGGAACCGGACCAGGAACATTCTTGTGCCGGTCCTGCTCTGTGTCTTCATATTCACAGCCATTGTCGCCACCATCAAAGACTACGGCCTCACCTCCGACGAACCGTACTACATAGAGAATGCCCGCGCCATCGAATACTGGTTTGCCCACTCGACCGGTTCCACCGACTGGTTCAGCTACAAAACGATCCATGAATACTGGCGCAGCGGCCTGCTGGACGACAGCCTTTCCGGGAATGTCCACCCCCCCTTCTACAAACTGTCCGCCATCGTCTTCCGTCACCTGGCAGGAATCCATCTCTTCGACAGCATTGTTTTCCAGTACCGGGTATCAACCGCTTTCTGGACGACCATGCTGGTTCTTTCGCTCTTCCTGCTGACCCGCCGGCTGACCGGAAGCACCCTGTGGGCATTGCTGGCCGGGCTTTCATTCATTGCCGTACCACGTTTTTTTGCCGAGGCCCATCTCTTCACCACCGACATGATGATCACCGCGCTGGGTTTCTGCGGCCTGAGCGCCTTTGTCCTGGCCAGATCTTCCCGGACAAGGATTCTGCTGGGAGGGGTACTGTTTGGCGCCGCTCTGGCAACCAAGTTCACCGGGATTCTGGCTATAGCCATCGTTGTGCCGCTGATCCTGGTTGCGGATGACCGCAAACGTTTCTTGCTGGATTATGCACTGATGGTGCTTGCGGCATGTTCATTTTTCTGCCTGTTCAATTTCCCGGTTCTGTTTAATCCCGGCGAGGAACTCCGCTTCTACCTGGCGAATTTTTTCGACAGGGAGAAACTGCTGCCGCTACCGACACTTTATTTCGGAACCGTTTACGGATTTCGCGTGCCATTCCACCACCCCTGGGTCATGCTCGGCATCACCCTGCCGCCGCTGACCGTTCTGACAACAGTGACGGGAATTTTCGCAGCAACGGCGGCCTGCATCAAAACCAGGGACAGGCTGGCATTCCTGGCGCTGGCGCCGTTCCTGCTCTGCATGGCCGCCTACATGCTGCCGTCAACACCCAAACATGACGGCATCAGACTCTTCAGCACCGCCTGGCCGTTTATCATCCTGCTGGGCATTGTCGGGTGCCGGTGGCTGCAGGGCAGGCTGCCGGACAGATACCGCGCCGGCATGGCACTCGCTACCGCCACAATCATGCTGGCCCTGTTTCCGCTGCTGCAGCACCATCCCCTGCAGCTCAGTTACTACAACTCGTTTATCGGCGGCACAAGTGGAGCCGACCGGAGTGGTTTTGTCGTAGCCTACTGGAACGAAGGCTTCAACAGGGAGTTTTTCAGGAAAGCCGCAGCCAGGATCGGAGATGCCCAGGGAAAAATCTATGCGCATCCGGCCAGTTCAATGGTAACCTACAACAAAGCATACGGGTTGTTCTCCACCGCACTGGTCAACACTACCAAAAGGGAGGACGACTACCGTTATCTGATCGTTCTTAACCACACCCTGTCCTATGAAATGCTCGATTTCCTGGCAGCCCGCACGGCGCTGCTTGAGGTAAGAACCCCTGACGGAACGCTGGTCGGCGGACTGTACGAAAACAGGTGAATCAGTGTACCAGCTAGGCATTTCCGCATACTACCATGATTCCGCCGCCGCCCTGACCCGGAACGGTGAAATCATTGCCGCAGCCCAGGAGGAGCGCTTCACCCGCCGCAAGCACGACTCCTCCTTCCCGGCCAACGCCATCAGGTTCTGCCTCGAACAGGGAGGCATCACCCTTTCGGAGCTGGAATCAGTATCATTCTACGACAAACCGTTCCTGAAATTCGAGCGACTGCTGGAAACCTATTATGCCTTCGCACCGCGTGGCCTGCGCTCCTTCACCAACGCGATGCCGGTCTGGATCAGGGAAAAGCTGTTTCTAAAGAAACTTTTGCGCGACGAACTGGACAACCTGCGTGAGACAAAGGGGGACAATATCCGACTGTTGTTCCCGGAACACCATCTCTCCCATGCCGCCAGCGCCTTTTATCCCTCTCCGTTCCGCGAGGCGGCCATCCTGACCATCGACGGCGTGGGTGAGTGGAGCACAGCTTCCATCTGCCATGGCCGGGAGAACGGCATCAGCATCCTCAGGGAGCTGCATTTCCCGCACTCCCTGGGCCTGCTCTACTCGGCCTTCACCTATTACCTGGGCTTCAGGGTCAACTCAGGAGAATACAAGCTGATGGGACTGGCTCCCTACGGCGATCCTACCTCCGGCCGGGTCGGGCACTTCGACGGACTGATACGGGATCAGCTGGTTGACATCAGGGAGGACGGTTCCCTCTGGTTAAATCAGGAATATTTTGACTTTGCCTGCGGACTGACCATGACCCAGGACGGCAGGTGGCAAAAACTCTTCGGCCTTCCCAGACGCAGCGAGGAAACGGAGTTGACCCAGCAGCATTGCGACCTGGCCCTTGCCATCCAGCAGGTCACCGAAGATGCTGTTATCCGCATGGCACGTGAGGCCCGGCGCCTGACCGGCTCGGCCAACCTCTGCCTGGCCGGCGGGGTGGCGCTCAACTGTGTGGCCAACGGCAGACTGCAGAAGTCCGGCATCTTCGACCGGATCTGGATCCAGCCCGCAGCCGGCGATGCCGGCGGCGCACTGGGAGCGGCACTGGCCGCCTGTTACATCGGCAACGGCAAAGAACGGCAGCCCAACGGCAACGACGACAGTATGCTGGGATCGTACTTGGGGCCCGCATATTCAGACGGTGAGGCAGTCGCAAGGCTGCGCCGTTTCGGGGCCGTGCTGCAGCGCTGCGAAACCCTTGAGGAAACCTGCAACCGAACCGCGGTTCTGCTGGACAGCGGCAATGTAATCGGCTGGTTTCAGGGACGGATGGAGTGGGGTCCGCGAGCTCTGGGCAACCGCAGCATCATAGCAGATGCACGCAACCCGGAGATGCAACGCAAACTGAACCTGAAAATCAAGTATCGTGAAGGTTTCCGGCCATTTGCTCCCTCTGTGCAGCAGGAACATGCCGGCGATTACTTTGACACGTCCGTTCCCTCACCATACATGCAATTTGTGGCCGATGTCGTGCAAAAGCGGCGTAAGCCACTGCCGGAGAATTTTCACGGTCTGCCGCTCAGGGACAAACTCTGCCATCTGCGCTCGGATATCCCGGCGGTCACCCACATCGACTACTCGGCCAGGCTGCAGACCGTTCAGCGCGAGACCAACCCGCGCTACTGGCAGCTGATCGAAAGTTTTCGACAGTTGAGCGGCTGCGCGGTAATCGTCAACACCAGCTTCAACGTCCGCGGCGAGCCGATCGTGATGACACCGGAAGACGCTTATCGCTGCTTCATGCGCACCGAAATGGACTATCTGGTGATCGGCAACATGATCTTCGACAAGAGGGAGCAGCCCGACTGGCGGGAGAGTGCCGACTGGCTCAAAGAATATGCTCTTGATTGAATGGAAAGGACCGGCATGGAAATACTGATCGAATTCTGGCAGTTTCTGAAGGAACGTAAAAAATGGTGGCTGTTGCCGATGATCGTAGTGCTGCTTATGGTGGGACTGCTGCTGACCATGACCAGCGGCACCGCCATTGCGCCCTTCATCTACACGTTATTCTAATTCCAGGTGACTACATGAAACGGAACCTGCTTCATACACGAGTTCAGTCGCTGGAAACCATGGCTGTTCTGGCTGCATTTTTCCTGATCCTTTCGGTACTTACCGGACGGGAATTTTTCGTATGGCCGGCGCTGGCCCTGCTTGCAACCGGTTTGTTCCTGAAACCGCTGGCGGCGAAGGTCACACGAGGGTGGCTGAAGGCAAGCGAAATCATCGGCGCCGTCTCCAACCGGATCATACTGGCCCTGCTCTTTGTGGCGGTGCTGACCCCGCTTGCGTTGCTGTTCCGGATTTTCACAAGAAACCCGCTCAATATCAGGCGCAATCACAGGACGGTTTCATATTTCCGGGAGCGGAACCATACCTTCACCACCGAAGACCTTGAAAAAATGGGATAGCTGGAAAGTCAAATCTGGTTCAGAAATACCAACCGAGCGGCCCACTTGCATCTCCCGCCCTTAACAGATCCGCTTCCGCCTCCCCGCTGCGCCCCAAACTCTTCAGCAATTCACCCCGCAGCCTGAAATAGAGCGGTTGGGGGTTGCTCTCTATTGCAGCGCTGAGATCGGTGATCGCCGCCAGGTACTGTCCATCGGCCGCCAGCGCCTCGCCACGGTGCGAGTACAGGTTGTGCAGGTACGGCCGCCAGCTTGGAGTCACCAACTCGATCGCAGCACTGTAATCGGCAACGGCGGCCCGGTTGTTTCCCACCGATTGATGGTACATGGCCCGCCGCCAGTAAGCCGCTGAGGACGGGGCATGCTCGATGGTACGGGTCCACATTGCAGCGCCGTTATCCCAGAACGTTATGAGGCGGTATGACATGGCCGCGTAACCTGACAGCAGCAGGACAAGAGACACTGCAACCATCCTGCGCATGAGTGCCGGGCGCCCTTCCAGATGCCTGTGCAGCCCGATGAAAAGCGCTGAGGCCATGATGCAGGGCGCCACCGCCGGAATGTAGGTGAAGCGGGCCGCGTACCCCTGATCCCCGTTCTGCAGAAACGAAAGCACCGGCAGCAGCGGGATCACGAAAAGCAGCCAGGTCGTGCCGACCCAGAGCCTGCCGCGCATGTTCCACATCAAAAATACGCAAATCACCATCACCAGGGCGGTTGCAATTCCATATGGAAGGAGAGGAACCGGATCCGGGATAATGTGGTAGGGGGTGATCCCGGCCGGCCAGACCAGATAGCGAAGATACTGCAGGAGTGCGTTACCGGACACCAGCAGGCGCTCATGCCAGGGGAACATCTCGTTACTGATCAGTACAACCAGGCTACTGCTACCCGCTAAGACAATGGTGACGACAGTCACCAGCGCCGAAAGCGCAAGGAACGGCAGCTTTTCAATCACCAGGGCCGGCAGCCTCCTCTTCTTCCAGCGACCTGCCGGATAACGGTCCAGCACCAGCAGCATCAACGGCAGGACAACGCTGATTGACTTGGCCAACAGTGAACAGGCAAACAGCCCCAGCGAAAGCATGTACAAGGCAGGAGAGGTCCTGCCCGACTCCTGCACACGAACCCAGCGCAGGTAGCAGAGCGCGGATGAAAAGGTGAACAGGCCGTTCAGGACATCCTTCCGTTCCACCACCCAGGCCACCGACTCCACCCGCAACGGATGGATACCCCACAGCAGCCCCGCAAGCAGCAGTGCGGCGGAATACAGCCCCGCACGTTCCACCATCTTCCCCGCCATATCCAGCAAGCATTCGGCGATCAGCACCACCAGCGCCGTATTAACGGCATGCAGCACGACGTTGGTCAGGTGATAGCCGGTCGGGTTCAGTCCCCAGAAATGGTAATCAACAGCGAAAGATATCCAGGTCAGCGGCATCCACCACCCGGCGTGCGGCTCGCGAAACGCCCGGGAGATCATATTCCAGTCAAGCGTGCGGATGAGCGGGTTCTCCAGAACATAGTCCGGATCTGAAAAATTGACAAAACCGCAGGACAGCGCCCGCAGGTAAACCAGCAGGCAGATGACGGCCGCTGTTGCCGCAATCATTTTTACAGGAATTTTGGAGAAGTTCATTTTTAATTGCTCCGCAGGTTTCGGTCAGACTGCTGTCAGGTTATGGCGCTAAAGGGTCGGGCTTGCCACGGTTGAAATCATTTTCAGCTTCAGCCTGCCTCCCCAGCGCCTGCAGGGCCTGCCCGCGATGGTAATAATAGAGCGGCAGTGAAGTCCCGTCCAGCGCCAGCGTGAAATCGGCCACGGCCTCTGCGTATCGGTGCATTCCGGCCAGTGCCGTTCCGCGCAGGTCATAAAGTTCGTGGATAACCGGAAGTTTTGCACGGGCGGCAAACTCAATGGCTGCGGAAAAGTCCTCATATGCCGCCTGGAAATTGCCGGCATCGAGGTAATACATGCCACGCTTCTGGTAGGAACTGCCACGCGGTTGCGACTCTATCACCCGGCTCCAGAAACTCGCGGTATTTTCCCAGACACCGATCATCCGGTATGTCATCGCACCGTAGAAGAGGATAATGGCCACGGGCAGAACTGCCAGGTACATACACAGGCGGAGTTTCCTGACATCCTCCGCCCTGCTGCAGGCTACCGCAAGCAACATTGCCAGGGCAATGGACGGTGCCACTGAGGGAAGATACGTATAACGTGCAGCATATGCCTGGATACCGTTCTGTAGAAAGGCCAGTACCGGCAGAAGCGGAAGAATGAAACAGGAAAACGTCACCAGAGGCCATCCGGATTTTCTTCCGGCATACAGGCACGCAGCCACACCTGCCAGGAGCACGAGCGCTGTTATGGTATAAGAAACCGGTAACGGGTTGGGCAGCACATACAACGGCAGTATCCCGAATGGAACCAGCTGCAGACGGATATATTCAAAAACGGCATTTCCGGAGACCAGCAGACGTGAAAACGGCGACAGGAATTCCAGGGGCTGGAGAAAATCATTCCGCGCCCCCCAATAGACGGTTATACACGAGAGTAGAAACGACATCACGAAAAAGGGGATCTTTTCGATGACAAGCGGTAACAGGCTGGCCCTGTCCAGGCGCGCCAGCGGATACCGGTCAAGCATCAGCAGCATGAAAGGCAACACGACACTGACCGGCTTTGCCATCAGGGAGCAGAAAAACAGCAACAGGCAGACAGCGTACTTTTTAGTTGAGGCCGCATCCCATCCGACCGTCCGCCTCATTTCCGCATAAACGAGGTAGCTGTGGATCGTACCAAGTGTAAAAAGCCCGTTCAGCACATCTTTACGTTCCGACACCCACGCCACCGACTCCACCCGCAGGGGATGGAGACCCCACAAGAGACCGGCCAACAACAGCGTGGCCGGATAAAAGCGTGACTCGCGCACCCTGTTACCGGCACTCCGCATTACCCTGTCCGCAAGCAGCACCACCAGCCCGGTATTCAGCGCATGAAGCACGATATTGGTCAGATGGTAGCCGGCCGGATGCTGCCCCCACAGGAGATAATCAATGACAAAGGATATCCGGGTAAGCGGCATCCACAGTCCGACATACGGCCGGGTCAGTATCGCAAGCAGGCTGTCCGTATCCGGACGGGCGACGGCAACGGCCTGCAGCAGGTAATCCGGATCGTCGAAGTTGACAAAATCGCAAGTAAGCGCACGCAGGTAGGCCATAAGGGAGATAAACCCCGCTAACACAGCCATGCTTTTAGCGCTCCGCCAGCTTCGACTAATCCTCATTCCGCTTTGTACCATATGATCGGGCCGGGCTCAGCAGCGCCACGGCGCAGGTCATCCTCGCCTTCCACTTTCCTGCCGAGCGCCATCAGCGATAATCCGCGGTGATGAAAATAGGCCGGTGCCGGAAAGAGGGATATGGCATTGGTGAACTCCAGCACCGCCTCTTCATGACGTCCGAGCCTTGCCAGTGCCTCACCACGGATAGCGTACAGGTTGAATACCTCCGGCATGCCGACACTTGATGCTATCTCGGCCGCACGCCCGAGATCGTCCAGCGCCTCGGCATACCGGCCCTTTTCCAGGTAGAACCGCCCCCGGTCACTGTAGGCCCTGCCGATCGGCTTCAATTCGATCATTCGTGACCAGTAGCTCCCCGTATCTTTCCAGTAGCCGATAAGATGAAAAGAGATGCCCGCGTAAATGAGCAGTAGCGTGGCAAAAGCGGCCGCCAGCGCCTGCTGCTGCCACACCCCTGTTTTTCCGGCTTTTGCGCATAGCACCATGGCGACCGCGACACATGGCGCCACGGAAGGGAGATAGGTAAAACGGGCGGCCATGATCTGGTCGCCGTTCTGGAAAAGTGCCAGCGCCGGCAGCAACGGCAGCAGGAAGCAGAGCGCCAGCGCTGTGATCCATGGACGCGCGCGCACCACGGCCAGGCAGGCGCCGAGAGTCACTACCGTAATGATCGTGGCCAGGGTGAATGAGAGCGGCAGTTGACCGGGGAAGGGATACAACGGCAGGATGCCCAGCGGGAACAGCAGCAGGCGGCAATAATGAAAGACCGCATTGCCGGACACCAGCAGCCGCTGCCCCAGCGGAAACACGTCGTAGGGGATCAGCACATTACTGTCCGCGACCAGAGCTACTGTCAGGATCGACATCAGCAGGGACAGCAGCAGGAAGGGGGTCTTTTCGACAATCAACCGCCCAATGCTTTCCCGCCCCGCCCTCTCCAGCGGATAGAAGTCCAGGACCAGCAGCACCACCGGAAGAACGACGCTGACCGATTTTGCCATCAGCGAACATGCAAACAGCAGCAGGGACATCAGCCATGCCGATCGGAACGGCTTACCAGCAAGCTTGGCGCGCACATAAGCCAGGTAGCAGAGCACCGAAGACAGTGCAAACAGACCATTCAGGACGTCCTTGCGCTCCGTCACCCACGCCACCGACTCCACCCGCAACGGATGAATTCCCCACATCAACCCTGCCAGAAGGAGGATCAGCGGGTACTTCAACCCCTCGCTGCCGGTCCCCGTCCGGGGAGAATCGGGAAGTACCGTCTTTGAACAATTGATTTCCGGGACTTGCCGCTGCTGCATCAAACTGTCGGCAATCAGGACCACCAGCATGGTATTGACCGCATGCAGCAGGATGTTGGTCAGATGATAGCCCAGCGGGTTCAGCCCCCAGAAATGGTAGTCCAGCGCCAGTGATATCCAGGTCAGCGGCATCCAGAAGCCGGCATGCGAACCGCCGAAGGCCTTTGCCAGCAGCTCCGTGTCCAGTTCTCGGATCATTCCATTATTCAGGACATAGAGGGGATCATCGAAGTTGACGAAACCGCAGGAGAGCGTCCGCAGGTAGACCAGCAGGCAGAGAAAACCGGCTGCAGCGGCAACGATACGTGGGGGGTATTTCCTGTCAGTCACACGAATTCCTTTCCAACCAGATCAGCGGTGCGGGGGTGTTACCGGCACGCCGGAAATCCGCGGCGGCCTCGTTCATGCGCCCCAAACCCTCCAGCGCCAGTCCCCGCCTGAAGTAATAACCTCCGTATGGGCAAAGGGAAATGGCACGGGAAAATTCGTCCACCGCCTCAACGTATTTCAGCTGCAATCGCAGTGCCTCGCCACGATACGCATGGAGATTGAAAATTTCCGGCAGCTCCGCACGACGTGCGTATTCCAGCGACATGGCCAGATCTCCTGCGGCGGCAGAAATGTTTCCGGTGGCGAGACGATACAGGCCCCGTTCCTTGTACGCCCGGCCGCTCGGCTTGAGTTGTATGACCCGCGACCAGACCGTTTCGGTGCTTTTCCATACGCCGATCTGCAAAACCGTGGCGGTTGCATAACAAGCAAAAATCAAAACCGCCGCCAGTACCGGCAGCAGCCGCTCAAGCCGGCCATCCCCGATCGGCCTGATGGCCATCAGGCACAGGCCGCAGAACAGAATCGTCGGCGCGACCGCCGGAAGATAGGTGAAGCGGGCGGCAAAGGCCTGCAATCCGTTCTGAAAGAAGGCCAGCACCGGCAGCAGCGGCAGAATCAGGCAGAGTGCGACCGCAATGATTGCCCGCTTCCGCCTTGACAGGTACAGTACGGCACCTGCCATCACGATCGCGGCTGTTTTTAACGCGTAGGTCGAAAGCTCAGCCAGGTCGATGATATGCAGCGGCATGATCCCTGCCGGGAAAAGCATGAGACGGCAGTAATCGAAGATGGCGGCGCCCGAAATCAGCAGTCGCTGTACGGCTGTCAGACTGTCCGTCGACGCCAGAATGCCGTTGTGGCTGGCAAACACCATTGTCAAAACGGCCATTGCCGCGGAACAGGCCAGAAAAGGAGCTTTTTCAATTACAGGCCGGATGTAGCTGTATTTCCGGAAGCGCCCCAGTGGGTACCAGTCCAGCACCAGCAGCATCAGTGGCAATACGACCGTCACCGGTTTGGCCATCAGCGAGCAGACGAACAGAAAAAGGGAGAGCAGATAAGCCGGGAGGCCGGAACCATTTTCATTCGACTCGCGCACATAACGCAGATAACAGAGCAGGGAAGAGAATGCAAACAGCCCGTTAAGCACATCCTTGCGCTCCGTCACCCAGGCCACCGACTCCACCCGCAGCGGGTGGACACCCCACAACAGGCCAACCATCAGTAGTGTGAGCGGATACAGGTATTTGACCTGGCACCCGTGTTCCTCGCTCACCCTGCGACTCATCAGCCTGTCGGCAACAACCACCACCAGCCCGGTATTGGCCGAATGCAGCAGAATATTGGTCAGGTGGTAACCCAGCGGATTCAGGCCCCATAAATGGTAGTCCAGCGCCAGGGACATCCAGGTCAGCGGCATCCAGAAACCGGCATGCGAGCCGCTGAATGCCTTTGCCAGGCCCTCAGGATCCAGTTTCCGGATGAGGGGGTTGTTCAGCACATATTCGTGGTCGTCAAGGTTCACGAACCCGCAGGTCAGAGCGGGCAGGAACACCAGCAGGCAGATCGCGGCGGCGGTCACGGCCACCGCGCCGGCATCCGCTTTCCACTGCAGTCGCGCTTCCATCTCAGTTCCTGTCACTGTTCCGGCCGGCGCCATACTGCTGCAGCAGCTGTTCGAAACGCGGGTTGCCACGCAGCGCCACCAGCTCCTCCAGATCCCCGATGGAGCGGTAATCTGCATACCCTCGCTGCAGCGCCTTTTCCAGCCAGGTCAGCGCAAGCTCCTGCTGCCCGTTCCGCAGAGCCAGCCAAGAGAGGATATATGCCACTACCGGGAAGTTGTCTCCGCGGCTCTCGATCTGCTGATACCTGCTGAGCGCCGTAGCCAGGTCCCCCCTCAGCAGGGCCAAGTTTGCCAGTTGCATGGCGATATCCACCGCTTCCGGCTGCAGCGCTTCGGCACGACGGTATGTCTGCTCGGCCAGATCATACTTCCCCTGTTTTTCGTAGATGATGCCGAGTTGCGTCACCCCCATGACATGGTTCGGGAAAAGCCGCAGCAGGTCGTTTGTGTAATGCATGGCCTTGTCGTATTCCCCGGTAACGCCGTATATCCGCCCCAGGCCATACAGCACGTAGGTATTCGAAGGTTCCAGCGCATAGGCGCGCTGGTAGGCTTCAATTGCTTCCTTGACCATTCCGCCCCCGGCGCGTTCATACGCCTGGGCAAGGCTTACCCATGAAGAGGCAAACTCCGGCGACTTGGCAACGGAATCGCTCCAGAGGGTTACCGAGTCTCTCCAGGCACCGGTCCGCTGAAAGGAGGCCACAGACAGCGAGGCTAATAGAATAAAGATGGCCGCCGGAAACAGCGGCGTCAGCCGGCCGGAAAACAGGGCACGCAACTGCAGGCAGCCGGCGCCGGCCAGAGCCGCAAACCCTGTCATGGGAAAGTACACATAGCGGTCATTCATCAAGGTCAACAACGGCACGATCTGGGACACCGGCAGAAATGCGACGCAGGAGACAAGCGCCCAGAAAGCGAGTGTACGGTCATATCGGAACAGCCTGTAAACGAGCCACACCACTACCGCAAGGAAACCCCCGGCCGCAACTACCGTAGTGTCAGGCGAAGTGTAAACGGTCGGATTGTAGAGCACGTTCAGACCGGACGGCCAGAACAAAAAACCCAGGTAGCGGCAGAATACCGGTAGCATGCTGTAGAAGGTGGCCAGAGGGCTTCCGCCGTGGTAAGCGACCCTTCCGCCACCGGCACCGTCCCAGTTGTCACCGGCGGGAGCCTGGCTCTGCATGGTCATTACCACCGAAAAGCCAGCCGCAATAACGAATGGAATCTTGTCCAGCCACCAACGGTGACGAAACAGGGCCGCTACCCCCTTAATTCCTTCCTGATCCGGTCCGGCCTCACCGGTGCCAGCATGTTCAAACGTTTTGCCGGTTACCGGTTTATACCTGCTCGCAAAGCAGTAATCATAGAGTACAATTACCACCGGAAAAATGACGGCCACCGACTTTGAAAGTAGGGCACATGCGCAAAATATCACCGCGCCGCAGTAGTTCAGCAATCGCCTGCGACCGTCCGTTTCCCGGTAACGCCGGTAAGCCTCCCATGCCAGCAGGAAGAACAGCATGGCCAGCAGGTTCTTGCGCTGGGAAACCCAGGCCACGGACTCGACCTGCAGCGGATGCAGCAGGAAAACAGCAGCGCCTACAGCGGCCATCATCCGTTCTCCATGCAGACGGAAGAAGAGGCAGTAGAGCAGGAGCCCATTGACGGCGTGCAGGAACAGGTTGGTAAGCAGGTATCCGCCGGCCCACATCTTCCACAGTTCGAAATCCAGCATGTATGAGATCAGGTGCAGGGGGGCGTAGTTGCCGAAATACTGACCGCTGAAAGCCCGATGGACATGCTCGATCGACAGACCGTACACCATCGGGTTGTCCATGACATAGAAATCGTCATCCCAGACCACCTGGAAATCGTGACCGATGATCCGCCCGTACACCAGCAGTGTCGCTGCCAGCAGCAACAGCAGCGGGAGCAGATGATAACGCAATCCGCCCGGCAGGCCGGTTGAGTGCAATTTATCCGATTTATGCGCCATTATGCTCTCTTACCCCATTATCAGGTGCAGGGTTGAATCAATTTCAACGACAGCGGCAACTCCGCTCCGGCCAGAATATGGCCAGGAATAATAAACATTAACATCGACCTCGGCATTACCCGACGATGACAACACGAACTAGCGCCCCTCTCCCCTGCGTGCATGATACTCCTCCAGCAGCAGCAACCCCACCGGCCGCCATCTCTCCCGCTTGACCAGTCGCGATGCAAGCGCCCCCACCTTCTCAGGTTCTCCGTGGTCAAAGTATATGCGGCTCAACAGCATATGGTCGGATTCATCCAGCGGGCCGGGTTTCATCGCCTGCCCGTCACACAGGAGGGCCGTCCTTTCATCTCCGGCGGCACGGTAACCGTCAGCAAGCATGAACCACTGCTGCCGCCTGGTTTCCACCTTCGGCACCGTATCCCCGAACAGGGTGATGGCATCTTTCCAGACCATGCCGCGCAGATGGCTTGCCGCCGCCAGCGCCAGAACTACGGCAACCGAAGCCGCGACAGCAGACCGCCTTGCGGCTGCAGCGGCAAGATGCGTACGCAGCAGGCCGCCAGACCAGGCTGCAAGCCCTGCGACACCCAACATGGGAAAATATAGATAGCGGTCGTTCATGATAGTTATCAACGGCACGATCTGGGAAACCGGGAGCAGCCCCAGAAAGAACAGGGAATACCAGAAACATGCCGGTTTTGAAAGGCGATAAATGCCGATACCTGCAAGAACAAGGATCACGGCGAGACCGGTTCCGATTGCAACTTCCGCATCAAAAACTGTCCGCAACGGTGGATCGTAGATGGCGCTAAGAACTTCCGGCGCCGGCCAGAGCAAAAGCCGCATGTAACCTGCCAGGACCGTCAGCATGGTCATGGGCAGCACCACAACGGCAGCCGACGGATACTCAGCCCGCCCGCCGCCGCTCTCCATGGACTGAAAAGCAATGGTTATGCCTGTAACTACAAGCGCCGCCAGCAGGTACGGTATCTTGTCACGGTGAGACCGTATATTTCCCCCTTCCGGTCGATGCAACCGGTCATACATGACCAGCATCAGCGGGAAAATCACCGCTACCGACTTGGACAACAGCGAGAGCAGTATCGCCGCCAACGAGACCGCGTACCAGGCCAGAGCCGGGCGTCCTGTCGACTCCCGGTAGCCGAGCCAGGCGTGAAAGGACATCAGGAAAAAGAGCATCGCCAGCAGGTTCTTGCGCTGGGAGAGCCAGGCAACGCTTTCCACCTGCACCGGATGCACCAGGAACAGGGCGCAGCCGAAAAACGCCCCCCATTTCCAGAATCCCTGCCGCAGCAGCAGGCCATACAACAGCAGCCCGGAAACGGCATGGCAGAGCAGGTTAGTCAGCAGAAAACCAAACGGCTGCATTCCCCATACGGCATGGTCCAGCATATAGGAAAGGATCTGTACAGGGGCGTAGTTGCCGCGATAATTGGTCGTGAAAGCCGATACGATGTTCTCCGCGGAGAATCCGCGGATGGCCGGATTTTCCGTGATATAGAAAGGATCGTCCCAGGTGGCCAGAAACGAGTGAGTCAGCAACTCCCGGTATGTGGCAAAGGCAAGGATGAGCAGCAGCGCCAGCGGCGCTCCATGGCCGGCCAGATGGGCACGTATCCGGGTAAACGCGAGCACCATTGCCTAGACCACCGGCTTCCCGGGTTTTCCGAATACGGCAAATGCAACCGCCAGCAGCGATAAACAGGCTGAAACCGCAACTCCGGCCAGAAAGGGACGATCGGAATAGGTCAACTTGACTTTGTGACGGCCGGCCGGAACATTAATGGCAACCTGGGAGACGTCTGTCTCGACAAGAGGAACGGCAACACTGTCAACAGTCGCTGTGAATTTGGGGTTATACAGAATATTGAGAACAAGTTCAGCCCCGGAGTCCCGCTCAACATCAATCACCATCGAATTGACCGTGAAAGTGGGGGCAATGGAACTGTCGCTACCGTTGTCCGCCCAGTAAGCCATCGGCCGGGCCTCTGCATCATAGAAAACATTACGAAATGCATCCCGCTTCATCAACTTGAAGCTGTTTCCAACCGGAGGCGGAATGCGCGCGTCGACAACATACCAGCGCACACCCCATATCCGGAAATATTCAAAGGTTTCAGGACCAACCTCAAAAGGCATGCCGGCAGGCAGGTTATAGACCGAACTGTTAATCAGTCCGAGTGTCGCCCGATGGTTCCTGTCGGGGACCAGGGCATTGTATCCTCCAAAATGATACAGTCCCCAGAGCGATGCGTAGTTGTACCCGAGCAGTGGCGCGGACAAGCCCGGAAGCGCTTTCTCGTCATCCAGCGGCACGTCCAGTCCGGCACTGACAATCCTGCCTCCACCGTTCCCAATCATGTCGGACAGTGGCTCTTCCAGAGGTATCCTGTCATCGAAGCGGATGAAGGCATGCTGGGGGCCGACGGTGTGCAGCAGCACCATGTTGCCGGCATGCAGTGCCAGCAGCACTATAAAAAAAGCTTTTACAGGATGTTGGCCGGCACCCCGCATCTGATCAAATCGTTTGTAAAACCAGTCCGCTCCGAATGAAGCCGTCACAGCAAGAAAGAAGCTCGTAAAAAAAACCAGCTTAAACGGGGTTCTGAACTTGTTGTATACCGGGATATGGTAGATAAGCCCGGTTAAAGGGGTTTTCCCTGCCCAAAGCAACGCAAACAGCGCCAGAGAAAAGAATACTGCGGCAACCCTGCCATTAGCATGCTTATTGAACCAGACAGCTGCAACAATGATAAATACAAGCGGGATGTAACCGATGTGCGAAATGAAATGCTGGTCGTTCCAGGAATTGAAACCTGCCTCCCTGAACGGTGCGATCAGACCGTTCAGCCACAGTGCAAGATCATATGATCCATCCGAGTAATCGCTCCATGACAGAAGACTGCTGCGTGATGCAGAGGCGGCGGCTTCGCGAGCCCCCTGCAGAAGAACTGGAAACGATACTACAGCGGCAGCCGCATTATTCAGGAGACAGCGGCCCGCCAAGCCTAAAAGGCCCTGACCTTCACCCGCAATTGCCCGTGCCTTAACGGCAGACAACAGCACAAGCGCCATCAGCTCAAAGGTCATTACGTACAAGGCGTACTGGGGATGTGCCGCCAGTATCAGCGAAACCTTCAGCAGCATCAGGACAGCAAAGTCAACCCGGGAGAATCTTCTCGCTTGCCGCAGGGAAAAAAGCAGAATCCACGGCAGGTAGGCCGCACACCCGGAAAGATGAATCCAGGAATTGCTGACCGTCATGACGAAGGCGCTGAAGGTCCAGGCCAGAGCCCCCAGGCAGCAGCAAAGCTCTTTGAGTTCAAAAAAACGGGTAAGAAAATAGAACCCCAGAACTGCAACCGTGAGATGAAACAGAGCCAGGATTTCCATTGTTCCGAAATAATGACCCAGCAGCAAACCGCTCAATCCGGTGGCGAGGTAGTTCGGCAGATAGAGCGCATGGGCCTGGATTCCCGTTGGAATGCCCAGGTACTGGTGGAAGTTGAACAGCGGGAATTCGCCACTGGCAACAGCCCTGAAATTATCAACGAACAACGGAAAAAACAGAACCCGGTTGTCGTCCTGAAGGAAGAAATAGGGATGTCGTGCCTCTATGGCGCCGAACATGAACAGCGTCAAAGTGATGAGCAGCAGCGGGTACCTGTTGTTCGGAAATTTGTATTCAAAAAGCCTGGTCATCTTTTGTTGCGGCTCCATTCTGGGCATGTGGCGCGTCAGCTCTGGAAATCGATCCCGCTGTAGAAGCAGTCCCGGCAGAGCGGCAGCGCTTTGCGGCCATGGGTTGCCTGAATCCGGCGAAACTCGCGATATTGCATTCCGTTCCATATGGATATGGCGCTGTTTTCCTCGCCGGTTCCCATCACAAAAGGCGAAACGGCACAGGTGGCGAACTGGCAGCAGGGCACGGCACGACCGTCATGGCAGAACACCATGATCTTCCAGACCCAGTCACAGGGGGTGTTCCGGGGCAGATAGTGGACCCTGCTTTCCGCGGGACTGCTGACGCCGGAATCCTCGAAAGTCCTGCCGTAACGCAATGTGAACTGCAACCCGTGTTCCCGGCAGAAGCGGCGCACCGCCATCTCCTCATGGCGGTTGTGCTCGAAGAGAACATAGTCCACAACCACCATGCAGCGCAGTCCCAGCCGGCGGCGTTCATCCTCGAAGCCGGCGATGTTGGCCAGCACCTTCGCCACATCCCCGCCCCGGTGATACACCCCGTAAACATCCTGGGTGAACCCGCTTACCGCCACCTTGCAATAGTCAATGCCGGCCCTGAGGATTTTTCCGGACACTTCCCTGTCCAGCAGCATGCCATTGGTCGAAAGCATGGTGGCAAGCCCACGCCGTGAGGCATACAAGACCATGTCTGCCACCCGCCTGTTCAGAAGCGGCTCGCCGGTAGCGTATAGCGAAATCAGCAGAGTGTCACGGTGCAGGTCATCGACAATAGAACTGAAACATTCCATCGTCATCGAACCGAGCGGGGTTTTCAATTCCGACTGGCCGGAGATATCGATCAGGTCCGTGCGCGATCTGCGGCAAGTAACGCAATACATGTTGCAGTGGCTGGATATGTCCAGCAAGGCAAGCGTCGGAGCATGTCCCGCTACTTCGGACCTCCGGCGGAAAGCCACCGTATTTGCAAATGCGTTGCGCAGCTTCCGCAAGGAGACCCGTCCCTTGCGCAGTAACAACCACAGCAACAAAAAGCGCTGTTTCTGGTGATTTAACCGCTGCATCAGGTTTGAAATCATCACTGATCCTTCCGGTACATTTCATTCAGGAACAACGACAGCTGAATACTATTCACGTTCATCGGATAATTGATGCTTTCGCACCTTTCAATGCCCGGCACGGACAACAGCATTGACTGGATATCCCGTGCCGAAAGGAGATGATGATGCACCTCTTCATGCTCAAGGTCAAAACCGGTCTTCAATCTAAGCCAACCGTGCATGATGAGCTGTCCGGCTCTCAGCAGCAGGCTCCCTTCGGCAGGATAGCAGGCCAGTACATATCCCCCCGGCTTAAGCACACGCATGGCTTCGCCCAGAACCGCAGCCGCCGTAGCGGCATCGAAGTGTTCCAGGGTCGCCAGCAGCTGAACCACGTCGAAGCTTTCATCCCTGAACGGAATTTGCAGGGCGCTGGCCTGAACAACCGGCAGTTCCGGGTGAAGCGCGCTGAAGTATTCCAGCTTGAAGCGGTCTGTATCCAACCCTATGAAACTGGCTTCAGCCTTCTCCCGTGCGCTGACGAACGGATAGTGCTCGCCGATGCCGAAACCGATATCGAGAGTCAGCGGTGCCGGCAGGAGCGTCCGCCGGCTGGCGGCATACTGATGGTAACTGTTGTAGAGGCGGCTTATGAAAGACTCACGGAAATAGGCAACCTGCTTGGCATCAATGAAGTGCTGCCGCTCCGTTTCCTTTACCTCGCTGAAGCTGACAAGCTCTTCAGCCACAAAGCAGGGGATGCCGTTGACAACCCTGAACGTCGCCCGGCAGCTGCCACACAGCAGCGTTTCCGGTGCCGGGCATGACAGGCGACCTGACGCGCATGAGATGCAAACCAGCTTATCCAGGATTTTATTCAGAGGCTCCGGCACTTCAGGCTCCAGTTGATGTACTGCGTAATCCCCAGCAGAACGAACCCACCATCCACCGAACCTTCGCGATGCTCCTGCCAGTAACGCTCCACCTGGTCCCAACGCAGGGAAGGCAGCTTGCCGCGGGCCGTCACGATCAGGTCGCCAAGAACCGTCGACATGGGGCCATCCCCCCTGAACCAGCTGTCTACAGGCGGAAGAAAACCGGCTTTGGGACGCCGCAGAGCTCCCGGTGGAATTTTCCCCTCAAGAGCGGCTCTCAGGATTCGCTTGTTCTGGCCCAACGTGCGCTTGGAATCGTCTCCCAACCCCAGGCAGAAGCTGACCATTTCTTTTCCCAGCAGCGGCACCCGCACCTCCAGGCCATGGGCCATGCTCATACGATCCACTTTGGCCAGAATCCCGGGCAGGTGGAACTGCAGGTCTGCAAGCTGGCGGGCTGCAAGATACGATCCGCCGTCAGAGGCGCGGCTGATCACAGCGGCATATTCTCCGACCGGATCAGTGGCAACGGTGGCATCCAGCAGGTCTCCGGAGTACAGCCGCTGTTTCAGGTCATCACCAAATATCCTGCGAAAAGAGGCGTGATCCCGCAACGGCCCTGCTTCAGCAGCGGCCAGCAGCCGTTCCGCTACCATACGCACTCCGTAACGCCGGTCATCAGCGGGAAGTCGCCGGACAAGGCTTCTCGCGCTGCGGCGCAGCGGCGCCGGGATCTTCCGGATCAGCGGGGTCAGATCTCCGGCCCGGTATGTGCCATACCCAGCCAGCAGTTCATCCGCGCCGTCTCCTGCCAGAATGACCGTTACCCGCTGCCGTGCAAATGACGACAGCTGATAGAGCGGAAAGCAGGAGGCATCGGCCAGCAGCTCTCCCATAGCAGCCAGCGTCCGTTCTATAACCGGCACATCCCAGGCAAAGGTCAGCAGATGGTCACGGATCTGCAGATGGCGGGCATAACATTCCGCGGCAGCACTTTCGTCAAACGCCGCCTCGGCAAACCCCAGGGTAAAGGCCTCCGGAGACTTGCCGTCCGCCGTGGCTGCCAACGCCACACTGTATGAGTCAAGTCCGCCGGAAAGGAACACCCCCAACGGGACATCCGCGACAGTCTGACGGTTCACGGAAGAATTAAGTGTCTCACTGAATCGCCCGACAGTTTCCGGATTAAAATGCATTGGAGCAGCGGCTGCTGCCGGCGACCAGTAGCGCTTCAGGCTCAGTCCGGCGGCATCGACCCGCAACAGGCAGCCGGCTTCGAGCTGGCTGACCCCCTGCAGCCCGGTGCCGGGAGCAGGAAGGTAGTTGAAGGTAAAATAGCGGTCAAGGTCTTCCGCATCCTGCTCCGGACAGGGGTTCAGGGGACCGAACAGCGCCAGCAGCTCGGAGGCGAAGAAGATATCGCCCCCCCTCAGGTTGTAAAACAGGGGCTTGATACCGATCTGGTCACGCACCAGGTACAGTGCGCGTTCCTGCCGGTCGAACAGCGCAAAGGCAAACATCCCGTCCAGTCTGTTCAGCGCCTTTTCGCCCCATTCCTGCCAGGATGCCAGCAGCACCTCCGTATCGGAGCGGGTTCGGAAACTATGGCCAAGCCGTTCCAGGTCATGGCGCAGTTCCCGAAAATTATATATTTCCCCGTTGTAGGTGAGCACGAAACGGCCGTCAGCTGAATGCATCGGCTGGCCGGCGTCCGTGCTGAGATCGATGACCGCCAGCCGGGCATGCCCGAGAAAAAGGCCCGGTTCGACATGTCGCCCCTCACCATCCGGCCCCCGGTGTCGAACAGCCCTGATATTGCGGGACAGCTCCTCTGCTGGCCAGACTTTGTGAGCATCACCGAAGGAGAATATTCCGGTTATTCCACACATGAATCACTCACCCGTATCGGCCGAAAAGCATGGTTTTCAGGTTCCGGAAATAATAGCGCATATACTTTGTGAACAGTGGTGTCTCCTGAAACCTGCCCGTCAGGCAGGGCAGTATAGCTTCCTTGATCAGCAGCAGCGGGATTCTGGGTATGAAGCCGGTATAGCGGTAGGCCTTGACACGGAAAAGCGCTTCGCCCCATTTTCGCGGCAGTATGATGATCAGGATAAAAAAATTATAGAAATGATTGAAAAAACGTAACCGTTTTCTGTCTGCCAGAAAAGTTCCGCCGGCGTGGTAATGGGCGTTCTCTCCGGTTTCCACCCCCTCCAGCTCTGATTCTGCCAGGTATCCGTTTTCAATTGCATACCTGACAATAGCGGTGGAGGGAAGATACGAAAGATAAAAGTTGGCTATACGGGTCGGAGGATACCTGAGGAAAAAACGCGCCGCCCGCAGCTGGTCAGCCTCGTTGTCCTCCCAGGGGAAAAATATGTAATCGATACTGATTCCCATGCCGTATTTGCGGCACCACTCCACGCAATCCGCCACGTCCCGGTCCGACTCGTTTCTGTTCAGGATACCGCGGCGGTTTCCGGAATTGAATGACTGCACCCCGATCTCGATGGAATCGCAGCCGGCGTTGCGCAGCAGACGGATATCCTCTTCCGTCACCACGCCCGGATAGCCGGTGGTTTGAAACGGCACCCCGATCTCCTGCCGGTAACGGTCACAGAACTCCCGCAGCCACCCCTTGTTTATCAGGAACACGTCATCCTGAAACAGGAACGATCGCGGGTTATAGGCCTTCTTAAGCTGCTTCAGTTCCGCCATGCAGCGTTCCACGCTTTGAAAGCGCACATAGTTGCACGGATCGGGATACTGGCTGCGAATGACATCGGTTGAACAGAATGAACAACGGAATGGACAACCGCGGCCGCACAGGTAGAGCATGCTGGTTCCGTAATCCTCAACATCCGCAAACAACGCCCGGTCGGCAAATGGCAGCGTGTCCAGGTCTTCTATCAATCGTCGCACGGGGTTGAAAACCATCTCATCACCCTGCCGATAACCGAGATTGGATATGGACAGATCAACAGCTCCCGCCTCCAGGCTCTGCACCAGTTCCAGCAGGGCATACTCCCCTTCACCAAGAATGACGAAATCCACCTGCGGGTTGGCCAGAACCCGCTTCGGCAGCGCCTGCACCTGCACCCCGCCGAACACCGTCACAACTTCGATTCTTTCCTTTACCCGACGGGCTATATCGAGCGCCCAGAGGTAGTTGATGGTCAACACCGAAAAGGCCAGCACCCGGGGCTGCAGTGAAGCCACGTACTCTGCGAAACGCTCGTTGTAGCCGAACAGCCGCGGGATGGCGGGGATATGCAGGAACTTGGTATCGTCAAACAGGGAGGGCTCAAAGGCAAGCAGCGTTTCAATACCATGGGCTTTCAGCATGCCGCTCAGGCAACATACCCCGATATTTTCAGAGCCTATGCAGGGAAATACTACTCGCAAGGTTTCTTCTCAAATAATAGCTGCTTCTCAAACGCGATTTCACCGTCTTTGCCCGGGACAATGCGAGCCCCGCTGACTCCCAGCAGCTCCTCCACCGAGAAACCGCCGGCGCTGGCGACATGGCGCAGTGAATAGTGTGGTGCCGCTACCGGCTTGAAGTCGTCGCTGCCGGCAGCATCAAACCTGTCAGTCAAAACCAGCCGATCGGCTCCGACGGAGATCTCGCGACGGTAGCCGACTCCGGCATCGGGAGAGTTAAAAATCATGGCATGCTTTAACCGGTGGACCAGCCTGTTTCCAGTGACATAAGCCGCCAACCTCAGCAGCAGGTGCCGTAATGGCGATGGCACGTACCGGCGATGGACCGACATCCGCCCTTCTACAACCAGCATATCGATGTCCCGATCTGCATTATGACTGCTGACCATGGAACCGCCCTGCCAGTGGGTCACGGCAACTGCCCCGCCGGAACGCTTCCATCTCCAGCCGTAATCGACATTCGCAAGGCCTGCGGAGTCATACAGGTACAGCACCCCGCCCTTCTTCCCCGCCACGAATATGCTGCAGTGTGCAGGCTGATGACGCACATATATTCCGGACTCTTCGAAAAAGAAACTACCTCCTTTATTGCACGGCAGGGAAGTTTCATCACCAGTCATCTCCGGAAGGTGGTGAAGCGCTCTGAAGCAGGACTGGTACACATAGTGGCAGAGATAGCGGTCATCGGTTGCGGCAAGGAAATGCGAGGGAGAACCGGCCGTCCCAAAGACCCGCCGCACGATTCCGGCTGCCAGGGGGTTTGACACCGCCAGTCGGACCAGGCCGTAGGGAACTATATAATCCGTATTCCTGGCGTTGATCATGACCGGTGTTTTTCCGGCAACCGGAATGAAGTGGGAGAGGAATTCCACGGCCCGTTCCATCGCAGCCGTCGCCCGAGGGTCTCCGGTCGTCTCGTGATAGTCAAAAAGACAGTCCAGTGTCACCGACAGGTAGCCGATATCCGGACCACCGTACTCCGGAAACCACCCTTCCGTGGACTGGCCACTAAAAAAAGTGGCCAGGCGCTGTTCCAGCCTGCCTGCGTCGACAGTGACACCCGGAATACGGGCAGCCATCGCCAGGCCGGCCAGGCTGGCCGATTCCTGGTTAAAGGCTTGATGTTCGGGGTGGTCAAGCAGCCATTCGCAGGCCTTCCGTATGGCAGTTTTCAACTTTTCATCGGGTTGGGGATAGCCACGTTTCCTGAACACCAGCCCCACGGCATAAAGGCTGAAGGCAGTGGGTGGATACCCCTCCTCGAAGGGATAGTATTCGTTGAATGAACCGCTGGCAAGCTGCTGGGAAGCCCAGAATCCGAGTGAGGCGTCAATCAACTGCGTTGCCAGCGGATGGCGGTACAGGGGGTTGTCGGGATGGTCAAAATCATGGAGGACATCCAGCACCAGCATGCCCTGCTGGAGCACGATCGAAGAAAAATCGCGCATTTTGTAATGCCAGAAGTCGCGGTCAAAACTGCCGTAGGTGGGGGAGTCCGGATCCCTGTCGACCTGTGACAGTATCCGTGGGATGCTTCTAAGCAGCTGCTCCCGGTATTTACCGATCATTTCGTCACGATTATTCATGGGCTGTACAATCAAAACTTCTTCTCGTACTTCAGCGCATACCTGCGCAGCCAGGCCCGTTTCGGCATCAGGTAGTACAAGAACCGTGCTGTCTTTCTGGCAAGGAACGCCAGGCCGGATGCCGTGTCCCGCATTTCCGGTTCAAAATCCCATTGTTCATAAGCCACCCTGCGAACCTCACCGGAGAGGTCTCTGGGAGAGGTAACCTGCCCGGTACGGTAATAGCCGAAAGTTACCAATGCGGTGGGGGTATAGTCAGTCGCAATGCCAAAATGCCGCCGGACTTCATCCCTGGGCGGCAGGTGGCATATCCAGCAGGAGCCGATCCCCTGTTCATGGGCAAGAAGCTGAAAACAGGTGATCGCCGCCGCGGCGCTCTGTTCGAAGTCGTTCCAGGCGGAGTTTTCTGTCCTGTTGTCGTAGCATACCAATACCGCCTGCGGGGCTTCCGGGATAAAAGACGCGGAACCGTTCTCATACAGCCAGCGAAGCTGCTCCTTCCTGCGGATGACTATGAAGCGCCATCCCCGGATATTGCATGCGCTGGGAGCCCGGGTCGCTTCGTGCAGCAGGTATTCCACCATGCTGTCAGGAACCGGTTGTTCCTGATACGCACGCACCGTCCTGCGCGTTCTGAGCGCTTCGATTAACTCCATCCCAGATCTCCTTCGGCCCGACTCTTCCGGCCGATTCATGAAGAAGGCTGTCCGCTCCGTTCAACTTTGCCTGCCTGCCGCTTCGCATCATCGCGGATACGTTTTCTGGCAGGAAGAAACTCGATCGCATAGGCGCAGACAACGGACACTACACCCAACCCAAGCAGTAGAGCGCCAACGCTGCTTGACCAGGGTCTGATCAACGCTCCTGTCACCAGCAGTGCAATTGCAGCCGATATGAAAAACTGCCGTGGCCGGTACAGCGCGAATGTCCGGATGATTGTCCTGGCCGACTTCAGTATATAACTGGGTATGCTGCTGATCAGCCGTGACGGCCTCAGCTGGCCGTTAACCCTCACCGGCACCGATGTGATCGCCATATTCAGGCTGCCAGCCTGGATGATTGTTTCAAGCGTGTAGGTGTATGAATCATGGACATTCAGGCGCTCCGCCGCGGCACGGGTAAAAGCCCTGAATCCGCTCGGCGCATCCGGAATATCGGTCCCGCTGGCAAGCCTGACCACCAGGCATCCCAGTGCGTGGAGAAACCTGCTGACTGGAGCAAAACGGGGCATGCGGCTGATAGGACGTGTGCCGATGACAAACTCGGCTTTTCCTTCACGGATCGGCTTGATCAGCATGGGAATGTCGTCGGCATTATACTGGTTGTCTGCATCGGTATTGACGATAACATCGGCTCCACGTTCAAGAGCAGCACGGATACCGGTCATGAAAGCCCTGGCAAGACCTAGGTTCGCGGCATGAGCGACCACATGATCGACACCGAGTGAACGGGCAACAGTGGAGGTAGCATCAGTGCTGCCGTCATCCACCACCAGCCACTCCACCGAGTCAAACCCCTCTACAGTACGGGGAAGGCAGGCCAGAGTAATCGGAAGAGTATCTTGTTCGTTGAAACAGGGCAGCTGTATGATCAATTTCATAATGGTACTGTCACGCCCCGCATTGTTCCGGATTCGCACTCCACCGCCAAAGACATCGCATTAATAAACAGATAGTACATATTGTACCTTTATGCAATCAGCATATGCCGCCCGGCTCAACCTCGCATACGGCCAACAAACCATGCAAAAAGTCGCTGTTCGACAAGAATGGCAGTGATGCCGTGGCGAAAGCGAAATCTCGCCAGCGGGCCATAGAGACGTGCCGCAACCCTGAGCATCCTGTACGCCAGGGTGTTGCCGGTCTGCAGTTTGAGCGGCTTGTCATCGATGAAATACGATGTCACCCGCATCATCTCCACTGTACGGGCAAATTCCGGACTGATCCAGCCCGGCCGGAAGCCCCCTTCAACCTCCACCTCGACCCACTCTTCGAGGCGCTCCGGCCGCCGATAGCCGTGCTGCAGGGCCAGCTCGTACAGCTCAGTTCCGGGCAGGGGACGAAACATGTTGGGAGCAAAGATGATGGCGGCCGGATTTTCGTCAAGCAGCCGCAGTATCAGCTCACGAGTCATCCTCAGATCATCCAGGGTCTCGCCCGGCGTTCCCACCACCCAGTTATAGGCGGCTACGATTTCAGGATGTTTCGCCAGGCGGCGGTTGACCTCCAGGATGTCGGCTACCGTGCATCCTTTTCGCATCAGGTCCAGCATGCGCTGGGAACCGGACTCGGCGCCGATGTGCAGTATTGATGTACCGGAGGCGGCAAGCTTCGAGAGGAACTCATCGTCCATCCGCAGGATTTCGTCCACCCGCGCCCCTCTGAAACCGAGCCTGACCCGTATGCCCTTCCTGTCGATCCCGTCGATGATGGCTGCCACGTGAGCCAGGTCTACAAAAGAATCGTCATCTATGAAATAGATGTACCCCGCCCCGTAGCGCTTATGGACATACTCGATGTGATCGACCACTTCACCGGCGGAAATGGGCAGATACTTTCTCTCCATGCCGGCGTACTGGGCAGGTGATGAGCAGAATGAACAGCGATAAGGGCACCCCATGCTGCTGTAGAGCGGGAAGATGCGCTCGGCCATATCCAGCTGACCGTAGCGGGACAGATCGGATTCGATTAACTGATAGGGGATATCGCGGAAGTCAAGCAGTTCAAATGTGTTTTCCGGGGGCACCGACCTCGCAACGGATGTTTCCGGGTCACGGTAGATCAGTCCCGGTATCTGCTCCGGCTGCACGGCATCACTGTCGCCCCGCAGGTTGCAGGCCAGACGGCAGAGCGGTTTGGAGCCATAGCCGCTGACCGCAAAATCTATACCTCGCTCGGACAGCACCTCTGCGCCGCAAAAGGTGACATGCGGCCCGCCCCAAACCACCGGCAAATCGGGATAATATTGCTTGAGCCAGCGCGTGATCTCCAGTGCGCCCGAGACCGGCGTACCGGTCATGACGCTGATGCCGACCAGGATGGTATCGGCGCTCAATCGTGCGGCAATATTTTCTCGCCAGCCGGATGGATCCAGCCTGACATCGATTATATCAACACAAAAACCTGATTTGAGCGCATCCGCCGCCGCATAAAGCAGACTGAGGGGCAAATGCCTGACCAGGACGCCAGACATTCCCATGGCTGGGTAGATCAGCAGTAGTCTCTTTGTACCGTTCATTGGCGACAGGTCAATTAACTGTTCCAGCTATTGTTTAGCGGCCTCGAGTGTTTCAGCCATGCGTGATGACTCGTACAGCTTTCCGGCCACCCAACTGCCGCCACGCGTAACATAAACCTTCTTGACCTTCAACTCCTCCATCAACATCTTCAGATACTGAACGCCGGCCATCAGGTCGTCAGGCATGTACTTCTGCTTGACCAGCGTCATCTCGCTTTCAGCCCACTGCTGTACACCGGAATTTTTGATCCGCTCGAGGTTGGGGTTGAAATAAGGAGTGGCTTTTTTCCTGACAGCAGTAATGAATTTATTAAGGTCGGCAGTCGTTATTGATAACAGATTGCCATCCCTGTCTGGATGGGTGAAGAGTGCCACAACCCTGGCCACTTCCCCTTCCAGATAGATCGTTTTTTTGCCTGCAAATACCGGAGAACTCTTCAGAGCTTTCCGGAAAGCCATTGCCTGTCCTCCCTTGATCAGCTTTTCTGCTATAGCTTTAGGATTCTTTTCCTGCTGACGGGCCGCTGTAAAAGCGCCCTGTTTCAGTTCAACTGAAAGGACAGCTTTATCAGAGTCAAGAGCAGATATGGAGGTATCATCAACAGAGACCTTCAACAACAGCCCGCCAGCCTCCCGGCCTTGAGCAACGCTGCCGCTGAAATCATAGCGTTTCTTTTCCCCGTCTTTCATGTAGATCGGTGCAATTCCAGTTTCCTGAATGATCCTCTTCTCGAGAACGTCACGGTTTGTAGCAGTCGCAGGAATACCGGTGACCAATATTGAGATAACCGAACGATCCAGCTTGCGATCCTGCAGCAGTGTCTTGGTCGAGGCTGCTACACCGGCGGCAATCGAGTCGATCACTTCCGGTGCCAGAGTTTCGCCTTCTTTAGGTACAGGCGACACTGTGCCTGAGGTCATCTTCAGAATTTCCCTGAAATCAGTTTTCCCCTGTTTGTCTGTTCGCTGGGCTATCAACAGCGTCTTTACTTCACTTGATCCGACCTCGATACCAGCCACGGGTTGCGGTTCATACAGATCGTCGATCAGGGCGACCATGCTGCTGGTTTCGTTGACGGCATGAGCCGCATTGAAAGCATCACGGGATGCAATGTATGACAGGCGGGCCAACCGCATATTGCCAAGCAGGCGATATAGGTCTCCAAAGTGTCTGTTAGCCGCACCCTCCCAGTACAATTCCCCCGCTTTTCGACTGATAGCCCGGCTTTTACCGTAAATGGCTACAGCTCCGGCGTAATCCTTCCTGGCCTGGGTTGTCATCCCCTGATTGAGCAGGTGTATGGCCATAGCGCGATTGTCACCTAGCTTTTCATCAATCGACAGCGCCTTTGCAAAATACTCTTCGGCAACTTTATAGTTGCCCATTTGACCGTATACCACTGCCATATTGTTATAGAGCGATGACATTTCAGGTTCTCTGGTAGTAAGAGTGAGAGCTTCACGATAATTTTCAAGAGACTGATCATATTCTCTCATAGCACCTCGAACACCTGCCAGACTGGAAAGCGCGGTAGCCTCCTGATCCTTGTCTGACAGCTCCTTTGCCAGTACAATCGAACGTTGATAAACTTCAACCGCTCGAGCATAGTCACCTTGTTTTGTTGCAATGGCACCAAGCCGGCCGGTAATTTTCAGCAGCTGTTCTTTTTGAATTTTCAGGTACTGATCCCTTGTGATTTCCTTCAGAGCCAGTCGCAGGTCAAGATAAGCGTCTTCTTTAGCGAATGTCTCGGCAATTTCCATTTGCTGCTGGGCCCGCTGCAGATCACCATTAAGACGCCAAGCCTCAGCCAGGCAGAAATGTGCATCAACATTCCGGTTGCCTGAATCGACGGCTTTTCTTCCGCTTTCCACAGCAGAAAAATAATCACCGGCCTCGATATGCTTGTTGCATTCTGTAATGTAATCTGCTGAGTAAACAGGTAAAGCACACATGAGAAAACTGGCAGCTACAGTTACGGTACGGAATACACTCATTTGCAACTCCTTGTATATGGTTCTGAACTTATTATATTTCAGTCGAATAGCACCAAATGCAGTAAGGCCAACTGTTATTTTCCCTTGTTTCCGAATTCCGAAAAGATTGATCCGGTGATGTTGATGCCTTTGACCGTTTTTCCAAGTGTTACATTAACTCCCGTCGCGACACCGCCACCGGTAATGGAACCGGCGGTCGGACGCCCGCCACCATAACCGCCTCGCACACGCAGATAATACTTTCCGCCTTTTCCCAGTTTGAGTACATATTTTCCGTCCTTATCAGATGGATCGGACGCATATTTGGGACTGCCGCTCATTTCTGCATTGTCATACGCGAAAACGATGGCGTGTTCAGCCGGTTTATTGTCAGGCAGAAACACTGTTCCCTCAATTGAAGTAACAGGACCGCGGTAGAGATGCTTTGCCGGATCAAAAGCAATAATCCCCTTGATAGTGCCTATATTGGTAGTGTCCCACTTGGTAATCCGGAAAGCCTTTTGTTTCCCCCTGACTTCATCCTCGTGACTTGGAAAAACATAGTCACCATTTACCGGCGGTCCCATCGGCGCCGAAGCAGACATTCGCTTGACTGCTCCCAGATAATATCTGCCCGGTTTGGTCTGGATATTGAATTCACCGGCTTCGTCGGTTTCAGAAATCACATCGGGAACACGCCAGAATTTTCCCAACATCGGCGCCGGACCACTGGAGGCATCGAAAAGGAAAACTATTGCCCCTGACATTGGCTGACCATTATTCAGCATGAGTTTACCGGCGATATTACCCACATCCTCCTCTTCACCCCATGCAAAAACCAGTGACGGAACCAGTAGCAGAAAGATTATTAGAGATTTTATGCTCATGAACGCTCCATTAGACAGAATCATTCTCGATTATTTAACTTATGATCATACACAAAATAATACGATATAAAAACCCCCTTGTGGTCACCTGGGCAGGATTCCGAACAAGGGGGAAATTGATAAAAAAGTGAGGCCGTGAATACGGCCCCACTCATCTGATTACAATGGATCAGCAAGGATGAACGTCTGCTGAACCAACCACCCGAGGCTTCATATAGGTCTGCTTTTTCATCTGTTCATCTCCTTTCCGCACATCTGGATGTGCTTACGTTGATTGCACGCTAAAAACTTGATTTTTGACATAATACATTCTTTAAACAAAATCACCAAGTGGATTTTGTGTTCCACAACTGACTGGTCGGATAAGTGGTCGAAGACCAGGCGCCGCCGGCTGTTGAAGAATCATGACAGACGCGGGTTGCAAAGGTGTATCCCGAAGTCGCGGTGCCACCTGTGGCTGTACGCTTGGTGCCGAAGAACCATGTACCGGAGTTACTGGCGCGGGTGTTGCCAGTGTTTACCGCAAGGTAACGTGCTCCGCCGCCAGGGAAACGGCCGGCGCCCATGCCGCAGTTGGTAACTCCTCGATTCTGGTTACCGGTTGCAGCCGAGCCGGTGTTGGCGGAAATAGAGCCGCCGGTAGCAAGGTTGGTTCGGTGTTTCCAGTCCAGGCAGTTGGTCACCAGCAGTCGCGGCAGATTGGATGTGTGCGGCGAGTGGCACTTGGAACAGGTATAGGCATGCACGTTGTTGTTGGCGTTCAACCCGCCGGCGGTGGTGGATGCCCAGCCCTCGACGGAATTGTGTACCCTGGTCATGTTCTTCCAGGTTGTGCTGGATGCGGCACCGGTATTTGCATTGATGTTGGCCTGTACATGGCAGCCGGTAGCACCTACGCCGGTTGCGGATGAGAGGCAGAGTCCGCCGAACTGGGCGGCGGTATATCCCTGGGTATTGGTCGCACCGGCGGTAGGCAGGGTGAATGTCCATGCCGGAGCAGCTCCGCCAGTACCGTTGCCGGTAGGCGCAGCAAGGGTGCCGCCGCCACTGAATCCTGTTGTCGTGGCGCCAAAGGTGTTCTGGTCGATCCGGTAGCGTGGAATGCTGGCGGTAGCAATCGCAGCCAGGCCGTCGCCACCGCCACGCGTCAGAGTCGTTGCAGATGGAGGAGCATCCTCGCGGTAGGGAGAGGTCATCCAGTTGCCCTTCAGGAGCGGCACGCCATACTGGTTGGCGGTAACCTTGGACGTGTCGTTGGTTACACCATGCGGATCGTGGCATTGGGTACAGACGCCGTTGATCTGGTTGCCACCGGTCCGGCCGGCTACCAGCGCGGTTGCCAGTGTGGTCGAAGCGCCGAAATGACCGCCTTTGTTAAGCGATGAGCCGGCCAGGTCCTTGACCGGGTAACGTCTTTGGGCGCCGTTCTTGGCCTTCACAGTCGTGCTGCCGGTACTGAAGTTCCCGAACTCGGGAGTGTCAAAGTAGTTCTCAATGCGCTGGGTGGAGCCATATGTACCGAAATAGCCCCACGGAGCTGAATATGTCGTGCCGCCGACAGACTTGGTGGCATCTCCGGCATTCTTGGTGTTGTGGCAGTCAAAACAGAGAGCGGCTCCGGCTGTGTGCTTGTTCTTGTTTGGTGCAGCGGCGCTGCCGCCGGAATAGGGCCGGTAGCTTACGGAATAGCCGCCCTGGCCCGCAATAACATCTTTCAGAATGCCGCCGGTGGTGGTGGCGGGGGTGTAGCTGGTGACAGTGCCCACAACCGATGAACCGTGGGAGTTGTGGCAGTCGAAACAGGCAATGACAACAGCACCGCTGGTATTGGTCCAGAACTCATCGGTAGTGGCGGCTGCCGTTGCCACGTCGGCCTTGTTGTGAGTATAGCCGCGCTGGTTGAGGTCAGGCCTGCCGTGGGCTGAAAGCGCCTTGGTGAGTGTGTTCTTCTTGTTGGAACCATACATGTTAACCCAAGTCTGATTGGTTGCGGTAAACACAGTCGCGCCAAAAGTTGCCGGCAGCCATGTCACGGTGGCGGCATTGGTGTAACGGGTGTCGATACTGGTCTTGGTGGAATCCCATGAGAAGTTGTTGGGAGCCTTGCCATCGTTGAAGTAGTTTCTGGCGGTCACGTTCAGTGTGCCGGCTACATAGGAAGTATTGGTCGAGTTGTGGCAACTCAGGCAGTGCAGATTGAGCTTGGTGATGGATGCACGCGTATTAAGCGATGCTGTGTAAGATATGAAGTTGGTGCCGCGTACGCCGTTGGCGCCATAAACTACCAGATTGACGGCACCGCCGGGCGAACCCTTGTGATAGGTAGTCATGCCGCCGGTAGTATCTGCCTCCATGTGGCACTGATAGCAATGGGCGTTGGTCAGCGTAGTACCCTGGACGTGATGCGATCCGCCGACAAGATTACCACCATTCATCTGTGTGACTACCGCGGCTCTGGCACCCTGTACCTTGTCATGACAGGTCAGGCACTCACCGGCGCCTTTAAAGGCATCATTGTGTAAATGGCAACCGGTGCAATCGACTCCGTTATTGTGCGTATGGTCAGTAACCTGCGGCCGCTGATTGTTGGAGTTATGTTTGGCAGTACGCGTATGGCAAGCCTGGCAAACACGAACCGATGCATTATATGTAGTGGGATTAGGATCCTTACCCATACTGGTAAGATTGATGAATGATACTGAAACAGAAGAAGTTACCCCTGTTGCAGTTCCTGCAGCATTGAATGTACTGATATTCGCCATGGCGATAGACGACTTGACACGCTTGAGATTCGTGGCAGAGGAGCTGTGACAGGTAGCACAGTTAAAAGCACCGTACTTGCCACCGGTGACGCCCCAACCGTTGGCATTGTTCGGCCATTTTGTATTGCCGCCAAGATTGGTGCTGTTGTGCAGCAAAGCAGCCGAAACTCTGCCTGGCTTGTACCAACCCTGGTACATCAGTGCAGTAACAAGCAGCGTCAGCGTAAGCACGAGCATCCCCTTGGCCCACAATCTCATGCCGCGAACTTTTTTTGCTATGATTTTACCCATGGAGCATCACCTCTATCTGAAGTCTGTGTAGTGAGTTTATCTTGGTAGGCGCGATGTTCGAAACTACATTAGAAACATCGCGCCTGTCAACCTGTTACAGATTTGTGTGGCACAGTGCGCAACCGGCGCCGCGGTCGGTTACCCATCGTGGACTGCTGTTGCCCCGTCCATTGTGGCAGACAATGTTGGAGCAGGTTTCACCGGCGAAACCGGCTGTTCCGGCATTAAGAGCGCGCTTGGATGTCTCGTAGGCGGCCAGGCCGGTCTTGTAGTTGCCGCCGTTACGTATCCAGCCGTTGGTGGTGGCGTTGCCGGTGTAGTTGCCGTATGAATCCGGCCGGAGCTGGGCGCGGGTCTTGATAGTAACTGCCGCGAACTGTACGTTGACGGAACCGTTGACGTGATTTCTCAGGTTGGAGAGATAGATCGCGCCGTTTGCCGCAGTATCAAGAGCGCCAGAGTGACAGACCAGACAGTCGGCCTTGTACTTGTTGCCGGAGGTTGCAACAGTGCCGTTGTGGCAGATGTTACAGCTGATCGTGGTCGAGTAGGCCGGGTCGCCGTGGCCGGCAAGGACGCCCACATTTCCGGAAGCCGGAATCAGGCCGTTATTTGTCTTCAGCGTCAGCGTATCGTAGTGCAGGCCGGCGTCATGTGCATTATGAGCAACGTCGTTAGGCGAGTTGCCATGGCACTTGGTGCAACGGTTGCTTACGGTGTAGGGAGTATTCCATGCACCCGTCGCCAGATATGCGCCTTTGCCATCCGAGTGACAGTATGCGTTGGAACAGTCGGTGGTAAGGCCGGTGGTTGCATTGCGTGTCCAGGTGGTGGTTTTGCTCCTCATGGTACCGCCGCCGGCTACCGAGTTAAGCTCCAGGTTAACGGTACCATCAGCATGGGTTGTATTCAAAAGCGGATGACAGATTGAACAACCGAAACCGTAGTTGGCAAGGGTCGTTGCATTGGTATCGCCGGATGAAGGCGAGATGTTGGCGGTCATGTTCAGGTACGCGGTCAGGCCACGGGCCAGGTACGCGCCGGTGTGTTTGGCGTGTGCGCCGGTGGAGAGGGTGCCGTGACAGGATGCACAGGTCAGGTTTGTAGCTCCCCACTGTACCGCGACAGCATTGTTATAGTGGCAGCTGATGTTCGAACAGCTTGAGTTGGCGGCCTTGTAGAAGGTCTTGCCGCCACCGGCGGTGAAGTTATTGAACTGGTTGATGTGCTGACTGCTGGCGATGATCGAAGTACCGTTGGATGTGGTCTTCGAGTGACAGTAGACGCAGGAGGCCGCGGCAGCCGCCGGACTCGATTGCGGCACGTGCTTCTGATGCGAGTTGGCGGTTGCGGTGCCTGCGCCGCCGTTGGTGTAGTTCGGTTCACCGGCCTGGCTGGTGAATGCGCCCGGGCCATAGCCGTGACAGCCTTTGCAAGTGAGGGTCGTGGTGGCAACACCCCAGCGCTTGCCACCGGTCATGTTGCGGTATGCCAGCGGTGCACTCAGGTTACCTGAGCTGTGGCAGTAGACGTTGCCGCAGGTCAGCTGGGTTGCAACAGTCATGAACTTGCCGGCCTTGGCGCCGGAGTAGTCGATCAGTTTGTTGATATGCTTTGTGCGGTCTGTAAGTACGGTGTTGCTGCTGACAGTCTTGATATGGCAGTCGGCACAGCCGAGATACAGGTTGACGGTTGCATTGTTGACATGTGCTGCGTGCGGAGCCGACAGTGTGTTGCCGGTCGTTCCGTTGCCATGGCACTTGACGCAGTCGGTGCTGGCGGTAGTAGCCCAGCTGACGACCGAGCCGGCGGCAAAAGCGGCGCCTTTCTGACCGTTACTGTGACAGTAGGTGTTGTTACAGCCGGTGCCGGTACCGGTGGTCCAGTTGTAAGTAGTGTTATCAGCGGTACCACCGACAACCGTATTGGCAGCATAAGCTGCCAAAGAACCTTTTCCGGCTGCGGTATAGCGGAAGAAGACGTTACCGGCCTGAACGGCGCTGACGGCGCCCTGGGCATGGGCTACGGTTGCATTGTTCGGATCGTGGCAGGCGGCGCAACCGAAACGGTAGACACCACCCACACCAGACGTGCTCAGGTTGCCGGAAATGACATCGAAGCGTGCCTGTACCGCGGTACCGACATGTATCTTGTGAGCGTTGTTGCTGAAACCGGTATCGCTTGACAGCGCACTGTGACAGCTGTTGCAGGCCAGAGCAGCGGCGCCCCAGACAGGAGATCCTCCGCCGTGGCAATAGGTGGCGGAACAGGTCTTGTTGGACTTGTTATATGTTCCGGAGAAGTTGGTAAAAGTATTCGGTCGCTTGAGTCGCGCATCTATGTTGCCATCGATATGATCGACACTTCCAGCCAATATCGTTGTTCCGGTTGCGGAAGCCGTCAGGCGGTGACAATACTGACAGGAGGTTTGTGCAGTAGCCAGCACGGAACCGACGTGCTTCTGGTGGCTGTTGGATGCCGGCTGATTTGCGCCGGTATTGGCATAGTTAGGCTCACCGGCTGTGCTGGTGAAACCGCCGCTGTTGGTGCCGTGGCACGCTTTGCATGAGAGCGCTGCTGCTGCCGTGGTCCATGCCGGAGGTGCCACGTTGTTGTTCACCGCGCTGCCGATCTTGCCGTTACTATGGCAGTAGAAAGAGGTACACGATGCAAGGCGGCCGGCCCTGGCGCCGGAGTAGTTGATCAGTGTGTTGACATGCCTGGTGCGGTCGCTGATGGTTGTATTGTTGCTTACAACGGCGGAATGGCAATCCACGCAACCGAAGTTGGTGCCGAGGTAGGCGGCATTGTTGACATGTTTGTCATGACGTCCCGAGAGGGCGGTTCCGGCACTACCGTTGGTGGTGGCATTGCCGTGGCATGAGGTACATGTCAGCGGAGTGTTGTTCCAGGCCTGGGCTGCGACATAGGTCTTGCCGGTTGCCCTGCCGTCACTATGGCAAGCCACGGAGCCGCAGGTTCCTGCTGCGGAACCGGGCAGAGTGTTGTTGGCTGTGTAAGTACCGCCGTAGGTCGCGCTGATATCGACGTTTTTCTGGAAGTTGGCGTGCTTGGCGGTCTGGTTGATGGTCGTATTGGTAGATGCCGTCAGGCTGTGGCAGTCGGCACATCCGATATTGTACATCGATGAAGCATAACCGCCCACGTGGCGACGATGTGCCACGGATGTAATCTGACGCTGAATAGAGTTGTTGGTGGAATCACCGCCGTGGCAGGCACTGCAGGCACGCACTCCGCTGGGAAGCACGAAGGCTGCGGTCCAGCTCGGTGTAGACATGGTTTTATAAACCGCTGCGGTATAGTTGCTACCGCTACGCCCCTGGCTGTGGCAGTAGGTGTTGCTGCAGTAGGCGTTCGCCGGCACTGCGCTTGCTGCCCGTGTGTAAGGTGTTGCTGCGCCGAGATAAGTACCGCTGACGGCGCCGGACAGGTTCTGGAAAGATATATTAACGTTCTTGTCTACATGGTTTGCAACGGTTGCAATGGTCATGCTGTTGGAAACGGTTGCCGCATGGCACTTTCTGCAGTTGATATTATAGTTTGAACCGGTTCCGCCGACATGCTTGAGATGTTTGGCGGTCAGAGTAGTTGTCGCTGTGTTTGAATCATGACATCCGGCACAGGTTAGTGTATTGCCCCAGGTTGCGGCAACCTTGGGTGCGGCGTAACCGCTGCTGAGAGTGCCGGGGCTGTGGCAGTATGTAGAAGAACAGGAACCGGTTGCGCTGATTCCGGCGCTCGGCAGGAAATTGCTGCCGGTACGGCCACCGGTGTATGTGCCGCCCAGGTTGGGAGCAGCGGCAAAAGTCAATGCGATCGGCATCTTGCCGCTGGAAGCATGCTGAAATGCAGCTGTTCCAGCCATGGCATTGTAATCGGGGTGGCATTTTGCGCAGGCGGTCTGGGTGCCGCCACCCGCGGTGATGTGCTTGGCATGGTTACCGGAGGTCAGGCCGGTTGAAGCGTGACACTGTGCGCAGTTGGCATCATTGTTATTGGCTGTTTTAGTGCTCGACCAGGTTGTGGCCTGTCCCCATGTTGGTGTAGCGGTTTCAAAGTGACAGTTCACGTTGGAACAGTTAGATAATGTCGGTGTCGCAGACTGGGTAAATGACACGCCTTTGTTATACTTGGCGGCCGCGCCCATTCTGGAGTTGTGAATGACACCGGTCATGTTGATATAGTTCACGCCGGCAACCGAAGTTTTCATACTATGGCTGTATTCCGAGGCGCCTACCGTATTATGGCATGACTGGCAATTGTTCACGCTGAAATGCGTGCTGTGATTGCCGGCAAATGCGCCTGTACCGGTGTTTCTGGTTGCCGAGTCGGCCGGAGGATAGCCGTGACAATCGGTACAACTGGCAACAGTGCCGGTGGCAGCAACTGCATTGCCAGGAAGGGCCAAGGGGATCAGCATCAGCATAAACAAGGTAAAGGCTGTGCATACTCCCGATTTGGTGTGAAATTTCATAACAAACTCCTTGTACAGAGCATTTATAGGTGATTTGAACCGTGTCATCAAAAAGCTCCTCTTCCTACTTCCAGGTTGGCGATGCCTTGAAGTGGCAGCTTACATTCGAACAGCTGAATGACGGGTTGTAGTTGGTATTGTCAAGCGTGCCGGTGCTGTTGAACTTGAATGAATCCTGGACATCAATACTGGCGTTGGCAGATGTTGTATGGCCGCCGTCAAATATGGTCTGGCTGCCGTTGAAGTGGCAGGCGGCACAGGCCATCGTATTGTTGGAAGTACCGGCGAAACCGTCACCTGCAGGTTTTGCGGATGCTACCGTGATATGAGACTGGTGAGCATTGGTGGCCGGCGGGTAACCGTGGCAACCGTCACAAGCACCGCCGCCGCCCGGTTTGAAGGCATAGCCGGTAGCTTTGTGGCTGTGGCAACTCAGGCAGCGCTTGTTGTTGCCCATGTGTCCCCAGCTGCCACTGAAGGTCCCTACATAGACACCGGTCGAGGAGGTGTAGTTCCTGTAAACCTTGGTGTTGGTATGGCAGACCTGGCAGATACCGGTGCGACTGGCGTTGACGAAACCGGTTGTCATGTTGCTGAAGTTGACGGTTTTGACAGCTGCTCCGCGGCCGTTGCCGGTGTAGACATTGAAGGTCTTCTTGAGCATGACCTTGTTGGATGTGCCGTGCACATCGTGACAGGATACACACTGCGATATGGTCGGCAGCGTCTTGTCGGTAACATGCGACAGGAAGTTCATCTTGTTGACGTCCGTCACCACGCCCCGTCCGCCGTTGGCGCCGTCATTGTGGCAGTCGATACAGAGCTTGTCGGCGCTATAGGTTGCATTCAGGCCGGACAGGTTGGAGAACACACGTGCCCCGCGATACGATCCGGTAGCGGTCAGGCTGCCGTCGATATGTTTGCTGTTGGCGTTGTGGCAATCGTTGCAGACGATCGAAACGAATGCGCCATGGCCACGGTTGGTAAATGTGGAGTAGGACTTGTATGGAGCCTGGACACCACCGGTTGCATTATAGGTCGACCAGGAACGGTTTGCCGCAACCTCGGTGCTGCCGTTGCCCATGCCGCTGTGACAGGACTGGCAGGAGAGGCGGGCCGGGTTGGTCCAGGTCGGTGTGGACTGCGCGTGGCAGTTGAGGCAGTAGGTTGCTCCGCTGTTCTTGGAGATGGAACCATCGACGTGCGTACCGACCAGTTCACCTGTATATACGTGGCAGGCGTTGCAAGTGGCGTTGGTGTTGCGCTTGGGACCATAGCTGCTGGAGATATGGGTGAAGTGCGCATTGCTGGACATGATGCCGAAGCCGGTGTTGACCGCGGTCAAGTGGCAGGTTCCGCACTTGCCGCTGTTGCGATCGCTCCAGGTTACTGTGACCAGTGCGGGAGCGCCCTTGCCATTGGAATGGCAGGCTGAGGTGGTGCAGGTTGTGCCGTTCCATGATGTCCCGGCGGCGCTACCACTGAAGCTGAGATCACGCACACCGTTTACGTGAGCAGGATAGCTGGATATCACAGAATTGTCGCTGACAGTAGAGTTATGACAGAATTTGCAATTAATAGCTTTACCTGTTGAGGTATTGTTACTTACATGGCGGAAGTGCGATCCGGTTGAGAGATTGTTGAAGGTCGCGTTGACACCGTTGTGGCAAGCCACGCAGCGTCCGTTACCGGCATTGATGATTGATCCGCGCACACCGGCGGCCCAGGACACGGTCTTGGCCTTCGTCAAGACTGCGGTACCGTAGCTGTGGCAGTACATGTTTGAACAGGTTGATGTACCTGCTCCGGGTGTGAATACGGTAGCCGGAGAAAGCGTTCCTGCGGCGTTAAAAGGAACATCCTGGTAACCCTGGTTCAAGTGTGTAACATCAGTCTTGTTATGGCACTGTGAACAACCAAACGAATAAGGCTTGCCGGCAGAGTGAGTTGGATGACCGGCGGTGGACTCATTCTTGTAGGCGACATTTGGTTGCAGGTAGCTTCTCTGGGATACGCCCAGACGTGAGCTGTAAACCGCATAGCCTTTTGACATGATCGGGTTCAGCGCTGTTCCGTAATTGATGTTACCGGCAACGGTGTGCTCTGGAGGCGAACCGTGGCAGCTGGTACATCCTTCTGGTGGTTTGGTTGCATGCAGGGAAGCATGGCAGGCTGTACATTCATCTTTATTCGATGTTGTTGTGTGCTCCTGCACTGAAGACGGCAAACTATGACAAGCCTGGCAGACACCTGTACCAGTGGCGTTCTTTAAAGGCGCGGTGCTGGAGGTGCTGGTCAGGAATGCCTTGCGACGGTATGAATTTAGTTTAACACCTGCAGAGTAGTTGACATAACGGCGCAGCATGTAGACGTTCGGTATGGCATTGTCGCCGCCCAGCGCGACATCTTCCGGTTTCAAATACTCAACGTGGCCGGAGTGGCAGTCAACACACTGGATCGGGTTAGCAACGGTTTTGGAACCGGCATAGACCTGATGGTTAGGCCTGTTATGGCAGTTGGTACAGAT
Organism: Pelobacter sp.; assembly: GCA_030824515.1. Taxonomy (GTDB): domain Bacteria; phylum Desulfobacterota; class Desulfuromonadia; order Geobacterales; family Pseudopelobacteraceae; genus JACRCG01. Next base: position 77,236 of record JAVBXN010000050.1, read on the forward strand.
ATTTACCGATGAGGCGTCAGCTGTCTTGCCGAATGTATCGGTGCGCAACAGCATGCCGCGCGAAGAGGACAGATTGGCCCAGGTGCCGCGGCCGTCGACGGTGCCGCTGTTGGAGTCGGCATAGTGGGTTGAATGGCAGGATGAACATTGAATCTTGCCGTTGACCAGCTTCATGGCTGCGGTCGGGTTACCTGGATTAGCGTTTCTGGGTGGCACAAAATAATCGGTCGGGCTTGTAACAGCCTTGGAGGTTGCGGATGTGTATCTGAAGTTGACCGGGTGCGATCCCAGCAGGTGACTTGAAGTATCACGAGTACGATGGCAGTCACGGCACATTTCATCATTGGAGTTCAATGAACGCAGGAAAGGAGCAGAGTTGGTAGTTGAAGAGCGTGCTATATGAACATTATGGCAACGAGCGCATGAAAGATTGGTTCCAAGTGTAGCCGGATTCATTTTAGGATCTGTAGGTCTGTTGGCGCCAGCTTGGGGAGCCACTTCCGAACCGGCCCAGTTATGGGATGTAAATGAAAGCTTCGCCGGTGCAACGCCTCCGGAGTAACCGTTAAACCGGTTATATATGTTGGCTGCATCGGACTGGTAAAATACCGAAGTGATATTTACGTTTGCAGACCCCGGTTTGTGGCAGGTCACACACATGTTATTAAAGGAGGTTGAAGCCGTCACAGTCGCGTTGTGGCAACTGGAGCAACCCACTTGGGTAACATTAGTGTGAGGCGCTACAATTGCAATTGCCGAGAGTGGTATGACCAACAGCATGGCAACTGACAAGAGTATGAAGCTGATATTTTTTTTCATGGCTCGCTCCTGGTACGCTATCTTCAATGTGTACTATTTAATGTGACAGCCTTTGCACAAATTACTGCCGGTGTTGGAAATACTTAAAAAAGGTGTTTTTGCTTTCTGGGTTGCTGTTGCAACGAGCGGAGTGGTTATATCAGTATCAAAATACACCCTGGTGCTTCCGGCCAAGCCGGAACCATAGTACACGTGTGGATTGTGGCAGCTTGAACACTCTACTCTATTGGTCGGTCCGAACAGCCGTATACCCGTATCAGGAGAGGCCTTTAATCCGGCGGCGTCCTGTGCCTGGGCAGCTGTATAAGAAAAACCGATCGGATGGTCATCGGTTAGATTGGTACCGGCAAGTGATGCGGCCAGGGTAGGAATGCTACCGTCAGCCGAACGCTCAGCACCAAGGTTGGGATAGTTGTAGCTGGTAAATCCACCGGACCACTGCTGGCCGAGGGCAAAAGCGCCTGATCCGGAAAATGTGCCGTCAATGTCGACAACTGCATCGCCGTTAACATCGGTACTGTCACGATAGCTTGAATTATGCAGGACGTTAATTGCGGTCTTTCCATCATGACAGCTCAAACAGATCATTGACTCGCTGTTGGCTGTGATTTTTGCCGCCTTGGCAGTTGAAGTCAGAGTCTTGGAAGAGGTGTACAACCGGTAACTGTTTTCAATTCCCGGTGTATAAGCTTTATTCCACAAAGGCTTCGATGGTGAGGCATTATGGGGAGTATGGCAGAAAACGCATACCTGGTCGGCCTGTCCCGAGGCACTGGCGGCATAGTTACGCCCTTCTCCCGCCAGACCGTCGGCTATCAGGGTATTGTTTGACAGGTTATGAACCGTGTAGCGCACATCGGTTACGGTTGACGCATCAGGCAAAGCAAAAACGATGCTTGATGTCAGCATTACAGCTGAAAGGACCGAAAGGACGTTAATTGTTCTTGATACCATAGACCTCACCTCTAAATGTCATTGACATGAAAATTACGCATTACTGAAGCCAGACAGTTTGACCTAGCGCTTTTCTGAGCAGCAATATACCGTCAACCAGATCCAGACTGCCGTTCGGGTTCCGTTTACCGTTCAGTAACGGGCCGACATCACCATGCAGCAGGTCATTTGCCGAAGGCTGTGAGCCGGAAACGACCAACTTGATTACCTTCAAGGCGTCGCGAATAGTTACCAGGCCGTCGCCGTCCAAATCGCCGTCTGGCACAGGCACGGCAATTGATTTGGCGGATGAGTTTCCGGCAGCGTCGGTAGCGGTGATACTCAGACTTGAATAGTCGTAAACAGCTGCCGACAAGTCCGCCGACCAGCGGTCGCCGTTCATTACAACAGGTGCTGAGGCGCCGGCTGCATCAGTGACTACCACAGTGGCACCGGCCTCAACCGTACCTTCGAGCTTGGCTGGAGCGGCAACCAGAACCGGATCAACCGTAATCACCGGTGCGGTAACATCGTAAATTATTGTACGCAGAGCCGTAGATTTGTTGTTGGCAATATCGGTTACGGTAACAGCTATGCTGTAAACACCCTCTTGAGGAAATTCAACAAACATCGTGTACTCGTTATTGAGCAGCGATATCTGTACATCAGCATTGTTCATCGTGGCACTGATACTCTTTATCTCGGCGTTGTCACTGATCAAGCCCTTTAGAGTCAAACCAGGAACCTTAGTAGCAACATCCTGCGAAGGAGTCACGACTGTAACCACCGGTGCGACGCCATCATAAAATACTGTACGTTTTTCCTGCACGGTTCTGTTGTAAACATCCAGCGCATCAACCAGTATTGTATTGAGACCGGCGGCAAGTTTTACACTAGCTGTCCACTGTCCGACAACGGGTCCAGGCAGAGCCGGAATTCCGTTAACAGCTACAGCAGTTGCATCGGGAGCCGAAACTACAACATCAAGATCCTGTACGTTTGTAAACGAACCGTCCACTGGTGACTGCACCGCGATTGACTGCAGCGCTGGATCAAAGTTTATAGTTCTTACAACCGATGATGCATTACCAAGCGGATCCACTGCTGCGATAGTTACAACATTCGGTCCGAAGTTCAAAGTTATCGCGGCATTGAACTGTCCGTTGACAAGAGTTACCGGATTGCCGTTGAGCGTCATCGTTACTGGATTCTGATCCGTCACCGTTCCGGAGACGCCAAGCACCTGATTAGCGGTTGTGCTTCCGTCGCTCAGCAGCGATGCCACGAGAACCGGGGACTGTGAATCAAGAGCAATCGATATATCCTGCCGGGCTGATGCGGTTCCGCTTTTCACGGACGTTATAGAAACAGGATTTGCACCCTCAACGAGAGACACGACAAATATCCATACGTTATCAATAACGCTGGCCTGTCCTGCAATGTTTGTCGCTGAATTAAATACTGAGACCGCTGAGCCGGGTTCGGTTGTTCCGGTCAATGTAACTGAAGCCAGATTTGTCAGCGCCGGGTACGAACCGACCGTCAGCTGAACCGTTGGCGGCAGATAGGTAACAGCTACTGTCTTGGTAACAGTTGCTCCGTATTGATTCTTGGCCGTCACGGAAACTGTGTTGAGCCCCGGAACCAGTCCGGACACATAAATCGACCATGAAGATGATGATGGGAAACTGGCAGCTGAAGCCTGAGCCGCAGTATTGAGCGATGCTGCCAGCGTGCATCCCGCATCAACAGTACCGGAGATATTTACTGTAGGCACATCCACCGAGACAACGGATTGTGAGAGCGTAAGCGCTGGAGGCACTGAGTTGAATGGATTGGAACCGCCGTCTATACCGAAGCTGACAATATTGCTCATTCCGTTTGAAACAAGCAGCCTGCGATTTACCTGGTCATACATCATGTCACTGGGAGTTGCCAGCTGTCCCGGGCCAAAGCCGTAACTTCCGATATAACTGAGGAAGCTCGGAGGATCTACGGACAGGTCAACAACCTGCACATTCCCTTGGTAAGAGTCCAGCACATACATCCGGTCCGATTCAAATACCAAGCCGACCGGATAGCTGAAATTCAGCGGGCTCATCGCAGTCCCGCTGGTCCCGATGCTTTTTACAAACACGCCTTCAGTTGTAAAGAACTGTACATTACCGTTAACCGTATCAACCACGGCAACCTGCTGACCGGCAGATGCCGAGACAATCGATATTGCTGTCGGTTGCATAAACACGCCGGTTGCGGGAGGAGCACCATATACGCCGAATGAAGCGGTATAGTTGCCGGCTGAATCGAATGACTTAACTGAATAAGCGCCAGAATCGGTTACAAAGATCTTTCCGGAAGCATCAACAGCAATGCCGGCAGCTCTCTTGAACTGTCCGGCACCGGAACCAAGCTTGGCGATCTCAACACCGGCCTGATCGAAGACGACCACTTGATCGGAGAAAGCCGCCAGAATTTTACCACCGGCAATATTGCTGGTAAGCGGATTCAGAACGGCAATCGCGGTGACCGTTTTGACGGTAGAAATAGTTTTTGAAACCACTCCATACTGGTTCAGCACGACAATTCCGCCAGAACGCGGATCGGCAACATAAACATCACCATTTTGATCAAGTGCCATCCGAAGCGGCGTATACAGGCCTTTATCGAGCGGGTCCAGTGCTGATACCGAAGGCGCTGTCGCTGCCACCGCGCTGATTGCCAGTGAAATGACTGTCATAACAACCATAATCACTACGCAAATTTTGGTATTTCTCTGGCTGGGTATCATTCTATGCCTCCGTTATTGTGGAGATTTATTTTTCACACGTCTAGTGCAACCGCAGTCCGGACAAAGACAGCTTATTCTTAATTAAGCAAATCAGGTGCCAAGATCGCACAATACTTTTACTTTTTTTGAACTATTTAAGATAACCGAACTTTTTCATCCTGTACCGGAATGCATCTATCCCTAAATTCAGCTTTTTTGCTGCTTTTGACTGATTCCATTCAGCCATTTCCAAGGCCTGCCGAATTAATTCTTTCTCAACCTCTTCAATATCTATTCCTTCAGGCGGTAAACGGAAAGAGGATACCGGCGCCCCCCCCTGAAGCGAGGCCTTGGCAACAATCTCCAGCGGCAGATGTTCCAGAAGCAGCGTGTCATCATTGCCCAGTATGATTGCCCGCTCTATTACGTTTTTCAGCTCCCTGACATTTCCCGGCCAACTGTAGTCAACCATCATTCGTTCAGCCATACCGGCGATACCATGGACTTTTTTATTGAAATCCTTATTGTACAAATTGATAAAATGAGTTGCCAGCGGTATGATATCTTCTTTACGTTCACGCAACGACGGCAGAAAGATTGGAATGACCTGCAGACGATAATAAAGGTCGTTACGGAATGTCTTTTCCTCTATGGATTTATGTAGCTCCTTATTTGTTGCCGAAATTATCCTGACATCGACTGTAAATACCCTGCCGCCACCAATCCGGCGAAATGAGCGGTCCTCAAGAAAACGCAGCAGCTTGGCCTGCATTCCCATTTCCATATCGCCAATTTCATCAAGGAAAACAGTCCCACCATCCGCCAACTCGAACAGTCCTTTTTTAGTAGCCTTGGCATCGGTAAAAGCACCCTTTTCATGGCCGAACAGCTCGCTTTCCAGCAATGTCGCAGGCACTGCGGCACAGTTGATCGCAATAAAAGGCTTTTCCGCGCGGTTGGAACTGTAGTGAATCCATTTTGCGACCAATTCTTTTCCGGTGCCGGATTCCCCCTGAACAAGCACGGTCGAGGCCTCGCTTTTGGCTACTTTATCAAGAACTTCCATCAGATATTTCATATGGCGGCTATCGCCAATGATATTTGGTGGAACATTTTTCTTGGTTTCCGACCGCAAACGAACAACTTCCTGTTTAAGGTCTGACGTTTCAAGCGCTTTTTTGACAATTATTGACAGCTCGTCAAGATTGAACGGCTTGCTGACATAATCGTATGCGCCAAGGCGCATCGCGTTGACAGCTGTCTCCAAACCTCCATGAGCAGTAACCATGATTACAATTATCTCTTCGTCATGTTCCTTGATTTTTTCAAGCACATCAATTCCGCTGATACCCGGCAATTGAATATCGAGAAAAACCAGGTCCGGCTGTTCCTCGCGCACCAGGCGCAGGGCATCTTCTCCGGTGCCAGCGGTCACCACATCATAACCCTGTTTCTTAAGGTTCTGTTCAAGCGACCAACGAATCAGATGTTCATCATCCACGACCAACAGTTTATTACGTTTCATTTTTTCCCTCGCTAACATCGTTGTTTTCCAAATGACAGGCCGGCAATTCAACGGTAAAAGTAGTACCTATATCGTTATCGCTGGTGACACGAATGTCACCATTGTGCAAATTCACCAACTTACAACAGATTGGAAGGCCCAATCCGGTCCCTTGGGCTTTAGTGGTAAAAAATGGCGTGAATATTTTTTCCAGTATCTGCGGCGGAATCCCTGGACCGGTATCGGAGACGTCAACCCTGACAAACTCGGCCTCGTTGCGAATGGTCAGAAAAGATCTTACCGTCAGTACGCCACCGTTAGGCATCGCCTGGCACGCATTCAGAAATATATTTAAAAACACCTGCTGCATCTGTTTATCGTCGGCATACACAGGCGGCAATCCGGACTCCAACTCCACCCTCTTTTCGATATTCACCCCGCCGCGATGCTGTGAAGCAAACTTTAAAGTACTTGTCAGAACGGAATTAATATCAATGCAGGACAGTTCCGGAAGCGAAGGTTTACCGAAAAAGAGCAGATCATTAACCGTCTTATCAAGCCTTTTTACCTGTTGAAGCACTTCACAGAGTATCTCTTTGCGTGGATCATCCTCCTCAAGATCGTCCTTGATGATGGTGACAGCCGCTGAAATGCCAGCCAGCGGATTTTTTATCTCATGTGCGATTCCGGAAGCCATTTCTCCGATAGAAGCCAGTCGATCCGCACGCTCAAGCTGCTGAAAATGCAGCTTTTCAAGCTCGTTTTTAGCCACGTCGAGCCGGTCGACCATTGAGTTGAAACTTACTATAAGTCGTCCTATTTCATCTTCACCCTTGTGATCTATACGAACGGCGAAATCTCCGTTTTCGACTTTAGACATCGTATCAATCATGTTGTCGAGCGGTTTTTTGACAAATTTGAGCAGTATGAAAGATATTGTAATCGCCAGGAATACCGTGATCGCTATTGACGAAGCCACAAATATCCTTGAAGCATCCAACATCTGAACCTTTGTGCGGTTCAGTGAATAATTGATATTAAGAACACCGATAACGCGCGCCTTGGTGCCATGACAAGCATGGCAGGCGTCCTCGTTATAGATCGGTTTGACCATGGCCAGAACCTCTCCATGAGGCGGCAGATCAAAAATTCCGTAATTTTTGGGAGTCTGGTAAAGATTGTAATCCTTTGCACTAACGGTACGTCCGACTTCATTTGGTAAGGATGAGCGCAAGATGACCCCGTGCGGATGAAAAATCCTTACACCTACCAGCTGATTGTGCTGACCGACCATAGACAGAATAGAGCCGACATCCTGAACGTTACCGATATGCATGGTGTTGTAAATACTGCTCTCCACGGTATGCAGGAGCAGTTCGGTACTTTCACGGGCAGATTCAATCAGCATGTCCTGCTGGTGACGCACATTGAAAGTGGCATACGCAAAAATGCCGGCAACCAGCAGGGTTATGGTTGTTACAATAATACGAGTTGTCAGACTTCGGAATATGAACATTATCTCTCGCGACGCCTTCTACACTCTGTTATATGAGGATATTTACAGTACGCACAACTAATCAGGACACACAGGAAATCACCACATATCAACCAGTCGGCAATCGGTCATAACCATCAGGAGTGAAGCCAAATATGTAACAGAGTGCAATCAGGGCTTTTTATCATGGTTTCCGAAAAAAGAGAGGATGGCATCATCCAGATTGATATCTTTTTGGGAATTGTCAGGCTTGGGTTTATTCACGGGCTGAGCGGTCGCTTGCCCGGTTTTCTGTAAAGGCATTTCAAAAAGCATCGAGATGTCACCCTTTTCAGAAGAATGTGAAGCGGATAATGGGGCAAATAGGTCGGCAGCCGGGATCGATTCCGGCTGCGGAGAGGGTATTTCATAGTTTTCAATCAACTGGGGCTTGATCGAAAACGCTTTTTCATCGAACTCGCCGGACTTCAGGCGACGCATCATATCTTTATGCTGTTCCTTCATCAGTTCTTCAACAACAACTTCCAGATTATCCATTTTGAGGATGTCGGAATAGCTGGTTTTCTTTGAACAGATAATGACTCCGCCGCGATAGAGCAGAGTAATGATGTGAGGATTGGCAACGCCACTGTCCTCGGTCTGAACGTGGAATACTTCACCCTTGTACTTCAGGTTATGATTGAACCCCAAAACCATAAGCCACCACCATCAACATATATACGTCTTTTGACGGTATCATATACTTTCAAATAATAGCAACCGCTTAAAAAATAATGCGCTGAAGAAGCCATTGGTCCAACGACACAGGCCGGCATCTGCCCAAAAAACAGGCTTTCAAATTCAGCTCCTGAGCCGATATTTTGGCGCACCGCATACCAGTGGCAGCTTTTTATACATTAAACGCCCTGGCGGCTTTTTAGGCACTAAGACAACCCCAACATCTGCTTGATCTTGGCAACCGCTTCCATGGCATCCCGTGCATACAGGTCGGCGCCGATTCGGTCGGCATATTCCTGTGTAACCACCGCTCCGCCAACCATCGTAAATGTGATGATACCCGCAGCCTTCAGCTTTTTTATGACATTGTCCATTTCGGACATGGTCGTTGTCATCAGAGCCGAGAGTCCGACCGCATCAACGGCAAATTCTCTTGCCTTTGAAATAATAGTGGCAGCCGAGACGTTCTTGCCGATGTCGAAGACCTCAAAACCATGATTTTCCAGCAGAGTGCAGACAATATTCTTACCGATATCATGTATGTCACCTTCAACCGTCGCCATCAGGATTTTTCCCAGGCTCTTGAACTTCTGTCCCTTCATTTCCTGTTTGAGCCGGGCAAATCCGGCCTGCATGGTATCAGCCGACTGCATCACCTGCGGCAGAAAGAATATATTTTTTTCAAAACGCCGACCGACCTCTTCCAACCCCGGCAGAAAACCTTCGTTACTGATCTGGAGCGGCACCAATCCTTCATTCAGGGCATCTTCAACCAACCCGACAATTCCATCGCGATCACCACTGATGATAGCCTGTGACAAACGTTCGCGAATAGTCGGAGGAGAACCGGATACGGACACAGGGACTGGACCGCCAACCTGTTCACCGCGGTAGGCTTCGATGTAGACGGCGGCCTGGTGATCACGATTGAGCAGCACCATCGCCGAACGCCAGGAATCCATCATCGGCTTGTCCTTGGGATTTATTATCGCCGCATCCAGACCGGCCTCCATCGCCATTGAGAAGAAAGAAGAGGAGATCAACGGACGCTGCGGCAACCCGAAGGAGATATTGCTGACCCCCAGAACGGTTGAAAGTCCCAGTTTCTGCTTGACCAGACGGATGGCACGCAGGGTTTCGGCGGCGCGTTTTTGTTCGGCGCTGACAGTCAGCGTCAGGCAATCGATGATGATGTCGGAGTCGGGAATCCCCAGGCGGCGGGCAGCATTCCTGATGCGCCTGGCAATGGCCAGTCGGCCTTCGGCCGTGTCCGGAATACCGTTCTTGTCCAGAGCCAGTCCAATGACGGCCGCACCGTATTTTTTGGCCAGCGGAAGAATTTTCTTGAGACTTTTAGCTTCGCCCGAGACGGAATTGATCAACACCTTACCGTCCGCGGCCTTGAGACCGGCCTCCAGGGCAGCAGGACTTGACGAGTCCAGTACCAACGGTGCACTTGCCACGCCGCTTACGCAGAATACTGCCCGCTCCATCGCCGGCGCTTCGTTGATGCCGGGTGCGCCGACATTGACATCCAGAAGCGTCGCGCCGGCCTGCTCCTGCTCAATCGCCTCGCGGCGGATATAGGCGACCTTCCCCTCCTGCAATTCCTGTGAATACAACTTTTTGCCGGTCGGATTAATCCGCTCGCCGATAATGGCCGTCTTTGCTCCGGCTCCCACCGATGCCCAGCCTGAACGGCTGGAGAGCAGTGTTGCTCCGGTCGTTGTAACAGGGGATTTCCAGCTCTGCTGGATATTTGCCAGCGCCAGTTTCATGGCGCGGATATGGTCAGGTGTTGTTCCGCAGCAACCACCGATGATGCGCACTCCCAAGGCAAGCATGCGCTCGTGATAGGCAGTCATTTCCTCGGGAGTTCCCGGAAAAACGGTCCTGTCGCCGATCAGTTGCGGCAACCCGGCATTTGCCTGCGATATAAGCGGCAAATGAGTTACGCCGCGCATGCGACGGAGTATTTCATAAATCCCATCCACTCCCAACCCGCAATTGGAACCGACAATATCGGCCCCGGCAGCGGCCAAGGTTATTGCGGCGGATTCCGGTGGTGTCCCAAGAACGGAGCGGCCGTTGTCGTCAAATGTCAGCATGGCTATGATCGGAATCGTGGGAGAGACCTCCCTGATGGCAATAACCGCCGCACGGCATTCTTTTATGTCCAGAAAAGTCTCAAGGCTGATCAGGTCGGCGCCGGCTGCCACCAGAGCCTGGGCCTGCTCACGGAATGCCGACTTCATGTCATCGAAGGTGACTTCCCCCAGGGGTTCGACAAACTGGCCGGTGGGCCCGATCGATGCTCCGACATACGCTTTTCCGGCGGCCTCCTTGCGAGCGATCGCCACGGCACTGGCATTGATTTCGGCCAAGCGCCCCTCCAGGCCGTAATGGGACAACTTGAAATGTGTGCCGCCAAAGGTGTTGGTTATTATAATATCGGCGCCGGCATCGATGTAGTCACGGTGGACCGACGCAACGACTTCCGGCATTGTCAGGTTCAGTTCCTCGGGTGACTGTCCCGGCCTCAGGCCACGCTCCTGGAGCATGGTACCCATTGCACCGTCAAGTATCAGCACTTTTTCCTGTATCGCATCAAGAAATGGTTTCATTGTTTTTCCTTATGCTTTTTTGATGACTGGGAAGCGTCGGCATCCGGAAGCGGCTGCTGCGATAGCTCCAGCGTGTAATCGGGAGAGAGCGGTTCGGACAGATCAAGGTGTTTCAATTGGGCCGACTGCCCGCCCTCTACGGTCAGCTTTACCTTGGTTATCTGCGGGAAATTAACCGTAACAGTGTCCACGATCGAGTAGACAGCCATCATCTCGGCGGAGCTACCGGAAGGCAGGGTATCCGCAAAAGCACGATTCAGGTCGATAGAGGCCATATCTCCATCAATTCGTACCGCATTTATCACGGTCCCTTCCGGCAGAGGCTCGTCAAATTCACCAACCGGTCCGTTCAGCAGCTCTTCGAGAACATCATTAAGACAGGCGAGAGCATCTCCACACGGGTCAAGCTCACGTGCCTCCCTGACCAGACGGGTTCCATCCGCCACAAAGAACAATACCGCCGTCCTCTTGCCGACCATGGGCTCTATCTGCGGAGTAAGCGGCACCGCACGGCTGTTTCGGTATTTTTGCCAAAGCATTGTTCCGAAGACCAGAGCAATTACCAAAAAAGGTATCAGCAGATTGATGTTAATTTTTTTTCTCTGTTGCGGCGACATTTTTCAGCACGCTCCTTCTTCGTCATCCAGGCCGACCTGATAGACATCACCCAGGCGTCCCCCAAGAAATCTATTGCCGACACGTATGAAACCGGCCGGTATGTCGCTGACATAATAATGGTGATTTCCTTTTTCAGCCTCCGGGCGGAGCAGTTTCCTGTCCGCCAGAATAGAGGCAACAGTACGGGCGGTTTCCTCGGCCGAATCGACCAGCGCCACATCAGGTCCCATCACCTCCGCAATCAGTGGCTTGAGCAACGGATAATGGGTGCATCCCAAAACCAGTGTATCCACGGCCGCTTCTTTCAGTTCCTGGAGATAATTCTGCGCAGTAAGACGTGCCACCTGATTATCGGTCCAACCTTCTTCCGCCAATGGGACAAACAGCGGACAGGCCTTGGTTAATACCTCGGCTTCCGGTTTGAGTCGTTTTATCGCTCGGGTATAGGCGCTGCTGCGGATTGTGCCAGCTGTCCCGATTACACCGACCCTTCCGGAGCGCGTAATTTCCACTGCCCGGCGGGCGCCCGGTTCGATCACACCAACCACCGGAATAGAAAGCAGCCGTTTTAGGCTGGGGAGTGCCACGGCCGAAGCCGTATTGCAGGCCACCACTAACAGCTTGATATCTCGTTTGAGCAGAAAAGACGCGATCTCACCGGCATATCGTGTCACTGTTTCCGGTGATTTGGTACCGTAGGGAACCCTGGCGGTATCGCCAAAGTAAATGGTATCCTCCTGTGGAAGCACGCGTATGATTTCACGCAAAACCGTAAGACCACCTACACCGGAATCAAATATGCCTATCGACCGCCATGACACAATCAGACAACCTCAATTGGAATTTGCTTGTTAAATGTGCAACTATATACTTTTATCCACCAATCAGGCAAGCCATTTGCTAGATTTTGACAGCTTTAACCAAAGCCAACTCATACAGCTTGACGTAGCCCTCAAAATTGCATATTTTTCATATCAACAACCTGCCATAGCTGCTGATATTACACTGTTGCACCGTTCTACAGCAGCAAACCGCATCTCCAGCAACATTATTTTACATGGCATCATCCATATCCACTTGAACAACATTAACAGAGGGAGACTCACATGTATTCCATGGACAATGTAGGCAGAAACACCATCGCCATGGTGCTGGCGGGCGGAAAAGGCGAACGGCTCAGTCCGCTCACTTTACGGCGCGCCAAGCCCAGTGTCGCCTTTGGCGGCAAATACAAAATCATCGATTTTGTACTGAGTAATCTTTTCAACTCCGGCATTAAAAAGGTCTACATACTGACCCAGTATCGCGCCTATTCGCTGAACAAGCATATCCGGGAGTCCTGGGGCAAATGGACCGGACTGGGCGAGTTCTATGTTGCCATCTCCCCTGAAACCAGCAGCGAAAGCGAAGAGTGGTTCAAAGGCACCGCCGACGCTATTCTCCAGTACCTGCGCTTTGTCGAGTCCTCTGACGCAGACTATGTGGCCATCTTCGGAGGTGATCACATCTACAAGATGGACATTACCCAGATGATTAACTTTCACCGCATGAATCGGGCCGACATTACCATTGCCGCGCTGGAAGTGCCGGCCGTGGAGGCGGTTCGTTTCGGCGTCTTTTCCGTTGACGACGATGCCAGGGTGACCGCCTTTAACGAAAAACCGGAAGTTCCTGAAACCATACCGGGACGCGAAACCTGTTTCGCCTCGATGGGCAATTACATCTTTTCGACAAAAAAGTTGATTGAAGTTCTGCTGGAAGGAAAGAAACAGTACGAGGATCTTGATTTCGGCAAGCATGTGATCCCGATGATGCTGAAAAACAACGACCGGGTATTTGCCTACAACTTCAACGACAACGTGATTCCGGGCATGAAAGCCGAAGAACGCGGTTACTGGAAGGATGTGGGTACAATCGAGTCATACTACGAGGCCAACATGGACCTGATTCATGTGTCGCCGCAACTGAATCTGTACAATTACAAGTGGCCGATCCTCACCAACCAGGGCAATCTGCCGCCAGCCAAGACGGTCTTTGACGATGACGACCGCCGCGGCCAGAATATCGATTCATATGTCTGCGCCGGATGCATAACCAGCGGCAGCACGGTTCGACGTTCGGTCATCGGCCCTCTCTGCAAGATCAACAGCTACAGCCTGGTGGAAGATTCCATCTTCTTTGAAAATGTCAACGTCGGACGTCACGTCAAAATCAGGCGCACCATAATCGACAAGGGCGTAGTTATTCCTGACGGTTCAATCATCGGCTACAATCATGACGACGACCGTCTCAACGGCTATACCGTGACGGACTCAGGAATCGTGGTGGTTCCACGCAAGGACAGATGAGCTGAACCCCCTTTTACTGAAAATCCTGAAGAGGAGACGGTCTCCCGCCTCCTCTTCAGGAAATTACTCAAAACACCCTATCAAAGTAAATGCCAAATCAACGTCTCCGCCCGACTAGAACAGATGAATTTCCCCAAATCTTGAGCCGCTGTCCATATTGTAATTGAAAAAACCGGTGCAACTGGACTCTCCCTGGTGTGAATCGCAATAGTCCTTGCTATGACGGTGGTCATCCTCGCTTGTGCATGCCGATGACATAATACGACAGAACTTACCACCATTCAGACTGTACCCTTCGACGACCTTGAACGGCCCGGACCCCATTCCCGGATAGATCGATTTCGAACAATCAGTATAAATGGTTGCCTTGTGGTAACCATTGACGTAGATCTTGACATATTGCAACATGGCGCCACCTGATGACTTGCCCGTAAAGCTAAAGCTGCTGTTGGGGGCAGAGATGGCGTTATAAAGGGTCTGCCCGCCGCTGTCCTTCACCGTCACCATCGCGGTGGACCACCCTTTATACATGAGTGTCAACCGGTTTACGCCGCCACTGCAAGCGCCACATGTCGGATTTGACGGCGCTGGCGGTTCCGGCGTCTGATTGCATCCGCCAACTGAGCCGACAGCTCCGCACGCCTTGCCGTTGTCATAATCATCCAGAATCAGATAGAGCGGCTCTGCTTCCTTCCATGCAACGCTGTCGCCAGTTACTCCACTCCCCACATTATGAAGAGCCATCCATGCCTCAGCCTTGGCAATGGTTTGAGTTACACAAGATGAATCGCCACACCCCATTGCATTCAGCTTTGCTGCAACAAGCGCCTTGAACAGGGTATAGGTCTTATCCCCGCATACCGAACTGTTCATAAGCGCAATGGCCTGTGACTTGGTATAGTTCCTGCCACCGATGGTTATCGAAGACACCGGCCATGCTTCGGAATGATTTTTCCAATAGCCGGGCGATTTCGGGACCGTAGCGCTGCAGCCGAAGTAATAGGCGTTATCACTGGCCGTTGCCGTAACTCCCATAAACGTGCCGGATGCGGTTGCTGTGTTTGAATGCTGGCCGGCCAGCGCCTGAAACGGGCCTATGACACAGGAGAATGATCCACCGGGCTGAAGCGACGCGGGGATGGCACAACTGCTCGTGACATGCACGCTATCAACCAGCGCGATATCGTTCAGCGCAGTTGTACCGGTATCGGTCACCACAAACTTATA
This sequence comes from Pelobacter sp., assembly GCA_030824515.1. Lineage (GTDB taxonomy): Bacteria > Desulfobacterota > Desulfuromonadia > Geobacterales > Pseudopelobacteraceae > JACRCG01. The sequence goes on from JAVBXN010000050.1 coordinate 92,288, forward strand.
GTAGACCTTGCCGCAGGAAGCAGAGGTCCCGCCGGAACCGGCACATCCTTCGTAGCGGCTGTGTTCTTCCCTGGACCGGGACTCGCATGATGTTTTGTCATAGCTGTCATCGCATCGGTGAGACCTTCCGTGTCCGCCGCGATTCCTGTCATGTCTGTCGCAATCCGAGGGATTGTTCCTGCAGTGATCAATGTCCTTTTCGTCGCATTTGCCGTCGCGATTGTAATCGCTGTAATCCCGGTCATGCTCCGACTGTGCCCTGGATTCACATGACACTTTGTTGTAACTGTCGTCGCAGCGGAAGTTGCGTTTGAGGTTGCCCCGCTCGCCGTCAAACCTGTCGCAGGAAGCAGGATTGTTTCTGCAGAAATCGGCGTCCCTCTCGTCACACCTGCCATCGCGGTTATAATCGCTGCGATCACGGTCGTTTCTGTCTTCCAGCACGCATGTAGATTCGCAGGAGGTCTTGTTGGCGCTGTCACCACAGCTAAACGATCGTTTCAGCTTCCCGTGTCCACGATCATGTTTGTTGCACTCTTCGGGATTGGATTTGCAGTAGCTTATGTCGCCTTCATCGCACTTGCCGTCGCGATTGTAGTCGTCGGAATCACGGCCATGTTCGCGCAGGGCATAGTAACCGCAGGAATCCTTGCTGGAACTGTCGTCACACCTGTAGATACGCCTGAACAGGCCATGATCATTATCGTGCCGGTCGCAACGCCCCGGATTCGCCTTGCAGTAGTCCACATCCTTTTCATCGCATCTGCCGTCGTTGTTGTAATCACTGTGATCCTTGTCATGCTTCCGTTTGGCATATGCGTCACATGCTGTCTTATCATAGCTGTCATCACACCTGAAGGTACGCCGGCAGTTGAGATGATCCCGGTCATGCTTTACACAGATTTCCTTATTGGATTCGCAATGGTCAATATCCTTCTCATCGCACTTGCCATCGCTGTTGTAATCGCAACGATCCCTGTCATGTTCCTGACGTGCCCTGCCCTCGCACGCCCCTTTGTCCGAACTGTCGTCACAGCGGTGCTTGCGCCTGTCGTTTCCATGATTCCTGTCATGCTGATCGCAAGCAGCACGGTTTGATCTGCAGTAATCCATGTCTTTTTCATCACATTTGCCATCGTTATCATAATCTGCGCGATCCCTGTCATGTTCTTCACGGGCCTTGTCTTCACAGTGTGCACCATTGCCACTGTCATCGCACCTGAAGCGGCGTTTCAGGTTACCGCGTTCCTTGTCCAGTTGGTCACAGGCGACCCGGTCATTCAAACAATAATCGACATCAATTTCGTCGCACTTGCCATCTCTGTTGTAATCGCTGCGGCCTTTGTCGGATTTAATTTCATCCTGCCGTCTTGATTCGCACAAGTTCCTGCTGGAACTGTCGTCGCATCTGAAGACACGGCCGGTGCTTCCATGATAAGCATCATGTCTGTCACAGGCAGCCTTGTTGTTTCTGCAATAATCCACGTCGATCTCATCGCACTTGCCGTCCCTGTTATAATCGGCATGGTCCCGCCCATGGCTTTCACGCGCCCTGTCTTCGCAGTAGGTCTTGTTTGTGCTGGCGTCACAGCGGTGTTTGCGCTTATGGCTGCCATGCTCGGAGTCGTGCCTGTCGCAGCCGAACTTGTTGTTCCTGCAGTAATCGACATCTTTCTCATCGCACTTGCCATCGTGGTCGTAGTCACAATGATCCTTGTCAAAGTCCTGCTCACATGCAGGACAAAGAGCGATCTTCAGAACGTTGTCCAGGTCGGTGCGGTACCAGGTTTTGCCATCGTTTGATGCGTATTTCATGATATCTATAACCGGGTTTGTGCCGCAGGTATTCTCACCATCGAACCTGACGTCAACCACTTTGAAGGTTATGTAGGAATTCCCGTCAATTTGTCCGACCAGGAGACCACACTCGGCAGAGAACGCAGCTTTCTGGGTTTCGCTCGGATGGTATTGCCCCTGGACCGTAACAACCACCTGTTTGGCTGAAGCGGGCACGCTGAAACCGAAATTTGTTCCAACCGGGATACCATTGCCGCTGATACTGTCAAACCAGCTGTCATAAAGTATCTGCCCGGTAATACTGTCAGCCCTGACCCGAATCCTCTCCCCTGGATCACCAGTTGATACGCGCCACTCCAGTTTAAGCGTCATATAAACGACACCGTCTTTACAAAGGGTGCAAGGCAGAGAGAAACCAAAATCAACGGTCTGGTCCGAGCTGCTGTCAGAGGCAAGTTCTACATTCGCCGGATTCCCGTTGCTGTCGGTTGCCGGTGTCCCGTTGCCGGTAGGAGCAGCGGTATAACCATCTGGCGCTATTGCTGTTATGGAATATGTTCCCTGGCATAGGCCGTCAAAAAGGTATTCTCCGCTTGCAGACGTTGTGAAGTTCACGCTGACCGGCATGCCATAGATGTCGTTGCCGGACAGGGTTACGACTACACCGGCAAGTCCGGGCTCATTGGCATCCTGAACACCGTTCCGGTTCAGGTCATTCCAAACAAAGTCACCGATAGTCCCACTGCAGGGTTTGAAAAAGCCGAAGTCTATGGTCAGGTCCGAACTGCTGTCCGTGGCAACCGTAACCGTGAAGGGGCTGCCGTTGTTGTCGGTAGCAGGCGTACCCTTGCCGGTCATAGTCGCTGTGTAGCCATCCGGTGGTGATACGGAGATCGCATATGCCCCCTGGCAGAGCTCCGTAAACTGGTAAGCGCCGCTGGCAAGCGTGGTGAAGCTCTTGCTGACCGGCATGCCGTAGATGTTGCTGCCTACCAGGGTTACGATGGCTCCGGCAAGCCCCGGTTCATTGGCATCCTGAATTCCGTTCCGGTTCAGGTCATTCCAGACCAGATCGCCGAGAGCTGCGCTGCAGGGCTTGAAGAAACCAAAGTCAATCGAAGTATCACTGACAGCATCAGAAGAGATGGTCACGGTCGCAGGATTGGAATTACTATCCTTCTCCGGATCGCCGGCAGCCTCGGACGCGGTCGGGGTCATACCGGCGGGCGTCAGCGCCTCGATCTTGTAGTCGCCGCTGCAAAGCCCGATAAACTCGTATGATCCATCAGCCTTGGTGCTTGTAGTACGCAAAAGTGTATGCTGGCTGTCGCGCAGATTAACCACCACACCGGCAATGCCCGGCTCACCCGAATCCTGGATGCCGTTCTGGTTGAGATCATTCCAGACGAGGTCGCCGATAACGGCGGCACAAGGTGTGTTGAAACCGAAATCGATAGTCTTGTCACTGCTGTCATCGGCGGTCAGATTCACCTGGGCTGGGCTGCCATTGCTGTCCAGCGCAACATTGCTCCCCTGGGAGGATGGTGATGGCACGAAACCGGCCGGAGTAACAACCTCAACCGAATAATCGCCACCGCAGAGGCCGCCGAAGAGGTAACCACCCTGTTGATCGGTGTTTGTAGTGGCTATGACTGTGCCAGAAGCATCTTTCAGCTTCACGGAAGCGCCGCTGATACCAGGCTCAAGTTCATCCTGGATTCCATCACGGTTTTTGTCATGCCAGACAAGATTGCCGATACTGGCGCTGCAGGGGGTATTGAACCCGAAATCGATCGACTGGTCACTTGATGTATCTGCAGGCAGATTTACCGCAAAAGGATTTGGATTACTGTCTAGCTCGCGGTTCAAACCGGCCAGTGCGGGCGATGCGGTCCGGCCGGCAGGTGGAACGACCTCCACACGGTAGTCACCGGCACATAATCCGTCGAACCGGTACAGGCCGCCACCGGCGGTGGTGGTAAGGGCAAACTGGACGTTAGCGGCAGTAAGCAGCTTGACGGTTACTCCGTCCAACCCAGGCTCACCCGAATCCTGAATGCCATCACGGTCAAGATCATCCCAGACCAGATTTCCGATACTTCCGGCACATGGCGGATTGAATGCAAAATCGATAGTCGGATCAGCACTGTAGTCGCTGTCAAGATATACTGACGCCGGAGACCCGTTACTGTCCGTTGCCGGGTCGCCACCCTGCAGGCTATCTGAAATCTGCAGACCGGCTGGAGTAACCACCTCCACCGTGTAACTACCGCTACAGAGACCGCTGAAGGCATAAAAACCTGCCTGGCCAAGAGGACCAAGCCCGGAAGTGGTAGCGGCAACAACCACATTTGCTGAATCCCTGAGAGTGACTGTCACACCGTTAATCCCGGTCTCGCCGAAGTTCTGAATACCGTCACGGTTTGCGTCCAGCCAGACCATGTCGCCGATTGAACCGGAACAGGGAGAATAGTAGCCGAAATCGACGGTCGGATCAGAACTGTCGTCCGCATCCAGAATCACCGCGGCCGGGCTGTTGTTGCTGTCTTCAGTGCCGTCAGTCGCGTTGGCCGGAGAAACGACCATACCGGCAGGAAGTGTCGAATTGTCCACTTCGACACGGTATGTTCCCGCGCATAGCCCGCCAAACTGATAAAAACCATTGCCGGTGGTAGTAGCGGTGGCAACCAGATTACTGAAACTGTCCTTCAACCAGACCCGGATATTGTTGATCCCCGGCTCATCCGAATTCTGGATGCCGTTCCGGTTCAGATCGTTCCATACGAAATCGCCGATACTGCCGGTGCAGGGAGTATTGAATCCAAAGTCAATGGTAACTTCACCGGAATAGTCGCTGGCAAGAACCACTTCGCTCGGATTCGGATTGCTGTCGCTGGCTATGTTGCCACCCTGGAGCGGAGTTGACAGGACAAAACCGGCCGGAGCGACAGCTTCGACTCGGTAGTTGCCGGCACACAAGCCGCTGAATAGGTATTTGCCCGAACCGTCTGTAGTCGTCGATGTAATCAGGGTGTTATTCAATGAATCAAGCAGGTTTACCGTAATCGTGCCGAGTCCCGGCTCACCAGGGTCCTGGATGCCGTTACGGTTCTGGTCGTGCCATACCAGATCACCGACCGATCCGCTGCAGGGTGAATTGTAACCAAAATCGACAGTCAGTTCGCTGGAGGTTCCGCTGGGGAGGTTTACTGCGGCTCCATTGGGATTGCTGTCACGGACCGGGTCGCCACCCTGGAGGATCGGAGAGGCAACAAATCCGGCCGGAAGAGTTGCGGTATCCACAACCACTGTGTAATCGCCGGCACAGAGACCGGTAAAGAGGTAGGCGCCATTGGGACCGCTAAGCTTGGTGGCTACAGCCGTGTTGCTGCTGTCCTTCAGGCTGATGCTGACATTGTCTATCCCGGTTTCACCTGCATCCTGAATGCCGTTGCGGTTGGTGTCGTTCCAGATAAAATCGCCGATAGTTCCGTTGCAGACCTGTAGCGGTGGGATCGGGCCGAGATTGCCCTTGGCCGCTCCCTGGAAGGAGACATCAAACGATCCGCTAAAGGTGGAATTTTCCATGGCCAGACTGACGCCAATGTCATTGCCCGCAAACAGGCTTGCCATACTGCCGCCGGTGACCTTGAGACGGAGATCGATATAATCGATGGTTGACGCGGAGTTCTGGATGCCGAACCCGACTATTTCGCCGGTCAGCAATGTGCCGGCATAACTGGTGCCATAGACCGTTCCGGTCAACACCAGATCGTCACCGGCTACCCCCCCGACCAGATTCCCCGACTGGTCAACCTGTAAAGCAATGGTAAGCGAACGTGGCGGCAGCACCGGAACCGAAGCGCTTCCTGAAATCATCATGGCCAATTGCGGCGTTGCGGTGACGGTAACGAGTCCGGTTGCAGGACTGTAACTGGTCGCCGCGGAATTGGTATTGACGAAGGTTATGTTGGGCACGCCCGGCGTAATTCCCAAAAGTCCGGACCAGGCACTGCTGACAGTCACTGCACAGAGGATTGCAGAGAGTATGAGCGTTCGAATAAAGTTGATTTTCACGATTAACCTCCAAAGCTGTGTCACTCCGGACGCAAAAAGAGTCCGAAAGGCCAAAAAAAAATGCAGTGCACCCGGATAGGCTGATGCACTGCAACTTGAATAAAAGATCGGCGTTACTGGCGTTTGCGGCGACTTGCGGCTACAATGCCCAGCAAGCCGGCACCAAGGAGAATGATCGTGGAAGGTTCGGGTACCGGGGTATTAACATTGAAATTATCAGACTGAAAGTAACCGTTGTGCATATCGGAAAACTGTATTCCGAACAGCTTGGAAGCATCAAAACCGGCCGCTGCCAGCAACGGGTCCAGATAGGTTATATTGCCCAGGAATTGTGAATCACCATTGTTGTCATCGTACATGGAAAGATTGACCATAAGGCTGGCGGGGCCGACGGTGTTCATGTTGAGATCAAGCATGGTGCTGGCGAAGAGCGTCAAATTACCTGTATTTGTGAGCTTGTCGTAGCCGAGATTGTAGAAAGCCGTAATATAATTCTGATCAAAGATTGTGCCACTGGCGTTAAGTGTAAAAAACCCAATTCCCATTGCCAGGAAAGTGTCCTGCGTATTACCGACCGCGAGATTCTGTGCTGTAATATCGGGGTCAGTGTGAGAGGTAAACAGTGTGGCCTGCGCCGACGGCGCCAGCGCCAGACCGGTAAGCAGAAGAGCTGCTGCCAGGGTTATGCGGAACAGGTTTGAAAGCCGATTGAAACTGTTTTGAATTGTAGTCATGAGAGACCCCCTTTTTTGAATGCTATTTATGATTGTCGATTAAATTGACACATATTTTGATTCGTCCCAGCCAACATTATTAGCAACCAACCTAAAAGCAATTATCAAGCCAACACATAACAACTTATTATCATTGGCTTATTTTACAGACACACCTTCATCTCAATTAACATGTAAAGTTATTCGACATTTTTTAATTATATATTCTTATAAAAGCAAAAAACCTGCCATCGTTCCGCACAAGCTCGGAAAGATTGACAGGTTTTTTTAATTTTCACCGGGACCGGCACTTATCTAATCAGTGTCGGAAGTGACTTTTCAACTTTACTCCTTCATCGCCCTGACCAACAGTTCATAATCCTCCAGCAGAGACTGCAGGTCTTCCTCATGTTCCACCTCCTGCTGCAGAATGGTCAGCACCATGTTGTAGGTAACCGGGTCCTTTTCCCTGGTTATATCCAGCAGCCGTTTGTAGACACCGATGGCGCATTGCTCACCCTTTATGTTCTGCTCCAGCAGCACCCTGACAAATGGATCATCCGGGGCGTCATAACCACAGTTGGTATGCTTGTACCACTCTTCCGGCCTGGTGACCGGCGTACCGCCCAGCTGGATGATGCGCATGGCCACCATATCGGCGTGCAGCAACTCCTCGGTGGCATGCTGCAGCAGTTCAGCCCCGACCGCATCCTTCATCGGCCCCTTGACCAGCTTGGCTCCCAGCCAGTACTGGTAGTAGGCCAGCCACTCGTCGCTGTATGCCTTTTTGAGTAACCCCAGCAGTTCATCAACGTCCATCCCGATAATCTCGCGCCCTTTTGATCCCATTGATTTTCTCCTTTGTCAAATTGGATTTCAGATAACATACGAACGATACAGATGTTACTGTTTTGAATCAACCTTTCAGTCTGGCGGCGATTCCGGCCACGTGGGCGCCCTGGAAGCGGGCACCGGCCAGTTCATTCTCGCTCGGCATCCGTTCACCCTGGCCGCCAGTGATGGTGGAGGCCCCGTAAGGCGAACATCCGGTGATTTCCCCGATTCCCATCTGCCCCGCAAACGAGTAGGGCAGGCCGACCACCACCATCCCCTGATGAAACAGCGTGATATGGAAACTGAGAATCGTGGATTCCTGGCCTCCGTGCTGGGTGGCTGAACTGGTGAACACACTGCCGACCTTGCCCACCAACGCGCCTTTCATCCACAAACCGCCGGTGGCATCCAGGAACTGGCGCATCTGGCCGCACATGTTACCGAAACGGGTCGGAGTACCGAAGATTATGGCATCGGCCTCGACCAGATCTTCAACCGTGGCAACCGGAACATGGGCCATACCCTTGCCCGCCTCCAGCGCTCCCATCTTCTCCAGCACTTCATCCGGCAAGGTTTCGGGTACCCGTTTGATGAGCGCTTCACATCCGGCCACACCGCGAACCCCTTCGGCAACAGCTTCGGCCATCCGGTAAACATGTCCGTACATGCTGTAATGTACTATCAATATCTTGCACATGATTTATTCCTCCCGTTATTCTTGGGGACTCATTTGACAAACGTCCCCTGTTTGTACTCCTCGAAGGCAAGCTTCAACTCCTCCTGGGTATTCATAACTATCGGACCGTACCAGGCCACCGGTTCACCCAGCGGCTTCCCGGAGACAAACAGGAAGCGCACCGCTTTGTCAGTGGTCGTGATAGTAACCGCATCTCCGGCATGCTCGAACAGCACCACGGTCTCGGCCGAGCAGGAACAGCGCCGCTCGGTGTCCGACCAGCCGTGGCCGACCATCTCATAGGCATAGGCGTCGCGCTGGTCATCGAAATAACCTTCGCCGGACAGAATGTAGGCAAAGGCGGTATGCCCCAAGGGCAGCCCATGCGTGAATACCGTGCCGGCCGGCACGCTTACATCCAGCATTTCCGGTTCTATCACGATATCAGCCACCGGCCCCTTTACGCCCCCGACTTCCCCGGCGATCACCTTTACCTGTACACCGTTTTCCAGCTCTACCTGCGGGATATCGGCCGTTTTGACGTCGCGGTAGCGCGGCGCCATCATCTTCTGCACAGCCGGCAGATTGGCCCAGAACTGAAATCCCCACATGGTACCGGTGGGACTCAATTGCGGCATCTCCTGGTGAATGATACCGCTGCCGGCGGTCATCCACTGCACGTCGCCGGCACCGATCACCCCCCTGTTGCCCATGCTGTCGCCATGCTCAACCAGCCCCTCCAGTACGTAGGTGATGGTCTCGATGCCTCGGTGGGGGTGCCAGGGGAAACCGGCCAGATACTCATCCGGGTTGGAGGTGTGGAAATCATCCAGCATCAGAAACGGGTCGAACTGCAGCACCTGGGAATATCCGAAGGCCCGTTTCAGGTGCACTCCGGCCCCCTCGATTGTAGGACGGCTTTTGAAGATCTTGGCAATGCGGCGGATGGTCATGGCGGGGCTCCCTCCTGTCTTGGATTGCGTCTGATACGGTGACACATGCGGTGGACCCGCACAATATGGTCAGCCTTGCGCTTTGAGCGCTGCCGGCTCAAGTCCTGTCCGGATGGTGAACCGGCGTCACCACCCAACAAGACCGTTATTATCTTTTATACCTGAACTTTAATCCAATGCAACCCGAAAAAATGCATCGCGCTAGGCCGCTGGCGGAACGCTATCGCAGATGCGCCGGTAATCCTCGGGAGTGTCCATGTCAACAAGTATGCCGGAATCGTCCACTTTGACATGACATATTCTGTCAGTATATCGCGATACCAGGTGCCGTAGAGTCTGATCCGGCGTCAGTTCATCCAGAATGAAACGCGGGAACAGCAGTGGATGGCCACGACGTCCGGCATGGGTCGGTATGACGATCCGGTCCGGTGAAGCAGCATGCTGCCTGACCAGATTTTCAAGAGTGGCGGACGCCACCAGTGGATAATCGCACAAGGCAACGATCACCCCGCTGGCCTGGGCAGAAACGGCATCCCGGCCGGCCCTGACCGATGAGGCCATATCCCCTTCGGCAGCCCTGTTGACCACGATTCGCACCGGGAATTCCATAGCGGCTTCAACCACTAACCCGCCTTCCGGCGAGACCACCACCACGATTTCACTTATGCCCGCCACTACCAGCATATCAAGGCAGCGGCCGATCACCGTGGTTCCGCCCAGCGGCAGCAACTGTTTGCAGCTCCCCATGCGTCGGGATTTTCCGGCCGCCAGCAGGACCGCCGCGACAATGCCGCTCATTTGCCGTTCCTGATGGCGATCAGCTGCCCGACAATGCTGACGGCGATTTCCTCCGGTGTTTGCGCGCCGATATCGAGTCCCACCGGTGTGACCACCCGTGCCAGCTGGGCGGCATCGAACCCTTCGGATTCAAGTGTCTTCAGCAATGTCTCTCGCTTGCGCCGGCTACCCAGCAGGCCGATGAAAGCAGCCTCGGTGGCCAGGCAGCCTCGTACTGCATCAAAGTCGTGCAAATGCGCCGACGTGGCGATCACCGCGAAACTCTTCCGATCCAGTTGCAATTCTCCGAATGCATCGGCAACCGCTGCGCAGACGATCCGGTCGGCGCCTGGCAGCAGTTCCGGCAGGGCACAATCTGGCCGGTCATCGACCACGAGCACCCTGAAACCGCAGCCATGCGCCAGCCGGATCACGGCTCGCCCCACATGCCCGGCGCCGAACATCACCAGCAATGGCAGGCGGCCTTGCGCTTCCACAAACACCGACATGCTGCCGCCGCAGGCATAGCCGTTCTCCTCGGTCAGGGTGAATTCCAGCGTGCGCGGATCGCCACCGGCCAGGGTCTCAACAGCAGCCGCGATTGTTTCCTGTTCGACACGTCCGCCCCCCACCGTCCCCAGACAGCTGCCGTCACTTTTCACCAGCATCTTGGCGCCGGCCTTGCGGGGGGACGACCCGCCATGGGAGACTACCGTGGCCAGGACAAACGGCTCACCCCGGCGGGTCAAATGCACCATTTCCTCGTACAGTTCAAGCTCGGTCAATCTGTCACCCCTTTCCAAGCGCCGCTAAAATCTTTTCCGCAGTAATCGGCAGGGAGCGGACCCTCGCGCCGGTTGCGACAAACAGCGCATTGGCAAGCGCCGGAGCGATCGGGGGCACGCCCGGCTCACCCACACCTCCGGGATGCTCGCTACTGTCGATGATATACGCCTCTACCCTGGGCATGCCCTGCATGCGCATCAGTTGGTAATCATGAAAATTGCCCTGCTCCACCCGCCCGTTTTTAAGGGTAATCGCCCCGAAGAGAGCAGCAGAAAGGCCGAAGGTGATGCCTGACTCCATCTGGGCCTTGATGGTGTCCGGATTGACGATGCGGCCGCAGTCGATGGCGCAGACCACCCGGTGTATCTTTAAAGCCCCCTTTTTATCGATGGACACCTCGGCCACCTGGGCAACGAAGCTCCCAAATGACTCATGCACGGCGATGCCGCGACCATGCCCTTTGGGAAGCGGTTTGCCCCAACCGGCCTTTTCCGCGACAGTTTCCAGGACTTTCAGGGTACGGGGATGTTTGGCCAACAGCCGGCGGCGATATTGAAAGGGGTCAATGCCGGCGGCATGGGCCAGTTCGTCCAGGAAGCACTCCATCACGAAGGCAGTGTGAGAATGTCCAACCGAACGCCACCAGAGTACCGGCACCGCGTTCTTCGGACTGTGCAGCTCCACCTGCAGGTTGGGAATCTCATAGGGGGTATTGGCGGCGCCTTCCACCGAAGTATCGTCGATGCCATCCTTTACCATGGCCGACTCGAAGGGCGTTCCGGCGATGATCGACTGCCCCACGATGCAATGGTGCCAGGCCAGCGGCATCCCCTTTTCATCCAGGCAGGCAGACACCCGGTCATACCACATCGGTCGGTAGTATCCGGCACGCATATCGTCTTCACGGGTACGGATCACCTTGACCGGCAGTTTGATCGCCTTGGCCACCTGGACCGCTTCGATCACGAAATCGGAACCGGTGCAGGCCCGCCTGCCAAAACCGCCCCCCAGGAAGGTGGTCTCCAGCGTTACCTGTTCCGGCTTGAGCCCGGCTACCCGCGCCGCGGCATTGCGGTCCACGGTCTGAAACTGGCTGCCGGTGCGGATCAGGCAGCTGTCTGCCTTCAGATCCACGAAACAGTTGAGCGGCTCCATCGGGGCATGGGCCAGGTAGGGCACTTCGTATTCGGCCTCGAACCGTTTTTTTGCAGTCGCAAGCACGGCAGGCGCATCGCCGTCCTTGCGCGCCGTCAGGCCGGGTGTCGCGGCCAGGCGGGCATAATCCCGGCGCATCGCAGATGTGGAAATTTTGGACTCCTCAGGTTCCTCCCAAACGATCTGCAACTTTTCCCTGCCCTTCATGGCCGGCCAGAAGCCGTCGGCCACGACCGCCACGCCGGCATCCACAGCCAGCGCCTGCCTTACTCCGGGCACGGCCAGCGCCCCGGAGGCATCGAAGCTTTTGGCCCTGCCGCCGAAGACCGGCGGCCTGGCGATTACGGCGACCAGCATGCCGGGCACGGCCACATCGATGCCGAAAATGGCGGAACCGTTGATCTTGGCCGGACTGTCCAGACGATGCAGCGGCTTGCCGAGCAACTTCCTGGCTCCGGATTTCAGCCGCGGCTCCCTGGGCACCGGCAGTTTGGCGGCGCTGGCAGCCAGCTTGCCAAAACTGAGCTGTTTCCCGCCAGGGCCAAGCACGATTCCGTTCTCGGCCCGACAGGCTGCCGGGTCGACCTTCCACCTTCCGGCAGCGGCTGCCACCAGCATCTCACGCGCCGCAGCCCCGGCCAACGAGAGCCGCTCCCACTCGGAACGCACGCTGGTGCTGCCGCCGGTGACCATGATCGGCCCGAACTGGGCATGGTTGTACTCGGGAGCGACCGGCGATGGCTGGAAACGCACCTTTTGCCAGTCACAACACAGCTCCTCGGCCAGCAGCATCGGCAGTGAAGTATAGACCCCCTGCCCCATTTCGGATTTGTTGACAATCACCGTCACCGACTCGTCCGTTCCGATACGCAGGAAGGCATTCGGGGCAAACACAGTTTCGCCCGCTGCGGTCGCATTGCGACTGCCAAAAGGTATATGACAGGCCAGCAGCAGACCGCCTCCGGCCAGTGCACTGGTCTTCATGAACTGTCTCCGGCTGATTCCGGTACCCTCGCTCATGGTTTCTTTCCTCCCTTCGTTGACGCTCCGGCGCCGGCGGCATGGATTGCGCGCCGGATACGGCCATAGGTGCCGCAGCGGCAGAGATTGCCGCTCATCGCGCGATCGATGTCGGCATCGTTCGGTTTCGGCTTTTTCTTGAGCAGCGCCACCGCAGACATGATCTGCCCCGGCTGGCAGTAACCACACTGGGAGACCTCCTGCGCCAACCAGGCTTTCTTGACCGGATGATTTTCCGGTATCCCTTCGATGGTCATGACTTTCTTCCCTCGAACATCCCCCACCGGGGTGACACACGAGCGCAACGGCTGCCCGTCAACATGGACCGTGCAGGCGCCGCACAGCCCTTCGCCACAGCCGAACTTGGAACCGGCAAGCCCCAGTTTTTCCCGCAGAACCCAAAGCAGCGGAGTGTCCGGAGTTACATCAACCCGCCGTTCCTTACCGTTGACGTGAAATATCAACATCATGCACCTCCGTTATGGTTTTGACAGTAGTATAGAAGCAAGTTGTTCAGACCGGATGTTGAAGTATAGCGGATATTTGCTGTTTGTGAAGTGACCCGGGCAAGCGTTGCTTGACCGATACTATTTTAGATAGGGGCGAACATGGAAGGCGTCAGTGGCGCTTGAATATCTGGCCGGAAACCAGTCCGTTGAAGCGCTGCCGGCCTTGTTTTATCGTAACCGGTAACATTTCTGAACGCTCATGTTATAAGGACACCCAGGTAACATTTGCCGAACCATGCTGAACCGTTCTGGCGTACTGCACGGCAGGCTTGCCAAAGGTCATTGCATAGCCGATCAGATGTTCCTTCGGAATGCCGAGCAGACCGCGCATGTCGGGAAGGAGGTCAAAGAGGCCCCATTTGGCCAGGCCGTTCCAGAGCGTACCCACCCCCTGGCTCTGTGCATACAATTCGAAGTATGAAAGCGCGATCAGGCAGTCCGGCAGCGGAGACGCCGCATCGCGGGGCGCGCTGGCAATCAGCAGATGCGGCGCATCGCGAAAGAGGATATCCACTTTTTTCTCCTCCCACAACCTGACAAAATTGGCGAAGAAAGCCATCTCCGCCGGAAGCCGCATTTCTCGCACCAGGCGCCCAAGCCCATCCATGACCACTTCCCGCAGTCGGACCATTTTCAGGAGATCATCGACCACCGTGAAGAGCACGTCTCGGGAGTTGACCCCAGTCGGTGCCTGCCAGGCCACGTCCAGCAGATGCTGCATCAGTTCCGGCTCCAGGTTTTGCTGTTTGTAGCGGCGAACCGAGCGGCGCCCCCTGATCAGCGCTTCCAGCCTGTCTGGCTGCGGAAAAGCATCATACAGCGGTTGGCAGTCGGCCGGACCGACTCCGAGTATGGAGAGAGCGCCGGTTGGGCAGATCGCCAGGCAATGTTGGCAGCGATAACAGGCGGACTCCTTGTCGGGGACAATTGTTGGGGCGCCATCCTGCATGGAAATGATCCGGGCCGGGCAGTCATCAATGCATTCGCCGCAGCGTGTGCAGAGTGAATTGTTGATGTTAAAATCAAGCATTTTCCATTCTCCTGATCTGATCTGTTGGTATGATCCGAATGATTGCTTTTAATAGCGAATCTGTTATTAACTGTCACCCAAATTCATGTAATTCCGGTTCCATGGAGAGACCGCATGCCCACAAAATCAACCAGCATCAACATCGGTGTCAGCGCCTGCCTGCTGGGTGAGCGCGTCAGGTACGATGGCGGCCACAAGCATGACCGTTACATCACCGATGTTCTCGGCTCCTTCTTTAACTTCATTCCGGTCTGCCCCGAAGTCGGCTGTGGCCTGCCGGTTCCGCGGGAATCGATGCGGCTGGAGGGAGAACGGGACGCCCCACGCCTGATCACCGGCAAGAGCCGCATCGACAAGACGGATCAGATGTCAGCCTTCTGCAAGGCAAAGGCCATGGAATTGGACTCCCAGGATCTATGCGGCTTCATCTTCAAGAAGGACTCCCCCAGTTCCGGTCTGTTTCGAGTAAAAATCTACAACAACGGAGTCGCTGTAAAAAACGGCACCGGCCTGTTTGCCGCCGAGGTGGTCAAGGCCTTCCCGCTTTTGCCAATGGAGGAAGAGGGACGCCTGAACGACCTGGTTATCAGGGAAAACTTCATCGAGAGGGTATTCAGCTATCGGCGCTGGAAGGATTTTCTGAAAACAGTCCCCACTGCGGGAAAACTGGTTGAGTTCCATACCGCCCATAAACTGTTGATGATGGCCCACAGCCCGCAGGTCTATCGCGAAATGGGAGTTTTGGTGGCGCATGGCAAGGAGTTGAATTTACCCGAACTGCTCCGGCGCTACCAGGAACTGTTTATGAAGGGGCTGGCAATGCAGGCTACCGTCAAGAAGAATACTAACGTGCTGCACCATATCGTGGGCTACTTCAAGCATGAACTGACACCGGCCGAAAAGAGCGAACTTCTGGAGATCATCGACCAGTACCTGAACCATCTGCTGCCGCTGATAGTTCCGGTGACGCTGCTAAAACACTACATATCCAAATACGATAAACAGTATCTGGCCGGGCAGGCTTACCTATCTCCGCACCCGTCACAATTGATGCTGCGAAACCACGTTTAGACAGGAGCCGCTGCGCTAAATGGGCACATGCATAAACCTGACTTGACTCTTGCCTTGAAACAATATAAAAATTAACAAATTATGCCCACTTCATCCCCTTGACGGATACCATCACATGAAACTCGGCCTCAGCCTGATCACCAAACTCACCCTGGTCATATCATTGATCCTGGCCGTATTCATGGCCCTGCTGGATTACATCAACGTAAAAAACTTTCGTAATGCAATGCTGAAATATGCCGTATCCAACGCCGACCAGGTGGCCGAAGTCATCAATCAGAGCGCCTACGACGCCATGCTCAAAAATGACAAAGGCCGAATGTACGACATGATCAGTCGCATCGGCCAGGATCCCAATTTCGTCCATATCAGGTTGATTGACAGAGAAGGCAAGGTCGTTTTTTCAAGCACCAAGACCGAAATCGGCATAGTCCTGGACAAGAATGCCGAGGCGTGCACCATGTGCCACCAGGAGAATGACAATCCGCGCCTGCATGTTTCGCCAACGCAACGGAGTCGGATTTTTACGAATTGTGACGACAAGGAGGTGTTGGGATTCACCAAGGCGATCTACAATCAACCGGCCTGCATTACCGCAGCCTGCCATGTTCATCCGCAGAGCCATAATGTGCTCGGAATGCTGGATATCATCGTATCCATGGAGGACATGAACAACAAATCTCACGAGTACCGGCTGGAGTTTTTTCTGTTCACCTGTTTCTTGCTGATATTCACCGGCATACTTATTAATGTGCTCATCCAGAGAATGGTAAACAGGCCGGTAAAACTTTTGACAAATCATGCCAATCTGGTGGCCGAAGGTAAACTTGACGCCAAGGTCACGGCAGTATCGGACGATGAGCTCGGCAGGCTTTCAGAATCGGTCAACATGATGACCGTCAACCTGAAAAAGGCACATGAAGAATTGCAGGAGTGGGGGAACAGCCTTGAAAGCAAGGTCGAAGAACGCTCGGAAGAAATCAAACGCATCGAGCACCATCTGCATCGTTCGGAAAAGCTGGCTTCACTGGGAAAACTGGTGGCTGGCATAGCTCATGAAATCAACAATCCCCTGACGGGAGTACTGCTCTACTCTTCAATCATAGACAGCGACGTCCGCCTTAATCCCGAGCTAAAACCGGATATCGAGAAGATAATATCCGAGACAAGAAGATGCGCCGATATCGTCAGCAGGCTGCTTGAATTCTCGCGCGAAGCGATGCCCCACAAAGAGGCGATCTGCCTCAGCTCTCTGATCGACAAGGTCATCGATCTGGTTTACAAGCAGCCGAGTTTCCATGATATTGCGTTCGTGAAAAACTATGCCGATAACCTTCCGGATGTTCTGGTTGATCCGGGACAGATCCATCAGGTTCTGATCAATATGATATTGAATGCCAGCCATGCCATGCCCGATGGTGGCACCCTGACCATATCAACATCCACCAACGAAAACCGTTCGTCGGTCCGCACCGATATCACCGATACCGGCAGCGGCATTTCCAAAGAGAATCTCAGCCATATTTTTGACCCGTTTTTTACCACCAAGTCGGAAGGCACCGGTCTGGGGTTGTCGATTTCGTACGGAATCGTTGAAAACAACGGTGGGACTATTGAAGTGAAAAGCGTTCTGGGCGAGGGCACAACATTTACAGTGACACTGCCTGCTTACAACAGATCACTGATTGATGATTTCACTGCCTGATATAAACGGCTATTTTGCAAATTGGGTCTTGATCGATATACCTAGTCGCTTCAGCATTCCCTGGAAATTGGGTCGCAATATTCCGGTTTCCTCGGCGGCATGGGTAACGTTCCAGTTGTTGCGTTCCAGTGCGCTGATTACGAAGGCCTTCTCAATATCCTCAACAGCCTTATCCCTGATATGGCGTTTCATCTCCTTGAGCTCTTCTGCGCTTGTCGGCACGTAGGCGCTTGGAACAGGCGATTCCTGACCGTCACGTTCGGCAAGTTCAAGATCCTCCTTGTGAATGATATCACCCTCGGCAAGCACGACGGCACGTTCAATCGTGTTTTCAAGTTCACGGACATTTCCCGGAAATGGATACTCCTCCAGAAAGGCCATGGCGTCAGGAGCCATGCCACGGATCTGTTTGCCAAAATCGGCGTTATATTTTCTCATAAAATGGCTGATCATCAAGGAGATATCCCCCTTGCGCTCCCTGAGTGGCGGCAGATCGATCGGAATGATATTAAGTCTAAAAAAGAGATCCTCACGAAAGCTCCCCTCGGAAACCATCGACTTCAGACTACGGTTGGTGGCAGCGACCAGATGGATGTTGATTGGAATCGGCTGAGTGCCGCCGATCGGAGTAACCATTCTCTCCTGCAACACCCTCAGAAGTTTGGCCTGTGTTGACATGCTGATATTGGCGACCTCATCAAGGAATAGTGTGCCGCCGTCCGCCACCCTGAAAAGCCCCATCTTGGTCTGAATCGCTCCTGTAAATGAACCTTTGACGTGTCCGAACAGCTCGCTTTCCAGCAGGTTTTCAGCAAGCGAACTGCAATCCAGCGCCACAAAGGGCTGATCCCGACGGGGACTGTTGCGGTGAATTGCCCGGGCCACCAACTCCTTGCCTGTTCCGCTTTCACCGGTTATCAGCACGGTGCTGTCGGAAGAAGCGACCTGGATGATGCGGCGATATACTTTCTGCATTTCACGGCTTTCACCGACAAAAGCATCAAAACCGTGATGACTGGTGATCTCCTTCTTCAGGAACATATCATCAATCATAACCGACCGCTGTTCAAGCGACCTCTCAATTTTTTCAAGTATCTGCTGTGGAGTAAATGGCTTGGTGATGTAGTCCGTGGCCCCGTTTTTCATTGCTTCCACGGCAGTGTCCACAGTAGCGTAACCGGTTATCATTATTACCGGGATATCAGGCTGCAGCCCCTTGACCGCTTTCAGAACTTCAATGCCGTTCATACCGGGCATCTTCAGATCTGTAATTATCAGATCGTACTCCTTATCCTGAAGAAGTTCGATGGCGGCATGCCCACTTTTGCAGGTTTCCACTTCAAAACGCTCACCAGCCAGCGTCCGCTGCAAACCGTCCCTTATCACCGCTTCATCATCAACCACAAGAATGGCGATCTTGCCCATCTATTCCACCTTTCTCCAACATCGATAACTCTTTGTATATTGTGTATACACCGAGACACATTACCCCGTTTAATCTGCGCAAGTCAATGATATTTACCCAATATTTACCTTATTTCAACTCCGGATTCGACCACTTTAGAGCAGTAGACCGCTAGATCAACTAAACTGTGTATAAAAAAGCCATACATTGCAGGCATCAGGAAAATAACTAGATATATTGAGTAATAACGGCATACTGGTAAATAATATTTAACTTATATACAGTACAAAACTGTATGAAAAGATTATACACCATTTCATCAAAATTTCGAGCTACAAAATAATAATTAAATATTATTCAGTATTATAAGCACATTACAAATATTTATGCTTTTGGCATAAAGGCTGCTATAGTGTTCACGAAAGCCGTCTCAATTTCAGATGAACACTTGATATTTTTTTTAGGAGAACGTCATGAAAACAATTACGACAACCGCATTGGCCATTTTCACGGCCACTCAGGCATTTGCTTCAAGAGGTGCAGGTAACGCTGAAGACCTTGGCATACTGGCCATTGGATTTATATCTTTTGGAGTGCTGATCGTCCTGTTTCAGTTTGTTCCAGCCTTGTTATTGTTTGGAGGAATGATTGCAGGACTGTTTAAATCCGGCGAAAAGAATACCGGCAAGGATTTGGCCCGTGCCGACAAAACAGCGTAAGACAAAGACCGAGAAAGTGCCCTCCGGAGCAGGTGGAGGTGATATCATGCAAGGACTTTTAATAGTGGACGAAGATCTGGTCAGCAGAAAGCAAATGGCTGATATGTTCATAGAGTCCGGCTACAATGTGATCGTCACCAATTCAGTAGCAAGCGCCCTGTACGGCATCCTCAAAAAGACAGCCCAGGTTGTTCTTCTGGGAACAAAGTTTGATGAAATTAATGCCACCGAACTAATTCCGCTTCTCAAGCAGTGCAATCGTAAACTGTCAATAATCCTTGTGGCTGCCGATACATCGCTATTGCGCATCAAAAAGCTGAGAGCTGAAGGGATATTTTACCATGCCCTGAAACCGGTCGACGCGGAAGGTCGGGAAGAGATACTCCAGGCGGTCGAATGTGCATTCAAAAACATGGAAAAACTGCAAACCGCAGATAAATAAAAGAAATAGTTTCAATTCTGGCAACTAGCGGTACACTAAATCAAACACGAACAGGGGGATGTTATGAAAGCAACGGCCACGAAATATGCACTCATGATGATGTTATGCTCCGCTTCCAGCGCTTTTGCTGCGAGCGGCACCAGGGAAGACAATAGCAGCTTATTCGTTTGGGCATTCCTTGGGTTCTGCGCTCTGATAGTTGTAGTCCAGGTTATTCCCGCACTCCTGATGTTCCTGGGTTTTGCCAAGGGACTCAGCAAAAACAAAGTCACCGAACCACATGCCGTAAAACACCACTAAATACGGACACAACCATTAAATAACCATGATTAAATATAATGCGGCAGACTCAATACCATTTATCCGGACGTGTAAAAAGCAGGCCGGAGAAAGAGAGCAATTGTGAAAAAGATTCTCGCATGGAAGCTGGCAGTTCTTGTAACAGCACTCACGATGCTGGCAGTTACAGTGTCATCGGCAGAAGACACTGGTAACGACAAGTGCCTGTCGTGCCACAGCAACAAGGACATTATTAAAAAGTCCGGTGAACGACTGTATCTGGATCCGGCCATGTTTGCCGTCACCAGTCACGCAGCGATAGGTTGCAACACATGTCATGATTCAGTAACAGCAAATCACCCGACTGACGGTTTCAAACCGTCCAAAGCCAGTTGTAAAGAGTGTCACTCATCGGTACAAAGCGAATACGCCGCCAGCATCCACGGTGGCAAGGCAGCATGCAACGATTGCCACAACCCGCATGAGGTCAAATCCCTGGTTGCCGTTTCCGGCGACGACATCAATGCTAAATGCGCAAAGTGCCACAATCTCGGCAAGATCGTCAAAAGTCATGACAAATGGTTGCCGCAGGCAGACCTGCACATCGATGCCCTGCCCTGCGTTACCTGCCATACAAGCTCTAAAAACTACGTCATCACCATGTCCATCCAGAAACGGCAGGCAGGCAACACTTCGTACGGCGACTTCAAACCGGCCAAACACGACGAACTGGTCGCATTGAACCCGATCAATGGAGATGTCAGCAGACTGATAGATAAAAACGGTGACCGACTGATTTCACTTAAAGAGTTAAGGGACTTCAACTTTGAAGTTCGCAAGAAAGATATGCGGTTATGGGGCATGATGATGCCTGAAGTGGCTACCCACAGCTTCCAGATTCTGGAAAACCGCTGGGACTGTTCTTTCTGCCACGCTTCCGGGCCTAAAGCCATGCAGAAGAGCTTCATGGCTTTCCCGGACACCAGCGGGGGATACAGCCGGGTTGAAGTTGAAAGCGGCGCCATTCTGGACATTTTGTACGGTACGCCGGATTTCTATATGATGGGTTCCACCCGCAGCACCGCGCTCAATATAATCGGCGCAATGATCATTGCCGGTGGCATGATGATGCCTATCGTTCACGGCTCATTCAGATTCCTGACGAGAAGAAACAGAAAGGAGCATTAAGATAATGAAACATACTGAATATGTCTACCTCACTCCCATGCCCGTCAGGATCTGGCACTGGTTAAATGCCTTCGGTATCGTCACGCTCTGCGTAACCGGCATCAACATCAGGTTCCCCGATGTTCTGAATATTTTCGGCACCTACAAGGCAGCCATCGAACTTCATAACACCGCCGGAATAGTGGTTTCCATTTCCTATATACTCTGGTTATTCTATTACATGTTTGTGGCAGGCACATTGGCCAAGTTATATATTCCAACGTTTAACGACATCAAATCCGGAATATTCCGACAGGCCTTTTTCTATTTCTTCAAGTACTTCAAGGGGCAACCCAACCCGCATCACGGAACCCCGGACAACAAGTTCAACCCGATGCAGAAAGCCGCCTATCTGGTCATAATGCTCGTGCTTTTACCGCTGGTAATCTTCTCCGGCATAATTTTGATGTACGTTGCTCCGCTTCGGGAAGTTATCATGATAATCGGGGGCATCAAGACTCTGGTAAGCGCTCATTATCTGATCGCATGCTGTTTCTGCGCTTTCCTCTTTGTACACATCTACCTGGCAACCCTTGGACATACTCCTCTGGCCTACTTCAAACCAATGTGGGACGGATGGGAAGAGGTAGAACATGCTGACCCACATGCAGACCCACATTCCCATTGATCTTGCAAAGGTTCAAACGGCATGGAGACCGGTTTTCGGGAAGTCATTAGTTCCCACGAAAGCCGTCCGGTTAACAGTAAACACGATTACAAATACACTGAATGTCAAGTACAGGAGGATTTCATGCATCGTAGTTTTGTGAATGCCATAGCCATGCTGATTGTTATATTGATTGGTTGCATGACTGCCGAAGCTGTCGAAATCAGGGATATAACTTTCACAACAAAAGGGGCCGGCAAAGTAAAGTTCAGCCACAAGGATCACTTGAAACAGAGCGGCATGACCAACAAATGCAGCGCCTGCCACGACAGCATCTATGTAATCAAGAAAAAAGTCCGCTACACGATGGCGGACATGGAAAAAGGAAAATCATGCGGCGCCTGTCACAACGGCGCTAAAGCATTTGCTCTGAAAGAATGTATCCGTTGCCACCACGTCAAGGAGATCACTTACTCGGTCAAGGCGACTGGTCCAACTTATTTCAGTCACAAGAAGCATCTTGCAGCTTCTCCCGACTGCAACACCTGCCATCCGGCCCTGTTTGCCGCCGGTCCCAACAAGCGGGTAACAATGGCGGAGATGTACAAAGGAAAATCATGCGGCGCCTGCCATGACAGTAAGAAGGCTTTCAGCATCAAGAACTGTTCCGGTTGCCATCCGGTAAAAGATCTGAAATTCACGATAAGCAGTGCCGGAGTCGTCGGTTTCAGCCACGCCAAACACGCGGAAAGTCATTCCTGCGACAAATGCCATACAAGGCTCTACGCCACCGCACGCAGCAAGAACAGCGTCAGCATGGCTGAAATGTACAAGGGTAAATCGTGTGGAGCTTGTCACGACGGGAAAAAAGCCTTTGATATCAAAAAATGTGGTGGTTGTCATCCGACCGTCGACCAGAAATACATCATCAAGGGAGCCGGCAATGTCAAGTTCAGTCACTCTGCTCACACCGGACTCTATGGGTGTGACAAATGCCATCCCAAACTGTTCCCGACCGGCAAGAGCAAAATCAAAGTCAGCATGAAGGCCATGGAAAAAGGCAAGTCATGCGGCGCATGCCATGACGGAAAAACAGCCTTTACAGTAGCAGCAAATTGCGCTACATGTCACAAGACGGAGTAACGCGCGGTTTGTAGTCAGCATGTAGCTGGTTGCAGTCAGACCTCCGGAATTTCAATGTTTCGGAGGTCTGATTTTATATATGGCCCGTAATAACCCACAGGAGTAGCAAACCATGTTCAAAAGTCTCGCAGGCCGGGCACTCATCCCGGTTGGAATAGCCGTCACCGGATTTGTCGTAGTCTGTTTTCTGATGCTGTATTCGGCAATAAAAAACATTGTCGATCGCGACAGCGCGGTGAATGCTACAAACCTGGCCGACACGGTTCTGAAATCTACCCGCTATGCCATGCTGAAGAACGATAACGAGATACTGACGACGATCATTCACAACATCGGCCAGCAGAAGGGTGTCGAGCATATACGGATTTTCAACAAGAAGGGGATCGTCAACATATCGACGCATGCCGAAGAGTTGAACCGTCAGGTTGACAAGACCGCCGAGGGGTGCATTATCTGTCACGCAGGAAAGGTCCCTGTATCCACACTCGGCAGGATGGAGCAGGTCCGGATCTTTAAAAACGGCGCGGGCGAAGAGACCATCTCCATCACGACGCCGATCTATAACGAACCGGAGTGCTCAAATGCCGCCTGCCATGTCCATCCGGCGGGGCAGAAAGTTCTGGGAACCCTGGATATCGGGCTTTCCAGAAAAGCACTGCTGGAGTCCATGTCCTCAATCAGGAACCAGATGATCGCCTTCACCCTGATGATTCTGGTTCTTACCGTCGGCGGTGTCACCGCGCTTCTGTTGAGAAGCGTCTTCCAGCCGTTGCAGAAATTAAGCAGTCTGGCTCTGCAGGCGGAAAGCGATGAGCTTCCCGCAACACCCCCCGCACACTTTCCGCGGGAACTTGACAGAATAGCCCAATCTCTCTATAACCTGAGTAAGAAACTGCGGGCGGCTCGAAATGGCACGGATACTCCGAATGACAGCATTGATCCTCCAAGCTGAGTTCCCAGACATAAGCGGCAACAGGCGTAAAGCAGCCACCAGACAATCATGACGGAAAACACCGACAACCAGCCGGCGCCAGGCGCAACCACAACCCAAAGCCAGCGCGACTCGCTGCTTATGGAGATCAGTGCGGACATCAAGCGTCTGTCTTATTTCTCCAACCGCGGATTGCTGGCCATGTCACTGTTCATGGTTGTCAGCATGATGGCATGGCGGGGTTTCCCCCTGCTTCCGCATCCGGACGACGTACGGGCCTTGCTCGGGGCTCCGCCGCCCCCCCACATGATCAACCTTGTGCTTCTGCTCTACACATTTTCCGCGATCATACTCAGCCTGTCCCGCATGATGGCCGGAGTCGAACATAAGAGCAGCTTTTGCCATGTCGGTTATCTGACCGCCTTTTTTCTGTTCTACCATTTCGCCAAAGCCCTGGACGACAACTACTGGGCGGTTTTCGGATCCGGTATAACCATCCTCAGCGTGGAAAGTTACCGGATATGGAGCTATTGTAAAGAAGCATTGACCCGCAAACGTGAGCAACTGGAGTTTGTCAAAAGAAACGGCAGGATGCCGGTGGAAGAATAATCAGCTGCTCTACCGGGCAAATTAAACGGGATTATCTGCATATATCGCCAACCATAGTGACTGTGGCCGGATCCTTTTCCAGCCTCAACAGATCCGGCAGCTTTAAAATATGACTGCCGTGATCAATTAGATCTACTTTTCCTCAAATCTCCTTGACAAAACACGGGGCACTTATTACCTTTGAATTGTTAGCACTCAAAGGTGTCGAGTGCTATTTTTTTGGGGTCTTGCCATGAATGTCGAACTTTCAGCACGCAGCAGACAGATACTGGAAGCAATTGTCGAAGACTACATCGCCACAGCCGAACCGGTCGGCAGTAGCGCCGTCGCGCGCCGTCACGCCATGACGCTCTCATCCGCCACGGTGCGCAACGTAATGGCCAACCTGGAAGAGATGGGGCTGCTTACTTCACCTCATACATCCGCCGGCAGAATCCCCACAGAGAAAGCCTACCGCTTTTACGTTGATTCACTGGTTGCATTGCGTCAGGTCAGTCGTGATGAAAAACGCCAGATCATCAATCATTGCAGAAAGGCCGGCGCCGGGCTTTCCGACATACTGAAAGAAACCAGCCGCACCCTGTCGCAACTCTCAAACTACATGGGCATCGTTGTCGCCCCCAGTTTCAACTCGGATGTATTCCGCCACATCGAGTTCATCCGCCTGGGCCACCGCAAGATCCTGGCCATCCTGGTTTCCAGCAACGGAGCAGTCCAAAACCGCCTGATAGAAACCGAAGAGGACCACGACCCGGAAGAACTGGTCAGAATGGGCAATTACCTCAACGGGATGATGCAGGGCTTGACGATCACCCAGGCACGTGAACGCGTTCTGGCAGAGATGAAGAACGAAAAAACGAAGTACGACCATCTCATGTCCCGCGCCCTCCGCATCAGTGAACAGGCTGTTACAGTTGACGGCGACGACGTTTTCGTGGAAGGACAGGCCCGCATACTTGATCAGCCCGAGTTCAGCGATGCGGCCAGAATGAAGGAGATCTACGAGGCTTTTGAAAAGAAGGGGATCATTCTCCAGCTGTTGTCACGCTGCATGTCCGCGGATGGAGTACAGATCTACATCGGGTCTGAAACATCCCTAAGTCGCTCGGCCGGTGTCAGCCTGGTAACATCCCGCTTTGTCACCAGCAGCAACACGGTCGGAATGCTGGGAGTGATCGGCCCAACCCGCATGGGGTATTCCAGTGTAATCCCGATCGTTGACTACACGGCCAGAATGATCAGCCGCCTGCTGAGTGAAGCTTGACCGTCAGACCACTAAACAATAAAAGGACAAGATAGATCATGGAAACAAAGGACAGCGTAGAACTTACCACAGTGGAGAACGCATCGACCGAAGAGAGCGCCACCGAACCGGAAGCGGAAACAGCCGCCTCTGTCGAGGAACAACTTCAGGCCAAGGAAAAAGAGGCCCGTGACAACTGGGACCGTTTTGTACGGGAACGGGCAGACCTGGAAAATTACCGCAAGCGGGTCAATCGCGAGAAAGAGGAACTTCTCAACTACGGCAACAAATCATTGATCGAAGAGATTTTGCCGGTAATCGACAACCTGGAGCGGGCCCTGGAGCATGCCTCGGAAGACGGCTTGGGAGCGGTCATCGAAGGTATCCGCATGACACACGGCATGCTGCTGGCGGCCCTCAAGAAATTCAACGTCACCCAGATAGAAGCCGCCGGAGCCCCGTTCGACTCGGCCTATCACCAGGCCATGGCCCAGGTTCCTACCGATGAATACCCACCCAACACAGTGGTCGAAGTATTTCAGAAGGGCTACATGCTTAAGGAACGTCTGCTGCGCCCGGCCATGGTGACCGTGGCAACGCCTGCAAAATAATTTTTCTTCAGACCTTGTTTTTTAGCGAACAGATGAATACCTTCAAAATAGAGGAATTTCAAAGGAGGACTAATAAGTCATGAGTAAAGTAATCGGAATCGACCTGGGAACAACCAACTCCTGTGTTTCAATCATGGAGGGTGGTGAACCGATAGTTATCGCCAACTCCGAAGGAAGTCGCACAACACCTTCGATGGTGGCCATCTCCGACAGCGGTGAGCGCCTTGTAGGCCAACAGGCCAAGCGCCAGGCCGTGACCAATCCGGAAAACACCCTGTACGCAATCAAACGCCTGATCGGCCGCAAGTTCGACTCGGAAGCTGTCAGGAAAGACATTGCCATATCGCCCTTCAAGATCGTAAAAGCCGACAACGGCGATGCCTGGGTGGAAGTACGTCAGAAGCGCTATTCGGCTCCGGAAATATCGGCAATGATACTGCAGAAGATGAAAAAGACCGCCGAAGATTATCTTGGAGAAACCGTTACCGATGCAGTCATCACCGTACCTGCTTACTTTGATGATTCCCAGCGCCAAGCGACCAAGGATGCCGGCAAGATTGCCGGCCTGAACGTTCTGCGCATCATCAACGAGCCGACTGCGGCCGCGTTGGCTTACGGACTGGACAAGAAAAAAGATGAAAAAATCGCCGTATTCGACTTGGGTGGCGGTACATTTGACGTCTCAATCCTGGAGTTGGGCGACGGCGTGTTCGAAGTTAAATCCACTAACGGCGACACATTCCTGGGGGGCGAGGATTTTGACCAGGTTGTGATCGACTGGATCGCGGACGAGTTCAAAAAGGATCAGGGTATTGACCTGCGCGGCGACAAGATGGCGTTGCAGCGCTTGAAAGAAGCTGCGGAAAAAGCAAAGTGCGAATTGTCGACCTCGATGGAAACCGATATCAATCTGCCGTTTATCACGGCCGACGCTTCCGGCCCCAAACATCTGACGCTGAAATTGTCCCGCGCCAAACTGGAGTCGATCTGCGCCGAGCTGCTGGGCAAACTGGATGGACCATGTCGCACAGCGCTCAAGGATGCCGGGTTATCGGCCAGCGACATTGATGAAGTCATACTGGTGGGCGGCATGACCCGCATGCCGGCTGTCCAGAAAAAAGTCGAGGACATTTTCGGCAAGACCCCCAACAAGGGCGTCAACCCGGATGAGGTTGTCGCCATCGGCGCCGGCATTCAGGGCGGCGTGCTGAAAGGCGACGTCAAGGACGTGCTGCTGCTGGATGTAACCCCGCTCTCACTCGGCATCGAAACGCTGGGAAGCGTGATGACCAGGCTGATCGAGAAAAACACCACCATCCCCTGCCGCAAGTCGCAGACCTTCTCCACGGCAGCTGACAACCAGCCGGCGGTTTCGATCCACGTACTGCAGGGTGAGCGCGAAATGGCCCGGGACAACAAGACGCTCGGAAACTTCGAATTGAGCGGCATCCCAGCTGCCCCGCGCGGCATTCCGCAGATCGAGGTGACCTTTGATATCGACGCCAACGGCATTGTCCATGTCTCGGCCAAGGACCTCGGGACAGGCAAGGAGCAGTCGATCCGCATTACCGCATCTTCTGGACTTTCAAAAGAAGAGATCGACAAGATGGTGCGTGATGCCGAGGCCCATGCCGACGAAGACAAGAAAAAACGTGAGGCGATTGAAGCCAGAAACCACGCTGACAGCATGGTTTACAGCACCGAGAAATCCCTCAAGGAATTCGGTGACAAGATCGACGCGGTTGAAAAGGGCAACATCGAAAACAAGCTGGCCGAACTGAAAAAAATCATGGAAGGCGAAGACGCCGAGGCGATCAAAAAGGCCACCGACGAACTGGCCCAGGCTTCTCACAAACTGGCCGAGGCGATGTATGCCAAGACGGAAGCGCCACATGCTGATGCGGAGGCGGGAGCAGAGCATACCGGCGCATCCAAACCCAAGGACGACAACGTGGTGGATGCCGATTTTGAAGAAGTCAAAGACGACAAGAAGTAAACCGGCAGAACAGCCGGTGTGACACCGTAGGGACGGGTTTTTCAAACCCGCCCCTACATTCATTTTGAAACTAAAGGAACCTGACTGTGGCTAACGCGGAAAAACGTGACTATTACGAGGTGCTTGGCGTACATCGCAACGCCTCTGAGACTGAAATCAAAAAGGCCTTCCGTAAGCAGGCGATCCAGTTTCACCCGGATAAAAATCCGGGAGATAAGGCATCAGAAGACAAGTTCAAGGAAGCTACCGAAGCTTACGAGGTGCTGTCCGACGCCCAAAAACGCGCCCAGTATGATCAGTTCGGCCACGCCGGCGTATCCGGGGCCGGCGGATATTCGGGAGGAGGGTTTGGCGGATTTGGCGCTGGCACCCCTTTCGGAGACATATTCGGTGATATATTCGGCGACATATTCGGAGGTGGCGGTGGAGGACGTGGCCGTAGCCAGGGAAGACGCGGCGATGACCTGCTCTACAACATGGAGATCAGCTTCGAGGAAGCCGCTTTCGGAGTCGAAAAGAAGATCGAAGTTCCCTTTGCCAAGCGCTGCGGCACCTGCAACGGTTCAGGAGCCAAGCCCGGAACGGACCCCAAGGTCTGTCCGACCTGCCGCGGAGCCGGCCAGGTGCGTTACCAGCAGGGTTTTTTCAGTGTCAGTAAGACTTGTGGTCAATGCAACGGCGAAGGAAAGGTAGTGGACAACCCATGCCCGGATTGCCGCGGCAAGGGCAGTATCAAAGACACCAAGATGCTGTCGGTCAAGGTGCCTGGCGGTGTGGAAACCGGATCACGCCTGAAGCTTACCGGTGAAGGGGGCCAGGGCAAAGGCGGCCCCAACGGAGACCTGTACGTTGCCATCAGCGTTGCGGAGCACGCTCTGTTCCAGCGCGAAGATAACAATGTGATTTGCGAGATTCCGATCAGCTTTATCCAGGCCTCCCTGGGGTGCGAGTTCGATGTTCCGACCCTTGACGGAAAAGTAGCCATGAAAATTCCCGAAGGCACCCAGTCAGGAAAGATCTACCGCCTGAAAGGCAAGGGAATCCCCTCGCTGCAGGGATATGGGCGAGGCGATCAGCTGGTTGTTATCAGGGTGGAAACACCAACCAATCTCAACCGTAAGCAGAAAGAACTGCTGGAAGAGTTCGCCAAAATCAGCGGGGAGGATGTCCACCCGATGAAAAAGGGCTTTCTCGATAAAGTCATGGATTTTCTGAGTTGAAACCACGGAGCCCGCCTAAAAGCGGGCTCACTTATTTTCTTGCCTACGCGGATGATATCTTTTAATATTCACGATCAAATCTGTTAACCGGCCAGCAGGGGAGAGCGTTAAATGGATAAACAGCAACTGGTTGAAAAGACCACCGAAACGTTGCGTCCCTTTGAAACCGCCAATGTGATCAATACCATGCAGACCTTGACCATAGAAAAGGTATTTTCTCATCCAGCGGTGCTGTTTTTCATACTTGCAGTTTTCTTCTTCGGAGTAATCAAGCGTTCAAAACCTGTGCTGCTGACATTGTTCATGCTGATTGGTCTGATTGTAATCCTGCGTTATGCCATGCCGACCCCGGGTGACGACATCTCTATGAAATCAATGCTGCCCTTCATCGGAGGGGGTTTGGTGGTCGGCGGCGTAATCATCTATTTTTCACTAATAAAATCAGACTGAATATTCTCAAAGGAACAGATACATATGAAAATTGATAAACGAGACTGGCTGTTTGTAGGGGTAATTGTTTTGGTAGTCGGCACATTCATCGGAATTTCGGGAAAAGAGAAAACGACCGTGGTGCCAAACAACGCAATGCACAAGGTTGTCTACGACGCAGCCTACAAGAACGCACCCGGCCCGGATGCGCCATTGTTCAAGCGGACTTTCTTCAAACCGGACAAGAAGGCGGCCGAAGTATACTGCGAACCATGTCACAAAGAAAAAGGGGTCCCCTTCCCTCCCAACCACCCTCCCAAGAACCGCTGTCTGTTCTGCCACAAGTTGAAACAGTAAAAAGAGGCCGCAGTCGCTAAATCAGCTACTGCGGCCTCTTCATATGATAATGAGTCGTTGCAATGATACTGTGCAACTGCCAAAAGCGGCAGTTCCTACTCCCCGTCGCAAGTATGCGGCAATTTTTCCTCATCCGGCTTGATTTCATCAGCTGTAATGCCAACGACGTCTCCAGGTGTTTCCAGGCTGACCCGCCCGATCTTTCCCGCCCGCAGCTCCCTCAAGAAGGCTTCCGCCGCCCGGTGCACATCAATCCCCCCACCGCTGACAAGGCATCCCAATCGCCGTCCGATCATCTCCAGGAGCGCTGAAGGGGTTTCCGGCATACATTCCAGTTTATAGCGTTCACCAAGCAGTTGCGGATAGCGACGCATCATGAATTCCGCGGCAAAGAGGCCAACGCAGGTATAATCCAGGGCACTGGCTCCGATTGCGCCACTGGTGGCAAGCCGGTAAGCCACGTCCTGATCAGCCATGTCCGGCCAGAGTACACCTGGTGTATCGGAAAGAATGATACCGTTGCGCAGGTCGATCTGCTGGTTGCAAGTGGTGATGGCCGGTTTGTCACCAACCTTCGCCATGTTTCTGCCTGCCAGCGTGTTGATCAGGGTGGACTTGCCGACATTCGGAATACCGAACACCATGGCCCGCAAAGGCCAGCCGGGGCGACCACGGTTCGGCGCCAACCGTTGACAGAGCTTGATCAACTGCTTGGTTTCCGAATGCTGCTTGGCCGATATCGGCAACGCGTAAACGCCTTCCTCTTTTTCGAAATCACGGATCCAGGCCTTGGTAACGGCAGGATCGGCCAGATCATGTTTATTCAGCAACTTGATGCAGGGCTTGTTGCGCCGTATATCCCGAAGCTGATGATTGGAGCTGGAAAATGGCAGGCGGGCATCCAGCACTTCAATGACTACATCGATCTTGCGTATTGCTTCGGACATTTTTTCCAGAGCCTTGCTCATATGCCCCGGATACCATCTAATCGTCATATGCGTGTTCTTTCCAATTCGTTGTGTGAGATTCAGCAATCGCCATAGTAACACAAATTGAGCGTTACTGTGTTGTTATCTGTGATTTTACGGATAAAATACAACAGCGGTCATTGATCGGGATCATCCAGCTTTTCAAAACTACGGACAGCTGAAATTCCCGTCCGGATGTCGGCATGATCTGGACTTAAGCTGTTTTTTATGTACAAATTATTAATTACAAGTATATTTATGCGGAATACATTATAACCCGGCGGTAGCCGCTAACACACACCCGGCAACATTTTTCCGCATGAATTAGCAGCTGATCGTGGGAGTTTTACCATGAGACCCTTATCCGATGTAATTCAGAATCTTGGAGCCAATGATTCACCGGAAAGATTCAAACGGATCTACCTCCTGCTGGCTTTTTCATGTCTGGTTCTGATCCTTGCACTGTCATTCACAGTCATATCCCGCCAAAACAAAAACAATCTGATTGAAGATGCAGGGTTTCACTCGGGAAAAATAGCAGCAGCACTGCTTTCCAGTGAAAGTGACATAATCCAGACAAAGACAATTGACGGGATCAAAACCCTTGCGATAGAGGCATCCCAGATACCTTCCCTTGACCATAATATCAGGGTTTTTCTGCACCCGTTCAGTATCGTCAAAATAAAGATATATAGCATGAACAGGCGTATCATCTACTGCACCGATCAATCGCTGATCGGCAAATCGGACAGAAACAATCTGCGCCTTGCCAACGCCTTGGCCGGTCAGCGGCAGACAATTATAAAAGACATGCAGAGCGTCACCGACCTGGCTGATGAAAGGCGACTGGAGGTCGATGTTGCCGAAGTCTATGTGCCGGTGCGTGACGAGCAGGGGCAGATCGTCGGCGCCTTTGAGCTCTATAATGACATCAGTGACCTGAAAATCGGCTTTCAGAGACACCTGACATCTTCATTGGCAACAATATTCATTGCACTGCTGTTCTTGTCGTTCACATCATACGTTGTGATAACCAGAGAATCCGCAGCCCTTCGCACAGCCTATCAACTGCTCGAAACCCTGGCCACCACCGATGCACTGACCGGGATATACAACCGCAGGCAACTGCTGGCTCGTGCCGCTGAACTGTATTCGATGATGCAACGTTCACGGGACAAGGTAACAGAAGGAATCGGACTGGGGGTAGTGATGATCGATGTGGACTACTTCAAAATGGTCAACGATACTCATGGCCATCTGGTGGGGGACAGCATCCTGAACGACCTGACCAAAAGAATCGAGACGGCCCTGCGGCCATACGACGTCTTCGGCCGCTACGGTGGAGAGGAATTCATGATTTTTCTTCCCAACACATCCCGTGATGAAGCCAAGATGATCTCCTGCCGGGTACTGAATGCCGTCAGCGGACAGCCCTATTATGCCGGCGAACAGTCCCTGACGGTAACAACCAGTATCGGATGCACATGGACCGACGGCAGCGATGAAAGCCTGGACACTGTTTTGAGCCGGGTAGACAATCTGCTTTACGAGGCCAAGCGCAACGGCAGGAACCAGGTTTTCTGCCGTTTCTGAGCTATTAAACAGACAGTGCCGTTTCAGTAAAGCTCGTACTTCAACAAGCGGCATTCGATCGGCCCATTGAAAAGAACATAACGCCGTGAGGCTTTCAGGCCGATATACTTGGCCAATTCCAGATTTCCTGTCAGTACAAATCCGGTCCACCCCCGGCAGCGTTTTTTCATAATATCGCCGATCTGGCAATACAACTCCCTCAAGTCCTCATCCGCTCCCATGCGCATGCCATATGGCGGGTTGATAATAATCACCCCACGGTCACCCTGGGGCTGAAACTCCTGAAGAGCAGCGTGGAAGAAATGTACCTGCCCCTCAAGGCCGGCCTTGGCGATATTGCGACCGGCCAGCAGAAGCGCCCGGTTATCCAGATCGTACCCGGTTACCAGACCGGGCGGTACTGTCCTGACTCCAGTTTCGGCCTCTCTTAACAAATTCTCCCACAACCGGCGGTCAAAATCCAGCCAGCGCTGAAATCCGAATGAACGCTGCAGACCAGGCGGCATCCGCGCCGCCAACAGGGCCGCTTCGGCAGGGATTGTACCGGAGCCGCACATGGGATCCACCAGCGGAACGGAGCCATCCCAACCGGTCAGGGCGACAACGGCGGCAGCCAGGGTTTCACGGAGCGGCGCCTCGTTGCGTTCGATGCGATAGCCGCGACGGTCAAGCGAATCACCGGAACTGTCCAGGCTGACGGTACAGATGTTCTTGTGCAGATGCACGTTGATGCGGACGTCCGGAGCATCAGTATTCACATTGGGGCGACGGCCGCATGCCTCACGAATCCGATCCACAATCGCATCCTTGGTCTTAAGCGACACGAATCCGGAATGGGTCAAAGCCGAATCCCTCAGGCTGCTGTCAACCGCCATGGTCATCTCCGGAGTAATCAGCTCAGGCCAGTCGATCGCAAACACACCGGCATAGAGTTCATCCGGCCCCTTGCAGGGAAATACCGCCAGTTGCACCAACACACGGCTGGCGGTGCGCAGCCAGAGGTTGGCGTTGTACAGACCGGCACGGCCGGCAACAAAGGCAACTCCGCCCTTCCCCGGCCTGACATCGCCAATCCCAAGCTTCTCCAGTTCAAGCGCCGCTATCTCCTCGGCGCCGCGTGGAACAGCGGCAAAACAGGTCATCAACTCGTCCGGTTTAGGAAGATCGGAGACGGCTTTCCCAGAAACGCTCTCAACAGCAGTTACGGGAGATACGGCGCTTTCGTCAATGCGGTTAGCGGCCGAACGTCGTCCGGGCCTCAAAATATGCTTCTTTTCGTTCATCGATGTTCCCCTGCTTCTTTTTTCCAGATATCCGAAACAATTCGCCTGGTTTCTTCCGGTGTGCCGCTGTTGTCGATCAGAACCCTGCCGTAAGCGGCTTTTTCCGCCAGAGGCATCTGGCTGTCAATTATCCGCAGCGCCTCGTCCCGGCCGATTCCGTCCCTTGCCATCAACCGCTCCAGCTGGATCTCCGGACGCACGGTCACCACCCATATTTCGTCAACACGATCAACCGCGCCGGCTTCGATCAAAAGAGGAGCCATATACACAAGCAAGTCATGTCCGGCTGCGACCTCTTTGGCAATGCGTTCCCCGCCCAAGCGCCTGATTTCCGGATGCAGTATGCCTTCCAACAGGCGCCGTTTCTCCGGATCGCCAAAAACCAGGCTTCCCAGGCACTTACGGTCCAGCGTTCCATCGACTGCGATCACATCATCGCCGAATGCTGCGGCTATACTGGCAAGCGACCGCCCCCCCGGCAATACCGCCTCACGAGCCAGTTGATCGGCGTCAATCACGGGAACGCCAAACTCTTCAAGAATGCCGGCGACACTGCTCTTGCCACTGGCAATACCACCGGTAAGCCCGATTATCCTGACACCGGGATAAATCATTTGAGCGCCTTCAACTCGTTGTAGGCCCGCCTGAAATTGACATCAAAGAAGACCTTGTATCCGGGCATGTTCTCGTACTGCGGCAGGCTGAACTGGCGTTTGGCAGCCTCAATCTCCAGCCCCTTGCCGATCAGCCGCAGTACTTCCGTAGTAAATTCCCGAAAGAACGTCTGGAATCGCTGAATTCCATCGGCATTGGTTACTGCGCCCAATCCGGGAACGACAACGTCGGCATCGATGCCGGACATGATCTCCAAGCTGCCGATCCAGTCGCGAAAAGAGCCATCTCCCATGTATCCGGCCACGTCATTGAAAAACAGATCCGAGGTAAACAGAATCCCCTCCTCCGGCAGATACACGAACAGATCCCCCTCGCTATGCCCCCGTTCGGTGGCACTTATCACGATCAGGGTGTTGCCCCTCTTCATGGTCAGACCGCGGTCAAAGAATGTAACCTGGTTCTTGATCTGGCGAAATTCACTCTTAAGCGCCTGCCAGGTCGGACCGGATGCGATAATCTCGGCATTGGCCGGCAGGTCGAAATCGATATGATTGAAACCGCGATGATGGTGGGTCAAAATGATATAGCGGACCGGAATCGGTGTCAGCGTACTTACAAAATCCAGAATCTCCCTGGTTGTTTCCGGAACAAAGTGAGAGCCGGCCAGAATCACCTGATAATTGGTAATGATGATGAGACTGTTGCTGGCAGCCTTGCCGCCCGGTTCAGCAATCGCGGCATAGACGTTATTCCTGACCTTCTGGAACTTGAAATTGGCAGCAGAAGCTGTTATCGGCAGCAGCAGCAACACTATCATCAGCAGCATTCGCTTCATCACGATCCTCCAATTTGCCATCCTAGCAGAGCAGCGGTGAAATTGACAGATTTTTGGCTTGAGTTGGAGCGGTAAATAGTGTACTTATTTCGGTCTGCAGTTGCACTTGCAGACCGTCATGCGGGCGGTTAGCTCAGCTGGATAGAGTACAGGCCATTGAAGTCCGTGGGCCTATGTCACTACAATAGTTAGCCCATTTCGATTTTACAGTTTTCCATTGTCAACAAAATGGTCAACATCTAAACGGAGTGGGCTTTATGCTATCTGGACGGAAATACCTCTTCAACCCTTCTCATGGCAACTATCAGCTTATCATGAGGGTACCTACCGACCTCCAACCGGTACTCAATGTCAAGTGGATCAAACGCTCCCTTAAAACATCCAATACCAAAGATGCTGAAATAGTCCTGAATGGGATGCTCGGAAAGATTCAAACGTCCTTTGCCCTTCTCCGTTCAGGGATACTCGACAGCACCCAAACAACAGCCCTCAGAGCCTCTATTATGCCCCCTGAGCGCACCGCTCCGCGCAATGCCGCCAAGACCCTTCAGAAGCTAATCGGCCTGTATGTATCAGAACGTTCCCCGAACTGGACTAAACCGACAAAATCATCATTTGAACAGAAGTTCATATCAATGGTGCAACAGCTCGGAGACAAGGACGTAACCAGCTACAGCAGAGAGGACTTCCTTACATATCGGAACAATCTGCTATCATCTGGGTTACAGCCTAAGACCATCAACACCCGTTTATCGCTCTTGTCATCACTTCTAAAATGGGGTGTACGGCATGGATACCTACAGCAGAATCATTCAGAAGGTATGCTACTGAAAGGCGACAAAGCGCCTGATGAACAACGGAAGGTTTATGACTCGGATGATCTGAAGCGTATAGCTGCTACCCTCCCCCACTCTAAGCGTTGTCCGTGGAAATACTGGATTCCTCTGATAGTAATGCATAGCGGGATGAGGCGTGAAGAGATATGCCAACTAAGAGGATGCGATATTGTGTCAGTTGACAACATCTGGTGCTTCAGGGTCACGGCTGACAGTAAAGCAGGACTAAAGGTCAAGTCGGAGTCAAGCTCCAGAATAGTCCCGATACACCCCTACTTGATTTCCAAAGGACTGCTGGACTACACAGCAGACAAGTCACCGGATAGCAATCTATGGGGTTTCAAACGGTTCAATTCCACTGGAGTTTTTGGAGCTAGTTTTGGTAACTGGTACAGTGAGTTCAACAGAGAACACATAACCAAAGACCCGCTGAAGTGCTTTCACTCTTTCCGTCATACTTTTGCAAACAACCTGAAGCAGATTGGAGTACAGGAAGGGCTGATAGCTGAGCTTGTAGGCCACAGCAGTGACTCCATAACCATGTCCAGATACGGCAAGAGATTCAAGCCAGAGGTGCTGCTAGAGGTCATCCAGAAGATACACTATGGAATATAATATTTAGAATAGTAGCATTATCAAAGAATGAGTGTAGGCTGGTTCAAAAATAGACATATAACATTGAGGCTAAATAAATGACTACTTATACTAGACAGTGTTCATGTGGTGGGGCTTACTCTAATTGCTACCACTGCAACGGAAGTGGAATGGTTCAGCAAGAATCAACTCGCCTACACTCTGAGGTATATGAACTAGACCAAATACCAATTGAAAAACCCAGAGAAACACATACAATTTTGCCAACCATAACTGCTGAAGCACCTACTGAACTAGCAATAAAAATTTGGCATACCGGTGAGATGGTACAATGTCCTGTCTGCTCCATAAGTGTCACTAAATCAAGTTTTTGCAACCACATTAAAGGCCATAATAACATGGATAGAACTGACAACAGGAAACAACTAAATAAAATATTCAGACACATCAATAAAGCACACACTTCCACTCGTTCAAATAGTCTTATAGAGAGCCGTGATTTTGCAATCTGCCCAGAATGCAGGGTGCAGATAAAAAGAACCCGCCTTAGAAAACATATGGAAAAAATTCACTTTGCCCCTAAAAAGAAGTTTACTTTTGAATTATCTTCAACCTTTCATGCGAAACCGAAATTAGAGCCAACCGGTAGTCACACAGCATTGCGTGAAAACAATTCCAAGAAACATGATGCCACCTACGGCAATCATACCATACGCGACTATGGTAAGTTTGGCTCCCATCCTTCACATGACAATTTTAATGATGAGTCTGGGGCATGAGCCATTACCATTAAGCTTTTTGTACCTTACTGCACAGATGGCGGAAACCGGGACGCATCCAATCACGCCCGGATTGCATACCTCCTGTCAATACACATCAAAACCCTATAAGACTATAGGGGAAATGATGCCTGTTCAGATTGCTTCAACCATTTTTTGATCCCTGAAAACATAGTCCCTGCCGATCTTCATGCACCTCCATCCAATACTTGCCAGAGCATCTATAAATGCAGCTTGATTCAATACATCTCTTGTATAATTGTTTGCCGAGCCTTTGATCTCCAGATGGTCCCGCACTGTTGCTGCCAGAACTAAGGATACACCCTGCTTGATAAGTACTTGAATGTGAGCAAAGGTACTCCGCTGTTTTTTGGTTGCGAGGTGTACAGTTTTTAGTTTCCAAGGCTTTACCGTGCACCACGGAAATATGATTGGTAGGTCCGTTGCAATACCCGTGTTCGGGTGTGTAATAAGCCATAATCTGCACGGTGGGCATGTATCACCTTCTGACTTTCTTGGCTTACCTCTGTTTACCGCTTGAAGTATGTTACTGAGTATTTCACTTCGCTTGACACTGCTGACATTTTCTTTGTCAGGCTTGCCGTTGGCAGTTGTCATGACGGTTGCCGCCCTAGTTGTTGCTTCATAGGCATAATCCGGAAACTGAAACGGACTGAGCATGATGATGTTCGCTATATCGCTAAACTCATTTGTTGCTGTGTGTCGTCCCCATGTGCAATAGGACACCTGTTCTTGTTCTGCTGTGGATAGCTGTTTAGACAGTGCTTTACTGACAGGCTCCTTATGATCCTTGTGGAGAATGATTAAGAACCGATCTGTTGGTCTATCGGTAATCAATGCTATCACTTCAGGCAGTACAGTATCCATGTGTTTAATGATTTGCCTACCGCTGGCTTTCGCCCAAACTTGCACTTCAAGGTTCCGGTAAGACTTCTTGCTTTCCCGAAGGCGTATAATGTCGTTCCGCTTGTCGGCCTGTAGTGCATAAGTTGCCTTCAACCTTGCAGAAGCGTCCAGAATCAAACACGGTGCAAAATCATCGGGTATGCTTGGAACACAGTCAACTACTACCTGCCGGTTCTTGTTCATACGGATGGATACCAACTGGCATGAAAGCGCCCATAGCAACTCAGCTAATTCTTTATCCTTTGTAGATTCCCAGACTACTTCATGTTGCAGATCATCCGAAAATGATGGGAGTTCCGGCATCAGGTAGGTATCACCATTTTTATGAGCTATTATCTCGTCTACTACTTGCCGCACTGCATCGGACAACACAGAAGACACATTATTCAGAGGAGTGAACAGCCTACCAAAATCATAAGGGTTCAAGATTATCTCTTTGCCAATAGAAAAGCTCTCGTCCCATATCTTAACTTTGCGTGGTTGTCCGTTATAGTGGAACGCTTTTACATCATTGAAGTTCCGATTCTGGCACCGCTTGCGTATCTGTGACTTGGTTGTGTACAGAATCAAGGCGTTATTTCGCCCCTTCACTCCTAGCCCCCTGTCGTTCAAAATTTCACCTTCACCGACAAGTACGGAGTAACAATCCTGCGGTATTCGTCCATCATCAATGTAACGCTCTATCTCTTCCAATCGGTCCAAGGCGATCATTACACCTTGATTGTCGTATGCTTCTCGGCGTTCAATGAGTGCACCTAACCAAGCAAGGATAGCAGTGGTTTTCCCCATTCCGGGGTCAAGAGCTGATAAGTAGTATTTCGGAGTCGCCATTCCAGACGACATAAGAGTGAGTGTGCTTTGTATGTCAATGACCGCATTAAGTTGGTCCGGTGAGGGAGTGTGGTTGTATTGTGCAAACGCATTGATAAGATTATCCTGAGCCTTCTGGTTAAGGACTAAATACATAGTTTAGAGCAAGCCCTTAGCAGCACGTTGTGTTTGTACTAACTCCTGTTCTACTTCCCTACTCGGCATCTGTTCCAACTTTTCGAGATGCGTTCTTAACGCCCTTCTTACGATTACTGAATTGCTGAAGTTCTGGCCGTGGCTCTTGTAAGTCTGCTGACAAGCTGATAAGGCCGCATACGTGATAATGTCCAAATTCAAATGATACTGACTCCCCGACTGTTTTCTTGTTTGCTGCTGGATCATTGAATGCTCCTTTGTGGTCTTCGCAACATCCGAAGTGTGGTTAGTGTTAAATTGGGTTTATGCGTCGGCTATGTTCTGAAAAATAGATACGCAGATAAACGAGAGGATATTATTTACGGTTCTCCTTTCTATGTAGTGCAACCATTACCGGACACCCCACACCGATTTGTCAGATAACGGTACACCGCTAGTACACACTTTGAACTGACACTATTTTTGTGTATTAACGGTTACGAAATATATTAATTGACATTTTTTGCAAAAGGTCTAAGAGTGTTATTACACACTGCGGACAAAAGGAGAACGTCATGGGAAACACCGGAAGGGTTTTAGGTTATAAGAGGGTATCGAGTCTTGAGCAGAACACAGCAAGACAGTTAGACGGCATAGCTGTTAATGAGGTATTTGAAGACAAGGTAAGCGGTAAGAGCATGGACAGACCAGAACTTAAGCAGCTCATGCGTACAGCGTACAAGGGAGATACAGTCGTTGTCCACTCTATGGATAGGCTGGCACGCAATCTGATCGACCTGAAAGATATTGTCTCTCAGTTGGTTGCAAGTGGAGCGCAAGTCCAGTTCATAAAAGAGAACCTAACCTTCTCAGGCAAGGCTGATCCATACTCAGAGCTAATGCTTAACATGATGGGTAGCTTCGCAGAGTTTGAACGCCAGCTTATCAAGTCACGGCAGATGGAAGGTATCGCTATAAAGAAAGCTGCAGGAGGTTATGCGGGTGTGGGAAGGAAGCGGGAAATTACCGATGAACAGATAGCAATCATCAAGAGTAGGGTTGCAGCTGGTGACAAGAAAACTAAGATTGCTTCCGACATGAAAATCAGCCGAGAGTCAATTTACAAGCTTTTGAAAGCATCGCTGCATCGATGAAAAGCGCGACACTCCTGACTGCTCTATAATAACGACCTTAGCTAAACCTCTACCGACGTAAAGTAGCATGTTCTATTTACCGCTATGAGCAAGTACGCTGCATAATCCATTGCATCGGTTTGTTGTTTAAGGCGTTGTGCTTTTCTATGAATACGCGTCCGTGTTATTATAAGTGCAACCTTTATCAGTCGCTCCGTGTGCCTCCCAGAAGCGTTCACCTGGCTATTCAGGTTCCGCTATACCCCAGCACCGGCAAACCACCTGAAGGGCAAACAGTGAAGGGCATGGGGGAGTACCGCAATAACTGGAAGTCCGAACACCCTTCCGCAACAGCAAGCCATCTGATACATTCAGTAATTCGGAGCATGGATCAGGGCAAGGGGCGCAGCCAAGGCAACGGCTCAAACCTTGATCGAGTAGCAATAGCTGGCTTTTCAATGCAAGCGCTTTCACGCTCGATTCTGTTTGGCTCAGGTGTGTTTTCGATTGGAATGCTTGCGAGCGGGTCATCACATGGAACGACACAAGCCAGTCCTTCCAACCAAGCGGTAACCTCACTACGCACCCAAGCAACTCTACCGGGGCTTAACTGTCTACGAGCTGGAAACTTCCCGGATTTCTCAAGGTTGTAAATTGACGTGTAACACAAGCCAACTAATGCAACCACTTCTTTACGATTCATCAGGAGTTTCTGTTCTTTTGTCGTAGTTGTCATGTTGTGTACTACCCCTCTATTTATAATAGTCTGCTGAACTTGTGGAACCACACTGCATGTAATCTATTTTATATAATGATGTCGGATAGTTGTAACTCACGCACACTTTAGCCAATACTGTAAGAGGGTGTCAAGCAGTATTAAGTTTTCTTATTCTATGGTTGTAATTGAGTGAGTGCTTCTGGGAGTTCCGGCACTACGAAAAATCCAAACCTCTTTTAGCAGTAGCAGAGCCAATTGAGCATTCGGCAATTCAAGACACCCACTCCTATGTAATGAGATTTGACTTTTAGAGCCGAACAGGATATAAGACTTGTCCACGAAATGGTCAACAAAACGGTCAACAACTGCTGGCCAAAACTATTTCAAGTGACTGCAACCTGCTGTATTTACACACCGTCATGCGGGCGGTTAGCTCAGCTGGATAGAGTACAGGCCTCCGAAGCCTGGGGTCGTGGGTTCGAATCCCATGCCGCCCGCCAATTTTGACATCCAAGCGCCTGAGGTTAATTCTCCGGCGCTTTTTCATTTGCGGTACAAGATTGACGAAACAATTGTAGGAAGCCGATTATCGTGCTAGTTTGATAATTTATAAAATAGCGACCTTAATTAACAACCTGTGGAAAATCGTATGTTCCTTCATATCCACCGCAAAATAATCGAGATATTCTCTCCCAAAAGCCCGGCGACCATACTGCTATTCAGCCTGTCGCTCCTGATTATTCTCGGTTGGGTCGATCTGATCACCGGTGATTACTCACTGATAATATTCTATCTGATTCCGGTTTCGCTGGTGGCCTGGTTTGTCGGCAATCGCAGCGGAATACTGTTCTGCTTACTTTCGGTAACGGTACGGGTAATCATAGACGAAAGCGAATCAACCTTCAGCTTCAGTCATTCCATGCTGCATTACTGGAACGATCTGATCGAGTTCATTTTTTTGCTGATCATGAGCACGCTGTTTTCCGTGCTCAGAAAAAATCTCAACACCGAAAAGGAGCTGTCAAGCCGCGATCCGCTTACCGGGGCCTTGAACCGGCGCTCCTTCTTTGACCTGGCCGAATATGAAATCAACCGGTCACATCGCTACGGGCTCCCCTTCACGGTGGCATATGTTGATCTTGACAACTTCAAGTGGGTCAATGACCAGCTGGGTCACAGAATCGGTGACCAGCTTCTGGTAAACGTCGTCTCCACTTTTCGTTCCAATATCAGGAGCACAGATATCCTGGCCAGATTCGGCGGTGATGAATTTGTAATACTGTTGCCGGAAACCAGCGGAGAAGCGGCTGTCATGTTTCTGAACAAGATACACAGCCATCTCGACCAGCAAATGGGCCAGAATAACTGGCCGGTAAGTTTCAGCATCGGAGCGGCAACCTATCTCAAGGCGCCGGAAACCGCTGACGAAGCGATCCATAAAGCTGACGAACTTATGTATAAGGTCAAGCACAGCGGCAAGAGCAGGTTACTGCACGAGGAGATTTTGGAGGATAATCATGGCTAAGGGGAATTTCGAAGTAACCGACCTGATTGCGCCGCTGATGCTGCGTATACCGCTGGGACTGATTTTCATGGCACATGGCTCACAGAAACTGCTGGGACTCTTTGGCGGACAGGGTCTGACCGGCACCTTTAAAACTTTTGAAGAGAAGATGGGCATCCCGCCGATCTTCACGCTGTTGGCGATCATCGCCGAATTCGGCGGCGGTTTCGGAGTGCTGACCGGTTTCCTGACCCGCCTTTCAGCCGCAAGCCTCTCGGCGGTAATGCTGGTGGCAATCTACAAGGTGCACTGGATAAACGGCTTTTTCCTCAACGCGGGCTGTGTGCCTGGCCGCGGGCACGGAATCGAATACAATATCGCCCTTTTGGGAATGGCGCTCTACCTGCTGCTCTCCGGCGGCGGCAAATGGTGCCTGGACCGACTGGTGTTCAGATCATAACACGACACCAAGGCGGGGCTGCCCGCCTTTCGATTTATTACAAGGAGTAACACCAGTGGAACTGTTTAACACCGAAGAAGTTGAGAAACGCCGCACCTTCGCCATCATCAGCCACCCTGACGCCGGCAAGACCACCATTACCGAGAAATTGCTGCTGTTCGGCGGCGCGATCCAGCAGGCCGGAGAGGTCCGCGCCAGAAAGAGCGCTCGCCATGCCACCTCCGACTGGATGGAACTTGAAAAACAGCGCGGCATTTCGGTGACCTCGTCGGTGATGAAATTCACCTATGATAATTGCGAGATCAACCTGCTGGACACCCCCGGCCACAACGACTTCTCCGAAGACACCTATCGGGTACTGACGGCGGTGGACTCGGTACTGATGGTGATCGACTCGGTAAAGGGGGTCGAAAGCCAGACCAGGAAACTGCTGGAAGTATGCCGACTGAGACATACTCCGATCATGACCTTCATGAACAAACTGGACCGCGAGGGGCAGGAACCGTTCGACCTGCTGGACGACATCGAAAAGAACCTGAACATGCAGACCGCGCCGATTACCTGGCCGATCGGCATGGGCAAGCGCTTCCGGGGAACATACCACCTCTACACCAGGGAACTCACCTTTTTCGACCCAGAATCGGCCGACGGCGTCGGCGAAATCCTGACTGTTACCGGCCTGGACGATCCACGGCTGGACGAACTGCTGGGAAGCCAGGTCGAGGAACTGCGCAACGACATCGAACTCCTGGAGGGCGCCGGTCACCCCTTTGACCGGGAGGCCTACCTGGCCGGACGCCAGACACCGGTTTTCTTCGGCAGCGCCATCAATACCTTCGGCGTGCAACAGCTTCTGGATGCATTTGTCGAATACGCTCCGCACCCGCTCCCACGCGAAACCACCAGCCGTGCCGTATCGCCCTATGAAGAACCATTCAGCGGCTTTGCCTTCAAGATCCAGGCGAACATGGACCCTGCCCACCGGGACCGGATCGCATTCTTCCGCATCTGCTCCGGCAAGTTCACCCGCGGCATGAAGGTTCGCCACGTGCGCCTGGGACGAGAAGTCCAGATCGCCAATGCCACCATCTTCATGGCCCAGGACCGCACCAACGTCGAGGAAGCCTGGCCGGGCGACATCATCGGCATCCACAACCACGGCACGATCAAGATCGGCGACACCTTCACGATGGGTGAAGAGCTGAAATTCACCGGCATCCCCAGCTTTGCGCCGG
Source organism: Pelobacter sp. (assembly GCA_030824515.1). Classification (GTDB taxonomy): domain Bacteria; phylum Desulfobacterota; class Desulfuromonadia; order Geobacterales; family Pseudopelobacteraceae; genus JACRCG01. The sequence goes on from JAVBXN010000050.1 coordinate 137,034, forward strand.
AGCATTTCCGCAAGGTGCGCCTGCTGAACCCGATGAAATCAAAGGCGCTGGAAAAGGGCCTGGTGCAGCTGGCCGAAGAGGGCGCCACCCAGGTTTTCAAACCGGTGATGGGCTCCGACTGGGTCATCGGCGCTGTCGGTCTGTTGCAGTTCGAGGTGGTCATGCACCGCCTTGAACATGAGTACAGCGTCAAGGTTGCCTTCGAACCGGTCAGCTACGTCACCGCACGCTGGGTGACCGGGGAGAAGAAGCAGATCGAGGAATTCGAGAAAAAGGAAGCCATGCACGTCTATATCGATGGCGAAGGCAAGCTGACCTACATGGCCGGCAGCCAGTGGCGCCTGGACAACACCATCGAAAGCTGGAAGGGGCTGGAGTTCCACGAAACCAGCGAGCACAGCTGAAAACATGTCTTACGGAAAAGAGCGGAAACAGGCAGAAAAACAGCGGCGGAGATCGTTCCAGGCATCCTGGAATGCAATCTGGCGCTTCTCATTCCATCATTTCCCGCTGATACTTCCCGGAGTACACCCGTTGCTGGCGCCACTGATCATGTTCCGCCTGAAACGGCGAGGCTTTTCAAACTGCCGGGTAGAAGTTACCGGCAGCGGTCTGGTTGTGCATGCCGTAAAATAGTATCCTGCAATCCATCCCGTAATTATTACCTTCACACAAGCTGTTTTCCGCACTGCCTGATCCCCCCACCAGAATAAATTGGCAAAAAACCTTCACATTGGAAAGATTCTTTACACATCGTTCAAACCCTTACTACAGCGGCCTTCACAGACCATTTTTGAAAAACTGTAAAGATACCTGCATCCCGCGGCTTCCACCACAAATCCGGATATTTGGCAATCCACAGCAACACAAGCTGCAACCTGTTATTATTGCAGGGGTTTTATATTACAGCCGATAAAATTGCATTTGGCACTATCCGTGTAATGCAATACCACTGATTTCAAACGCTTATATCAGGCAGTCGAATATCTGAAAGTCCATTCCAAAGGGACATTTGCAGTTTTTCAATCGGGCATCAATTCCGTCCTGTCATCATTATGAAACTATTCCAGGAGGTCACACTATGCAGTGGTTTAATAACCTGAAGATCGGCACGAAACTGGTTTCTTCGTTCATCCTGGTCGCCCTGATCGCCGGCGCAATCGGTTTTATCGGCATCAAAAAAATCCACCAGATCGATGAGGCCGACACCAAGTTATATGAAAAGATAACGGTTCCGTTGGGAGATGTCGGTGAGATTTCAACCAATTTCCAGAGGATCCGGGTAAATTCACGGGAGATCATCACAGCTGCCACTCCGGATGACAAGCAGAAGTTTGCCAATCGCATCAAGGAGCTGAGAGAAGCGAACAACAAAAATGTAGTCGCCTATGAGAAGACGCTGTTTTCTGACGAGGGTCGCAGGTTATTCGAAGAATACAAGCAGTTACGAGCCGCTTACGTGGCAGAGCTGGACAAGGTAATTGCGATGGCACTGCAGAACAGAAACGCGGAAGCACAGGCGCAACTGCAGGGACCGGCCGGCAAGGCTTCCCGCGATTTACAGAACAGTATTGAGAAGATGGTTGAAGGCAAACTGAAGCAGGGCAAACTAATCGCCGACGAAAATGCTGAAATCACAAAATCCGCCAGCAGGCTGATGACCGGGATGGCAATCGGTGGAGCGCTGCTGGCAATATGCCTGGGGCTTTTCATCACTCGCACCATTACCAGGCCGATCAATCAAGCGGTAAGTGTCGCCAATGCTTTGGCCAAGGGAGACCTTACCGTTACAGTAGTATCCAGCTCAAAGGATGAAACCGGCGTGATGATGTCCTCCATCGGTCAGATGGTTGAGAAACTGAAACAGGTTGTCGGCGAAGTGATGACCGCCTCCGACAACGTCGCCTCCGGCAGCCAGGAGCTTTCCGCCACCGCCCAGCAGATGTCCCA
>JAVBXN010000013.1 GCA_030824515.1 Pelobacter sp.
CCCCTCCCGTCAAGGGAGGGGGAACCTGTCTGTTATTCGTTTGCATGTTGCAATAATATTTCTCCTGCTTCAGCTGCTGCTCCCCTCCCCGTCCCAAGCTCAGGAAATTTCTGGTTATGTCGAGGCCAGGGGCATTGCTTACTCCGAACGCTCCAACAGCAGCGATCCCTGGGTGACCGGCCGGGGCACGCTTTTCAACAAATGGGAGCGCAAGCTCGGCCAGACCCAGCTGACCGCCTCGCTGAGGGGTGAATGGATCTCATCGGATGAACAGGGGCGGCTCCTGTTCGACCCGGCCGACCGCCACATCCGCCGCCCTCCCCTTTCGGTGATGGATCTCTGGCTGCGCTCCCCTGTTACCCCCGACCTGGACCTGCAGCTGGGGCGTTTCCAGCTGGGCTGGGGCAAAACCGACGGCTACTCCCCGGCCGACGCCTTCCTCCCCCGTGACCTCAGCGATCCGTTCGGCGACGAGAAGCTTCCGCTGTGGGCCGTGCGGCTGACCGGCCAGAAAAGCGCGCTGCGCTACGAAGCGGTGGCCTGTCCGCTGACCACCCCCTGGCGGCTGCCGCTGCTTGGCAGCCGCAACGCTCCCCTTAAGGCGGAAGGGCTCCCCCCTGGCACGACCTTCCGGGAGATCGATTCATCTCCGCCGGAGCTGGGCTTTGCCGCGCTGCGCCTGCTTTACACCGTCGGCGAGTGGGACCTGGGAGCCTGGGGAAGGGCCGGGACGCGTCCCGCGCCGCTGCTGGATTTCCGTTTCGACCGTGCCACCATCGGCTCCACCGGCCCGGTCATCCCGGTCGAGCGCCGCTACGCCAGGGAGGAGGCGGTCGGGATCGAGCTTTCCCGGATCATCGGTTCCTGGGTGCTGCGCGGCGAGGCGGCCGCCCTTTTCTCCCGCGATCGCGACCTGGGTGATGCCCTGATCGGCTCCCTGAGCGCGGAGAAGGGTTTCGGCGACGGCACGCTGCTGATCACCCTGGCCGGGAACGCCATCGATCCACCGGCGGACAGATCACTGCTGTTCGATCGGGCGATGCTCCCGCTCCTGATCGCCGCCTGGAACCGGACCGAGGAATGGGGCGAATGGAAGCTGGTCTGGAACGTGGGGCTCAGGCAGGGCGATGGACTGTTCAAGATGGAGGCGGGCTACAACCTCACTGATCTGTGGAAGGTTACCGTGGGGGGCGAACTGCCCTACGGTTCGGATGAAGGTCCCTTCGGAGCGCTGCATGCCGCCCGGCGAGTGCATGTTGCGCTGCGGCGGAGTTGGTAGAGTTTGTTTCTAAGGCCTGTTTTTCATGGAGGCCGGGTGTTCATGATCCAGATCGTACGGATGATGGACATTTGAGCATTTTGTATATATTTTCATGTTCATGGGCTGAATATTACGATGATCTACAAGTTGGCACACAATGGGAAACATGAATATAGAATTAATCATTGCTGCTTGCGTAACCATACTGTTTACGAGTGTCTGTTGTGCAGAAGAGAACAAATATGAAGGCATAGAACTTGCCGGATCTGATTTCAAGAGAACCACACTACCTTCAAACAGAAATTTAAACTTCATAATTGCAGAACAAGGATTTGAAGATGAAAAGCCACTTGTCTTCTCGTCAGATATTAACGGTGATGGAATCCTTGATTACATAATTGAATCTGACTACAGAGTTTGCGGGACTGGAGGTTGCGTCTATGTATTAGTTGATGGCAAGACGTTAGAAAAGAAGGGAGAATTTTTTGGCAGTCCTCCCATTATTTCTGTCAGCAAAGCAAATGGGCATTCAAGATTTATGATGTTAACGTACAGTGGTCCAGACAAGGCAACTCTTGATTTATATGAATTTAGCAACAAAGAATATTTCCTAACAAAGACAATAAAACTCCAAGGAAATAAGTTGGTGAATCAGTTGAAGCAGTTTAAAAGTGTCAACAATTGAGTGACGCGGTGAGTCCCGCACACCCTCAGCTCGTTAGACAGTAGGAAAAATCAATGGGATTCACACTCGATAAAGTCGTCCGTGGGAACGTTCTTATGACGAATAAAGTGAAGCCCCCAGTTCCAGACAAAATTACTAAATGGAGGCTAAAAACGTCCATGACTCAAAACGATCTTCAAACAGCCAGAAAACTGAAAGAGCGAGTGTCGAAATTGACACCTCTGATTGATTTCCGGCTTTTTGGCTCCCGAGCACGTGGCGATGCCGATGAGTTTTCCGATATGGATATTTTTATGGAATTTGAGACTGTTGATAGATAATTGAGAAACAGAGTGAAAAATGCTGCCTGGGAACTGACTTTGGAAACCGGGATTGTTGTAATTACGCTTTTGTTCAGCAGGTACGAGATTGAAGATTCTCCCTTACGTTCGTCTCCAATTATCCGCATGATTATGGAAGAAGGGGTTCCCGTATGACTGATCGTGAAAACATTTTTCGTTATCGTATGACGCAAACCGAGGAAACACTTGCTGAAGCAATCAGGATGCTGAGAGCTTGAGAAGTGATCAGCTGAATCAGGAGAAAATCATGGCCAGGATTAGAACAAAACTATTGATTCTGCTGTGCGGGATGTTCATTTCCACCTCGACACCGTTGTGCCACGCACAGGACAGCGGGAAGCTGCCCGAAGTTAATGAGCAGTCGCCAGCGGTAGCGTCGGCTTTATTGCCGAAGACCATAAACACTCCCCCTACGATGCCGGCACAGGCAAAAACTGATCATGAAGTCTCGGAAACTCCTTGGTACTGGCGATTTCTCGGAATGATCACAATTGGTCTTGCAAAATATAACACCGAAAAACAGAGCGACGGCCGTCCCCGGCCACTTGACAACTCCCGATAAAATACCCCTCCGGAAATGGAGATAACCATGCGAACCATGCTGAAGACAGGCGCGACAATCATCTTACTGCTGTTTGTGCTGGCCGGTTGTGCCGGCATGCCGCCAAAACCGGAAACAATGGCGCGCAACGACTACTCCTACACCAGGGAGTACATCTCCTGGCTGGTCCGCAAGGAGATGAAAAGAAATGACGTGACCGGCCTTTCGGTCGCCCTGGTGGACGACCAGCGGGTGGTCTGGGCCGAAGGTTTCGGCTTTGCCGACCTGGCCAACCAGCGGTCGGCCACGCCCGAGACGATCTACCGGGTCGGCTCGATCTCCAAGCTGTTCACCGCCACCGCCGCCATGCAGCTGGTGGAGCAGGGCAAGCTGGACATCGACCTGCCCCTGCAGCGCTACCTGCCGGATTTCTCGGCCAGTAGCCGCTTTCCGGAGGCCGGCCCCGTCACCCCCCGCAGCATCATGACCCATCACTCCGGGCTCCCTTCCGATTACCTGAAGGGGATGTGGACCCGGCAGCCGCAACCGTACGAAGGCCTGGTCGAGCTGCTCGGCGACGAATACGTCGCCAATCCTCCCGAATATGTCTTTTCCTACTCCAATCTCGGCGTGACCCTGCTGGGGCATGCGCTGGAAAAGCTGTCCGGGCGCGATTTCTGTGCCAACATGAAGGAGTCCGTGCTGCTGCCGCTGGGCATGACCCGTTCCCGGTTTGCGCCGGGTCCCGACACGTCGCCGCTGGGGGCCAGGGCCTATCGCAAGGGTGAAGAGGCCGAGGAGTTTCCCTTGCGTGATCTTCCGGCCGGCGGCCTGAACTCCAATGTGCTGGAACTTTCGCGCTTCATGCAGATGGTGTTTGCCGGTGGGCGGGCCGGAGAACGGCAGATTCTCAAACCGGAGACTCTGGCCGAGATGCTGCGTCCCCAGAACACCGCCGTGCCGCTTGACCTCAATTTCCGGATCGGGCTGGCCTGGATGCTGAGCGGCCTGGGGGGCATCGACATTCGCAATGCCGGCCCGGTTGCCCACCACGGCGGGGCGACCCTCAATCATCGCAGCCAGCTGGCGGTTCTCCCCGAGCAGAAACTGGGGGTGGTGGTGCTGTCCAACTCCGCCACCGCCGGCCCGGTGGTCAACAAGGTGGCCACCGAGCTTCTGAAGCTGGCGCTGGAAGTCAAGAGCGGCATAAAGCAGCCCGAAAAGACGGAGCCGGCGGCGGGTGAAGGTTCGTTCTCCATGGAGGAGTTGCAGGCCTATGAGGGGAACTACGCCACCATGGCCGGTGTCGTCGGCATCACAAGAAAATCGGACTACCTGACGGCCGGGATCATGGGCAACTCGCTGCGTCTGGTGCCGCGGGCCGATGGTCTTTTGGGGCTGCAATACAGGCTGCTCGGCATTATCCCCATCAGCCTGGGCGAGCTGGACCGGATCGGCATCTCGCGGACCAGGGTCAATGGGCGCGAGATCGTAAAGGCCAACATGAACGGGCAGGAGCTGCTGGTCGGGGAACGGATAAATCCGGCGCCGATTCCAGTCGAGTGGCAAAGCCGCCTGGGAGAATACGAGATCGTCAATGCCGGGGATGATGCCGTTATGGTCGACGGGATCCGGGTGCGCCTGGAGAGGGGAGTGCTGATGGTGGAATACAGCATGCCGCTCTTTGCCGATCAGAGGATGACGGTCGCCATCGTGCCGGTCTCCGCCAGTGAGGCCGTGATCAGCGGCCTGGGGCGAGGCATGGGGGAGACGATCCGGATCGTGGAAGTCGGCGGCGAGGAGATGATCCGCTATTCGGGCTACCTGCTCAAGAAAAGGAAAGGGCAGCCGGGTGGCGCCGATTGAAGAGGTCGGACAGCTCTTTGCAAGCCGGGCCACTGTCCTAATATCAAAACTGACACTTGAGGTCGCTCCTGTCGGAAGGAATAATATGAAAAGTTTTTCAGGAGTCAAAGAGAAGCCAATGCCTGCCGGAACACTGACATGACCCAGGACCCTCATTTCATCTGTCGTCCCATTGGCTCCGTGCGATCCCCCTATTCCCGCCGTATTGATGCGCCCCACCAAGGCACGGTGGTAGAAGGCACTGAAAGCGGCGATTTCGCGATAGCGACTCTGGAGCTTCATGATTGGCTGGATGAGAAAGTCATTCAGGATCTGGCTGGCTTCGACAGGCTTTGGCTGATCTTTGCCTTTCATCTGAGTGAAGGCTGGAAAAACTGTGTCAAGCCGCCTCGGGGCGGGGCAAAGCGGGGCGTTCTGGCCACCCGCTCTCCCCATCGGCCCAATCCTATCGGCTTGTCGGCTGTGGAATTGGTAAAGATTGAGGGCAGGACGCTACATCTTCGAGGCGTTGACCTTTTGGATGGCACGCCGGTTCTGGATATCAAGCCCTACGTGCCTTACGCGGACGCTTTTCCAGATTCCAAAGCCGGTTGGATAGACGAAATGGATGCAAAGCTGGGGCGTTGTTTTGCGCCAGGGCCACGAAAGCCCAGGTAATCGCGTGGGCAGGATGCAATTTTCGAAGTGGGACGCGTTGAGGCCTTTGTTAACCATGTCCTGGGCGCGTCCTGTTCGTGATTGAAGGAAAAGGGTGCCGGGCGGCCCCGCTCGAAGAAGCCGAACGGGTCTTCGGGTTCAGCGGCTTGATGCCGGGTCTGGTTCACTCTTCCCTCGGACCTTCCATGGAACGGACAAAATAGTGAACCTTGTTCCGTTCCTTCAACTGGTACAGCTGGGCCGGGCGCATGCGCCCCTCGTGTCTGTTTTCCGGGACTTTCAGCAGAAGGTCCGAGCCGATATACCTGCGCATCAGGGTTTTCTTTTCAACCTTTCTCCCCAAAATTATTTCATGGATATTCTGTAGATCAAGCAGTGTGAAAGCTTCGTCCAGCAGGTGGGCTGCAACCGATGTATAGCTTACCTTGGAGCGAAGCCGTTCCAGCGCCATTTTGATCAGTTTTTCATGGTCAAAGGCCAGCGGGATGCCTATGCCGTCATTGTTCAGCGGCTCCCAGCGAACTTCTGATGCTCCGTGTGTAGCGGTCAGGGCAATTTCCCCCGGCCTTGGAATAAGCGCGAAATAGACGATGGTTATCGACCAGCCGCGCGGGTCCCGGCTGGCGCTCCCGACGGTGGCCACCTGTTCGAGGTAACACCCGGACAGGTTGGTCTTCTCCTTGAGCTTGCGCGTGGCGGCCGAGGCGATATCCAGATCCTCTTTGCAGTCGATCAGCCCTCCCGGAAGGCTCCAGCAGCCGTTGTACGGCTCAATGTTGCGCCTGACTACCAGAATGTGCAGTTTGTCGTCAAAGACGGTAAAAATCACAGGGTCTACAGATGTCTGGATGGACTGTGGTCTGGTCATTCTGCCTCCGTAATTGCTCTTCGCCGGTACACGCGGCCGGTTTCGTTCCAGTGCCGGATCTCTGTATATATAATGGCACTGAGCCCAGCTGTCAAACTCAATCCTGCTTAAATGCATAATCCGGTCATGACCTTAAATGCCGGGCCGGTGTAAGATATAGCTTGACACTTGAAAGTGGCCAAATTATATTAAAGTCACAGTGACACTAAATAACCGGAGGGGCAAAATGATATTTTGTAAAGAGTCGACGGCCAGTTTCGATGTGGATGTGCAGAAGGGCTTTACTCCCCTTTGCCCCGGAGAGCTTCCTGTCGCGGGCGGCGAGGCGCTGGCAGAAGCGCTCAATCGTCAGGCCGGTCTTGCCAGGATCCGGGTTGGCTCGAAAGATGCGCACCCGTTCAATGCGATCTGGAAAGCGGAAGAAGGAAAGCCCCAGTTTTCCAGGGTAAGCGGCAGGAGTGTCGATGTCCGCTGGAACCTGCACTGTGTCTCCGGTACCAAAGGGCACCAGTTGATCGATGGCCTGCCGCACCCGGCCGATTATGATTATTTCGTACAAAAAGGTGTCGAGCCCGACATGCACCCCTACGGGGCCTGTTACCATGATCTGGAGGAGCGCCAGAGCAGCGGCGTCATCGAATATTTGAAGATAAACGGTATCGAAACGGTCATTGTCGGAGGACTTGCAACGGATTACTGCGTCAGGACGACAGCACTGCAGCTTTGCAGGGCGGGATTCAGGGTAGTCGTCAATCTGGAGGCAAGCCGGGGGATTGCGCCCGACACGGTTAACGCAGCCATCGATGAAATGGTCGAAAAAGGAATCGCGGTTGTGGAATCGCTGTAGACATTCGTGATGGGAGGGGGAGCGCAATGAAAGTAGACAAACCGATCATCCGGACGTTGATGGATACGGACCGCTACAAGTTTTCCATGCAGAAGACTTTTCTCCATCACTATCCGGGAGCAAACGCAAAATATCGCTTCAAGTGCCGCACCCTGGGGGTGAATATCGGCAGATACGCCAGCGAGATCCGTGAGGAGGTGCAGAGCCTGAATTCACTGACCTTCTCCGGTGAAGAGCTGGACTATCTCCGCAAGATCCCGTCACTGAGCGGTGATTACATCGATTTTCTGCGAATCTTCCGGCTGGACAGCGGCTGTGTGAATATCGAGGAACGGGGCAGCGAGCTTGTGATTGAGGCGGAAGGTCCCATAGTTCATGCAATGCCGTTCGAGTTGTACCTTCTTTCAATTATCCAGGAGGTATATACCCGCAACGAATATCCGGATCAAAACTACCGGGAGCCCGGAAACAGGCTGGAAGAGAAGATCTCCTTCCTGCAAAACAACCCGGACGCTCACGGATTCCGCTATGCCGACTTTGGAGGACGACGGAGGGAGAGCCGCGACTGGCACGAATATACGGTTCAACGTCAGGCCGAAGCCTTGCCACAACACTTTATCGGCACCAGCAACATGTGGCTGGCGATGAAGTACGGACTTACTCCGGTCGGCACTATGGCTCACGAATACCTCCAGGCATTTCAGGCTCTTGGCCCCCGCCTGGTGGACAGCCAGAAGATCGCTCTGGAAACCTGGGTCAGGGAGTTCCGGGGCGACTTGGGCATCGCCCTGACCGACGTAGTCGGCATGGATGCCTTTCTGCGCGACCTGGATCTGTATTTTGCAAAACTGTTCGACGGTTTCCGCCACGATTCCGGCTGCCCCTATCAATGGACACGAAAACTGGTTGCGCGCCTCAAGGAACTGCATATCGACCCCAGAACCAAGACGGCGGTCTTCAGCGATGGGCTGACCATGGAAACAGCGCTGGCTCTTCATAATTCGGTCAAGGACGAGATAACGCCCCTGTTCGGTATCGGTACGCATCTGACCAATGATTTCGGCCGCCCCCCGCTGAACCTGGTAATGAAGATGGTCGAGTGCAACGGTCAGCCGGTGGCAAAGATATCCGATTCTCCCGGAAAGGGGATGTGTGACAACGCCAACTTCCTGCGCTACCTGATGCAGGTATACCGGATAGCGGAAGAAGCTGCCTGAAAAGGAGGGTACGGCAATGCTCAGAATTCTGATGGCACAAATGAACTACATTGTCGGTGACATCGCAGGAAATGTCTCCAAGATGGTCGATATTGTCAATTTTCACGGCAGGGACGTTGACCTGATTCTGTTCAGTGAACTGGCCGCAACCGGCTACTACCCGTACGACTTCATCAACAGGGCCGGTTTTATGGAAGCCCAGGAGCTGCAGCTGTCGGCACTGCAGGGTGCAACGCGGGGAAGTCGCGCGGCCGTGGTGGTAGGCCACATTGACCGTAACCCGTTTGCCGGGAAACCGTATTTCAACAGCCTGTCGGTCTATGAGAACGGCATGCGGACGTTCACATATCACAAACAGCTCCTGTGCAACTACGACATATTTAACGAACCCAGACACTTTGAGCCGGGCAGCAGTCCCGGGCTTTTCATGCTTGCCGGCCACCGCACCGGGTTTCTTATCTGTGAGGACGCCTGGAACGGCAATGATGAGCCGCTCTACAAAACAGATCCGGTGGAGCAACTGGAACGGGAAAAACTGGATCTGATCATCAGCCTGAATGCCAGCCCCAGCAATGTCAGAAAACAGGCGCGACGTTATGAGGTCATCGGCTCTGTTGCCAGGCGCTGCGGCTGCCCGGTCGTATATGTGAACCAGGTCGGCGGCTACGACGACATCGTGTACGACGGAGCGAGTTTTGTAACCGGACGGGACGGCGCCATCCTGTATGGGCTGCCCGCCTTCCGTGAAGCGATCGGAGTCGTCGAGCTCGCGGATTGCGGCAAAATATCCCATTCCCCCGTAGCCGGCAAGGCTCCCGAGCTTCTGGTTTCACCGCCGCCAATGGATGACATTGAACTCATATACCGCCAGACTATACTCGGAATTCGGGATTACATTCGCAAGTGCGGTTTCAGCGGTGCGGTTGTCGGCTCTTCCGGCGGCATAGACAGCGCGGTAACATTGGCACTGGCTGTGGAAGCGCTGGGGGCGGAAAATGTATCTGCGATTACCATGCCCTCCAGGTTCTCTTCGGAGGGAAGTGTAAACGATTCGATTGATCTGTGCCGCAACCTGGGCATCCGGCTTTATAACGATCCGATCGAGGATGAATTTGCCCCATGGCTGAAGAATTTCGAAAGCGTCTACGGGAAAAAGCCCGATAGCCTGACAATGGAAAACCGTCAGGCAAGAATCCGGGGCGGCAAACTGATGGCATTTTCCAATGACAATCCGGGTGTTCTGGCCCTTTCCACAGGAAACAAGAGTGAAGTCTGCGAAGGGTATTGCACTCTGTACGGCGATATGTGCGGCGGCCTGAACGTCCTGGGAGACATCTACAAGACCCAGGTTTACGGTATCGGCCTTTTTCATAACCGGGTCCGCCCCGACCGGAGCATCCCGGAGAACATTTTTATCAAGGAACCGTCGGCCGAGCTTGCCGCTGGGCAGAAAGATTCCGACTCGCTGCTGCCATATGACATTCTCGATCCTGCGCTGATGCTGTATATCGAGCACGATCTTCTCTCCCCGGAAGAAACGGCGGAGTGTCGAAGCAAGCTGGCAATGACTTCATCCCCGCCGATTGAGAGGGCCATACGGCTGGTTGACAAGGCCCAGTTCAAGCGAAACCAGTCTGCTCCCATCATCCGGGTACAGCGCCGTTCTTTTGGGTCAGGCTGGCAAATCCCGGTTGCCTCACGATATGTAGACAGTCAATTTATCCAGGAAATTTTGGGGCGGCAGTTCTGAATATCGACAAAGGAGGACATCATGCTCGGAATCAAATTCATCAAGGTTCAACCGACCGATTATGTACTGCTCTACAAAAATGGAACTCTGACAAGAGAGGGGGCTGGCCTGGCATTCTTCTATTTTGAGCCGGCGTCTTCCATTGTCAGGATACCGGTTGCCAGCACCGATGTGCCTTTCATCTTCAAAGAGGTAACCTCGGATTTTCAGGAGGTGACCATTCAGGGGCAGATCACCTACAGTATTGCTGATCCGAAAAGACTGTCACAATTAATGAATTTCACTCTGGCGACCAACGGGAAGGACTACACAACTGATGACCCCCAGAAACTTCCTCAACGGCTTATCAACCATACCCAGGTGCTGACACGCTCTTTACTCAAAACCATGACGCTTCGCCAGGCTCTTGGTATATCGGCTGGCTCCGTTAACGCTTTGAGAGAGGGAATGCAAAAAGCAGATGAAACTACCTCACTTGGCGTCGATATACTGGGGCTCTCAATTCTGGCCGTCAAACCGACTCCGGAAACTGCGCGGGCCCTTGAAGCAGAGGCGCGGGAGCAGATTCTGCGTGAGGCTGATGAAGCGGTGTACCGACGGCGAAACTCCGCTGTAGAGCAGGAGCGAGGCATAAAAGAAAATGAATTAAATACGGAAATAGCGGTCGAAAACAAGAAGCGGCAAATCAGAGAAACTCAGATGGAGGCAGAGAAGTCAGTGCAGCAGAAAATGCGCGAGTTGAATGAGGCTGAAATGGCCACCAAGATAGCGCTTGAAGAGCAGAATCGGGAACTGGTTTCCCTTTCTTCGGAGAATGCCAGGCTTGAGGCGGATGCCAAGGCATATGGCATTTCTGCAGTCATGGGCGCATTGGCCAAGACCGATCCGAAAACCCTCCAGGCACTGGCCAGTGTCGGTATGAATCCGGGGCAGCTTGTGGCAACCGCCTTTAGAGAACTTGCCGAGAATGCCGACAAGATCGGCCAGCTCAATATTTCTCCAGACCTGTTGCGTGAATTGATGTCAAGAGGAGATGAATCATGAGCAGGACAACTGAAAATAAAATTGTCCTGATAATCAGAAAAACCCGTTTGGACGAGCTGGTTGCCCGCTTTAACACCGAGGCGCAGGCGCAATTCTATGTCGAGCACCTTGGAGCGGATTTTTCCGATTACAAGCTGGAACACGAGACGTACAAGGCCTCTGTTCTGGAGGCCCAGTATGTCCTTGCCCGATTGGGACGTCTGCAAACAGTTGACAGAGAGTATGTCACCAACTTCATCTTTGGCCATGACGATACCGTCGTCGTCCTTGGTCAGGATGGCCTGGTAGCTAATGTGCTTAAATATTTGCAGGATCAACCGGTAATCGGTGTCAATCCTGATCCATCCCGGTGGGAAGGAACTCTCCTGCCGTTTGTCGTACCGGATCTGTTTAGGGTTGTTCCTGAGCAGTTTTCCGGAAACAGACCAATCTGCACGGTAACCATGGCGAAAGTTGAGCTCAACAACGGCCAGACACTTCATGCTGTCAATGATCTATTCATAGGGCCTAAATCACACACCTCCGCACGTTATGCTCTGCACATAGGCAGCTGTTCGGAAAACCAATCTTCAAGTGGTATCATCGTCTCTACCGGGCTTGGCTCAACCGGCTGGTTTCGAAGCGTACTCGCAGGAGCAGCCGGGATTGCGTCAACTCTGTCGGGTAAAAAGTTGCCTGGGACATTGAAAAACCATTTCGAATGGGACGCCGATTATTTGTATTTTTCCGTTCGTGAACCATGGCCGAGCAAGACATCATCCGCCGAGACAACCTTTGGCAAGATCACTCCAAAACAGCCGCTCAGGCTCATCTCACACATGCCGGAAAACGGCGTGATATTCAGCGATGGGATAGAGAGCGATTTCATTGAGTTTAATTCCGGAACGCTAGCCTTGATTTCGGTGGCTGATAAAAAAGGACATCTGGTAATATGAATGCTGAAAGCATGCAGGCGCCCCTGTCTTTATCGACGACAAAGGGAGGTATCACTTTTATGACCTCTCAGAGCAAGGAATAGCGCGTTTTGGGCTTCCATTTACGCATTTTGTTTGATGACTAACCACGTTCATCTACTTATCCAGGTCGGAGAGGTGCCACTTTCCCGCATCATCCATAACTTGAGTCTACGATATACGGTGTGGCTTAACCGGCGGCAGGGGAGAATCGGACATCTCTTTCACGGAAGATACAAGGGAATTCTCAAATGTTAAAACTGACACTTGAGGTTTACAGTAATGGGCGACAACCGGGATAACTCCTATGACAGCCGTTTTTGGGGCTTCGTCCCCAAAGCAGACCTGGTCGGGCGGGCGTTCATCAAATATTGGTCGTGGGACCAGGACAAATGGCGAGTCCGCTTGAATAGAATCGGCAAGGTTATTGATTGAACTGGATTTTCAAGAGGAAAACAGGGGGGCATCCGAATGGTTGCCCCTCTTTGATTCATCCCATGTTTCGCTAATGGTTTCAGCAGCCGCCGAGCTTGACCTGTATCGCGGTTTCCAGCGTTTCATCGCCAATTGTCAGGTAAAACATGCCTTCGGTTATGGTGATCGACCAGTTGATGGAGCGCTCCAGCAGCGCCGCCAGCCGGCTGATGAAGGGTTGATCGAGACTGAAGACGATCAGATTGGCAACCTTCCCCAGCTTGGTCAACTGCTGCTGGTCCCAGACGGAAAGCGCCCGGCCGCACGCCAGCAACGCTACCCGTTCAGAATGGCGGCCGGCCTTGATGATGCGATCCGCCTCGGGCAGGCCTACCTCGACCCACAAGCGCACCCTGCCGTCAGCTCCTTTCACCCACAGGTCAGGTTCGTCGGTGGCGCTGATGCCCTTGGTAAAGGTCAGCTCCGGTTCCTGAAAGAGCGCGTATGCCAGCAGGCGGGCGACCAGCCGCTCCTCGGTTTCCGAAGGATGCTGGGCAACCGTTGCCTGCATGGTTTCATAGACGCCACGGTCCACATCGGACAACTGGATGGACGCCTTGTAAACGGTAGATGGTAATGCCATGTCTGGTATTTTCCTTGATCCGGAACCGGAATGAATTATGAAGCGGGCGGATAGCCGAATCAGTTATCACATAAAAACCGTCTTGCGTAAAGCACGCCGGGAATGCAGCGTAATGACAATCGGCCATCTTGTTCCTGACGGTCGCCCGACCCGTATCATGCAGCCGTCAGGAACATGTGCCAGAAATGCAATGTCAGGAAAGATAGTGGTATGCCGATCCCGACCAGCATGCCGACCAGTTGGGGGTTCAAATCATGATCGATGGCAATGATGCCGGCCGTTATCATCGGCGCCATGGCGGCTTCAAAGATTGTCACCTGAACTGCCGTTCCGCTGGCGCCCAGCAGCGTAACATACAGCAGATAGATGATTGTCGGCCCCAGCAGCAGTTTGTAGGCCAGACCGGCTGTAAACGGCTTTACCATCGCTTTCATTCCGCCGAACTGGAGTTGGAAGCCAACCGAAACCAGAGCCAGCGGGGTCAGGGTGCCGCCCAGTTTTTCCAGTATGGTCACGGCCCAGTCCGGAAAATGTAGCGGCCGGAGCAGGAAAGCAAGCAGCAACGCCTGAAATGGCGGAAACATCAGCACCTTTCGCGCCATCTGCCGGGGTGATACCGAGCCGGAGGAGTAGTAGGTCGCAACGAAGATTCCCAGGGTTGAAAGCACCATGAATGAACCCAGCTGGTCGGCGATGATGCCGATGCCCAGAGCCCCCTTGCCGAAATAGGCCTCAATCATCGGCAACCCGACAAAGGAGGTGTTGCCGAGACCGGCCACCAGGATCAGCGCACCCACGGTTTTCCGATCAAGCTTGAACAGCTTTCCCGCCCAGCCGAACAGAAGCCAGGCACAGCCGAACAGCAGCCAGGCCATGGCTGCCGTCAGGACCAGGGACGAATCCGGTTTCAGGTTGTGGATATGCAGGATCGCCAACGCGGGCAGCGATATATGGATTATGAAGGCGTTCAGCGATGCCGGGGTGGCCGCGGGGAAACGCCCGGTTTTTTTCAGGCCGATTCCCGCCAGTAGGCAGACTGCCAGAAGAATGATGTTAGCCATGAGTTATGATTCCTCGGGTAAACAGGGGTCTGCATATTTGATCGCGTCAAGTCCAGCCGGAGTCCGCCATACCGTATGCGCCCCCACGGGACTTGTCTGAATTCCGGCACGGCTCAGCGGTCACGAAAAACGGCCGGCCTTTTTTCCAAAAAGGCGCCCATTCCCTCTTTCTGGTCACAGGTGGAGAAACTGTAGCCAAACAACTCGGCTTCATAGGCACAAGCCTTGCTGATATCCATTTCCAGGCCATTGCCGACCGCCTCCTTGCAGAGCTTCACGGCGACCTGCCCCTTGGCGGCGATTTTACTTGCCAGCCGGCGGGCCTCATGCGGCAATTCAGCCGGTGAAACAACCCGGTTGACCAAGCCGATACGCAACGCCTCCGGGGCATCGATCATGTCACCGGTCAGGATGATTTCCAGGGCACGCCCTTTCCCGACCAGTCGAGGCAGTCTCTGGGTGCCGCCAAAACCGGGCAGAATTCCGATGTTGATCTCCGGTTGGCCGAATTTCGCATTCTCGGATGCCAGTCTGATATCGCAGGCCATGGCCAGTTCGCAGCCACCGCCCAGGGCATAACCGTTCACAGCTGCGATGAACGGCTTGGGCGACTTTTCGATGGCGGCGTAGATTCCGTGGGCCAGTTGAGCCAGTTCACGGGCCTGTGTCGAGTTCATGTCCAGCATAACGGCGATATCCGCCCCGGCGATGAATGCCTTGCTACCCGCTCCGGTAATGATCGCCACCCGGATATCGGGATTGCGGATGATCTCCGCGACCACTCTTCCCAGCTCCTCCAGGGTCGCTACTGTCATGGCGTTCATTGCAGAGGGGCGGTTTACCGTGATGGTTGCGATGCCTTCACTGATTTCCAACAGCAGGTTTTCCAATTGCATATCTTCCTCCCGATATATTTGTATAATTCAGCTACGGTATTTTAACGATGACCCGCCCCCGGATTCCACCTTGCAGGATGGTCCGGATTTTTTCCTCCAACCCGTCCAGCGGCACCTCTGTCACCACTTCCGCCAGATGCCCCGGCTTCCACTCTCCGGCAAGTTTTTCCCAAACCTGCAGCCGGGTTCCGGCCGGGCAACTGACCGAATCGATTCCCAGCAGACTCACCCCGCGCAGAATGAACGGATAAACATTCATTATCAGGTCGATTGAGCCGACCAGGCCGCAGCAGGTGATAACTCCACCATAGCAGGTCGATTTGACGGCCGCCATCAGGGTTTCCCCTCCGACCACATCCACGACCCCTGCCCAACGTTCTTTCATCATCGGGCGCTCCGCGCCCTCCGTGACCTTCTCTCGCGAAATGACCTCCACCGCACCGAGGTTGCGAAGAAAAGTTTCATCGGAAGCTTTGCCGGTGGCGGCCACCACTAGGTATCCGGCCCGGGACAGGATCGACACGGCGATGCTGCCAACCCCTCCGGTGGCGCCGGTAACGAGAATTTCTCCGTCAGTCGGCTTTACCCCGGCCTGCGCCAGCTTGAACACCGACAGGGCCGCCGTGAACCCGGCGGTTCCGATCGTCATCGCTTCACGCAGCGTCAATCCCGCCGGAAGCCGCACCGCCCAGGCGGACGGAATGCGGATATACTCCCCCCAGCCGCCGTCGGTCTCCATTCCCAGGTCATAACCGGTGACGATCACCTGCTCCCCCGCAACAAAAGCTCCGCTCTCGCACGAAACCACCACACCGGCGGCATCGATACCGGGGGTATGGGGAAACTGCCGCGTGACTCCGGGATGGCCGGTGGCCGAAAGCGCATCCTTGTAGTTGAGAGAAGAGTAATGGACCCGCACCAGCAGGTCTCCCGGCGGCAGGTCAGCGATGCTCCGCTCACGAATCTCCCGCACGAACTGCTTGTCGCCGCTCTTTTCCACTACCACTGCCTTGAACCGTGTTGATGATTCCATACTACCCCCTTGTAAGTGTATATTAGACCGGTCGTCTATAAACCCTGACAAAAAAAACTACCGCTTTAATACGGTTGAAAAAAGAGTCTCGATAAAATCACGCATCGGTTGCGGGGACTTCATTACTTTGGCCCGCAAAATAGCGCCTTCCCAACCTGAGAGCATGAACCCGGCGATGATATTTACATCCAGGTCCGGAGCAAGCTCGCCAAGGTCCTGCGCCTCTCGAAGACAAGCGGCGAAATGAACCCTCCAGGACTGAAAAATCTCGTCCAGTCGCGATCTGAAACGCTCGTTCTGGTCGGCCAGTTCCTGTCCCAGATTGCCTATCAGGCATCCCTTGGCGCACTGGTTCTGGGCAAATCGAGCCAGCCCGCTCTCCAGATAGTTGCGAATACGGTTCAAGGGCGTCACCTCGACGTCGTCAAGATAAGTTTCCAGGCGTTGCCGGTAACGTTCGGCAAAGCGATCAATCACCGCCAGCCCAAAGTCCTCTTTGCTGCCGAAGTAGTGATAAAAAGAACCCTTCGGAACATTTACCTGTTTCAGCACCGCGTCGATGCCGGTTGCATTGTAGCCATTCAGGGAAATCATTTCGGTGCCCTTGGCAATTATCTCGGCTTTTGTATCTTTCTTTTCCATATGGCCAGACTAGACCGGTCGTATACCAGTGTCAAGTGATTTTCTCGGGAAAGGTTGAAGTCCAAATGCAGTAAATACGTCTAACCCTGATAAACAGGACAAGTGAGTTAGAAGTTATTTTCTGCTTGAAAATAGCAGAAAATAACTTCTAACTCACTAAATAACAATAGCAAAGCAATAATTAGTATGCTATCTAATGTGCATGAATATATCCAAATTAAGCATTGACCGCAGCAACCTCCTCTACCACCTGGGAATTCTGACACGGCG
Source organism: Pelobacter sp. (assembly GCA_030824515.1). GTDB lineage: Bacteria > Desulfobacterota > Desulfuromonadia > Geobacterales > Pseudopelobacteraceae > JACRCG01. The sequence continues at coordinate 16,990 of JAVBXN010000013.1, forward strand.
CTGGCGCCAGGTGCTGGACAGCGAATGCCGGGCGGCCGGACTGACCGACGCCACCTGGCGACCGTTGCTGCATCTCCACATACTCGGGGACGGCGTTCGCCAGAAGGATCTGGCGGCATCGATCGGCATCGAGGGCCCCTCCCTGGTCCGGCTGATCGATACCCTGGTGGTAAAGGGGCTGATCCAGCGCTCGGAAGATGGCAGCGACCGGCGTGCAAAGCTGCTCCGCCTGACACAGGAAGGCCAACTGGTGGTGGCCCGGATCCGGGAAATAGTGACCATTCTTGAAAATCAGCTGCTCAGCCACTTCAGCGAGGAGGACATTGACCGTTTCGGACGGTTGGTCCTCTCCCTGGAAGCGACGGTAAACCAGGCGCGGAGCACGGTGAAGCCGTGAGCGCACCGCACCGGCGGCACTGCGCCGCTCCAGGCCTGTACTGCAAGAAATAGGAGTGGTCTCGAAAACGTCGAACAAAAATCTATCGCTACGGGGTGCGGAACATCATGAAAATCCTTACCATCACCTGCTGGAGCCATAAAATAAAATACCACCTCTTTTCCGGGGAGGAACGGACACTGCTTGCTTCGGGAATGATCGAACGGGTGGGACTCGGCGGCTCTTTCATCCACCACACGGTTCCCGGCCGGGAACCATTCCAGCGGGAGACTGGCGACAACGATCACAAGAGTGCCGTGGCGATTATCATTGCCACCCTGGCCGATCCGCAGCATGGCGTGATCACAAACGTTTCAGAAATTTCAGCCGTCGGGCACCGGGTAGCGCATGGAGGGGAGCAATTCCGGCATTCCGTGCAGCTTGACGAACAAGTCCTCGACTCCATTCGAAAACTTCAATATCTGGCCCCAATGCATCTGTCACCCAACATTGCCGGTATCAAATCAGCAATGCTACACCTGCCCGCTATTCCCCATGTGGCCGTTTTCGATACCGCCTTTCACTCCTCCATGCCGGAGTGTGCCTACATCTATCCGCTTCCCTACGAATGGTACGAAAATCATGGCGTTCGCCGCTATGGTTTCCACGGTCCATCCCACCTCTACCTTTCTCGGCGGGCTGCCGCACATCTAGGCAAACCGGCCGCCGCCTGCAACCTGATAACCATTCACCTCGACCGGGGTGTATCGCTCTGCGCCATCAGAAACGGCCTCTCCGTGGACACCAGCATGGGCATGACGCCACTTGAGGGAGCGGTCATGGAGACGCGCTGCGGCGACATTGATCCCGGCATTCAGGTCTATATGATGAAAGTGATGGGACTGTCCGCAAAGGAGCTGGAACAGGTACTCAACAACAAGAGCGGAATTCTGGGCATTGCCGGGCGGCAGCTGGAGCGGCGGCACTTTTTGAGGGCCGCCCTGGCCGGCGACACCCGTTGCGCATTGGCGCTGAAGATCGAAACCTACCGTCTCAGGAAATACATCGGATCATTTCTGGCAATTGCCGGGCCTCTGGATGCAATCGTTTTTAGCGCCGGGTCAGGCGACCTGGAATGGGCTGTGAGGGAAATGACGCTGGATGGGCTCGGGTGTATGGGGATACGGCTTGACCCGGACAGAAACCGCGCCATCCGGTCACCGCAGGAAGAGCTGGAAATAACCGGTGCAGATTCTCTGATCAGAACTTTAGTCATTCCGTCAAACGAGGAGCTTGTCATTGCCGATGACGTAGCGGCGATTCACTCGGCTTCAATCGGATAAACGGCATGACGCAGTGGGAAGGTTAATGAATGGGCGAGATCACGATCACCACCGATATGCCGGACGCCGGGGTGATCGACAGCTGCGGTTCATGCGTAGATGGCGGTTTCTCCGATGGAGCGGTCATCACACCCCGATGTCCTCGTTCCACAGATCCGGCCGTTCCCCAATGAAGCGCGTCATCAAATCGATACATTCTGCGTTCTGCAGCACTTCCAGCATTACCCCACGGGAACGGAGCCACTCCTCCTCCCCCATGAAGGTACGGTTTTCGCCGATTATCACACGGGGGATGCCGTACAGCAGAATCGCGCCACTGCACATGGAACAGGGAGACAGGGTCGTGTACAGCACCGACTCGCGGTAGACGCTTGCCGGCTGACGACCGGCATTTTCCAGGGCATCCATCTCCCCATGCAGGATGGCGCTCCCCTTCTGCACTCGCCGGTTATGGCCACGACCGATTATTTCCCCATTGTGAACAAGAACCGAGCCGATCGGAATGCCACCTTCGCCAAGCCCCTTTTGTGCCTCCTCAATTGCTGCCCGCATGAATCGGTCCATGGCATTTCCTCCTTGTTCAAGCTGTATACGCTAGGCGCCTTTGGCCTAGTCTCCAACCACCTCATAACGCAGGTCATCTTTATACTTTTCTTTCACCTCGTACATGAGCCGGTCAGCTCGACCGATCACCTCGTCGATAGTTGCCGGAGATTGCAGATAGGTGACCAGTCCCATACTGAAGGTAATTGGCCAGCGACTCTCCACCTCCTTTTTTAACTGCTGTTGCACCTTTTTCGCCACCGTAAGGGCCGATTCTTCAGCGGTTTCGGGGAGAAGTAAGGCAAATTCATCTCCACCAAGTCGAGCGACCTTATCGGTTTCACGGATAGCAGAAACAATGGTATTGGCTACCTGCCGCAGGAGTTTATCTCCCTCCGCATGACCCATGGCATCATTGACCGCCTTGAACTTGTCAATGTCGAGGTATGCGACGGTAAATGGCTCCATATAGCGAAGGTTCCGCCGCATCTCTCCTGTGACAAGCTCTAAATAATGCCGCCGGTTTGATATACCCGTCAACTGATCGGTACGTGCCATACCCTTTTCCCGCTCAAGTGCCCCTTTGAGGGAAGAGACAACCAAGGCTGTCAAGAGAAAGAGCAGGAGTTCCATGAGGTCGTTCCAGAGCAGGGCGAATTCGAACTGGTCGCGCTCTCTCCCCCACATCTCAGCCAGAAGCCACGCCAGGGCTCCTGCAAGGGAGAGAAAATAGCCGGCTTTCCTACCGACAAACCAGGCCGCCAGGATTACTGGAACGAGATAAAAGGGCACCAGTGTGTAATCGGAACCGTTCATCCCGTCGAGCAACCCCACCACGACGCAGAGTGACAATGCCACTGCCGTAATACCCGACCGGGGCATTTTTTCGAGGAGATCAATCAGTTTCATTTTAAACCTCTAAAAATATATATAGCCTTTTCTTAACGGATAGAATCTCTTTCATCTGATTACTCCTGTTGATTGTAGTCTATTATTAGCGTTGCCCGGATAAGCTGCCCGACGCAGGCGATCCCTGACAGCCCGCCACGGCTCGGTCTCCGGCGCCGCTTCAATCAGAATTCTGCCGTAGCCGGCCGCATCAAGCCGGCGTAGCGAGGCATACAGTGCCTGGCCGTAGCCGATGGGATCGTTCGGCAATAGAAGGCACCGTGTTGCCGGATACAGGTCAGTAACGGTTTTGGTATGACAAAGGATGGCGACACTCTGCCCGGCGTCACCTGAACCTTGAAGTAAGGCTGAAAGGCGTGCGGCAGTGATGATGAATGCAGGGGTCAGTGGCGCATAATGCGATGCATGACAACCCGGCGCCCTCAGCGCAGGGTCGGGTTGGCCAGGGAGAGCGACCTCCCGGCCAAGGGCCTCGCACAGTTCGTGGAGTGAAATGCCGCCTGGACGGAGCAGGATCGGGCAATCATCGACCAGACTGATGATTGTTGACTCAAGGCCAACCTGACAGTCACCGCCATCAAGAATCAGATCTGGCGCTGATCCTAGTTCATCGCGCACATGGTCGGCACAGGTGGGGCTGATACGTCCGAAGCGGTTGGCGGATGGGGCGGCAACGCCGCCCCCGAACTCCCGAAGCATGGTCTGCGCCACTGGATGAGCAGGCACCCTGATGCCGACGGTATGGAGTCCACCGGTCACCAGATCTGAAACAAGGGAAGAACGCCGGAGCACGATAGTCAGCGGCCCTGGCCAGAAACATTCGGCCATCCTGAATGCGTCAGCAGGGATTTCCCTCGCCCATTGACCGATCCGACCAGCATCGGCCAGATGGACAATCAGCGGGTGATCCGCCGGTCGCCCCTTGATGCTGAAAATCCGGCTAACAGCCTGCTCGTTTGCTGCGTCCGCACCGAGACCGTAAACGGTCTCGGTGGGAAAAGCGACTACGCCGCCATCACGCAGAAGTGACGCTGCATTGCTGATTGCACTACGCTCATCCCTCACCTCTGGGCTCACGTTTCCGTCCCGCTCAACCGCACCAGAGCTTCCCGGTATTTATCTCCGGTTTTGCGTACAATCTCGTCCGGCAGTGGTGGCGGTGGAGCGCACTTGCCCCAATCCAGCGTCTCCAGATAGTCCCGCAGAAACTGCTTGTCAAATGAAGGCTGCGGGCCGCCCGGTTGGTAGCTGTCCATGGGCCAGAAACGGGATGAATCCGGCGTCATGCACTCGTCAATGATAATCAACTCGCCGTTATGGATGCCGTACTCGAACTTGGTGTCGGCAATGATGATCCCTTTTGCTGCGGCGATATCCCGGGCTTTTTTGTAGATGGCGATGGTCACGTCACGGATCTTTACGGCGAGTTCCGCCCCAACCAGTTCCACGCAGCGCTCAAAGGAGATATTCTCGTCATGCTCGCCCAGTTCTGCCTTGGTGGAAGGGGTAAAGATCGGCTCCTCCAGCTTGTCGGACTCTACAAGACCGGCGGGCAGCTTTATGCCGCAGATGGCGCCGGTGGACTTGTAATCCTTCCAACCCGAACCGGAGATATAGCCACGTACGATGCATTCCACCGGCAGTGGCGACGCCTTTTTCACCAGCATGGAACGCCCTTCAAGTATCTCGGCGTACTGCTGGCACTCGGCAGGGAAATCCTTCACATCGGTAGAGATGATGTGATTGGGGATAATGTCTTCCATCTGGCGGAACCAGAAGGCGGAGATCTGCGTCAGGACATACCCCTTGTCAGGGATACCCTCGTCCATAATGACATCGAAGGCGGATATCCGGTCGGTGGTGACGATCAGCAGGGTCTCACCCAGATCGTAGATATCGCGAACCTTGCCGCGGGCAATCAGGTGAAGATCGGGTAAATCGGTATTCAGAATTACGGACATATGGTGTACTCCTTTTTGTGATTTGCTCAGTTAATCTTTTGGAACAGGCCGGTACCTTGACGGTATTCGGACAGTTCACCGGCGTTCAGGTCAAAATACCAGCCATGGAGCGACAGGTCTCCGGTTTTCACCCGCTGATCAATCCAGGGAAACGAGTGGAGATTCTCCAGGGAGAGCAGAATGGCTGACTGTTCGGCAGCCCTTTGCTGCACCTTTGAATCTTTGCCCGGCAACTCCGCCAACACCTTCTCCCTGGCCGGCGCGGCGATAGACATCCAGCTGGAGATGAAGCCATCTCCCGTGCAGCCGCGATAGCCGGCCATGAGAGCATTGATACCGCCGCACTGGGAGTGACCAAGCACGATTATATGCTCCACCTCCAGGTGACAGACGGCAAACTCAAGGGCAGCGCTGACACCATGCCGGCCGCCGTCTTCTTCGTAGGGCGGGACCAGATTGGCTACGTTGCGGACGGTGAAAATATCCCCCGGTGCACAGTTGGTCAGGATGGCCGGATCAACCCGCGAATCGGAACAGCCGATGATCATGGTCTTGGGGTTTTGTCCCTGCTTGAGGGGTTCGAATTGCGCCCCCTCCGGGCCGAAATAATCTTTCTGAAAGCTTCGGAAGCCGGTTATGAAGCGTTCGAGATCTTTCATGGTAAAGACTCCTCCAGTTTTGTCACGTTCATGCAGATAGTTTTGCCAGAGCTTCATCGGCAGTCAGGTCGTAGCGTTCACGCTCCCGCCGGGCGGCCTGCTCCAGCGCCCGGTCGATTTCCGGGTATTTCAAGGCCAGTATTCGGGCGGCCAGCATGGCGGCATTGCGCGCGCCGTCAATGGCCACGGTGGCAACCGGCACTCCAGGAGGCATCTGCACTGTTGACAGCAGGCTGTCGAGACCGGTCAGAGGGCCGTTGCCAAGCGGCAGGCCGATCACCGGCAAGCGAGTATGCCCGGCAACCACACCGGCCAGGTGAGCGGCGACGCCAGCGCAGCCGATCAGCACCTGAACCCCTTCGCGGTGGGCACGGTCCAGATAGGCAAAGACCTTGTCCGGGGTCCGGTGGGCCGAGGCAACGATGATTTCACTTTTGATGCCCAGTTCGGTCAGGGTATCGCGCACCTTGACCACGGTCGGCAGGTCATTGGGGCTGCCGGTCAGGATGCCGACCAGGGTGTGATCCGGGGTGGCTGATACTGCTGTAGAATTATTTTCCATCATAGTGTCCCCTTTTATCGAGATTCAGATAGTCTGGGAGCGCAACAGAGCTCCCAGAACTATTCCTGTTATTTATATGCAGGTGTTACTAAAAATGAAGATGTTGCTCCAGCGAAAGAAGCGACATTTCTTGCGATGAAAGCCCCGAAGAACCATCTGCAGGAGGAAATGCCAGCGGCAAAGTCGGAACCACGGTAAAGCTGGTGACCGCTTATATGGAGCGTCAGTGAGTTTTTGGCTGAAATCAGGCGAGGTTGTCCGGAGGGACGCTTATTTCAAGATATACTTTTGGGAAAGTCTGGAATGGTTCGTGGGGTCGTAGTCTGGAAACGACTGGATTGTAGGCAAGAAGTACGTTGTTGGGAGCAAAAAGGGTCGAATAGTCAATAAACGAGTGCTTGGGTGGCTTGAAATCCCCCAGGCGCGTTTCCACATCGCCACAGTTGTCTGTGGCAAGAGAAGCTGTGCAGATGGCTTGTTCCTGAAATGAGCTTAACTCATGTTTTGGCAGGAGGAGGCCATGCGCGACAATGTATACTGTCAACACGAGCAGCAGCAAAGCTGAAAATCTGGTTGAGGATCGAAAGAGTTTCATGGATGTACCTGTAAAAATGGCGATAAAACTATTAAAGCTAACCATTGAGGCAAGTTTTTTAAATATCGTTAACAGATCCAGTGGCAATCGAACCCGGTTCAGTCATAAGGTTGAGGCCTCTTCCTGACTATCTTTCAACGCAGCACCCTTTTTCTTGATCAGATAGTAACCGATGGAAAGGGCCAGAATGATGGCGGCAATTCCCACCAGAGCCAGTCCTGACAAATCCTTAACATCAAGAATGATCACTTTCCGGGCAATTGCGATAATTGCAACGGCCATAACTATCTGAGCATGATCCGTTGATTCACCCATGTAAGTCTTGGCAATGGTATCCAAAAGCTCAAGGCCAATCAACACAAGCATAAAGAGGCCGAAAATTTCCAGCAGTTCGTCGATTTCCAACAATAAAATCGGTGGAGTTATGATGTCCTTGATAATTACCCAGGCGAGCTCAACAGTGCTGAGAAGTAGTACTAATGCCATAAGGGCAACGAGAACCCGGATAATTATTTTCTCAAAACTCTTTATTAACGGCAACATACTTTGCCTCCACTGATTTTATGTTCGCAATTCCGAAACCGCCTGTTGCAAGGAAAGAAAACCGACCATTCTCCCGTACTTTATCGGCCAGCCTGCCCGCCCGGCCAGGTCACGAACAGGGCCCTTCATGCCGGAAAAAGCTACTGTAATATCACGTTCTGCGTAGCCGTCAACCATTCTTTCCATGGCGGACAGGGCCACCGCATCCATGTCGTTTACTCCTGACATATCGAAGATGATGTGAGTGATATCAGAACAACTCGCCAGAATTCCACGCAACCAGTCTTCCACGAATGCCATGTTGGCGAAATACAGAGATGCGTCTACTCGCACCAGCAGCATGCCGGACGGAACAACAGCTTCCGGATAGCGGCGGATATTGCGGTACACCCCCTCTTTCTCCAGCCAGCCCAGCTGGGCAATGTGCGGATGGGCGCTCCGCCAGATGAACACCAGCAGGGAAAAGATGACGCCGGCGACGATCCCCCACTCCACGCCGAAACCGAGGGTCACCAGAAAGGTCAGGAGAAAGGTGAACCCGTCGCATGGCTTCACTCTGAACAGGTAACGTGCCTCGGCGATCTCCACCAGACCGGAAACTGCGACGATGACAATGGCGGCCAGGATCGTTGTGGGGAGGTAGTGAAAGAGGTGGGTGAACCAGAGCAGTATGACGCTGATGATCAGCGCCGTTATCAGCCCGGCCAGACCGGTTCGTGCACCGGCCCGGTGGTTGACGGCGGTTCTGGAAAAACCGCCGGTGACCGGATAGCCGGAAAAGAACGCCGCAGCAAGGTTGGCGGCGCCCAGACCCAGCAGTTCCCGGTTCGGGGCAATCCGGTACTTCTCCTTATCGGCAATGATCCCGGCAACAGCAAAGGATTCAAGGTAGCCGATCATGGCGATGGTCAGACCCGCCGGAAGCAGGGAAAGCAGTTGCCCTAAGGAAAAATCGGGAACGGCAAAGGGTGGCAGCCCGTGGGGGAGATCACCGACGGTTCTGACCCCGGCCAGGTCAAGATTGAGGAGCGCCGTCAACAGCGTGCCGACGACCACAGCCACGAGTGGCCCGGGGATGCGGGGAGTCAGGCGCTGCATGACCAGCAGCAGGCCGATGGCTCCCAGGCCCAGGGTTATAGTAAGGAGATGCGTGCTCCCTAATTGGCTGAACAGACTGGTTGCCAACTGGAAGGCCGAACCACCGCTGGTACCGGAAATGCCCAGCAGACTCTTCATCTGACTGAGAGCGATCAGCAGGGCAGCCGCCGACGTGAAACCGCCAATGGCGGCCCTGGAGAGGAAGTTCACCATAAAGCCTGCCCGTACAGCGCCCAGCAGAAGCTGCAGGAGCCCGGTCAGCAGGGCCAATTGTACAGCCGCAGCCAGATATGCCGTGGTGCCGGGCGGGGCTACCTTGCTGCAGGCCACATGCACCAGTAATGAAACGATCGCTACGGGACCGACAGAGAGGTGCCGGGACGAGCCGACCAGGGCATACACCAGCAGCGGTACCGTGGAGGCGTAGAGGCCGACGATAGGCGGCAGCCCCGCCAGGAGAGCATAGGCCATCCCCTGGGGGGCCAGAATCACCGCCACCACCGCACCGGCCGCCAGGTCACCGGGAAAATCGGCTTGGCGGTAGGAGCGGAGCCATTCAGGAACGAGAAGGGTCTTTAAGGGCGTCATGGACATGTGGGGCCGCTTACATTCCGGCCCGTTCCAGCCAGTACAGCAAGCCGATCAGGGCGGCAGAAAGAGGAATGATTATCACCCAGGGGTTGACCCGCAACAGTTCTGGAAAAGTCTGGGCGCCGAAGTCCCCCCGTGGAAGAATCGTCCGGGAAAGATAGGGGAAGGCATGGGCATAGAGGCCGGCACCGACAATGATTCCCGTCAGCCCCCCGACGGCTGCATCCATCTTTCCCTGACCCACGGCGGCGGCGATGGTGCCGGGGCAGTAGCCGAGCACGGCAAAACCTACGCCGAAGATCAGCCCGCCGACCAGGGTCATACCGAGTGAGCCCGGCTTGGGGTGGAGTTGGGCCAACCCAAGCTCTCGCAGGATATGGACGCCGACCATCCCGGTCACCATGGCGGTGACCATGATCTTCACCACGGTAAAATCACGGAACAGGAGTTGCCCCACAATCACGTCGTATTCAGTGACATTCCCTTTCTGAAGCAGGAAGCCGAAGAAAAAGCCTATTCCCAAACCGATAACCAGTTGTAGAGATTTGTTACTGTGAAGGGCGGAGAACATGTTCAGCCTCCCAGGGCGTATTTGATGTAGGCGGTAAGGCCACCGCTGGCAAAAAAGGCGGCAACCGCCAGCCAGCCGCTGACTGCAAGTTGCAGGGTTCCGCTGATGCCATGGCCGCTGGTGCAACCGCCGGCCCAGCGGGCGCCGAACCCCATGATGATACCGCCGCAGAAAGCTGTTACAAGCCGGGGGAGATGCTCGGAACCAAAGGTTGTGGCCCAGAGAGACGGCACCCATTCGAGCCGGAACTCTCCCGAGAGGAGGGCCGAAGTGCAGGCACCCAGGAACACCCCCAGCACCAGCATCCATTCCCAGTCGATCTCCGGAACAAACTGGCGGTAATAGGCCATGTCGCGGACCTTGCGTCCCCGCACGATCTCTTCAAGCATGCCGCTGGTGCGGGCAAAGGCGGTTGAGCAGCCGATCGGCTTGTCAGACAGGACGAAAGTCAGGCACGAAAGGAGACCTATGCCGATACCTACGGCATAGGGGGACCATTCATTCATAGTCAGAAATGAGAGCATAATGTTATACCTCCTGCACTACTTGCCCAGGAAGCGCGGTCCATGCGGGACTACGCAGAGCGGACATTCCGGTGCAAATCCGGCTGCGTTGAACCCGGTCATCCCTCCGGCCACGTTCCAGACCTGTGTGAAACCATGCTGTTTCAGAATACTGGCGGCAAGGCTGGAGCGGTGCCCTGTGCTGCAGACCAGGGCAATATCGCGGTTCGGATCAAGTTCGACATGCCGGGAGCGCAGCATGGGGGCAGGAATGTGGAGCGCACCTGACACGTGGGTTGCGCCGTACTCTCCCGCTGATCGCACATCCACGAGTACAAGTCCGTCGCCGATGGTAATCCGCCGGTTGAGCTCAGGGGCCGACAGTTGGGGGATATGGTCAGTGGCAAGGCCGGCCTTGGCCCACTCGAACAAGCCACCCTCAAGATACCCGATGGTCTGGTCAAGACCGACCCGGCGAAGCAGCAGTGCTGCCTGGGCAGCATCGTCCGCCTGGTCTGTCACCAGAAGTATCTTCTGTTCAGGAGGCAATACCCACCCGGCAAAGGTGGCAAAATTCCCTGCGATGTCGATGTGGTAGGACCCCGGCACATGCTGTCCGCCGAAGGCGGAATAGCCACGGACATCGAGCACAAGAGTATCATTTCCGGCCATGGCTTCACGGAACTGCAGGGGCGTCAGCGGCCGGGGGACAGGAAGAGTGCCCACCAGTGCCGGACCGCGACGATTGATATCGCTGCAGCGGGAGAAATGATCCGGCGCAGCCGGCATATCGGTGGTCAGCGAGGCGATGAACTGCTGTTGGTCGCTGATGGCGACGGCGCCGTTGTAGAGATTCTCGTACCCGATGGTGCTGGTGCGCTTGGCGCCCATGGCCCGTCCGCAGAGGGAGCCGGCGCCGTGGGCCGGATAAACCTCGCAGAAGGGGGGTAGATTCATGAGCTTGTCGTGGAGGGAACCGTAGAGTTTTGTTGCCAGATCAATGGCCATGCCGGGAAAGAGGTCAGGGCGGCCAACGTCGCCGACAAAAAGGGTGTCGCCGCAGAAAGTGGCGGTCGGCTCCGGTCCCCGTGCATGGTCGATGACAACGTAGGAGAGATGCTCCGGGGTGTGCCCCGGGGTTTCAAGAACCTGGATCTCAAGATCATCAATCCGTAAACTGTCCCCCTCGACAACGGGCTGGTGCTTGAATTCGCAGTTGCCGGACTTGGGCGCGACGATGACGGCACCGGTGGCTTCCGCCAGGTCCAGATGTCCGGAGACGAAGTCGGCGTGCAGGTGGGTCTGGAGGATATGGGTGATTTTCATCCCCATGGCTGCGGCGGCATCCAGATAGATGCCGACGTCGCGCCGGGGGTCGATGATGGCGCAGTTCGCTGCGCCACCAAGAAGGTATGAACTGTGGGCCAGGCCTGATACGAAAAACTGCTGGATGAACATTGGTTTATCCTCCTGTGGTTTATTTTTCTGAAAGTGCGTCCTCTTGTTCCCTACGGTTTCTGATTTATATTTTACCGGGGTTGGTTGTGCTGCTTGATGAGCGCTCCGTCCGGGGATGAGACAGATTGCCGCGACTCAAGGTCATTTCTCATCCTTTTTCTGTTGGGGCCTGACTTCACCAGGGATCAGCCCCAGCACCAGACCGACAATGCCGCCATAGAGTGCCCCCGTCCAGGGGGAACCAAGCATCATTCAGCCGCCGCCGGTGCAGCGGCTCAGCCAGCCGAGCAGCGCACCTGCTGCGGCACCAATACTTATTAACACAACGATCTTGAGCAGGGATCCCATGATGCTCATTCCTTTTTCTTCGGCGGTAGTGTGAGAAGTCAAAATTTGGTTCAGGCATTCAATACTGAAAGTTACCCCGTGACTGTCTCAAGCTATTGGTCGTTAAGCATCTAAAAGTTTATGTTTTCTAATCCATTTGTCAAGCGATATCACCGGCAGCACAATCGCGCCCGCTGCCATGGCATACAACCAGGCTCGGGCGTCGAGCGGTGCCGAAGCAAAAAGCGTCTGCAGCGGCGGCAGGTAGATGAAGCAGGCCTGAAGCAGCAGCAGGATGCCGATACCGATAAAGATTGCCGGATTGCTGAATACCCCCTGGCTAAAGAGAGAGTCGCGCAGGGATCGGCAGTTGAGCAGATAGAATATCTGGGTGAAGGTGATGCTGGTCACGCAAAGGGTCTGTGCTTCGGCCAGAGCCAGTGCATGCCGGGCGGTCGTCACCGGTTCCGGGCCGATGATCCGGAAGTATTCCCAGAGGAACAGTCCGCAGGCTCCTGCGGACATGAGCAGGGCCACCACTATCAGGCGCGCAACAATGAAACCGGAAAAGACCGGTTCGTCGGGAGAACGGGGCATGCGCTGCATGGAGTTTGGCTCCAGTACCTCGAAGGCCAGCGGGATCGAGAGGGTGACGCTTGCCACCAGGTTGATCCAGAGCGTCTGGCTGGGGGACATGGCCATGAGCAGCTCATTTACCCCGTCGACCCGCACCGTCGGGAAGAAAAACATGGATGCCGTCAGAGTGCAGGCCAGGCCCAGATTGGTGGGCAGCACGAAGGCCAGGGACTTGATGAGGTTGTCGTAGACCCGGCGGCCCTCTTCAACCGCTGCGGTGATAGAGGCGAAATTATCATCCATAAGGACAACCTTGGCCGCCTCCTTGGATACCGCAGTGCCGGTAATCCCCATGGCGATGCCGATGTCGGCCCGCTTGAGGGCCGGGGCGTCATTGACGCCGTCGCCGGTCATGGCAACCACGTGGCGCTGGACCTGGAGAGCCTGCACGAGCTGGATTTTATGTTCCGGAGCCACGCGGGCAAACGAGAGCAGCTCCTGCAGTGCCGGAGGAACGGTCGTCAGACGGACACCATCGTGTTCGATCTCGCCTTCCGGGGCGTAGCCGATCCCGGAAAACCGGTATTCATGCCCTTCCAGCCATGCCACCTGGACCGTCATCTCATTGCGGGTCAGGGTGCCGGTCTTGTCAGAGCAGATGACCGTTGTGGATCCCAGTGTTTCGACCGCCGGAAGATGACGGACAACAGCATGGCGTTCGGCCATGCGCCGGACGCCGATGGCCAGGCAGATGGTGATAACCGCCGGCAGCCCCTCGGGGATTGCCGCCACGGCCAGAGAGACGGCAACCATGAGGGATTCTCCGACCGGGGCGTCCTTGATCCAGATCCCGAATGCGATCAGAACCGCTACAACGACAACCACTGCGACGGTGATGCCGGTAGTGACTCTGGCCAGTTGTCGCGTCGGCGGGGTCTCCAGCTGTGTGGCAGCATTTACCGTTTCTCCTGAATCCGTGGACTTCGTCATGTTGTGCGGACTTGTCCGGATGACGGCCTTGTATGCTGTTTCTGTTCGTCGGCTCATAGCTTTGCACTTAGGCTTCCTCCAGACCCCTCCTCGAGGAGACGCCCTTGCCTTCGGCTAGTACTTGTTTTACCCTGTCATCACGACAGTGACTGGATTCTCGTACACGGGACTTGCACCCCATAAGTTCACGACAATGACGGGCGTACACTACGGGGTGCTGCGGAAAACCGCAGCACCCCTTGAGACGTTGGAAAATGACTCAACTTCAGAAAACCGAAAAGTCATTTACACAATCAGATTGACATGCCCCGATAGCCAGCATGATGGCTACAAGCAGGCCGAAAACACTCCACATAATCAATTGCTCTGACATCCGTTTTTTTCCTGATGCTTTCGATGCGCTGGATTGCTTCGTTATTGCGATATACCGGCTGCCGTCATAATTGTTTTGAACTTGTCCGCAGCTCCGTTATAAAGTTCCAGAGCCTGTGTATTTTTCTTCCGATACTCAAGAAGCGCCATAGGGTTCTTGTCAGTGACAAAACTCCTGACGGCATCAAATGATTCCGCATACGCCATATACGCGGCTATCAAGCCTGCTTTACCGTCTTCAAGATGTTTTTTTGATTCGGGTGACAGTGCTTCCGGAACGGCCTTTATTGCCAGTGTTTTTGCCGCCTGCAGGCATTCAGCCTTCGCCTTGTCAATGACGGAAGGCAGGTTGATGGAAACGTCGCCTCCTTTGATGACATTCTTCAATTCATCTCCCGCCAGTTTGACCGCCTTGTCCGTAAGATTCTCAATGTTCAGAAGATCTTTCTGAAATGCCATCAGCTTTTCTTTATCGGCAGGCGTGAGTGTGATGGCTGGGATTTGCTGCTGCGTTTCCCGCGTTTTTTCGGGTGAACAACCGCAAAATGCCATAATAGTGCATGCGAGAGCAATCAATACAATCTGTTTCATGTTGCATATTCTCCTATATCTTTGAGTACTCGTGACCATGCGGGAGGAGTCGCCCCCTCCCGCAACCGGTGCGAACCGGATTGAGACGTCTAATCAAACAGCTCTGTCAGCCATGATTTTTTCTTGTAATGGCCGTCGTGGCCATACCCGTGATCATCGTGCTTCTGCTTTCCGTAATGTGGCTGGCTCTGGCTGTTCTGTTGGTACAGGGGCTGAGGCTGTGGTTGTACATAGCCAGCTGTTTGTGTATCCGAGCGCTCGATGATTTTATCCAGCTCCCCACGGTCCAGCCAGACTCCCCGGCATTCAGGGCAATAATCGATTTCCACTCCCTGGCGATCGGCCATTTTCAAGTCAACACTTGTGCAAACGGGACACTTCATAACTTTTCTCCTCATGTTTATGACAGAAAGATGGTAATACCCGCCAATGGCCGCATCAACGTATAGAGCAACCAATCATTGATGGCGATTCAATGCGGGATTACAAGTTAACATTCAAATCAACGATAGATACAGGATTGGATCGGGATCAGGAGCGGTTTTGAGGAGGAACAAATATCCTGTCTAAAATTCGAGGAAGCGCAAGCTGTGGCTTGTAACGCAATAGCTTGGCAGTCAGCTCGGCATGGGAAATTTCAGTAAATGTGGACAGTGGGATGTGCCCGGCACAGCAGCAGGTTGTTTCGCAGTCGTCCGTATCGTGACTGAGCGGATATTCAACGGAATCATTGTCCACAAGCGCGCCATGCCCCGCATTTGCGGAAAGCTCTTCGCAAGGATTCCCGAAGCAGACGGCAGGCAGCATGAGATAGGCGATGATTAAAATTACGGATAGTATTTTCATTTTGAGGCGATCCTAGCACAGATTCCGTTTAAATGGGGCCTCAATTGTAAATTCCGGTTTTTACGATCAGGATTGTGAAACGGAATCGCGCGTCCCGTCAACCCGCACAACATCCCAGATAATTTTTCCAGCCGCCGGATTGCGTAATCTCGCGAACAGACTCCACGGCAGCCGACTCCACCAGGAAACAGGTCACCTGATTGCCATCATCCAGTTCCACTTTCCCAAGCCCGAGAGGAAACGGTATTGCAGCCAGGAACTGCCCCAGTCCGGACGCCGGCAGTTCCCATATCTCCAGCGCTATCGCCGCGCCGCCGCTCGCGCTGCGCAACATGCCGGGCTTGGGCGGGATACTGTCAAGGGCAAAGAGCCGGTAGCAGGGAGCAGTGCAGGCCTCGCGGACGAATCGCCCCCCCAGCTCCAGCAGTTGGTGATTGAGCGGAAGACCGCGCAGATGGGCGCCGCAGACGGCCAGCTGGAGAGGTCGTTGATCCGAGGCGGCACTGAAGCGGTTGGCGATGGCCAACAGGTAGTCGTCACTAAATGCGGGCGCGGCCAGGGTGATGCCGAACGGTAGCCCCAGCGCAGTGAAACCGGCCGGGACAGCCAGGGCGGACAGGTCCAACAGGTTCATGAAGTTGGTATAGTAGCCTAGATTCGAGTTGAGGCGGATCGGATCGGCAGCCACCTCATCTATCCGGTAGATGGTGCCGGCGGTGGGAGTCACCAGCAGGTCGATCTCCTCCCAGACCACCTCCGCCTCCCGCCGTAATGCCTGGAGCCGGTAGCTTGCCGAAAAGGCGTCCACTGCGGTCGCGTCGATTCCCCTGGCAATGATCTCACGGGTCACCGGATAGAAAGCCTCGGGACTGGTTTCGAGAAAATCCCGCAGCGCCGTGTAACGCTCGGCCACCCAGGGCCCTTCGTACAGAAGCCGGGCCGCTTCCAGGAACGGCCTGAAGTCGATCTCGCGCTTGCGCCCGCCCAATCGTTCCAGCCGGTCTACCGCCTGCCGGAACAGGTCGGCATACTGCGAATTCCCGAAAAACTCCAGATCGGCCGCAGCCGGAACGCCAAAGGTAAAGCCGTGTCCCCTGTAGCGTTGCGGCGCTGCCGGATGGCGTGAAAACGGGTCACTTTCGTCATATCCCTGCGCAATCTCCAAAACGCGGGCGCTGTCATCGGCATCCAGGGCAAAGATCGAGACACAATCGAGGCTGCGGCAGGCCGGAACCACCCCCGAAGTACTGAGCAGACCCTTGGTCGGTTTGACGCCGAACAGATTGCAGAAGGCGGCCGGTATCCGACCGGAACCGGCGGTGTCGGTGCCAAGAGCAAAGGATACCAGACCACCGGCCACGGCCACCGCCGATCCCGAGCTGGAACCGCCGGGGATATGATCGTTGCTGTAAGGGTTGCGGGCTGTGCCGTGGGGAGTACGCACACCCACCAGGCCGGTGGCAAACTGGTCCAGGTTGGTCTTGCCGATCGGAATCGCGCCGGCATCCAGCAGCCGTTGCACCACAAACGCCGACTGTTCAGGAATATAGCTGTATTCCGGACAGGCCGCCGTGGTAGGCACACCGGCCAGGTCGATGTTGTCCTTGATGGCAAAGGGGATACCGTAGAGCGGCAGTGTTTCCGGCGGCTGGCCGTTCAGCCGGTCGGCATGGGCGTACAGCTCTTCACGCGACAGCAGGTGTATCCAGACACCGCTGTCGCCATCCGCTTCGATGCGGTTCAGTATGCGGTCTATCAGCATGTGCGGCGTTAAGTCGCCACTACGGTACTGCTGCAACAATGATCTGATCTGCATAAAGTCTCCTTCTGCGTCAATCCGGCCTGATGCTGAGCAGAGTGCGCCCGCCGTTCAGATAGGCGTTCTCTCCACAAAACAGTTGTTCGACCACCCCGCTACAGGTGGCAAGCACGGCGCTCTCCATTTTCATGCTCTCCATGATCACCACGCAGTCACCCTCCCGCACCCGCTCTCCCGGCTGTACCACGATCTTCCAGACCACTCCCGAGACCGGCGAGGCCACCGCCTCGCAACCGGGCGCCAGTTCCCCCTCCTCGCTCACTTCACGACAGTCGGCGCTCTCGGAAACAAAGTGAGCCTGGCCGCTGGCCTCCCAGCGCTGCCTTTCCGCCTCGAAGGCCGCTGCCTGACGCTCCTTGGCCACCAGTATCTCCACCTCGTTTTCAGCCAGAAAAGTGTGATATTCCCGCAGGCCGAGACTGGTCTCCTCGATCTTCAACGAGAAGCTGCCGTTGATAAATTCGCGGCGCATGCGCAGCAACTCCTCGTGGGAGACCGGATAAAACCTGAGCTGGTCGAAGTGCCGTAGCAGCCACGGCTTGCCCGCTTCAAACTGGCCGGTCTGGCGGTAGCGGTTCCACATCTGCACCGTGCGGCCCACAAACTGGTAGCCACCCGGCCCCTCCATACCGTAGACACAGAGGTAGGCGCCACCGATGCCGACCGCGTTTTCCGGAGTCCAGGTGCGGGCCGGGTTGTATTTGGTGGTCACCAGCCGCTGCCGGGGGTCAAGCGGGGTCGCCACCGGCGCACCCAGGTAGACATCCCCCAAGCCCATCACCAGATAACTGGCATTGAAGAGAATCTGCTGCACCTCTTCGATGCTCTCCAGGCCGTTGATACGACGGATGAACTCGATATTGCTCGGGCACCAGGGGGCATCGGGTCGCACCGACTGGGTGTACTTCTCGATGGCCAGGCGGGTGGAAGCGTCGTCCCAACTCAACGGCAGATGAACGATACGGCTCGGCACCACCAGGTCATCCAGGGGCGGAAGCTCTTCTTCCCCCTGTTCCAGCAACGCCAGCAGAGAACCGAGCGGCAACACCCGGCTGTCGTAATGGACCTGCAGCGAGCGTATGCCGGGGGTCAAGTCGAGAATACCCGCGGCCACACTCCCGCGCAGCCACTCCATCAGGGCGTGGGCTCGGAAGCGATAGTTGAGGTCGATGCATGGTTCTCCGTACTCGATCAGCAGATATTTGTCTCCGGAGCGGCGATAGACCACCCGTGGGCGCTCACCGGCAGCCGGCAGAGCGGCTATTATCGGCCTGGTGGCGGCTACTGCTTCCGGATCACTTACCAGGGTTTCCGTGCATGGCTGCAGGGTTTCCAGCATCCGTTCCTGTTGCTGCTCCAGCAGTTCAGCATCGGCCTGGGAGATGCGGAGGAAACGGACCCGGTCACCGGGGTGGAGCTGTCCCATCTTCCAGAGTTCGGCCTGCACGATGGTAACCGGGCAGACAAAGCCCCCCAGGCTGGGGCCGTCGGGGCCGAGGATGATCGGCATGTCGCCGGTAAAATCCACCGTGCCGATGGCATAGGCATTGTCATGGATATTGGAAGGGTGCAGTCCGGCCTCGCCCCCATCCTGGCGGGCCCAGTCCGGCTTGGGACCGATCAGGCGCACCCCGGTGCGGGCAGAGTTGTAATGAACCTCCCAATCTGTGGCAAAAAAGGTCGTTATATCCTGCTCGGTGAAGAAATCCGGTGCTCCGTGGGGACCGTAGAGAACGCCGATCTCCCAACAGCTGTCCAATACGGGGCGGATAAACTCCGGGAGCGCTAGCGCTTCGGCCTGATCCGGGGCGGGAATAAAATGCAGCACATCACCGGCCCTCAGGGCGCGTCCGCCATGGCCGCCGAACTCACCCAGGGTAAAGGTGGACTTGCTCCCCAGATATTCCGGCACATCGAAGCCGCCCCGGATGGTCAGGTAGCTGCGCTGACCAGCTCCATCGATAATCCCCATCTTCAGAAGGTCGCCGGCACACACCGGGATTACCTGCCAGAACGGCACTGCCGCACCGTTCAGAGTCGCCTTCATGGTCGCGCCGGTCAGACAGATTGCTGCGTCGGCGTTGAACTGCAGGGTCGGGCCGGTGATAGTCAACTCAAGGCCGGCGGCGTCCACGGCGTTACCAAGCAGGCGGTTCCCCAGGCGGAAGCTCAAGTGGTCCATCGGTCCGGAAGGCGGCACCCCCACCTCCCAGTAGCCGACCCGGCCGGGGTAGTCCTGGATCGTGCTGCTGGTGCCGGGAACCAGAACATCGATAGTCGGCGCCTGGTAAAGGAGCGTTTCCAGCATCCTGGTATAGACATTGCCGCTCGAAAAACGCTCATCAGCAAAGATCATCCGCAAATAGGGGAGATTGGTCTCAATCCCGGCCAGGCGGCACCGGGCCAGGGCCACGGACATTTTTTCCAGCACCTCGATCCGGTCTTTTCCACTGACAATCAGCTTGGCCAACAGCGGATCATAATAAGCTGTGACTGTTGTCCCCCGCTCCACCCAGCCATCGCAGCGGGCCTCGGGCGGAAAGAAGACATCGGTCAGGATTCCGGAACAGGGCTGAAAGTTCTTGCCCGGATCTTCGGCATAGATGCGCACCTGCATGGCGCAACCGACCGGCTGCAACGCACACTCGGCCAGCGGCGGCAATTCGCCGCAGGCCTGGCGGATCATCCACTCCACCAGGTCGATGCCATGCACCTCCTCGGTCACGGTATGCTCCACCTGCAGGCGGGTATTGACCTCCAGAAAGTAAAACTCGCCGATATCGGCATCGAGTACAAACTCCACGGTTCCGGCTGATTCGTAGCGAGCGGTCTCGGCCAGTCGCTGCGCAGCATGGCACAATTCGACTCTCTGTGACGGTGACAGGCCGGGAGCCGGGGTCTCCTCGATCACCTTCTGGTTGCGGCGCTGCACCGAGCAGTCACGTGTTCCCATGGTAATGGCATTCCCCTGGCCGTCACCGAAGACCTGTACCTCCACATGCCGGGCACGGGTCACGTATTTTTCCAGAAACAGGCCGCATTCCTTGAAGTTGTTGCGGGCCAGCCGTTCAATACCGGCAAAGGAGGTCAACAGCTCCTCCTCGTCACGGCAGAGGGCCATGCCGATACCGCCACCGCCGGCGGTGCTTTTCAGCATCACCGGGTAGCCGATCCGTGCAGCCTGGATCACCGCCTGCCGTTCATCCCCCAGAATGCCGCTGCCGGGCAGAAGCGGCACACCACTCCGTTCCGCCAGTTCTCGGGCCCGGTGTTTGAGTCCGAAGGCGCGCATGCTCTCTGGCGAAGGACCGATGAAAGTGATCCCGCTGACGGCGCACTGCTCGGCAAATTCGGGATTTTCGCTCAGAAAGCCGTAGCCGGGGTGGATGGCCTGGGCGCCGCAGTCGCGGGCGATGCCGATGATCCTGGCTATATTGAGATAACTCGCCGCCGGCGCCGGTTCACCGATGCAGTAGGCTTCGTCAGCCTCAATCGCGTGTCGGGCATCGGCATCGGCCTCGGAGTAGACTGCCACCGATCTAATGCCCAACCTGCGCAGGGTCCTGATAATGCGGCAAGCAATTTCACCGCGATTGGCAATGAGCACTTTATCAAACATGGCACTTCCTCTGGTCAGTCCCAGATCAGCAGGCTGACCGGGGTAGGATTGTAGGCGTTACAGGGGTTGTTTAACTGTGGGCAGTTCGAGATCAGGCAGATCACATCCATTTCGGCCCGCATCTCCACATACTTGCCCGGCTCGGAGATGCCGTCGGCAAAGGCCAGCGTTCCTTCCGGCGAGATCGGTACATTCATGAAGAAGTTGATATTGCTGGTTATCTCCCTCTTGTCCATTCCCTCGCCCCACTGGAGCAGCCCCTGCATGAAGATGTCGCGACAGTTGTGCATGTAGCGTTTCTCCAGCGGATAGCGGACCGAGTTGCTTTCGGCTGAGCAGCCACCGCCGATGGTATCATGGCGTCCGCAGGTATCAGCGGTAATGACCAGCATGGTGTTGCCATCGGACGACAGCAACCGGGAGCCGGTGGTCAGGTAAACGTTGCCCTGCTCGCGGATTGTGTCCATGGCGCTGTAGCGTTCGCTGTAGTCATGGGCATTATAGAAAAGGGTGTCCACCGCCTGGTTTCCTTCCAGGTCAACGATCCGGAAGGTCTGTCCCTTTTTGATCAGCTTTATCCAGGGTTCCCCTGCCGGAAGCACCGTCCGGTAGAGTGCTGCGGCGGGTTCAAGCGGGCTTTCCTGTAGTGTTGCAATAGTCATGGTTCGTTCCTTTCAGGCATCGTTCAGAGATGGTAACGGGCGGTATTGATGAAACCTCGCTCGTTTTGCGGGCAGAAACAGCGGCAGTTGTTATCCTCCGGTGCGATACCGGAATCCCAGACCGTCAGCCTGACCGGGCCGGGTGCATACTCCGGACGCGGGTCCATCGGGTGGGGACAACTGCAGAGCACCACCAGGGTATCCATCTCGGCCTGAATATCCACATAGCTGCCGGCAACGGAGTTAGCACCGGCGAAGGACAGGTTTCCATCGTCATCCACGGCGATCCTGGTAAAAAAATTGACCGTTGCGGTCAGATCCCGCTTCCCCATGCCATACTTGGACAGTTCCAGCAACAGTGAGTCATGGCCATTACGATAGTAGCCGTTGCGGGCTTCCTGATAACCACGTTCGCCGTAGTTACGCCGGTTGGTGGCGGCATTGGATACACCGCTGATGGTGTCGTGCCAGCCGCAGCTTTCGTCGATCACAGAAACCAGCACGCGCCCCATGTCCGAATAGCAGACGTTGCCCTTGCCGATGCGGGAGATGAACTGGGCCTTGAGCGTATCCGGCATGTTGTAGCGTTCCTGGCTGTTATGGGCATTGTAGAACAACGCCGACACATTGGCTCCACCATCCAGATCGGTCAGACGTAGCGCCGTTCCGCGCTTGAGGACATGTGAGCAGTTCCAGCCGCCCGGAAGAAGCTCTACAAAGCGTATCAGGCTAGGTTCAAACTTCATGGCGTTATCTCCTGTTTCTGTTTTTTTCTGGCATGGAGCGGCGGCAGGGTTGCGCCGGTCAGGGTCAGCTTGCCGGTTTCCACCCCCTTGCAGGCCACCAGCTCCCGCTCCATTTCCCGCAAGCGGTAGACCGGACCCTGCACGATAAAAACCTCCATGCGGTAATTATTTTCCAGCATCACGTTCAGGGAGCTGACCACCTCCTTGAGGTAAACCCGCTGAATCTCCGCCAGCCTCTGCTGGATCTGGTTGCGCGATTCGTCATAAAAAATGGTGATACTCCCGGCCATCACCTCGCGCTGATTGACCTTTTCCCGGCGCGAGATCAGAGCATCCCGCAGCATCTCGGCCACCGCGTTGCTGCGATTCTGGAAACTGCTGCTGGCCGTGGCCCGGTCCAGTTCTTCCGCCAGACCTTCCGGCAGCGCGATGCAGATTCGTTTCACTCCCTGGTTTGCCTTCATGCTGTTCATACCTTTCCTTTAGTATTACTATTGGCAATAATCGTAATACTGCATCGCAAAAAAATAGTTACATCAATAGACGTCGTCGCCGATCTGGGTCATCCTGATGATCGGGAGCATCTCCTCGGTTTCACGAGGCGGATGGATCAGCTCCTCAAGCCGCTTTTTGGTTGCCAGGAACTCCAGGGAAAGAAACTGTTCCGGCGAGCGGGGATGCTCCACCGGCACCTCGATGATTTCCTGAACCTCGCCCGGATTGGCCTTAAGCACCACGATCCGGTCCGACAAATAGATCGCCTCGTCCAGATCATGGGTAATGAAGAGGATCGTCACATCCACGTTCTTCCAGATCTGGAGCAGATAGGATTGCATCTTGGCCCTGGTCTGGGCGTCAAGGGCGCCGAAGGGTTCGTCCATCAGCAGGATTCTGGGCCGGTTGGCCAGGGCCCTGGCAATAGCCACCCGCTGTTTCATTCCTCCGGATAACTCATGGGGATAGGAGTCGGCAAAATTCGTCAATCCGACCATCTCGATCCAATCACGGGCTTCCTGCTCCGTGGTGTTTCCGGTAATCCCCCTGGAATTTCCGGACACCTCCAGGCCGAACATGACGTTTTTAAGCACGGTCAACCAGGGGAAGAGAGTGTACCCCTGAAAAACCATCCCACGCTCCGGTCCTGGTCCGCTCACTTCACGGCCGTCAAGCAGGATTTCTCCCGAACTGTTTTCCTCCAGCCCGGCCAGGATACGGATCAGCGTCGATTTGCCGCAGCCTGACGGACCAATGATGCTGATGAATTCGCGGCGACGAACCTCGAATGAAACATCCTTCAGCGCCTGCACCGCACCCTTGACGCTGTCAAAAGTCTTGCCGAGCCTGTTGACCTGAAGCACCACCGGGCGCTCGGTGATTTTCCGGAAGCGAGCCCGGACTTCAAGGCTCTGTTCCCGATAGCTGGGTAGAAAGACATCATGGCTGGTCATGGCGTCTCCTGCGAAAAGCCTGGCTTGACTTTGGATGAGGATGCATACGCGGCGCTCAGTCGTGACAGCACGCTCTTTTTCCTGCTTTTCCAGGTAAACAGTTGCGACCCGATCCAGGCCAGCACCAGGTCTGTCGTCAAACCGATGATGCCGATCATGATGATAGCGGCATAAACATTGTCATAAATGCGGTATTTGGCCTGCTGATTGATGAACCAGGTTATGCCGGTGCTGTTGCCGACCACTTCGGCCACGATCAGGTAGGTCCAGGCCCAGCCCAGCAGGATACGCATATCCCGGTAGACATCAGGAAGGATGCCGGGAATCACCACCCGCGAAAACAGTTTGATACCCCTGGCACCCAAGGTCTGGGCAGCCTCCAGCAGGGCCGGGTCCAGGCGTTGGGTGGTGTTGGCGATCATCAGCACCTGCTGAAAAAAAGTGCCGATGACGATGATCGCCACCTTTGGCCCGTCGTAGATGCCGAGCACCGCCACTGCCAGCGCTGCGAAGGCCGGCGCCGGAAGATAACGGAAGAACTCCACGAACGGTTCGGTCAGATAGGAGAAAAGCCGATAGGTGCCGCACAGGATGCCCAGCGGCACGGCAACCGCCGAGGATATCAGGAACCCCCAGATAATCACCGTGATACTGTGCCAGAGGCTCTGATGCAACCATGGTTCGTCCGGAAGCCGCGGCGGCGTGACAAAGGCCTTGTAAAAGCTGGCCGCAACCTCGTGGGGCGCCGGCAGGTAGACCGGGTTGGCAGGCGCCCCAATTGCCGGCCGTCGATGCTGTTCGAGCGCCTTTGCATTTTCCCGGTGGAACGCTTCCTTCAAAATCATTGCATCGACTTTGAAATGGGCAATCTCTCCGGGATCGGATACTTTCACCATCGGGTGCCATACCACCGGGCAATAACTGATGATGGCCCAGATCACCAACGGAATGATGAAGGAGAATAACTGGAAAACTCTCCGTCTTTTCGGGTCCAGCTCTTTCCAGATGATGAAGTATCGCGCGCGTGCCATGGCTCGTCCTTATCCTCGTCTACTTCAGGTTTACGACAAATGAAGCGTCGATGTAGTCATCCGGGTTCTGTGGTTTGTCGTATACCTTGTTCGCAACGTTGAAGTCATCGGCGTTCTTGCTGGATCCGAACAGGGACTTCAGGCTGTCACCCTTCTTGAAAACCTCCTGCCCTTCTGCCAGGGAGAGGAAACGGGTCCCTTTCATATAGGTGGCATACTCGGCGGCTGGCACATTAACGCGGGCCGACATGATATTCAGGATTTCCTTCTCATTGGCCGGGTTCTTCATATATTCGATGATCCGGTACCAGACTTTGACCACCTTCTGCCAATCCTCCTTGCGGTCGGCCAGGCTCTGCGGATCGACCACCAGGGCATCATAAATCAGGCCGGGAGCATCGGCACTGGTGTAGATGGCCTTGGCGCCATTCAGCGCCTTCAGGGACTGGCCTGAGTTGGGCTGCCAGGCGGCGATGGCGTCCACGTCACCCGACGCCAGCGTTTGCGCGGTCTGGTGGGTCGGTGTATTGATCAGCTTGACATCCTCCGGCTTCATGCCGTTCTGTTTGAGGGCATTGTTCAACATCAGGTGTTCCAGCAGGCCGACTTCCAGAGCCACTTTCTTACCCTTCAGATCCTTTACGGATTTGATGCCGGGGCGGGCCACGATCATGTCGTTGCCGTTACTGTAGTCATTGATCAGGATCATGGTCCCTTTTTTGCCCTTGGCGCCGTTCACCAGCGTATCGCCGTTGGACATGGCCACCGCATCTACCTTACCGGCCACAAAGGCATCCATGGAAGGGGCATATTCGAACCACTGGAACTGCACATCAACGCCGGCTTCCTTGAAAAACCCTTTCTGGATTCCGATTTCCCAGGCAACCCAACCGGGCCAGTCGCTATAGGCAATCTTCAACGGACCCTTGGCCTGGGCCGCGGGCTTTGCCGGGGCCTCTTCCTTGCTTCCAGGCTTGCAGGCCGAAAGCGCCATCACGGATACTGCAATCGCCACCACCACACATAACAACCGCTTGACTCTCATTGCTACCTCCTTTGTTCAGATGATTTGATCAGCAGGATGGCCGGCGACAAAAAAAAATGGCGACGGCTTGCGCCGGTCGCCATTGACCTCGTGACAGGATGGAAGCAAACGCCATGCCATCGTAATACTAATGCATAATTTAGTATTACGATGGCATGATCCAGGCTGGCATTATGTGAATTTATTGGAAGTTTTCAAAGGCACTGGATGTTTGTAATATTCATACGGCTGGAATTCGGGCTTGGCCACTGCATAAAGTGTATGCAACGATGCCGCTAATTATCGCATCTAAGTGAAGGAATCAAACTCCGATATCCTCGTTCCACAGGTCCGGTCGCTCCCCGATGAAGCGCGTCATAAGATCGATGCATTCCGTGTTCTGCAGCACTTCCAGCATTACCCCACGAGAGCTGAGCCACTCCTCCTCCCCCATGAAGGTACGGTTTTCGCCGATTATCACTCGGGGGATACCGTACAGCAGAATCGCTCCGCTGCACATGGAGCAGGGCGACAGGGTCGTGTACAGCACCGACTCGCGATAGACGCTTGCCGGTTGGCGACCGGCATTTTCCAGGGCATCCATCTCCCCATGCAGGATGGCGCTCTCCTTCTGCACCCGCCGGTTGTGGCCACGACCGATTATTTCCCCATTGTGAACAAGCACCGAGCCGATCGGAATGCCACCTTCGCCAAGCCCCTTTTGTGCCTCCTCGATTGCTGCCCGCATGAATCGGTCCATTGCATTTCCTCCTTGTTCAAGTTGTATCCGCCGCAGCGCTGATTATGGCTGGAAATATTCCGCCGTGGTCCTGACCGACCTGATCCCGACCGAAATGGTCGAGCCGTCCTCTTTTCTGCCATGCAGGACAAACTCGCTTAACCCTATATGATTGTTGCTCCCCCAGTCGTAGGTATAGCCGAGGCGGGTCCAGGGATAGGGGGATGAACCGCTGGTGTAGATATTTCTCGTGCGGTTGTTGAACCAGGATGAATAGGTCTTGAATACGCCATAGTCGCTCCCTTCGGTCGCCCTGACCTTATTGTTCAGGTCGAGCAGGCGGAACATATCCAGAGGGAAGCTGGTTTCGCAGACCGTATCGGAAATCTCGGCGTCGGGACAGGGGCGGAAGAGATCACTCGGGGAGACCCACATCTCAAGCATGTATTTTGCCTCTTTGGGGTCACCCGCAACGGCATATTCTGGCGGCAGCCCAAGCAGCTGGGCAATGCGCAGCGGCTCCGGACGGGTGACGCCGAAGAAGTTCCTGATCTCCGGCACCACCGTCACCCAGGAGTCGTATCTGTAGGTCGGGCATTCGCCCCCTTCAATGCAGGACGTGTTGCCGCTGCAGCCGCCGGGGTCGGAACATCTGTAGTATTTCCCGGCCTCACCCAGCCAGGTCACCACCAGCAGGCGTGATCCGACCACGCCGTTTTCCCAGATCAGGGCCGGGTTGTCATTGCTGATCGGCGTGAGGTAGCGTGATATTTCAGATGGCACAACCGTGCGGGCATCGGCAACAGCACTGGAATACCGAGCCTGAAGGCTGACCTGTTCCGGTGCGGCACCGGTTGACGAGTCGCTACCACAGGCGGCAAGCAGCCAGGCAAGCGTGAGCAATGACAGCGGAACCAGACTTTTAAGGTAACGCATGAATCCTCCTCCGGAGTTGGATACTCCGACAGACTCATATCATTAATTCCGGGATTAGCAATCACCGTAATTCAACTTCAAGAACTCTTGTATTCAAATTTTGCCGGATTATTCTGTTGTGGTTTGCATACCTGGCCTTTGCCCTGTCGCAGATGTTTTCGCCGAAGCAGAAGGAGTTGTTTAAGAAAAAACAGGAAGGGTTGCCCCTGACAAAGACGGAACAGGAGTATTATTCCCGTTCGGTAAAGAAAAAAGGGTCGCGCTGGCAAATGCGGAGCTGCATGGTCTTGCGAGGAAGTTGTTGGCGGCGGATTAGACCGAATCAGGTTTTATATTGACATTTTTATGGCTTTTGAAATAATAAACCAAACGTTCGGTTTTTTATCGGAGGAGTTCATGAAAACAAAAGGTGAAATCACTCGTGAAAAAATACTTGAAGTTGCACGAGAGCTTTTCAATAGCAAGGGGTTTAATGCTACAACTATCAGTGACTTGGTCTCAGCAACGGGAATGCAGAAAGGAAGCTTGTATTTTCATTTTGCCGGAAAAGATGCCATCGCCCGGGAGGTCTTGAGTGAGGCAACTGCCGAGCTCATGGTTTTTTTGAGCAAGGCTCTCGACGGTGAGAATCCCGGTGCGTGTATTGATAATTTCTTTCAGTGTGCGCTGAAAAAGCATCTTGGTGCGGGTTTTGTCGGCGGCTGTATTTTCGGCAACACCGCCCTTGAAATGAGTGACTGTAACCCTGAATTTGCCGGTACGATCGATGCTGTTTTCGATGAATGGATCAACAGGGTTGAAGTCGTTGTCGCTGCGGCGCAGAAATCAGGGCAAATCAGGACTGACATCAGTAGTGAAGCATTGGCAAAACACATTATCGCCACTATAGAGGGTGGCATAATGATGTCCCGGCTCAAAAAGGATCAGCGCCCGATGAAAGAGTGTCTTGAAACATTACGAATCACGCTTGATTTACGAACTTGAACAGAGGGGCTGCGCACCGTCAAAATTATAATCACGGAGAAACACCATGGCAGCGAATGTTGAAGTATTACCCCATGATGCACACAATCAGACTCTGGTAGCCAATGTCCACCCTTCAGACTGGGTCAATCCCGAGCCTGCGCCATGTTATAACCTGGTGGTCATCGGTGCCGGCACGGCCGGTTTGATATCGGCTGCCGGAGCTGCGGGATTGGGAGCAAAAGTAGCCTTGATCGAGCGGCATCTGATGGGTGGCGACTGCCTGAATGTCGGCTGCGTGCCCTCCAAGGGGGTTATCAGGGTCTCCCGCGCGCTCCATGATGCGCGTAACTCTGCTCAGTTCGGAATTATGGATGGCCAAAAGCTGGGTTTTGACTTTGGAACCGCCATGGAGCGCATGCGCCGATTGCGGGCAGATATCAGTCATCACGACTCAGCCCGCCGTTTCCGCGACGAACTGGGGATTGACGTATTTATCGGCCAGGGGAGCTTCAGCGGTCCCGACACGGTTCTGGTGGCAGGCAAGACCCTGCGCTTCAAGAAAGCCGCGGTCTGCACCGGCGCCCGTGCCGCTGCCCCGCCTGTACCGGGGCTGGAAGAGGCCGGGTACCTTACCAACGAAACCATATTCTCCCTTACCGAACTTCCACCCCGCATGGCCGTTATCGGAGCAGGTCCCATCGGCTGCGAGATGGCTCAAGTCTTTGCCCGTTTCGGCAGCCGTGTCTCCCTGATAGAACTGGGAACCCATATTCTTGGCCGTGAAGACGGCGATGCCGCAGAGGTTCTCCATGGTGCGTTTGTCCGTGAGGGGATTGATCTGCAGCTGGGGGTGAAGATCGCCGGAGTCGAAATAAGCGGCAGTGACAAGATTCTCCATCTTGAACATGACGGCAAGCGGATAGATGTGACTGTTGACGCCATACTGGTGGGAGTCGGGCGCGCAGCTAATCTGGACGGGCTTGGACTGGATGAGGCGGGCATCAAGTTTGACAGAACGGGGGTTACGGTCAATGACAACCTGCAGACCTCAAACCCGAATGTCTATGCCGCAGGCGACATCTGCTTCCCCTTCAAGTTTACCCACACCGCCGATGCGCTGGCCCGCATCCTGATCGCCAATGCCCTCTTCATGGGTAGGCAGAAGGCCTCGGCCCTGACCATTCCCTGGTGCACCTATACCGATCCGGAGATTGCCCATGTGGGGATGTACGAAGGTGATGCCAAAGCAAAAGGGCTTGAATTGACCACACTCACCGTCCCTCTGTCGGATATCGACCGGGCTGTTCTTGATGGTGAAGTCGAGGGATTCGCACGGGTCCATCTGCGCAAGGGGACTGACAAAATTCTTGGCGCAACCATTGTGGCCCGTCATGCCGGGGAGATGATCAATGAGTTTTCGCTGGCCATTACCAATGGACTTGGTATCTCCGCCATCGGCAAAACCATCCACCCGTATCCGACCCAGGCCGAGGTTATCAAGCGGCTGGCTGACGCCTACAACCGTAGCCGACTTACACCATTTGTAAAGAACCTGCTTTCCGGCTGGTTGAAATGGCAGAGGGGATGATCCTATGAATATCCAAAAAATCGCACTGGCTCTGGTCGGTATCGTTATGGTTTTACTATTCTTCTACTTTGACCTGCAGCGCTTTCTGACCCTGGCCGCCCTCAAGGCTAACCGCCAGACGCTCCTTGATTATTACGCCACCCACAAGCTGATCATGGTGGCCGGCTTCATGGCTATCTATATTATCCAAACCGCTCTGTCGCTGCCGGGCGCTGCCATTCTGTCGCTGGCGGCCGGGGCAATCTTCGGTTCCATAATGGGAACGGTCTACGCCAACATCGCTGCAACAATCGGCGCCACACTTGCTTTTCTCGTGGCCCGCTATCTGCTGCGTGATGTGGTCCTGAACAAATTCGGCAGCAAGCTGGAAGGGATGAACCGGGAACTTGAGCAGCGCGGCTTCGGTTATCTGCTGTTCCTGCGTCTGGTGCCGCTGTTCCCGTTCTTCCTGATCAACCTGGCGGCCGGCCTGACCAGGATTCCGCTGCGCACGTTCTTTCTCGGCACGATGATAGGTATCATCCCGGGCGGCTTTGTCTACGTCAATGCCGGCGCCAGCCTGGCAACCATTGATTCGCTCTCCGGAATCGCCTCGCCCCGAGTACTGGGCTCATTTGTGCTGCTGGGACTTTTTGCGCTGGTGCCGGTTCTGTACAACAAATTTAAAGCACGCAAGCAAGCTCTATAATATAAAGGAGTCAGTACGAAACATGGCGCCATCATTCAAAGACTATCAAAAGAGTATCCGGGTTTTGTAGGGGCTCAATTCCCTTGGTTATGGAAATGACCTGGAGCTTAATCTGGTCTACAATTTAAGATGTTTTCCGATCCAGACTCCGGTACTGGATCGCCTCGGCGATATGCTGTTCATGAATTGAATCACTGCCATCCAGGTCGGCAATCGTGCGGGCCACCTTGAGAATGCGGGTGTAGGTACGGGCCGAGAAACCGAGGCGGTCGGTGACCAGTTCCAGCATGCGGTTGCCGGCCGGGTCCAGTTCGCAGTATTTCTTGATGAAGCGCGGTGTCATCTGGGCGTTGCAGTGGATTTTGGTGCCACGGTAGCGCTCCAGCTGCAGTTCGCGGGAGCGCCCTACACGGCCGGCTATATCCGCGGAACTTTCGGCCTCGCTGCGGTCGGCCAGGTCGCGGTATTTGACCGCCGGCACCTCGATGTGGATGTCGATCCGGTCCAGAAGCGGACCGGAAATGCGGGAACGGTAGCGGTGAATGGCAACCGGCGTGCAGGTGCAGGGGTGGGTCGGGTCGGACAGGTAGCCGCAGGGGCAGGGGTTCATCGCCGCCACCAGCATCACCCGCGAGGGGTAGGTCAGCGATAGCAGCGAGCGGGAGATGGTGACCCGGCCATCCTCGATCGGCTGGCGCAGGACTTCGAGGACGTTTTTCTTGAATTCGGGCAGCTCATCCAGGAACAGCACGCCGTTGTGCGCCAGCGAGACCTCGCCCGGCTTGGGGGTGGTACCGCCGCCGATCAGCCCCACATCCGAGATCGTGTGGTGCGGAGAGCGGAAGGGGCGGATCGCCATCAGCGCCCGTTCCTTCTCCAGCATGCCGCTGACACTGAAGATTTTGGTGGTTTCGATGGCTTCGTCAAAGGACATCTGAGGGAGGATGGTCGGGATGCGGCGGGCGATCATGGTTTTGCCCGAACCCGGCGGTCCGATCATCAAAATATTATGACCGCCACTGGCGGCCACTTCCAGGGCGCGCTTGGCGTGTTCCTGCCCCTTGACCTCGCTGAAATCCTCGCCATATTCGCAGCCGCTGGCAAACAGAGCCTGCAGATCGACCCGGCAGGGTTCGATGACCTCCCGGCCACCCAGGAATTCGACCACCTGGGCCAGCGTGGTGGCGCCGATCACGTCGATGCCCTCGACCACCGCCGCCTCGGGGGCGTTTTCCGCCGGCAGGATCAGTCCTTTAAGTCCGGCGCGCTTGGCAGCGACCGCCATCGAGAGCGCGCCGCGGATCGCCTTGAGCCCGCCATCCAGCGACAGCTCCCCCAGCAGGATATATTCCCGCAGGCCCGACCCCTTGAGTACCCCGGTGGCGGCCAGGATGCCGATCGAGATCGGCAGGTCGTAGGCGGCGCCCTCCTTCTTGATGTCGGCCGGCGCCAGGTTGGCGGTGATGCGCCGGGCGGGAAAATCATAACCTGAGTTCTTCAGCGCAGCCTTGACACGGTCCTTGCTCTCCTTGACCGCGCCGTCCGGCAGGCCGACCGTGGCAAAGGAGGGCAGCCCAGCCGCCAGATCAACTTCCACATCCACAAGGATCGCATCAATACCGATCAGGGCACTGCTGAAGACTTTTGCGAGCATATTTAGACCACCTAAGGTTGAATTATGAATTATGAAGTATGAAGTATGAATTGCAGTCTTTCATCATTCATCATTCATCATTCATACTTCATAATTGCTTTACGCTTTCAGCATGATAAACCCCATCTGCCTGCCGGCGTCATCCTTGTCGCGGCGATAGGAGAAGAACAGTTCACTGTGGCAGCAGACGCACTGGTCGGAAACCTGCACCGCAGCGGCCGGAACTCCGGCCAGCAGAAGCAGCTCGCGGTTGGCCGCGGCCAGGTCCAGTTTCCATTTCCCTTCGCCGCTCAACTCGGCAAATTCAGCCCAGGCGATTCCACCCTGCACGAAGGACTGCTTGACCGGGCCGTCAACCTCGTAGCAGCACTTCTGGATGCATGGGCCGATGGCGGCCTGCAACCCGTTCGGATCGCAACCGAATTCCGATTGCATGCCGGCCACGACCTTGGACACCAGCTTGCCGGCGGTGCCTTTCCATCCGGCGTGAACAGCTGCGATCACCCGTTTCTCCGGGTCGCACAGAAGGATCGGCACGCAGTCGGCCACACAGACGCCGATCATCACCTGCGGCTGGTTGGTGATAACCGCATCCCCCTCCACCGAAAGGAAATGGCTGTAATCCTCGTTGGGCTCGTTGATCACCAGGATATCGACACCATGCACCTGTTTGGGTGTTACCAGCGCGTCCTGATCGACACCAAAGGCGCGGGCCAGCAGGCTGCGGTTGCCCTCGACGTTCGACTGCTGATCCAGGGTGTTGATGCCCAGGTTGAGAGAATTGTAGGGAGGTCGCGAAACCCCTTCGTGTCGGGAGGTAAAACCCTGGGTCGAACAGGGTGTGCCCGTGAAATCCACCGCCAGGTACTGAATGCGGTCTATTCGCTTGATCTGCATCTTGATTCCTCCGAAACCCGCTAAACGGGTCTGTTGATAAACTTGGCAGGCTGCTGAAAATCCTTTTGCCTTATTGACTATTTTAGGCTTTACTACCGTTTCGGCGCTGACGCCAGACATAAACCGCCACCAGGACCAGGCTGAACAGCAGCACCCAGGCCAGCGCCTTGTGGGAATACTGCATGATCAGCTGCTGGTTCTCGCCGATGGCATAACCGATCCAGGTCAGGATCGTGCACCAGATGCCGGCGCCCATCAGCGTATAGAGCGAGAATTTGAGATGATTCATTCCGGCCAGTCCGGCCGGGATCGAAATCAGGTGCCGGACCACCGGCAGCAGCCGTCCGATAAAGGTCGAGATTTCGCCATGCTTCAGAAAGAACTTTTCTACCCGCTCGAATTTGTCGGGCGGAATCAGCACGTATTTGCCGTACTTGAGGATCAGCGGCCTCCCCAGGTAATGGGAAGCGAAGTAGTTGGCATAGGCCCCGACCAGGCTGCCGACGGTGCCGCACAGAATCGCGACGGCCATGTTCATTTTCCCCTGGTAGGCCAGATAGCCGGCCGGCGGCATCACCAGTTCACTCGGCACCGGGATGATCGAGCTCTCCATCGCCATCAGCAGAAATATGCCGGGGTAACCCATGGCTCCGATCGTGTCTAGCAGCCACTGGACAATCGTGTGCATTATCAATATCTCCTTGTCTATAATCGAACGGTCACAGTTTATAACCCATATAACCGCTTCGGGCAACAGCAGATAGGACTCGTATGAACGAAAAACCGTATACCATCATCGATCGCCTGCGCCGGGAAGTGCTGACCGGCGACGGTGCCATCGGCACCATGCTCTATGCCAAGGGGGTCGGTCTAGACAGCAACTTCGAACATCTGAATCTGGTCCGCCCGGCGCTGGTCAGGGAACTGGCCGGCGAATACGCCGCAGCCGGCGCTCAGTTGATCGAGACCAACACCTTTGGCGCCAACTACACCAAACTGTCCGCTATCGGCCTGGGACACAAGGTGGCCGAGATCAACCTGGCCGGCGCGGCAATCGCCCGCGAGGCGGCCGCCGGCCGTGATATCCTGGTAGCCGGCTCCGTGGGACCGCTGGTACAGATCAAGGGCGATGACCGGGAGCTGACCCGAACAGAGATGGAGGCGGTCTTTCGTGTGCAGTGCAACGCACTGGCCGAGGGGGGCGTCGATCTGCTGCTGCTGGAGACCTTTTCTTCCCTGGAGCAGCTGGAAGCGGCGCTTCGGGCCGCGCGCGGCTGCGGCCTGCCAGTCAGCGCCTCAATGGCCTTCATGGAGGGGGGACGCAGCGCCGACGGCACATCGGTGGAGCGTTTCTGCGGGGCAATGGAATCAGCCGGTGCCGACATCATCGGCGCCAACTGCGGCGCTGGTCCGCTGGAACTGCTCAAGGTAATCAAGCGTCTGGCCATGCTGACCGACAAGCCGATCAGCGCCTATGCCAACAGTGGTTTCCCCGAGTATCGCGACGGGCGCTATATCTACCGCGCCACCCCGGAGTATTTCGCCGGCATGGCGGCCGAGATGGCGGCCGCCGGCGCGAACCTGCTGGGAGGCTGCTGCGGCACGACGCCCGAGCATATCGCGGCCATTGCCCGAAGGATCGGCGGCGCCACACCCGCCGCCAGGAGCAAGATTCCGCACATCGCCGTTTCCGAGCCGGTCGAGGAAACACGCCAGGCGGCCTCCTTTCTGGACAGCTGGGGCGCCCGCAAGGTGATCACCGTCGAACTGGACCCGCCCAAGGGCACCGATTGCAGCCGGATCATCGCCGGCAGCCGACGCCTGAAGGAGGCCGGGGCCGACGCGATCAACCTGGCCGAGAATCCGCTGGCGCGGCCACGCATGGGCAACATCGCCCTGGGCAGCGTCATCCAGCGTGAAGTCGGCATCGAAGTCATCGTGCACGTCACCGGCCGCGACCGCAACCTGATCGGCATGCAGTCCGACCTGATGGGAGCCAACCTGCTGGGCATCCGCTCGATTCTGGCGGTGACCGGGGACCCGGCCACGATGGGAGACCACGCCGGCGCAAAATCGGTATTCGACCTGCACTCCTTTACCCTGATCAAGCTGTTGAGCGACATGAACCGGGGGGTGAACGCGATCGGCAACCCGATCGGCGAAGGAACCGGCTTCACGATCGGCGCCGCCTTCAACCCCAACACCCGCAACATGGCGGTCCAGGCCGAGCGGCTGCGCAGGAAAGTCGCCAACGGCGCCCGTTTCACCCAGACCCAGCCGATCTACGATCCGGCCATCCTGTTCGAGGCGCTGGAAGCGACCCGCGACTGCGGCATTCCCTTTCTGCCCGGCATCATGCCGCTGGTCAGCGAACGCAACGCCGAATACCTGAACAACGAAGTGCCGGGCATCACCGTGCCGGACGCTGTCCGCGCCCGCATGAAAGGGCTCGAAAAAGAGGCCGGCGCGCGGGAAGGACTGGCGATTGCAAAAGAGTTCATCGACGCGACCATCGGCGCGGTGGGGGGCTATTACCTGATCCCCCCCTTCGGCAAGCACGAGCTGGCCGAGGAATTGATCAGACATATCAAGCAGCGTGAGAGGGAACAAAAATGACAGTTTGGATAAAAAGGGCATTACTGCTGGCCGTCTGCCTGACGATGACCGCCTGCGTTTCCGAGATGGGACTGCGCGAAGAGTTCGAGAAGAGCATGCGGGCCTACAATCGCATGCTGCGCTGGCAGGAGGTTGAAAATGCCGGCATGACCTACGTCGATAAAGAGCAGCGCGACGAGTTCATGCGCAACGCCGAATCGCTCAGGAGAAGGGGGGTCACGCTGACCGACTTCCGCATCCTGACCTTCGAATGCCTGCCGGACAAGAAAACCGGGGACGTGGTGGCCGAATTCGACTACTTCATCCTCCCCTCCAACCGTATCCGGACCGTGACCTACCGCCAGGAGTGGTTCTACCAGGACCTGCTCAAAAGCTGGAAGCTCAAGAGCGGGCTGCCCCCCTTCGAATAGCGGACGATGGAGACTTTAGCCCGGCAGATAAACGCTTTTTCCGGTTACCTGGAAAACGAGCGCAATGTGTCGCCGCATACCCTGGCGGCCTATAACAGCGACCTGGCGCAGTGGCTGGCGTTTGTCCGCTCAGAAAAAGGGGATGACGTATCCGCCCGGGATATCGACCATCTGCTGCTGCGGCGCTACCTGGCCGGGCTGTCAAAAACCACCAAGAAGAGTTCGATCGGCAGGAAGCTGGCCGCCATCCGCTCCTTCTTCCGTTTCCTGCTGCGACGCGGCATGATCACCAAAAACCCGGCCGAGCTGATCGCCACGCCCAAAAAGGAGCAGCGGCTGCCGTTTCACCTGGATATCGACCAGGCCACCAGCCTGATGGAGGCTCCGGACGAGGAACAGCAGCACGCCCGGCGCGACCGCGCCATTCTGGAACTGCTCTATTCCAGCGGCTTGCGGGTTTCGGAACTGACCGGACTGAATATCGGCGAGATCGACCTGACGGCCGGCATGGTGCGGGTGATGGGCAAGGGCGGCAAGGAGCGCATCGTCCCGGTCGGCAGCCGCGCCCTGGAAGCTCTGCAGGCTTACCTGGATGAACGTTCCGACCTGCAGAACGGGGCGGCGCTTTTTCTCAACACCCGCGGACAGAGGATCAACCGCCGCAGCGTGGCCCGCATCGTTGATGCCCATGTGCTGCGCATCGCCGCCTTCAAACGGATTTCGCCGCACACGCTGCGGCACACCTTCGCCACCCACCTGCTGGAGGGGGGCGCGGACCTGCGCGCGATCCAGGAACTGCTGGGACACGCCTCGCTCTCCACCACCCAGAAATACACCCACGTCAGCATCGACCGCCTGATGGAAGTCTACGACAAGGCCCATCCCAAGGCGCATGCCGTGGACGGAGAGTGACCCGCCCATTTTTTCTTTGCCTACCTCAGCCGATTGCTAGTAGTATATTCCGGTTTTATAATCTAACTCAGCGGATACCCAGGCACACATGGAAGAACCCAAAAAAGACAAATTGATCAAGGAACTGCAGGGGATGGCGCTGGGAGCGGTCGGTGTGTTTTTCATGCTGGCCTTTCTGACCTATAATACCGGCGATGTTTCCTGGAACAGCTACTCAAACGAGGGCAGTATTCACAACCTGGGAGGACGCCTCGGCGCCCAGGTGGCCGACCTGTTTTTCAGCAGCTTCGGCCTGGCTTCCTACCTGATCCCGCTGGCACTGCTGTACATGTCCTATACCCTGTTCCGCTTCAAGGAGATCCGGCTGCGCTCCTACAAGCTGATAGCGTCAGCCGGTTTGTTGTTCTCGCTGGCGACCCTGTTCGCCTTTTTCCGGGACAAGACATCTCTGTTTGAACAGCAGGTGCCGACCGGCGGACTGGTGGGTGTGGTCACGGCTCATTTCCTGAAGAGCACGGTCGGCACGGCCGGTGCGCTGCTGCTGCTGTTGCCGCTTCTGGCTGCCTGCATCATGATCCTGGCGCACTTTTCCTTTGTGCTGTTTGCCGGCTGGTGGCTGGAAAACCTCAAGCACAAACTGGCTGCCTGGCAGGAGCGCCGCAGCCATGATCGCGAAGAAAAAGAAAAACAGAACGCCAAGAAGGAAGGCCTGCCGGCCGCTGCCGCCTCAAGCGGACCGGTCATCAAGCCGGCCGCCGCGCCCCCGCCACGTCCCAACCTGATCAAGAAGGAAAAGGAAAAGAAAAAGGAAGACGCCAAAACCGCAGCGGTGCAGGAAACCTTCGAGTTCATCAAGGCCGAGGGAAATTTCCACACGCCCCCTTTCTCGCTGTTGGATATTCCCCCCGCCACCGAGAAGACCCTCGACCGCGACGCGCTGACCTTGAATGCGCGCCTGCTGGAGAAGAAACTCAAAGATTACAACATCGACGGCGAAGTGGTGGAAATCTGCCCCGGACCGGTGATCACGATGTATGAATTCTCTCCGGCGCCGGGAATCAAGATCAGCCGGATTGCCGGCCTGACCGACGACCTGACCATGGCGCTGCAGGCCATGTCAATCCGCATCGTGGCGCCGATCCCCGGCAAGGGGGTAGTCGGCATCGAGGTTCCCAACCGGGACCGCGACATGGTCTTCCTGCGGGAAATCTTCAACTGCGAGCATTTCTCCCACAGCAAGATGAAACTGCCGCTGGCACTGGGCAAGGATATCGCCGGCCTGCCGGTGGTGACCGACCTGGCCAAGGCCCCGCATCTGCTGGTGGCCGGCTCGACCGGTTCCGGCAAGTCGGTTTCGATCAACACCATGATCCTTTCGCTTTTGTACACATCCACCCCCCAGGATGTGCGCATGATCATGGTTGACCCCAAGATGCTTGAGTTCTCGATGTACGAGGGGATTCCGCACCTGCTGCTGCCGGTCGTGACCGAACCCAAGAAGGCCTCGCTGGCGCTGAAATGGGCGGTCAACGAGATGGAGCGCCGCTATACGCTGCTGTCGGACAAGGGTGTCCGCAATATCGATTCCTACAACAAGAAACTGGCCGGCGAGCTGCTGGAGCAGGAAGAGCTGAACTCGGTTCCGGAAGCCGAGATCATCGAGGAGCTGGAGGATATCGTCGAGGGAGGCGAAGCCGATATCGATCCGATCCCCTTCGTGGTCGACGACGACGTGATCCTGGAGCATAGCCACCTACCCTATATCGTGGTAATCGTGGACGAGCTGGCCGACCTGATGATGGTGGCCGGCCGCGAAGTCGAGGAGCATATCGCCCGCCTGGCCCAGAAGGCACGCGCCTCGGGCATCCACCTGATCCTGGCCACCCAGCGACCTTCGGTGGACGTGATCACCGGCCTGATCAAGGCCAACCTGCCGTCGCGCATATCTTTCCAGGTCACCTCGAAAGTTGATTCGCGCACCATCCTGGACACCAATGGCGCCGAAAGCCTGCTGGGCAACGGCGACATGCTCTACATGCCGCCCGGAACCTCGCGCCTGCAGCGTATCCACGGCGCGTTCGTATCCGATGCCGAGGTGCAGCGCGTGGTGGACTTCCTAAAGAAGCAGGGCAAGCCGGTCTACGAGAAGTCGATCATGGAGATGAAGGATGCCGACGAGAAGGGCTCTTCCGGCAATGAAGAAGAACAGGACGAGCGTTGGGAGGATGCGCTGCGGCTGGTGGCCGAGACCAAGCAGGCCAGCATATCGATGGTCCAGCGCCGGCTGCGGATCGGCTACAACCGCGCCGCCCGCATCGTCGAAATGATGGAGAGCGAAGGGATGATCGCCCCCAGCGACGGCACCAGCAAGCCGCGCGAGATCTATATGGATGTTATCCACGCCTATCTTAATTCGCAGTTGACGAGGTGAGAGACATGACTAAAATACAGGCCAGCGCCATCCAGTTCAACGTCAACCAGGGAGATGTGGACGCCAACCTGGCCCATGTTCGCCAAGCACTGGCCCGCGCCGCCGCACAGGGCGCCAACCTGGCGGTGCTGCCGGAAATGTGGTCCAGCGGTTTTGACTACAGGAACCTGAACCAGCTGGCGCTTCGGACAGCCGGGATCGTCGAGGAGCTGCTGGCCCTGTCGCGGGAGCTGAAGCTGGTGATCGTCGGCAGCATGCCGGAACCGAACGGCGACAAGGTTTTCAACACGATCTATGTGGTGGATAACGGCGTGCTGGCCGGGGTCTATCGCAAAATTCACCTGTTCTCTCTGCTGGGAGAGGACCGGGCCTTCTCCGGCGGCGACCGCTGGCTGCTGGCGGATACCTCGATCGGCAAAGTCGGCGTGATCATCTGCTACGACCTGCGTTTTCCGGAGTTGACCCGACGGCTGGCGCTGGAAGGCGCCAGTGTGATCTGCGTGCCGGCCCAGTGGCCCAAGCCGCGACAGGAGCATTGGCGGACCCTGCTGAGGGCGCGGGCGATCGAGAATCAGCTGTTTGTCGTGTCGTGCAACGCCTGCGGCCGCATCGGCAAGCTGGATTTCTTCGGCATGAGCATGATCATCAATCCCAAAGGCGAGCTGCTGGCGGAAGCCGGCGAGGAGCAGTGCGAGATCGCTGCCGGGCTGGAAATGCGCGAACTGGAGGAATGGCGGGCACAGATCCCCTGCTTCAACGACCGCAAGCCGGAATATTATTAATAATCACCCGCTGTACAACTCCTTCAACAACTCCGGCCTGTCCAGTGATTTTCGCAACGCAATCCTGAGCGATTCCACCTGTTCAAATCCGTCGGCCTTGGTCATGCGCCCGTTCTTGTACAAGAGCCGCAGGCTCCTGCGCAGGGCATCGGCCGCCGCCAATGCCTTTTCCCCGGTCGGATCGGCCTTGAGCAACCGGGACTCTTCCGGGTTCCGCATATAATCCATAACCGCCTCTCCGGCCAGCGTCATGTATTCGTCTCGGTCGTTTTCCGACAGCTGGTAACGCGAATTTTTGGACAGGGTCAGCATAACCCGCTGCCACTTCTCCAACCGTGACAGCAGCATGATCGAATTGAATATGCGCTTGTTGGTACCGAACGAGAAAATCGTCGCGGTCAGGACACTGCGCAGCATCTTGTCGTTGGCCTGCTGGTCCGAGCGGCACACATCCCTGGCCAGCTCCCAGATATCCTTTTCAACAAAGGTCTCGAAGCGCATCTCCCAATAGGCGTGTTTCATCGTCACGGTGGCGAAGGTGCGTATGATTTTGTAGGGAACGTAGTAGTTATGGGCAATCGTGTCAGCCGCCAGGTGGCAGAGATAGCCATAGGCACAAGCCCGCTGGCTGTCGGTTTCGGCCTTTTTCAATACCTTGAGTCCGATACCCCAGCGGTGGCAGTTCAACAGATAGTGGGTGAACTTCTTGCCGACAATGATATCCGCGGCGATGCAGCCGTAAAGGAAGTCGCGCGGATGCGCGGTCAGAAGCGCCGCCAGATGGCCCGGCAGTGTGGCGGAATTGGCCAGCACATTGGCCCCCAGCTGCAGGTGAATGCCGCCACCCCAGGCCAGGGCATCAGCAGGAATCAGAAAAACCGCGATCGCGGTCAACATAAATAGCATGGGTCTCTTTCGTTTTGACAGGCAGGCTGCTTGCTGATAGATTTCCGATACACTTTACTGTATCTGTTTGCCGGTTGCATCAAAAATGACGGCGGGAGCATCATTGATGGTTATTCATTCGGTCCAGTCACAACTATGGGCGTCACTGGGCGCCTATCTTCATGATCTCAAGGAGAGCGGGATAGACGGTCTTTCGGCGGAATCCGCGAATACGTCAGTTCCGGAACCTCCCGTGCAGCAGGCGGCACCACCCCAGCCCGTACAGCAACCGAAAGCTGAAAAACCTGAACCGGGCATGCCTGAAAAGCACGAAACCCTGGAACAGATCAGAAAAAACCTGGGCGCTTGCCAACGCTGCAAACTTGGCGCAACCAGGAAAACACTGGTTTTTGGCGTCGGCAATCCCAATGCCCGACTGGTGTTTGTCGGCGAGGGGCCGGGAGCGGATGAGGATGAAAAAGGGGAGCCTTTCGTGGGCGATGCAGGCAGGATGCTAAACCGGATCATTACCGCAATGGAACTTAAGCGCGAAGATGTCTACATCTGCAATGTGGTCAAATGCCGCCCGCCCCAGAACCGCAACCCGGAGAGCGATGAGATAGCGGCCTGTTCCCCATTCCTGCTGCGACAGCTGCACTCGGTCAAGCCGGAGGTTATCGTGGCGCTGGGCACCTTTGCGGCGCAGACCGCACTTGCCACCAGGGAGCCGATTTCAAAGCTGCGCGGCAAGTTCCATGACTTCCACGGCATCCCGCTGATGCCGACCTATCACCCCTCCTACCTGCTGCGCACCGGCGGTAATTCGGATTCGTTCTGGGCGGTGTGGGACGACATGACCCAGGTATTGCGGCTGCTGAAACTGCCGGTGCCGGACAAGAGCAGGAAGAAATAGGTGTCCTGGCCACTGGCAACGGTTTCGACTACAAGCCGTACCACCTTCTGACAACAAAAATCTCCTTGGATCTGCTTCCCGCGGGCCAGGCGTCAACCGGCCTGCGGGTACGCATGATCTCCTGCAGCCGTTTTGACAATCGCGTAATTACTACCCCGCCATTGCCCGGCTTTCCACACTCCAGCCGGCTTTCAATCGCGTTTTCACGATCCAGCACTATCACCACGTGTCCATTCCAGACGATCAGATCGAGCGGTTCCAGCAGGGGCATGATCTGCTCGGCTTTCCGGCCGGCAACCGCAACCGGGTTTCCGTATGCCACAAGCTGTGACGTGTTGCGCGGCGTCCAGCCGCCGGTTGCCTGATAGAGCAGTCCGGAGCAGTCCAACCCGGCCAGCGTGAATTTGGCTGCATCTGCCTGGCCGAGGGTTCCCGTGAACCATTTTGTCAATTCCGGCACACCGCTCTGCAGATTGCCGCCCCAGACGTATGAGCTGCCGAGAGAATTTTTCAAGTTCGCCGCAACCCGTTCCCGCGCCGGCAGGGACTTTGCACGGGGAGTCGGAACAACGCTCCCCAGCTTCAGAGAACCGCAGTCCACGTAAAGCCGGACTCCAGGCGAAGCTTGGTACTCCTCGGTTTCCACCCGGCAGATCGTAGCCGAGCCGCGCCTCTGCTCTTCCAGAATCTTGAAGACCGTTCCGGGCAGAGCGATGAACTCCAGTTCCCGGACCTGTCCGCAGCGGTCGCTTTTTAAAACACGCCCGTCTTTCCCGCCGAACACACCCGCAAAATCGGCAGAGTTGAGCACCGGCGTGTTTTGACTGGCAACCCCAAAGATTACCGGCTGACAATGGCACACCTGCGCGGTCCCGAAGATGGTCAGAAAAACAATGATCAGGTTGATTATCATTTGTGACGGCTGGCCTGGCGGACCAGCTCTTTCTGGGCAAAGGTCAGGCGTGGTGACGCAAGCAGATCGCGCAACGTGGCGGCAGGAAGCCCCGGCAGAAACATGGTGAACCAGATCGCAGGAGTACGCGGGTTCTTCAGGATCGCCAGGCGGATATTGGGGCGCCCTTTCCAGCGGCTGCTGCGGGCAACTATCGAAACATTTTCGGCCGTGGCCTGCGCCGACGAGAGGAACTGGTACAATGAGCCTTCTTTCAGATGCGGGTTGTCAAGACAGGCCTCAACCACATTCGGCAATCCTTCACGGAGCAGCGCCTCAACCACCGCTGCCGTGCCACGACGCGCCAGGGTCAACTTGTTCCCCAGCGGCTGGGTCGGCAGGCGCTGGACGATGTTTCGTTCCGCGGCAAGGTGCACGTCGGCGGTTATTCCCGGCATCTGGCAGAGCTTGACCAGGTCGAATATATAGAGCAGTGGCAGCATCGCCGGAACCAGGTGGGGTGGCGTCTCGGGATGCCGCACCAGCGCGAATTTAACCGCATAGCTTTCAATCAGGCGTTTCTGGTTGAATATGGCCGCCGGGATTTCCCCCAGACCCCGCCGTTTGAGCAGCGTCAACAG
The DNA here is from genome assembly GCA_030824515.1 of Pelobacter sp. Lineage (GTDB taxonomy): Bacteria > Desulfobacterota > Desulfuromonadia > Geobacterales > Pseudopelobacteraceae > JACRCG01. The sequence continues at coordinate 60,703 of JAVBXN010000013.1, forward strand.
GTGCTGTTCGTCCAGGGCCGGGTTACGCAATGCCGCCAGTAACACATCTCCGCTGGCGTCCTGTACCACCGTAAACAGCTGGTCCTTATCCGCTGTAAGCACCTGCTGCAGCCTGCGTGACAGAATCTGTCCGCTCTCCGCATTTGTTGCGTAGTCCTGATCAGCGGTTCCGGCAGTAAAATCTTTAGTCATATCGGTCATGTCATGTTCCATGGGTTGCCTGTTAGCCACAAATCTAGCATTGCCGTACCAACCGATGCAATCATTTTGCCATTACCGGTTCGGCTGCATTTACTCTATATGCATTCATCTGCGGTTGCACGGTCGAACGCTTCATGATAGAGATGAATCGATTTAAATCCGGAAAGGCAATCAGTGAATAATATCCTTGCTGCAAACACACAGATGGAAACTCTGGAAATAGGAGACGATGAACTGGCCGAGATCGGCCTGATTCTGGAGATGCGCTGCAATTTCACGATGTCGTATTACAAGGACAAGTGCATGAAAAGGCGGGTTGCGATCAGGATGCGTTCCTGCCGCTGTAACGACGCCGCCACCTACTGTAACCTGCTGCTGCGCAGCGAACATGAGCTGAACCTGCTGCAAAAAGCGCTTACGATCCATGTCAGCCAGTTCTTCAGAAATCCATCGGTATTCGAGAAGCTGCGCTCCGATGTCATACCATCTCTTTACAGATCTTCGGCGGAGCAACATGATCAATTGCGGATCTGCAGTCTCGGGTGTGCCGGAGGTGAAGAAGCCTACAGCATTGCTATTTTGCTGAGAGAATATTTCGCAAACGAGTTCGAACAAGTGGACACATTTATCACCGGGATGGATATAGACCGGGAAACCATCGGGACTGCTGAACGGGGTGAGTATAACCCGGATCGTCTGAAAGAGTTGTCGGATGCGTTCAAGGAAAGATACTTCACGGCAAGCGGCTCCAGAATGCAACTTTCGAGCACTATCCGGGAGATGGTGACCTTCAGCCAGGGCGACATCACCGTGGTGGAGAACTACCGGCCGCACGATCTGGTTCTGTGCCGTAATACCCTGATATATTTCACCCGGATCGAACAGGAAAAAATATTGAACGGTATCGCGGACATTCTGCCACCAGGTGGTATACTGGTGCTCGGCAAGTCCGAAACCCTGGTGGGTGATGTGCGCCGCAGATTCACGGCGGTTTGTCCGGTTGAGAGAATCTACCGGAAATTATAGTTTCACTCAATCAAGAATCATATGTGGAGGGTTCAGCATGCGCATCCCCATAGGTTATAAATTCATTCTCGGTTTTGTCGTGGTTGTCGCAGCGGTGGCCTTCAGCCCCAAGCTGGTGGCCCGGCTCGGATATTCGCAGGAATTCAGCGGCTTTCTGGGATACGCGGTGGCGCTGACGATCGGCCTGATCCTGGGATGGCTGTTTTCAAAGAGCTTTACCGCGAATATCGAACGCCTGACCGATTCCGCGGAATCCATCGGACGCGGAGACTTGACCAGGGACGTGATCATCCGGCCATCACGGATTCCGGATGAGAGCCATGAACTGGCCGGCCTGATCAACCTGATGCTGCGAAATCTCAGGGAACTGGTGCGGCACATCAAAAAGACCTCCGCCCTCCTCTCTGAATCTACCCGCGAGATCAACTCGACCGCACTGGAGATAAACGCCTCGACCGAAGAGGTAGCCCAGGCCATTGAACAGATATCCCGCGGAGCCGAGTCACAGGCCGAAATGGTCGAAAAAAGTTCCAAGACCATCCGGGAAATGGCAATTTCCATAGAGCTGGTCGCTGCCCGTGCCCGTGAAACGGCCAAGGCTGCCCGCGAAACCAGCCTGACCGCCCAGCACGGCGGCGCACTGGCAAATGACTCGCTGGAACGGATGAAAGATTTTTTCGAGAACCAGGAAACGATCGGACGTCAATTTGACACCTTCAACGGCAAACTGCAGAAAGTGGGCAAGATTGCCGACTGCATCGGTAACATAGCGCGACAGACCAACCTGCTGGCTCTGAACGCCTCGATTGAAGCGGCCAGAGCCGGTGATTCTGGCAGGGGGTTTGCCGTTGTTGCCGAGGAGGTCCGCAAACTGGCTGACGGCTCATCGCAATCGGCATCCGAGATTAATGACATGATTGAAACCCTGCGAGAGGAGAGCCATCGTGTTCATGAAGTGATTTTGGAGAGCTCACGCAGCATAAAAGAGGGGAAGAAAAACATTGATATAACCGCGGGCGCTTTTCAGGAAATTCTCAAGACCGTCCTGGAAACGGAGCGCAAAGCAACCAGCATTGCGGATCTTTCCCAGATGCAGCAGGAAGGATCGGCACGGATGGTCAAGGCGGTTGATGAGATCGCCAAGGTGGCGGATGATAATGCCGCAGCAACCGAGCAGGTCTCCGCCGCCACCGAAGAGCAACTGGCCGCCATGCAGGATATGGCCCTGGCGACCAGAGAACTGACGCAGCTTGCGGAGGAGCTGTTGACCGTGATAGAGCGTTTTCAAGTTGGGCCGGAATAACCCGAATGCAAAGCAGTGCCAAAGATCGTAAATTTCTTATTTTTGAAGTGCATGGCTCACTTTACGCATTTGATTTGACGCATGTGTCGGAAGTTGTCGATCCGCAGCCATGCTGGTCGATACCGCTTGTTCCGGACTGCTGCAGCGGGGCCGTCCAGGTACATGGCGCTATTGTAGCTGTGATGGACCTGGCCGCTTTTCTCGGTTTGCCGCAATGCCCCGAGCCACGGAAAATGATTGTGCTGGCCAAAGATATTGCGGCGCTGGCTTTTCAGGTAGCGCGGGTCATAAGAATTGCCACATTGCAGGAAATTGAAGTTCACCACTCTTTGGAAGATTGTTTCACATGTTCCCGACTGGTTATGGCGGAAGGTGAGGCCAGACTACTGGATGTGCGTAAATTGGTTCTAGCGGCTGAAGATATGATGAAATGACGATATAAGTCTTAAAAAATATTACTGTTGGCAAATAATACTTGACAGCTGTGATAATCTGCGTATATTCCAAGGTCGATTTTAAAAACCATGCGCTCGGCGTTTAAATGGTAAATTCACAAAGAAAGAGGTAACGCAATGAAAAAACTGATCTCCCTGACCCTGGTACTCGCACTGGCTACAGTATTTGCTGCTGGCTGCAAGAAAAAAGAAGAAGCACCTGCTCCTGCTCCTGCTGTTGAAGCTCCGAAGCCAGTACAGGCTCCTATGTCCGCAGCAAAAGCAACTGACGCAGCCAAGCCTGCTGACGCTGCTGCTCCTGCCGCTGCTCCTGCTGCAGAGAAAAAGCACTAATTCACTACCCCTCAAGGGAGTGTAAAGAGCCTGCGGGGTAACCCGCAGGCTCTTTTTATATGGGACTCCGATTTCATGGTCAAGATCACGCCTTGACCCGAAATCGGGCAAGGGGCTGTCAATGCACGAAATGTCCATAACCCAGGGGATAATCGATTTATGCCTGCAACACGCGGGAGGCCGCCGAATCAAGTCACTGGAAGTGGAGATCGGCGAATTGAGCAGCGTCGTCCCTGACGCGGTAGAGTTCTGTTTCGAGGCCTGCAGCAGGGATACTCTCTTGGAAGACGCTGTGCTTGTTATTACACGCATTCCCGGCAAGGGCCTTTGCCAGGAATGCGGTGCGGAAACACATCTGACTGAGTTGTTTGCTGCCTGCGGTGTCTGCGGAAGCTGCCAGGTCAGGATAACGGCCGGTGAAGAGCTACGTGTAAAAGAGATTGAGGTCGTTGATTAAGAAAGGGCGCTGCATCCGCAGCGCCCTTTCTGTTCCGATTTATTGCTGATCAGTCGTTGAAACCGTCCGCATCGGCGGTCGGATCAAACTGTTCCCAATGCTCAGGCGAACGCCATAACCCGGAAAGTATCAGTTCACGGATATGCATGAACTCCTTGGGCAACCGGTCGTACATCTTGACGAACAGCTCCTCGTGCGAAATTATCTCATCCTTCCAGACATCACGGTCAACCGACATGAGGTCGTAGAACTGTTCACGGGAAACACTTCCTTCCAGACCGGTCCAGTCCAGATCTTCATAGCGCGGCATCCATCCCAGCGGACTTTCAACCGCGGCGGCATCACCTTTGACACGCTCCACAATCCATTTCAGAATGCGCATGTTCTCGCCATAACCTGGCCAGAGGAATTTGCCATTGGCGTCCTTGCGGAACCAGTTGACACTGAAGATACGGGGCGGCTTGGGAGTCGTCCGTCCAACCTGCAGCCAGTGCGCAAAGTAATCGGCCATATGGTAGCCACAGAACGGCAGCATCGCAAACGGGTCACGACGAACATTTCCGGTTGCTCCCACGGCGGCAGCGGTAGTTTCCGAGCCCATGGTCGCGGCCAGATAAACTCCGAAACTCCAGTTGAATGACTGGTAGACCAGCGGGATGACATTGTTTCGGCGGCCACCGAAGATGAAGGCGCTGATTGGTACTCCCTTGGGATTTTCCCAGTCCGGGTCGATTGATGGACACTGGCCGGCCGGAGAGGTAAAGCGTGAGTTCGGATGGGCGGCGTTCCTGCCACAACCGGGAGTCCATTCGTTACCCTGCCAGTCGATCAGCTTCTCTGGAGGCGTGTCGGTCATCCCCTCCCACCAGACATCGCCATCGGGAGTCAGTGCCACGTTTGTGAAAATAGAATTACTGGCACAGGAGGCCATCGCATTCGGATTGGTTTTTGCCGATGTTCCCGGAGCTACACCGAAAAATCCGTATTCCGGATTTATGGCGTAGAGCTGACCATCGGAGCCTGTTTTGACCCAGGCGATATCGTCGCCGACCGTTGAAACTTTCCAGCCGTTCTTGTTGAAGATCTCGGGCGGTACCAGCATGGCCAGGTTGGTCTTGCCGCAAGCGCTGGGGAATGCTGCCCCAACATAGGTTTTCTCACCTTTGGGAGACTCGATCCCCAGAATCAGCATGTGCTCGGCCAGCCACCCCTCGTCCTTGGCTATCTTGGAGGCGATGCGAAGCGCCAGGCATTTCTTGCCCAAAAGCGCATTGCCGCCGTAGCCGCTGCCGAAGGACCAGATTGACCGCTCTTCGGGAAAGTGTACGATGTACTTTTCCTTGTTGCAGGGCCAGGGCACATCCTTCTGCCCCGGTTCCAACGGTGCGCCGACAGAATGGAGACACGGTACATATTCACCATTACCGAGCACATCGACCACGGCTTTGCCCATGCGGGTCATGATGCGCATGTTTACGGCCACATAGGGTGAATCGGTGATCTCCACCCCGATTTTGGCGATCGGAGAACCGAGCGGTCCCATGCTGAACGGAATCACGTACATGGTGCGACCGCGCATGCATCCCCTGAAAAGCTTTGTCAAGGTTTCCTTCATCTCCTTGGGAGCGGTCCAGTTGTTGGTCGGACCGGCATCATGCTTGGATATGCTGCAGATAAAGGTACGATCTTCAACGCGCGCAACATCGCCCGGATCAGAGCACGCCAGATAACTGTTGGGACGTTTTTCCTGGTTCAACTTTTTAAAAGTGCCGCCCTGCACCAGCAGGTTGCAGAGTTCATCGTATTCTTCCTGCGAACCGTCGCACCAGTGGATCTTGTCCGGACTACACAATGAGGCGACTTCCGATACCCACTTGACCAGTTGCTCGTTTTTTACTTCGTAACTCATGCTGCCTCCCGAATTGGAGTAATAAAATTTAGTTCTGGTTAAATAACACAACGCTAAGCAAAAAAAAAGATTTATCCGGCAGCAGACAAATAAAATCGCAACCGGCCGCAAACTGCTTGTTGGTAAGACTAAACAATGGTGGAATTCACAAGGAGCGGAAATATTTACCGACGGAAGGCGTTACGGCCATTTTAGCCTGAATAAATTGGGAGTTTGAACGAGTGGCGTGCATGCGCCAGACGCAGTAGCGAGCGCAGCTCATGGCAGAATTAGTGCCATGGCACCGGAGAAGTTAGTGGGCAAAAGTTCTGCGGCTTGACAAACCGGTTCAGGGGGCATCCTCCGCAGCGGGCAACAGCGCTACGGAGGATGCGGAATCATCAGCGCAGGACCGCCTCGGCCATAACTTCAGCCACATCCAGCACCTTGACGCCGTCAGCGTTGACATCCTTTAAACCATCTTCAAACATCGTCAGGCAGTAGGGACAGGCTACGCAGATCGTATCCGGTTTTTCCTCCAGCGCCTCTTTGACCCTGGTCAGATTGATGCGCTCACCGCTATGTTCCTCCATCCACATCCTGCCGCCTCCGGCGCCACAGCAGAAGGCATTGTTGCGGTTGCGGCCGATCTCCTTCGGTGCTGTCCCGGTGGCCGCCCGCAGCGCTTCACGCGGTGCGTCATAGACATCGTTGTGCCGCCCCAGATAGCAGGAATCGTGAAAGACTACCGCCCCCATCTCGCCTGCAGTTCCGTTCAGCTTGAGGTAGCCATCCTGAACCAGATTGCGCAGCAGTTCACTGTGGTGAATCACCTCCAGTTCGAGACCGTACTGCCGATAATCGTTTTTCAAGGTCGAGAAGCAGTGCGGACACTGGGTAATAACCTTACGCACGCCACGTTCCCGGAATATTTCCACATTTTCCCGGGCCATTTTATCGAACACATATTCATTTCCCAACCGCCGGACACTATCGCCGCAGCACTTCTCATCCTTGCCGAGAATACCCCACGAGATTCCGGCCCTGTCCAGAAGTTGAGCCATGGCAACACTGACATGCTTGTTGCGGGAATCGAAAGAACCGGCACAGCCGACATAAAACAGGTATTCAGTCGTATTTTTATCGAACGGCTTTACATCCAGCTGGCTGCACCACTTGGCACGCTCGCTGGGGGCAATGCCCCAAGGGTTGCTGCGACCTTCCATGTTCTCGAACAGGTTGAGCAGCTCTTCGGGAAACTGGGCTTCAGTTTCTACCAGGTGCCGACGTAACTGGATGATCTTGGGCATCTGTTCGATAAAGACCGGGCAGGACTCCATGCAGGCTCCGCAAGTGGTGCAGTTCCAGAGAGCCTCCTCCGAAACACTCCCTTCGCCTCCATTGCCTATCAGCGGCAATATTGGCGCCTCTCCTCTCTTCAGACGCGAACCGTTCACGAGCAGGTTTACACGGATATCGTTTACAAGCAGACGCGGGTTCATAGCCTTGCCTGTAAATGCTGCCGGGCAAGCGTTTTGGCAATTGCCGCACTTTGTACAGGCAAAAGAATCAAACAGATCTTTCCTGCTGAACAGGTCCACCTGTCCTGCTCCGAACACGTTTCCCTCTACGAACGCCTCCAGCGGCAGAACATTAGGTTTCCCCTCTCTACGCATAAAGCAGTTGGCAATAGCGGTAAATACATGTAGATGTTTGCTATACGGAATCAGGAGATTCATTAATACCATCAGTGCAATGGCATGAGTCCACCAGGAAACAACATGAAATAATCCGAGTTCCTCGGCTGTCATCCCCACCAGCAACCCAGCCAGCACGTTCGACACCGGCATGTAGGCCGCGGCCAGTTCCCGCCCCTGGGAAATCTCAGATGCATTTATCCCGAAGTAAGCCAACATGTGGACACAAATGACGGACAGGATGACAAAAGCCTCGAAAGTCCGCGCCTGTGCGTAAGCAGGGAAAAACATCCGCCGTATGACTGCGTTAACAACTGCCAGGATGACAAGGGCGGATAATATATCAGAAATGAAACAGATTGGAAAATAGATGCGATCTGGAAGCTTGGCTAAACTCAGGGAAGGAAATATGCCCTCCAACATGAATTCAATATTTACAACAACCAAAAAAACACAAGCCCAAAACATAAGCAGATGATTAAACCCGAATGGGTGCCGCAAAATTCTTTTCTGGCCAAAGGCATACACAAGCATGGATCGTAAGCTTCTGACATAATCAGTACCGCCCGCGTCCGGCTTTCCCAATCCTACGAGGCTTAGCTGACGATACAAACTCCAGGCAAAGAACGCAACGGAAGCCACCAGTAGTGGTGTAAAGAGCACTGTTTGCTGCGGCATGATGTAACCCCCCGTATATGGATTTTTGGAATATTACCATAAATAATTATTAATAATATATTATTTTAATTATGTTATTTACATGTAAGCGCATAAAAAAAGCGCGCCTTTCGGCACGCCTTTCAAAATAAGCTATGAATTATTTTCATGCGGCCTCCGTCAGGAAACCCAGGGGTTAATCAGGCCGGAACCCCTCGGCCACCACTTCCGCGATATCCTTTACTCGAGTTGCACCTGCCTGCACATCTTTCAATCCATCTTCGAACATGGTCATGCAGTAAGGGCATGACACACAGATGGTATCCGGTTTTTCCTCAAGCGCTTCCTTGACCCTGACAAGATTGATCCGGTCGCCGGAGTGCTCTTCCATCCACATCCGCCCCCCACCCGCACCGCAACAGAATGACTTTTCGTGATGTCGCCTCATCTCATGCGGCTTTTGGCCTGTTGCCAGTGAAATCACTTCCCGCGGGGCCTCGTAGACATCATTGTGACGCCCCAGGTAGCAAGAATCATGATAAACCATCTGCCCCATTCCTGCCGCCAAATAAGGCAGCTTGAGGAGACCATCCTGAATCAGATTACGCAATAACTCGGAATGGTGAATCACCTCCAATTCCAGTCCATACTGGCGATAGTCGTTTTTCAGAGTTGTGAAGCAGTGTGGGCACTGGGTGATGACCTTTTTTATCCCCTTCTCTTTGAAGATTTGGACGTTCTCTTTAGCCATTTTGTCAAATACAAGTTCATTGCCCAGCCGCCTTAAGCTGTCGCCGCAACACTTTTCATCCTTGCCAAGAATCCCCCAGGAAATACCGGCTTTGTCCAGGAGCTGTGTCAGCGCCAACGTCACTAACTTATTGCGAGAATCGAAGGAACCAGCGCAGCCCACGTATAGCAAATACTCAGTCGAATTCTTGTCAAAGGTTTTGACATCAATCTGGGCACACCACTTTGTTCGTTCCGATGGAGCAATTCCCCAAGGATTACTGCGACCTTCCATGTTCTCGAAAAGACTCAACAACTCTTCCGGAAACCTAGCATCTGTCTCCACCAGGTGTCGCCGCATTTGCAGGATTTTTGGCATCTGCTCTATAAAAACCGGACAGGCTTCCATGCAAGCCCCGCAGGTTGTACAACCCCAAATTGACTCTTCGGAGACGCTGCCCTCACCCTGCTCACCTATTAACGGGATTAACGACTTCTCGTTTTTTTTCAGCAGCGAGCCGTTCTCCAGCAGGTTAACCTTGATATCATGAATAACCGCTCGCGGATTAAGCGGTTTGCCGGTGATGCTAGCCGGACAGACTTTCTGACAACGTCCGCATTCTGTGCACGAAAAGGAATCCAGCAAATCCTTCCAACTGTATCGATCAACCTGGCCAACGCCAAAGGTATTTCCTATTATAAAATCTTCGCGCTGCAAGGTATTCGGCTTCTCCAACCTGCGGAAAAAACAGTTGGGGATCGCGGTAAGAATATGCATATGCTTGCTGTGCGGCAGATAACACATGAATGCCAGCAACGCAAAAGCGTGGGCCCACCAGGAAATTGAGTAGACCGTCGCACCGGCTGCCGGGGCAAACATGCCGGAGACGACGCTGGAGACCGGCATCCAGGTTTTGGCTATGGCCAACGCCCCCTCCTGCATACGGGAAATTTTTGCGGCGTTGATACCGAAATAGGCCAGCATCAAGAGGCCGATCAACGAAAGTATGAAAAAGGCCTCGATTGTCCTAGCTTCAGGATATGGAGGCGAAATAACCCGACGGACCGCGGCCACAACAACGGCTGCCAGCGCCAGCAGCGAAACGATATCCAGCAGCAACAGCAATGGCAGCAGAATGCCATCGGGAAGCTTTGTCAGGCTGATCCAGGGAAAAACCCCGTGCAGAATGAATTCGATATTGGCAATAAGCAGGATAATGAACGACCAGAAAATGATGAAATGGTTGATGCCGAACGGCTTGGCCAGCACACGTTTCTGACCGAAAGCGTACATCAGCATCTCTCCGACCCGTGCGCCGATATTATCAAACCGGTTCTCGGGCTTTCCGAGGGAAATCAGACTGAGCCTTTTCCAGCACCCCCAGGCGAAGACGGCCAGGGAAGCAATCAGGAGCGGGGTAAAGATGGTCGGGTTTGGTGTCATGTTTAAAACCTTATGTGTATATGATTTTATTCTACAAAAAGCAGTTTATCGCGCAAAGGCGCTCCAGAAGTAGGCGCTTCTAAGCGAAGTTCGTCAAGAAAAACAAAGCGTTATAAAATGTCTGGACTTAGCCATTTGGGTGAGGCCTTTATAGATTGTAAGATATTGACTTTCTTTGCGCCTTTGCGTGAGTGAATTGCCGATTTTAGGTTTATTTTCGTTGCTGCTTCAATTCACGGATCTTCCTGGTGATGGCCGGCACCACCTGGAACAGGTCGCCAACAATGCCATAAGTGGCAACCTCGAAGATCGGAGCACTCTTGTCTCGGTTGATGGCAATAACCATGTCCGAGTCCTGCATACCGACCAGATGCTGTATTGCTCCGGAAATGCCGCAGGCAATGTATATTTTCGGGCGAACCGTCTTGCCGGTCTGGCCGACCTGGCGGTCGCCAGGCATCCAGCCGGCATCAACCGCGCTCCTGGAAGCGCCGACCACGCCGCCCAACTCATCGGCCAGCTCCTGCAGCATGGCAAAGTTTTCCGGGCCCATTAATCCACGGCCGCCAGACACAATGAATTCGGCCCCGGTTATGTCCACGGCACTCTTGCTGTGTGAATCGCGGATAATTTCGATAACCTTGGTCAGGATGCTCTCTTCTGCAACCGCAAACGGATCACGAATAATAATACCCTGCGCGCCCTCTTTCCGTTCCGGCATCGGCATCACATTGGGGCGTACGGTTGCCATCTGCGGTCGGAACTTGTCGCACATGATGGTAGCCATGATGTTTCCGCCGAAAGCCGGGCGGGTCTGCATCAGATTGCGCTTGTCGTCGATTGCCAATCCGGTGCAGTCGGCGGTCAATCCGGTGGCTACCCTGGTAGCGATCGCGCCTGCCAGATCGCGCCCCATACCGGTGGCGCCCATCAGTATAACTTCGGGCTTGTATTTTTCTATCAGATGGCAACAGCCTTCAACATAGGCTTCGGTGCGGTAATGCCAGTAAACCGGGGCATCCAGCAGGTAGGCCTTGGAAGCACCGTGGGCAAATGCTTCCGCGCATAGATGCTCTACCTGGTGACCGATCACCAGCGCACAGAGTTCGACTCCCAGTGTTTGGGCCAACCCGGCGCCGACTCCCAGCAGTTCCCAGGAAACTTTGGCCGGTTCACCTTCGGTCTGCTCGACAAAAACCCAGACGCCGCGGTATTCGGCCAGTTTTTTCGCCAGAGCGGCAGCTTCCGGGTCGATCTCTTCCTCGACCGGCGCAGCCGAAACGGCCAGTTCCGCCAATATTTTCAGCTCTTCCGGAGTGAAGTACATCTCCAGTGCCGCGGCCGGGCAGATCTTGATACATTTTTGGCAGCCAATGCATTTGACTTCTTCTATTATCGGTTCGCCACTATCGGTCATCTCGACGCAATTGACCGGACAGACGCTCTGGCAACGGGCTCCGCAGGCGATACATTTGCCGTCCAGCAGACGGGCCACACCACGCGGTTTTTTCAGTTTTGGTTTGGAATCTGTCATGTAAAACCCTTCGTTTGAAGTTATATCGGTAGCATGTCCTTCGCCAACAGCTTCTCGATCAGCATTTCAGCGGTTCCTTCTGGATCGGCAAAACCATCACCCAGAATTTCACCGACAGCACGATCCGGAGAGAATATCTTGGATACCCATGTCGGAGAGCCCTTCAACCCGATCTTCTGTTCATCCAGTTTGAGAACCTGGTTGTTCCAGACTTCGACCGTTGCCTTGGCAGCCGCCAGCCGCATCGGCACCTTAGGGTAACGCGGACGATTTAGTTCACGCACAACTGTCAACATGGCCGGCAATGGCGCCTCGACAATCTCGTGACGTCCTTCAAGCTTGCGGCTGACCCGGATAATTTTCCCGGAGAAGTTCAAATCAACAATCCTGTCAACCAGGGTCAACTGCTGATAGCCCAATCGACTGGCAATGCCGGGGCCAACCTGAGCGGTGTCGCCATCAATGGTCTGTTTGCCACACAGCACAAGACCGACTTCATCCACATCGGAATGCAACTTGCGAATGGCTGCTGAAAGAACATTACTGGTAGCCAGCGTGTCCGCCCCGCCAAAGACTCGGTCTGAAAGCAGAATTGCGTGATCAACTCCCAGGGCCAGAGCCTTTTTAAGAGTGGCCTCGGCGTTGGGTGGACCCATCGAAATGGCGGCTACCCGACATCCAAAGCGATCTTTCAGACGCAAGGCTTCTTCAAGGGCATGGGTATCGTATGGATTAACAATAAAGGGGATGCCGTCACGAATCAGTGTGTTTGTAACAGGGTCGATCTGAACCTGAGTCGTATCGGGAACCTGCTTTATACAGGCAACTATCAGCATGGAAACCTCAAGAGAAATGATGTGTTTATTTTCTGGCCCAATTGCCAGGCAAATGCACTGGGCCAATAGCATATAGACAGAAGTTCAGATAATCCGTGCAACTCACTAAACAGTATTACAGGAAGAAGATATAAAATTGCCGCTGTCGAGTCTGCCCGTCACATGCGATAGAATCGACCGCCGGTTAAAAAATTTGAGCATTAAACATGCCGTTTTAGCCATAGTAAAAAACAAAAAGGGCAACTGAGCCCTATTAACGATAATTTATACACATCAAGCAACCCACTGATTTGAAATAGCCATCAGCAAGTTTATTGACACCAAAATTACTGTCAATAGCTCCAAGTGTTTAAATGTCCATCTGCATCAAAAAGCGGCACTCGGCGAGGTGCATTGTAGCGATTTTCCCCTTCCGGTCAACAGCTTTATACGTCGGAAACTTTTAAATACCGTTATTGCGCAAGTCGCCTGAGCCTACACAACTATTTTGTCAAGCTGGCACGGCCATCGGATGGAAACAGACTCTACACTGTTGTGTGCCGGATTAACTCTGAAATCAACCACCCATTAAGGCCCGAGCGCCGCAAATCTGGCAATCGCAATCCGCAAGTGACTAATTTTTCAGCTACACCGGCACGTCAAGCATGAACAAGCCACTCATGGCACGATATCTGCTTGCAAAAGAGGCAACAGCGTCGCGATATGCACATTTATTATTCATATCTGCCCGCATTTTAATCTCCCAGGAGGCGCCATGCCAAAGGTCGACGAAAAAATCGAAGGAATGTACCAGGAAGTTCTGAAACGTAATCCGGGCGAAACCGAGTTCCATCAGGCAGTTCTCGAAGTTCTGGAATGTCTTGGACCGGTGGTTACCAAACATCCCGAATACCTGGAACGCAAAATCATCGAACGCATCTGCGAACCTGAGCGCCAGATCATATTCAGGGTGCCGTGGCAGGATGATAAAGGCATAGTTCAAATCAACCGTGGATTCCGGGTGGAGTTCAACAGTTCTCTGGGTCCATACAAGGGTGGCCTTCGCTTCCATCCTTCCGTGTATCTCGGAATCATCAAATTCCTCGGCTTCGAGCAGATCTTCAAAAACTCTCTGACCGGCCTGCCGATCGGTGGCGGCAAAGGTGGCTCCGACTTCGATCCTAAAGGAAAGTCCGATGACGAGATTATGCGATTCTGCCAGAGCTTCATGACCGAGCTGTATCGCCATCTGGGCGAGCACACCGATGTTCCTGCCGGCGATATCGGCGTTGGCGGCCGCGAGATCGGCTACATGTTCGGGCAGTACAAGCGCATTACCAACCGATATGAGCCGGGCGTGCTTACCGGAAAAGGCCTTACCTGGGGCGGTTCACTGGTTCGCACCGAAGCCACCGGTTACGGCGCTACCTTCTTTGTCAACGAAATGCTGAAAGCACGCAAGGACAGTTTCGACGGCAAAACCTGCCTGGTGTCGGGCTCCGGTAACGTAGCAATATACACCATCGAGAAGATTCACCAGCTGGGTGGCAAGTGCGTGGCCTGTTCAGACTCCAATGGAGTGATCTACCACGAGAAAGGCCTGGATCTCGATCTGATCAAGCAGCTGAAAGAGGTCGAACGCCGTCGCATTTCCGATTACATCGCCAAGCATAAAGACGCAAAATACATTCCGAACGGCAACATCTGGGACATCCCATGCCAGGTGGCAATGCCATCCGCAACCCAGAACGAGATCAACGGCAAGGACGCCGCCACATTGGTAAAGAACGGCTGCATCGCAGTTGGCGAAGGGGCCAACATGCCGACCACTCCGGAAGGTGTCAAGGTATTCCTGGACGCCAAGATCGCCTACGGCCCCGGCAAGGCAGCCAATGCAGGCGGCGTGGCCACTTCGGCTCTCGAAATGCAGCAGAATGCCGGGCGTGATTCATGGTCCTTCGAGTTCACCGAGAAAAAACTGGAAGACATCATGATCAACATCCACAGCAACTGCTTTGAAACCGCCGAAGAATACGGAGCACCGGGCAACTACGTTCTCGGAGCAAACATCTGCGGATTTATCAAGGTAGCCAACGCAATGGTTGCCCACGGCCTGATCTAAGCAATCAACATCACATTAGCCCCATCAAAGCCCGGCTTAGGCCGGGCTTTTTTCATACCGTGCACATAACATTGCGCACACGGTACTCTCCGCCGATCACCAGATACTCCCCCTCGCCCTTCATTATGCTGCCGGGCAGCAGGTCGTTGTAAAAGAAAACCTTGCAGAGCGGCACGCTCACCTTCCAGACCGTGGAACCGAACTCCCAGGCCCGCTCTTCATCCGATGTAAATGACACCAGGTTATTCAGCCTGACGATCTGTTCCCGCTTGCCGGTCTGTTCAATAACGTCGTGCTCGCTTGCGTCGTTGGTGCCACGATAAAGAGCGATCACTTCTGTTTCAGGATATCTTCGCGACAACTCGAACTGGCAGTATTCATAGAGAATATCCAGCTGGGACTGGATCGCGTTGGTTCGCGCGCTACCTTTCATCACATCCACCGAATAATAGAAATACGCTTCACTCTGAATGCCGCTAATGCGGCTTTTATGGAAGTTGGGCATGATTCCGATGCGACTTTCTACCCAACGTTTCAGAACCGCCCCTTCGATCGAGTTGGAGTCCATCATCCAGCCACGCAGAAAGCGCAGATAGCTGTTTTTGAGACTCTTCCTGGCGGTGTCTGTCTGCCCCTGCCAATGATGCAGCTGGAACTTGACCGACATGAAATCGTTAAAGACCAGTGCGCGCTCTTCCTGATTACAGAGAGAGGCAAGCCTGTCAAAGAGGAAACGGTTGCCGTCCTTGACCCCCTGGATCTCTAACGGTTGCGGATTCTCGTTGAAATGGTGTGAAGCGATCACCCATGGCGGCAGGTTGCAGTTGTTGAATGAACCGTTGTGCATGACGGGCATCACCTCTTTGTGATGTAGAGACGCGATATTTTGCCACTCTACAGAATTTTGGCCAACTCCACCAAGGTCGTCCTGATCGGTCCACTGGCTACAAATGGTTCGATTCCCATCTGTTCAAGCTCGCTCTTGGGGTGCTCACCCATCTGAGCCGTGACCACGGCCCGGCAACCCGACAGCGCAGAGGCAATGCTTTTCAACAGATGCATACGCAGCGGGTGTTCGGGATCAAAACTGCAGTAACGCTCGACTTTTCTTTCATCAACCAGTCTGGCACTGCCCTGTTCCACGTCATAAATCAAAAAACGCTCTGCATGGCCGAAGTGTTGGTTGATCTCTCTGCCGTCTTTTGATGCGACTGCTATCAGCATGATATGCCCCCTAACCTGAACCGGGGACGCGGTAATGAACCATCAGCCCCGGCCCCCCAACCATTACATCAAAACCGGCGCAAAACTGAAACATTTCTTCGAGCAGGTACGCGCGCAGGCCTGGCAACCGATGCAGTTGCCGGGAGTAGCTACCCGCATATACATCTTGGCGGAGTCATCCCCATCCAACTCTTCAAAAGCCAGGACATCATGGGCACAGACCTTGAAACAGCGGCCGCAGCCGATACAGGTCTCTTCATCAATGCTGTTTATAAACTGCGGGGTCCACTCCTGTTTGTCGCGCGTCAATCCGGTAATGTAAGCCATGGTATTATCTCCTTTAATTTATGGGTTTGCGGGGCAACACACAGCCGCCCTCGGCGTTTTATGGATAAAGCGGGCTTTCTGTCGTTGATCAATCCTCGTCAAAGGCCGGTGTTTGCCCCTTATTCATCGCTTTCCTGATCCAGGGGGGAGGATTACTTCTCAGAACCTCCTGGAGTTTCTCAACCGTCTCTTTCAATCCTACTTCACAATTGGTCTTCATCGGATGGATTTTCTGGGCCACCAGCTTGGCAGCCGCCGGGCCGCCAATCTGCATCGTATAGACGATGGCACAGTCGGAGAGCAATTGAGCCCTCGCAGCGATCCGATCCTCCTCGTCGACACCATGCTCGCCCACGCTGACCACCTCCAGGAAACCGGCCTCATTCGGTCCGATATTCCAGATGTGGAAGCTTTGACACTGGCCGAAATGCTGGTTGATGGTTTCGCCGTTTGATGTTGTAAATGCTATCTTCATGATCCGTATTCCTTTCCTGAAACAAAAAAGGCGCACCATCTTTCCGATGGTGGCGCCCTTGCCATGCATTAGCGGTAATGCTTTATAACCTGCTTTTCCGCTAGCACATCGCATGCCAACTATTACCACACCGTATTTACTGCATGTTACAAGCACTCCAGCCAGCAAACCATCAATTATGCCTAGTTTGTGTGCACTAAAGACAAACATCTGACAACTACCCCGGCAGTCATGCTATCAGCAAGCAGCCGGCCGTAACCTTGCAGAGCTCGATGCCAATGAAAATGCACCTGAATAGACAAACAGCAAAATTTAGATACAATTTGATTCTGTCGCATATCGCCGGGACTACAAAAATGAAAGGGATACCATGAAATCAAACTTGATCCATATAATCCTCTGCATGATCCTGATCGCCGCAGGCCCCGCAGGAGCCGAACCGGGTACGGTATCCGACGGCACACCCTACATCATGGGCGTGTTCCCCTTCGTGCCGACCGCCAACATAGAAGGGATATTTGCGCCACTGGCCGCCGAACTATCCCGATCCCTTGGCAGACCGGTCAAGCTCAGGACCGCTCCCTCCTTTGAAAAGTTCGCCGACGAGCTGAAAAACCACTCCTTTGACATCGCTTTTGTTCAACCCTTCGATTACGTGGATGTTTCCGGGCCAGGCGGATACCTGCCGCTGGCGGCCCGCAACGACATTCTCACCAGCCATATCGTGGTAAAACATGACAGCAGCTTGCGCAACCTTCAGGATCTTCGCGGAAAAAGCATCGGCATGCCCCCCAAGGTTGCCGCCGTCAGTTTCCTGAACCGTCTTTCACTGAAAAAGGCTGGGCTCACCCCCGACAAGGATGTAAAACTGGTCTACCTGGCCTCGCACCAGGCCTGCCTGCAGCAGTTGATGATCGGAACGGTGGCTGCCTGCGGCGTTTCACCGGCCGGTGTCCGTCTGGCGGAAATGCAGCTTAAGACTACTTTCAGACTGATCCATGAATCCCCGTCAATCCCCACACCGCTGTTTGTTGTCAAAAAGAACCTGCCGAAAAAAGATCGCGATACGATGCTCAAAGTGCTGACCACCACCGACCTGGCCGGCGTCAAACCGGACCTGCGGGCAATGTTCGTCGAGACGAAGGAAAAACCGTTTCGCAAGGCAAGCGACAGTGAGTATGAGGTTGTGCGCTCCTTGATGAAAACCTACTCGGTCAGATGACCCTGCTCCCCTCCCTCAAATACCGCATAGCGCTGATCATAGCGCTGATTGCCGGTGTGCTGCTAGCGATCGTGATCCGCCAGAATATCGCCATGTCCCACGCCATGGCAGAATACCAACTGGCTACCAAGGAAGAGGTGTTCGCATCCTTTCTGGAAGACATCAGCCGCAGCGCTCTTCTGAACGGAGAATACGAAGTCTTGCAGCTGTATCTGGACAAACTGCGCAAGGATCCTGACATCCTGCACATCAGGGCGGCGGACTACCGCGGAGTAGTGGTCTCCAGCACCGAACCCTCGGAGTTGGGAATGCAGATCGGCGGCCTGCCGGTAACCGGTGGAAGCGAGTGGCAACACAGGGGGATCGTCAACGAAGCGGGTGAAATCGGCAGCATCGCGATACGCTTTTCCCACTCGGTCATCGACAAAGAGCACGCGCGGGTTCTGAAAACGAGCATATTGTACTCCGTGGCCGGTCTGGTGCTGCTGTTGGTGACCGGATATTTTATCGGCAGTCTGTTGACCCGACGGCTGCACAAGCTGACCCTGGCAGCCCGCTCCATCGCCGGCGGTGACCTGACGGTCCAGGTCACGGACAACAAGAACGATGAAATCGGTCTTTTGGGTGAATCGTTCAACAGCATGGCGCGACGCCTGGAAGTGATGATCGACGAGACGCACAGACTGAACGAAGAACTTGAGCAGCGGGTGATTGAGCGCACAACCGAACTGGAAACCGCCAACATGCTGCTGGAACAGGCCCGTGATGCGGCCGATGCGGCAAATGCGGCCAAGGGGAATTTCCTGGCCAACATGAGCCACGAAATACGCACCCCGATGAATGCCATCGTGGGCATGTCGCGCCTGGCACTTCAAACCGATCTGACCCCTAAACAACGGGAATATCTGCGCAAAGTCGGATTTGCCGCCGATTCACTGCTGGGCATCATCAACGACATCCTTGACTTCTCCAAAATCGAGGCCGGACGGCTTGATATGGAAAAGGCCGATTTCCTGATCGAGGAAATGCTGGAAAAACTGGTCGCCGTCGTATCACCCCGTTTGCAGGAGAAAAAACTCGAATTCCTGATCGAAGTATCATCCGAATTGCCCCCGTCCCTGATCGGAGACGCCACACGGTTGGGGCAGATCCTGCTCAACATGGTAAGTAATGCCGTAAAATTCACGGAATCGGGTGAGATCCTGCTTTCGGTTCTCCAGATAAAGAGGCAGGAGCAGCGGGTGACCATTCGTTTCAGTGTGCGTGACACCGGAATCGGCATGACACGGGAAGAAATATCCAGACTGTTCCAGCCGTTCACACAGGCCGATGCCAGCATAAATCGAAAATACGGCGGAACCGGCCTGGGGCTTGCCATTTGCCGCCAGCTGGTCAGGATGATGGGAGGCAGCATCCAGGTGGTAAGCGAATCGGGTCGGGGGAGTGAGTTCAGCTTTGAGATCGATTTCATGGTAGGAAAGCTGCTGCCCCAACGGCTCGTCACTCCCGGACCTGATGTGCGCGGCATGAAGGTGCTGGTAATAGATGACAGTCTGCATTCCCGCGAAATATTTACAGAACAGCTCTCGTCACTCAGCTTCAGCGTAACCACAGCGGAAAACGCCGGACAGGGGCTTGCCGAACTGGAAAGCGCCTCTTCCGGCAAGCCCTTTGACCTGGTGATCATGGACTGGGTCATGCCGGAGGTTGACGGGTTCGAAGCGACCCGCATGATCAGGAATGATCCGGGCATACAGCAACCCAAGATAATCCTGGCCACGGCCTACAGCAGCCAAAAAGCCGAGGAGCAGGCACGGCTAAATGGCCTGGACGGATATCTCTGCAAGCCGGTCAACCTTTCGGTGCTGTTCGACAGCATTATGAACGCGCTCGGCAAGGACTCGCAAACTTCCGCATCAAGCCCGGCCAGCGGTCAAACACTGGCAGAACTGGCCGCAATCCGGGGAGCACGGGCGCTGCTGGTGGAAGACAATGAATTCAATCAGCAGGTTGCCACCGAACTTCTCGAATCGGCCGGACTTACGGTGAGCCTGGCGATTCATGGAAAACAGGCGCTGCAAATACTTGCCTCCGAAACATTCGATATCGTGCTCATGGATGTGCAGATGCCGGTAATGGACGGTCTGGAGGCAACTCGCCGCATACGGGAAATGTCCGGACTCGGCCAACTGCCGGTGGTTGCCGTCACCGCCCACGCAATGCCCCAGGATCGCCAACGCTGCCTGGACGCCGGCATGAGCGACTATATTTCGAAGCCGATCGACCCTGACGAGCTGAGACAGCTACTTGTCAGATGGGTTCCCCCACAGCGGGTCAAGCAGCAGGACAAGCAGACTCCCAGCCCGGAATCGTCCACGGGTAACGAACTGTCCCTGCCCGACAGCCTCCCGGGCATCGACATCCACTCCGGGTTGCGCATGTGTAACGACAAATGTTCCCTTTACCTGGAAATGCTGCAGAAATTCCGGAGAACCAGGCGGGATGAAGCCGGGGAGATCAACCGGCTCCTTGCGGCCGGAGAACTGGAGACTGCCGGCAGGATGGCCCACAACATGAAATCGGTGGCCGGCATTCTCGGAGCCACGGATCTTTCCGGCGCGGCCCAGCAGCTCGAGAGTGTCATATCCGGAAATCAGGCCGACCGCTTTGCAGCGACGCTTGACTGTTATGCACAATCGCTGGAAGCGGTCATTGTCGGGCTGGACACCGCCCTGGGAGCAGCTTTGGAATAAATGCTTCGCGGCTAACGGCCGGACTCGAATCAAGCCTTGCCAGAGAGGGGCAGACCTGCATGAGGCTCGTCATCACCATAACGGCTCTGCAACTATTTACAGCAACCGCCTTTGCCGGCGATCACTCCTCTGCCACCAGCGAACCAGGAGCCGCAATGGCGCCCCTGCCGCCGGTACTTGTCGCGGCAGGACAGGAAGGTTATCGATCCGGCGGAATCTGCCCCTATCGCAAGGATTCCCCGGCCTTCCATTTTGAGCCGGCCGACCAGGGGATAACGCCGATCCCGCAGGGAGAGTTCGATTCATCCGCCATCGGCGGCATGGGTTTCCTGAACAAAAGCTCGCCGGCGATTCCCTCGGGCCCGCATGCGGCCATTAGCGGCGGATACGGTTCATTTGCCACCACCAGGGCATCGTTGCTGGCCTCATACGGCACAAAAGCGGCTTCGATCCTGGCGGGCTACGGCCATCGCCGGGCAGACAGCGCGCAGGCTGGGGGCGGAGGGCAGAAGAGTGATGTCTATCCTTCCGGCTACGACGCCCGTTACCGCGACGAAACCCGCAGTGGTACCGCCTACGAAAGCCACGCCGGCTACATGCGCCTGCAACTGTCACCTTCCGACTCCACCGACCTTTCCCTTTCATGGCTGCACATCGAAGCCGAAAACATTCGTCATCCGATGCTGAAACAGGACGGCGTCAGCGACACAAGCAACGCAATCGAGATCTCCGCACGCCTGAAGCAGCCTCTACCGGCCGTGCGTGGAGTCCGGCTCGCCGGCTATTGGCGCAGCCAGGAGCAGCTGCTGGACAATCGCCTCCGTGAGGCCGCAAGGCTTCCCAACGGATCCCTGCGATCGTACTCCACCCAGAACATGGCCGAGGTGTTTCAGTACGGAGCCCGGGTTTCGGCCACTCTGCCGACGAGATACTGCGGAGCAGTTGTGGGCGGAGACTACGGTGTTGTCAATCCCGATGCGATCAATCGCAAGAACAGCGGGACCGTACTGTCAGAATCACCGTTACTGCCGGATGTGACGATTGAAACCGGCGGAGTTTTCCTGACATGTGGATCCGCTCCGATTGAAAAGCTTTCAATCTCCGGGGGTCTGCGGGGAGACATGGTCTATGCCAGAGCAGGGAAAGCCCCAAATTCTCCGTCTGCAGAATATGTGGAGCCAAGCGGTTGGCTGAGGGGCAATTGGCGGCCGAAGGACGGCCTGGAGCTGGCGATAACCTTCGGCTCGGCCCTGAAATATCCCACGGCCCAGGAACTTTACATCGGAGTCGTATCCCCCTCTTCCCAGCTCGGCAACCCACAACTGGCGCCAGCCCGTTCCTACCGACCGGAGTTTTCATTTGATTACCGCAGCAACTTGTTAACCGTTCACGGCTATGCATTCTGGTCAAGAATCGATAGCTATATCGCTCTCTATCAACTGAATCCGACAACCAGGAGTTATCGCAACGTCGAAGCGGAACTGTGGGGAACCGGCGTTTCCGCGGAGCTGAAACTTGCAGCCACACTGAAACTTGACCTGTCTCTCGAATACAGCCATGGCGACGTCCTGACCTGGTCGCGGCCGTTGCCGGAAACAGCTCCACTGACAGGCAGCACATCGATCGGGTACGACAACGGCCGTCTTTTCACATCGCTGACGGAGCGTTTTTCGTCCCGCCAATGGCGCACCGATAGTTCCATTGGCGAGCAATCCAACGCATCGTGGGCCGTCACCGACATCAAGGCCGGCTATCGTTCCAGGAATCTGACTCTGTCCATAGGCATAGATAACCTGGCAGACACCCGTTACAGCACCCATCTGCTGCACCTGCGGGATCCGCTGGCAACCGGCATCAGGACTCCCGAGAGTGGCCGCCTTGCCTGGGGAATGCTGGAGATTTTCATATAGCGATTCAATCTCGTATTTTGCACTCAGCAATCATTCCGCTTGAGCAGGAACCACAAATGCCGAATGCGGAACTGGCAAACCCAAAGCTGTTTTCGTGGAAAGGGGGACTCCGGATATGCAGAATTTGAAAGTATTCCTGTTTGCCTGTCTGTTGCCGGTTACGTTTGCAATAGCTGCAAACACGCCGGTATCCGCCGCAACGGGAAAAGCCTACACCATTGCCGTTATCCCCTCGGCCCCGCCGGTAGCACTGCACAAGCAGTGGACCCCTTTTGTGGAGCGCCTCTCCCGGGAAACCGGCCTTGAGTTCCAACTCAAGATGTACGAAAAAATGGCCGAATTCGAACGTGACATCTGGAGCGGCACACCGGATTTCATCTTCTCCTCGCCGATCCAGACCGTGGTGGCCCGCAAGACCAACGGATACGTGCCGCTGGTACGAGGCGGCAAAGATATATCGGTAGGCCTCTTCGTACGCAAGGAAGCCCCGTTCAAGAGCATCGACGATCTGGCCGGCAAGAGCATCTCCTTTGTCGGTAACAAGAATCTCTGCAGTGTCTTCATTCAGCACATGATGGGAGAGTACAGGAATAAATTGTCCTTCAACAGGGAATATACCGGATCAACCAAAAACGTGATCATCAATGTGCTCCTGGGCAAGAGCGCAGCCGGAGCGGTGTTCATTCCTGAACTGGCGAGAGAGTCTGAAGATACCCGCAAGCAGCTGCGCGAAATACTGGTGACGCCGGCAATCGCACCCCACCCGCTCAGCTCACACCCGCGCGTGCCCCGGGCTGCACAGGAGGCGGTAAAGAGCGCCTCACTGGCCATTGCAGCGGCCAGCGGCGGCAGCGAACTGTTCAGGTCCCTTCGCATGGATGCCCCGGTAGCGGCAAACTATGATCGCGATTACAGGAATCTGGAAGAGATCGATATCGAGGGTCTCACCAATTGGGGAAAATAGCATGTCATTCCTGCCGAAACGACTACATGCGCAGATTATCCTGATCGTCTCGTGCATCCTGATAATCACCGGCGTAATCACCGGCTGGATCACCGCCAGGAATCAGACAGCAGGCCTTCTGGCTGCCAAGCGCGCGGATGCTTCAATCATGGCCAGGAACTTTGCCGAAAGCTGCGCCCACCAACTGTTGGTCCAGGACTACGCCGAACTGGAATCGTTTCTGGTCAAATCGGCGGAATCACCCGACATCCGTCGGATCCAACTATGCGAACCGGACGGGGCCCTGGTCTGGGATGTCGTACACGACCCCGGTGGACAACCGTTTGCAAAAACCGGACTGGCCCGCCTCACCCCGCCCGGATCCGGCTCGGCAGTGATCATCCAGGAAACCGGCCAGTTGGTCATCTGGCAGCCTGTCATGGCGGGAAACCTGCTCGGCTGGCTCAAAGCGGACTTCAGCCTGTCGGCCATCCGGGAAGCACATACCAGAACCTGGCGGAAGAGCCTGTTCCTGGCCATGACCTGGGTCGCCTGCAGCTCCTTTCTGATTGTTCTGCTACTGCGCCCGATAGCCAGGTCTATAGAAAAACTGACCGCATTTTCCAAACAGCTTGACGAGCATAAGGGGGCACAGATCTCCGTCACCGGCCAGTCTCTGGAAATTTTTGAACTGGGAGAATCCCTGAACGAAGCCTCGGCAAAACTTCTGTCAACGGAACGACAGATTCTAGCTGAACGGGAACGATTGCAGAAGAGCGAAGAAAATTACCGGCGGTTGCTTGTTACGATTCAAGAGGGAATCTGGGTTATCGATACGGAGGGGGTGACCACCTTCGTCAATCCGCGCATGGCCGAGATTCTGGGGTACACGGCCGACGAAATGATCGGCAAGCATCTTTACAGCTTCATGGATGAACAGGGTCGGCAAATTGCCGAACGCAATATCGAACGGCGAAAGCAGGGCGTAAAAGAGCGGCACGATTTCGAGTTTATCAGAAAGAACGGGGAACGGATTTTCACCAGGCTCGAAACCGGGCCGATACTTGGCGAGGCCGGGGAATACGCCGGGTCAATCGCCGCCGTTGCCGATATAACCGATACCAGAAAAGCGAACCTGCAACTCCACGCCAGCGAGCAGGCCTTTCGCGCCGTTGTGGAAAACTCGCCCGATGTCATCGTGCGCTATGACCGGGAAGGAAGGCGCATATACGTAAATCCCGAATTTGAAAGGGCCAACCACATCACTGCAGAGCAGGTGCTGGGCAAGAAACCGGCGGAACTCTTGACAGAGCTGGCGCCCATGGCCGAGTTTTTTACGGAAAAGCTGATGCTGGCGATGGAGTTCGGTGCCATCACAAAGATCGACCTCTCCTGGGTCAAAGACGGCAAACCGGTCTGCTGGTATGTGCGGGTAGTGCCGGAATTCGATGAGGAAGGCACGGTGGTGAGCGCGCTTACCATCTGGAGCGATATCTCGGAGCGCAAGCAGATCGAGGAGGAGATTCGCAGACTCAACGAAGAGCTCGAACAGCGGGTGCAGGAAAGAACCGCCGAACTGGAGCAGACAAATGAGGAGTTGCACAAGTTGAACCGGCTCTTCGTCGGACGTGAATTGCGCATGATCGAGCTGAAGGAGAGGATCAGGGAGCTGGAGGGTAAAGGGTAATGCGTGCCGAAGGCAGGTGCTTCACATGAATACTGCAAAGGGAAAAAGTTATGGCACTGGGACACGATCAATCCGTAATCGCCGCCCTGAAACAAGCGCAACAGGCCTTGACAGGGGAGAAAGAATTCAGCCGCTGCCTGCTTGAGAGCATGGCGGACGGCGTGGTTGCCTGCGATTCAAACGGGATCCTGACGCTGTTCAACCGTTCGGCGCGTGAATGGCACGGACTTGACGCCCTGGGACTGCCACCCGATGAATGGGCTCAGCACTATGACCTGTTCCGGATGGACGGTATCACCCCGCTTCCGGCGGAGGAGATACCGCTTGCCCGGGCCATCAAGGGAGAGGTCGTCAGGGATGCGGGGATGGCGATCAAGGCAAAGGGGCAGCCGATTCGATTCATCCTCGCCAACGGCAGCGTGATACTGGACGAGGCCGGCCATAAGCTCGGCGCGGTTGTTATCATGCGTGACGTTACGGAGTTCAGGCGCCTGGAACAGGAACTCCGCAAGTCGAACGAGGAACTTGAAAAGCGGGTGGAGAAACGGACTGAGGAGTTGCGAAAAACGGCCGGAGATCTGAACGAAGCCCAGCGTATTGCCCATATAGGGAGCTGGGAATTGGATCTCCTGACAAATCAGCTCTTCTGGTCGGATGAGATTTATCGCATATTTGAAATCGATCCGGAAGAGTTTGGCGCTTCGTATGAGGCTTTTCTGCAGACGATTCATCCAGATGACCGGGAGTACGTCAACGCCGCATATACCGATTCAGTTAGAACCCGGACCTCCTACTCCATTGACCATCGTCTGCTGCTGGCCGGAGGCCGGATAAAGTATGTCCATGAGCATTGTGAGACATTCTATGATAATGACAAGCCGATCCGGTCGGCAGGAACCGTCCAGGACATTACCGGACAAAAGCTGGCGGAGGAAGAACGCTCGCTAAACCTCAGGTATTTCGAGAGCATGGACAAGGTCAACCGCGCCATCCAGGCAGCAACGGACCTGGAAGGGATGCTGGGCGATGTGCTCGATGCCGTGCTGCAAGTCTTTGACTGCGACCGGGCCTTCCTGCTCTATCCATGCGATCCCGGAGCGCCCTCATGGAGTGTTCCCGTGGAACGTTGCAAACCGGAATACCCGGGCGTCCTTGAACTCGGCATTGAGGTGCCGACGGGCAGCGATGTCGCGCAGACATTCAGGATACTGCTGGAGGCAGATATTCCTGTCCAGTTCGGCCCGGGCACACAGCACCCGTTGCCGGCCGATACTTCCGAGCGTTTCGGTTTCAAGAATTTTATGTCCATAGCTTTCCGCCCCAAGATCGGCAGCCCATGGCAATTCGGCCTCCATCAATGTTCCCGCGTGCGGAACTGGACTGCGGAAGAGGAACGGCTCTTCCGGGAAATTGCCAGGCGACTGGCAGACGGTCTCAACACCATGTTGATATATCGCGATTTGCAGAAAAGCGAGCAGCGTTACCGCCTCGTATTCAGGAACTCGCCTGTCTCGATCTGGGAAGAGGACTTCTCCGGGGTCAAGGCGCTGCTGGACAGCCTGAAGCAGGAGGGAGTGACTGATATCGAGGCCCACTTCCAACGGCATCCGGAAGTCATCCGCCAATGCGCACAGCTGGTCAAGGTCGTCGACGTGAACGAGGCAGCGCTCGTCCTGCACGGCGCCGCCAGCAGGGAAGCCCTGCTGGCGGGTCTGATCGATACCTTCACAGAAGAATCGTTCGACACGTTCCGCGCGGAACTGGCCTGCCTCTGGAACGGGACGAACGTGATGATACGGGATGCCGCCGTCAGAACGCTGACGGGCGAACGGCGGGACGTGACCGTCTATTTAGCGGTCTGTCCGGGTTACGAGAATTCGTTAGGCAAAATCTTCGTCTCGCTCATCGACATCACCGAGCGCAAACGTGTCGAGGAGGAGCTGCGTCTCCAGACGGTCGAACTTGAAGAAGAAGTGGCGGAACGGCAGATGACGCAGGAGAATCTCCAGGAAAAAGCGCTCTTGCTGGAGGAAGAAATTGAAAAGCGCCAAAAAACGCAGGAAGAGCTGGAGCAATTAAACAAGACACTTGAGCAGCGTGTCAAGGAGCGCACAATTGAGCTTGAGGAAAAAAACATGGAGTTGCACAAGATGAACCGGATCTTTGTCGGCCGGGAGCTGCGAATGGTGGAGCTAAAGGAGCGGATCAGGGAGCTGGAAGGAAAAAAGAAATGACCGGGCAAAAAAGGAACAGGGAACCGTCATGATCATTCTGATAGTTGAAGACGGCAACAGAGACCGGAAATTGTTGCGTTACACATTTGAACACTATGGTTGTACGGTTATCGAGGCAAGAGACGGAGAAGAAGGACTCCATCTGGCCTCTCGCCATAAACCGGATATCATCATTTCGGATGCCCTCATGCCGCGCATGGACGGCTTTCAGTTGCTTCGGGCGCTTAAAACAGATCCTGAACTCGCATCGATCCCCTTCATTTTCTACTCATCCGCGTACACCGGCGAAAAGGAGACCGAATTAGCCTTTTCACTCGGAGCGGAGGCTGCCGTCGCCAAACCGATTGAACCTGCGCAACTCTGGGAAAAAACCTGTGCGGTCATGAGAGAATGGGAAGCACGCCACAAAAAACCGGCCCATCCGGCAATGGACGGTAATGACGAGCAGTATCTACGCGAATACAGCACTATTGTAGCTACAAAGCTGGAAGAAAAGGTCAGGGAGCTGGAAGAGGCGCTGGCAGAGCGTCAAATGGCTCAGGAGAGTCTTCAGGAGCAGGCCATTTTGTTGAAAGCAGAGGTCGAAAAACGCCAACAAGCTCAGGAAAAGCTGGAAACACTGAACGAGAACCTGGAACAGCGCGTCCAGGAAAGGACTGCCGAGCTACGAGAAAAAAATGCCGAAGTGCAGCAGGCCTATGATGACCTGAAAAGGCTTCAGGTACAACTGCTCCAGCAGGACAAGATGGCCTCCATCGGCCAACTGGCTGCCGGAGTGGCTCATGAGATCAACAACCCGATGGGGTTCATCATCAGTAATCTTGGGAGTCTGGGCAAGTATGTGGATAAGCTGACCGCATACCTGAATGTTGATGAAGAACTGCTGGCGGGAGGTGATCCGGCGATACGGGAAGCGGCGATGAACGAACGGCGGAAGCACAAGATCGAGCATATCTGCAAGGACATGCCTGAGCTGATAAAAGAATCAGCGGATGGGGCGCAGCGTGTCCGCCAGATTGTTCAGGATTTAAAAAGTTTTTCCAGAATAAACGGTACGGAGTTTGCCAATGCCGACATCAACGAGGGGCTGGAGAGCACCCTCTCTATTGCCTGGAACGAACTGAAATACAAAGCAGCCGTAACCAGGGAATTCGGCCAAATCCCCTTGGTCTGGTGCAACCTGGGTCAACTCAACCAGGTCTTTCTGAACATCCTGGTGAACGCGGCCCATGCCATCAAAGAGCAGGGAGAAATCCGAATCACAACCAAGGCTGAGGAGGGATTCGTAAAAATCGTCATCAGCGATACCGGCAGCGGCATTGCACCGGAACATTTGAAGCGGATCTTCGACCCATTCTTCACCACCAAGGAGGTTGGGAAGGGAACCGGTCTCGGCCTGGCCATCGCCTACGATATCGTAGTCAACAAGCATGGCGGCAGCATTGATGTCAAGAGCGAACCGGGCAAGGGGAGCGCTTTTACGATTGCGCTACCGGTGGGAAACAAGAACAAGCCTGGCAAGGGAGGAGATCTCCATGAAGAAACGGATCAGGGAGCTGGCGAATGCAACGGATTAGTATGAACGTCAGGTTTCGAGTAAAAATCATGCGATACAAAAACCCCGTTCTGGCAGCCATTATCATGCTGTTGGTTACAACCCTGCTGAGCAGCCTGGCAATTGCGCAGGATTCATTCGTTGCCGGGGCGAAGCGCTACACCGCCCTTGTTTCCAGGCCCAATCCTCCCTGGGACGGGCCAACCACCGGGCCGTCCGCCCGACGCAACAAGTCCGTCATTTATGTATCCGCCGGCCAGGATAATGGCGGAGCCCGCGGTGTCGGCCAAGGCGCCGCGGAGGCGGCAAAAGTCATTGGATGGCACTTTCGCCTGATCGACGGCCAGGGCACCGCGTCAGGCAGAAGGAATGCGCTGCTGCAGGCGGCCGGCCTCAAACCGGATGGCATCATACTAGGCACTATCGACGCCATGGAGCAGGCGGATGTGATCAGGAGAATAGCGGCCAGTGGGATCAAGATAGTAGGTTGGCATGCCCTGGGGAAACCGGGCCCTGACCGTGATCTGCCGATCTTTACCAATCTCGCCACTGAACCGAAAGATGTCGGCAAGGCCGCCGCCATGTATGCCGTGGCCGACTCCAACGGCAAAGCGGGGGTGATCCTCTTCAACGATCCCATCTATGCAATCGCCAACGTAAAGACAAACGCCATGCTCGACATTTTTCGCCAGTGCGCCGGCTGCAGTGTGCTGAGTGTTGAAAATATCCATCTGAAGGATATCCCGGCAACCATGCCGCAACGTACGGCATGGTTGCTGCAGCACCTTGGCAAAAAATGGACGTATTCACTGGCCGTCAATGATCTCTGGCTTGACGCCATGCCCCCCATCTTTATTGCCGCCGCAATTCCCGGCAACGGTTATCCAAAGAGCATATCCGCCGGAGATGGCAGCGAACCGGCGTTCGAGAGGATTCGCAAGAACCGCTACCAGATCGGGACGGTCGCCGAACCTCTGCGTCTTCATGGCTGGCAGGCCATTGACGAACTCAACCGTGCCTTTGCCGGGCAGAAGGATAGCGGCTATTCGGCCCCGGTTCACCTGGTGACACCTGCCAATATCAGATTCGACGGCGGCCTGCACAACGAGTACGACCCTGACAACGGTTACCGGAAGAGATACAGGAAAATCTGGGGAGTGAAATAAACAGCATGACCAGTGAGAGAGTGATCAAGAATACCGGGCGCACAATCTTCGGCCAAGGGCTATTCAGGAGCGGCATGCTGCTGATTCTTGCCTGGCCTCTGCTCTGCCTTATACTGGCAGCGGCACTCTGGTATTGGACCATCTCGAAGATCGATGCGGAGAAGAGGGCCTGCGAGAAAAAGGTTCTCGCGGAAGCCACGGCGCTGTGCAAGGACTACGCGCAATATCTCTCCCAGGCTATCGAACGGGCTGACCAGATCACGCTGCAATTGCAGTACGCATGGGAACAGTCGCGCGGGGATCTGAATCTGCGTGAGCTGTCGCAGGGCGGGCTTTTTCGCAACCCCCATATCAACAATGTGATTGTCGTCAACCGGGCAGGGAAGCCGGTAACTGCCACGCTTGGCAAGCTGCAGAACATTTCCTTTGCAGACAGGGAATTTTTTATCTACCACAAAAACGACGACTCGAAAGTGCTGCTGGTAGGGAAGCCGCTGGTGTCGCGAACAACAGGCAAGCCCGCCATCCCGTTTTCACGCAGGTTGAACACGCCCCAGGGAGCATTTGACGGGGTCGCGCTGGCAGGCTTTGACCCCCATTACCTTACTTCCTTCTATGCCGGTTCCTTCCCGGGCAACTCGGGCGTGCTGATGGTGGCTGGCCTGGACGGAATCCTGCGCTCGGCAACAATCGGGGGCGGAACTCATGATTCAACTCCAGCCGCGCTCCGTGCCGTTCCCCTGTTCAATGCACCGGAAGGAGCCACTTATCTCGGCGGAGAGCAGTGGTTTGGCGACAGCCTGTCGCGTTATGTCGCCTGGAAAACGCTGGAAGAGTATCCGCTGGTTGCCATGGTGGGACTCTCCGAGCAGGAATATTTTGCACCCTATCAGAACGCCTGGGCGACAGACAGGAAAGTGGCGATTTCGGGAAGCATTATCCTCTTCCTGTTTGCGATTGCGGCAGCGGGAATGTCCACGCGCCTGGCCAGGAAAAAGCATCAGGAGGAGGAGGTGCGCAAAGCCTATCGCATTGCCACGGAAGGCGGGAACGAAGGCTTTTATATGTATGAGGCGCTGTGTGACAAAAGCGGCGACATCGCCGACTTCGTTCTGGTCGATTGCAACGAGCGCGGCGCGGAGTTTTACGGCATCCCGCAAACGCAGCTCCTGCAGATGAAACTCTCCGGCTTGTACCCCGGAGCATATTTCGATGAAATGTTGAACATTTTCCGCTGTGCAATGGCAACGGGCTTCCATGAAGACGAGGCAAGGACGCCGCGCATGAGCACGTTGCGGATCGAGTGGGCAAAGAGAAGGCTGGTGCGCTCCGGCAACGGACTGGCCGTAACCGTGCAGGACATCGGAGAACGGAAAAGGGCGGAGGAAGATCTCAGGCGGATGAATGAACGCTTTGTCCTGGCCACCCATGCGGGCCAGGTCGGAGTATGGGACTGGGACATACCTAAAAACGAACTCGTGTGGGACGACTCGATGTATCGCCTCTACGGCATCCGCAAAGGAGACTTCGGCGAGGCATACGAAGCCTGGGCGCGTACCATCCATCCTCAGGACAGGGCACATACGGAAGAGGAGATTCAGGCCGCCCTGCGCGGCGAACGGGAGTATGCGCCCGAATTCCGCATTGTCCGCCCGGATGGCACGACCCGCTACCTCAAAGCGGATTCGCAGACATTCCGTGATGAGCAAGGCAGTCCCCTGCGCATGATCGGCACCAACATCGACATCAGCGAGCTCAAACGGGCGGAGGAGGAGTTGCGGGCTCTCAACGCCGGACTGGAAGAAAGGGTTCTCGAACGCACCCGGGAACTGCTGCAGGCCAAGGAAGCGGCAGAAGCAGCCAACCGTGCCAAAAGCGTCTTTCTGGCCAACATGTCCCACGAGCTGCGTACGCCGCTCAACGCCATCATCGGCTTTTCGGATATCCTGCAGCACGACCCTGCTATCACCGGGAGTCGGCAGGAGACCCTGGGCATCATCAAGAAGAGCGGTGATCACCTGCTCGGCCTGATCAATGACGTGCTCGACATCGCCAAGATCGAGTCCGGCTGCATCGAGCTGGAACCGAAGCCGTTCGACCTGGGCGCAATGGTGCTCGATGTCACCGACCTGCTCAGTATACGCGCCGCGAATAAGGGCTTACGCCTGCAGCTCGACCAGTCTTCGGAATTTCCGCGCTATATCGTTGGCGACGAGACCAAGCTGCGGCAGATTCTGATCAACCTGATCTCCAACGCCATCAAGGCCACCGGGCAGGGAAGTGTTACCGTGCGGTTGGGTGTGGAACAAAACCACGTAGCGCACCTGATCATGGAAGTGGAGGATACCGGCTGCGGAATCGCTCCGGAGGATCAGGTCAAACTGTTCCAGCCATTTGTGCAGGTGGGCCCACTGGAGAGACAGCAAGGTACCGGTCTGGGGCTTGCCATCACCCGTCAGTTTGCCGAACTGATGGGGGGCGGCATCTCCGTCACCAGCAGCGCAGGAAAGGGAAGCGTTTTTCGAGTGGACGTGGTCATACAGTTGGCGAACCCGGAAGAGATTCCGCAAATTTCTGCGGACCAGGGGGATATCACCGGCCTCGAACCGGGACAACCTGCCTGGCGGGTGCTGGTGGTGGAAGACCAAAAGGACAACCGGATACTCCTCATGGGGCTGCTGCAAAAGGCCGGTTTCCAGACCCGTCTGGCCGAAAACGGCGCCGGCGCGGTGGAACAGTTTACCATATGGCAGCCGCACTTCATCTGGATGGACCGGCGCATGCCGGTGATGGACGGGGTTGAAGCCACCAGCCTCATCCGCGCCCTGCCCGGCGGGGAAACGGTGAAAATTGCCGCCGTTACCGCCTCCACCTTCAGGGAGGAAGATGCAGATCTGACCACGGCCGGTTTCGATGCCGTCGTGCATAAGCCCTACCGCCCGGCTCAAATATTCGACTGCATGGAACGCCTGCTGGGTGCACGTTTCATGCGGGCCGAAGCGGAAAGCCCGCCAGCCCCCCATCCGGAGTTCTCCGGAGCTGCGATGGATACCGCGCTGGATGCTGTACCGGACGCCCTGCGCCTGGAGCTGGCCGAGGCGCTGCTGTTCCTGGACAGCGAACGTATCCTGCGGGTGATCGACGAAATCGGCCAGGCCGCCCCCGAATTAGCCGCAGTACTCGCTGAACTGGCGCACAATTACGACTACACCGGTATCAGGGAGGCACTGCAGGGAAGGAGCTCCTCATGAATGTCCGCGGCACTATACTTGTTGTGGATGATACGCCCGAATCACTGCGGATTCTGGACGGGATTCTCCAGCCGGAAGGTTAC
Organism: Pelobacter sp.; assembly: GCA_030824515.1. Taxonomy (GTDB): domain Bacteria; phylum Desulfobacterota; class Desulfuromonadia; order Geobacterales; family Pseudopelobacteraceae; genus JACRCG01. The sequence goes on from JAVBXN010000013.1 coordinate 94,194, forward strand.
TGTGTCAGACCCGCCAACAGCGGAGAGCTGGCACTGGCCTCCATTGCCGCTCAGCACCCCGATCTGGTTCTTCTGGATATCCGCATGCCCGGCATGGACGGCTTCGAGGTATGCCGCCGCCTTAAGGCTGATGAGGCCACCAGGAACATACCGGTCATCTTCCAGAGCGCTGCCACCGACCTGGCCGACCGCCTGGAGGGCTTACGCCTGGGCGCCGTTGATTACATCTCCAAGCCCTTCCAGAGGGAGGAACTTCTGGCGCGGGTGAGGACCCACCTGGAACTCGCCCTGTTGCGCGGAGATCTGGAGGAACTCATCAAGGACCGGACCACGCAGCTGGAATCGGAAATAGCCGAGCGCAGAAGGGCTGAAGAAGAGCTCCGGCTGAATCTGGCCAGGCAAAGGGCTCTTCTGGAAGTCTACCAGGAAATGCCGACGGCATCGGTCCCGGGAATCATCTCGCTCGTCGTCGATAAATGCGTGAACCTGACCGGTAGCGCACTCGGCTTTGTAGGGCTTATCAGTGGCGATGATCAGCAGATGGAAGCGCAGATCTGGTCTGAAAAAGTCATGGAGAACTGCCCTCTGGACGAGCCGGTGGTGTTTCCGCTATGCAATGCCGGACTCTGGGCGGAACCGGTAAGGCAGCGCAGGGAGATAGTCGTCAACGACTATCAAACGATTAATCCGCTCAAGAAAGGGTATCCGGAAGGGCATCTCGATCTGGTGCGCTTCATGGGCGTCCCGGTGGTTGACAATGGCCGGGTTGTAGCTGTGGCTGGCATTGCCAACAAGCGGGAGAATTATGATGAAGCGGATCAATACACAATGTCCCTGTTCCTGGAGGGGATGTGGGAGATCATCAAAAGGAAACGTGCCGAGGAGAGTCTCAAAGACAACGAAGCACGCTACCGGGCACTGTTCGAGGGGGTTCCGGATGCGCTCCTGATCGCGGACATTGCCACCGGCGTCATCCGGGACGTCAACCCCGGTGCGTGCCGCCTGTTCGCCAAGACCCGCGACGAACTGGTCGGCGTGCATCAGGCCACCCTGCATCCTCCGCGGCTGGCCCGTGAGACGGAACAATCGTTCCGGGTACATACGCACCTTGCGGAAGAGGGAAGATCCGGTGTCCCCTTTGAACATGCCATTCTGCGCGCCGACGGTTCTGAAATCCCAATCGAGATCAGAACACAGCCGGTCATGCTGGACGAAGCGAAGATGATAATGGGGGTATTCCGCGATATTTCGGAGCGCAAGCGGGCCGAAGAGGCCTTACGCATGCTCAACAGTGAACTGGAACAGCGGGTGCAGCAGCGGACCGCCGAACTGGCAGCCAAGAACGCCGAACTGGAGCGTGCCAACAGGCTCTTTGTCGGCCGAGAGCTCAGAATGGTGGAACTTAAGAAGCGGATTAAAGAACTGGAGGAAAAATCCGGCACTTGAAGCCGAGGCAACAGTCCGTTCAGCACAACAGATAGATTATGACTGCGCCCCTCCGGCACGATTTACCTGAATGGCCTGTAACTAACTATTCTATGGAATCTCCGTCAGCTTTCTTCTTCCTTATAATTCAGGCACATTCATTGACAGCACTAAATACAGCGATAAACTCATTTTTACTTGTATCAGTTTCCCTACATGAAACAGTGACAGCGGCCAGAATCAAACGGGAGGATGTACCCATGCCTGAAAAATGGGGTCGGGCAGGCTGCAGCTGGCGTAAAATCTGTTCGTGGTTCCTGAAACAATCTTTGCGCGGGTTTCAAACATTCACGCATATCGGCTTCAGAAGAGCCTTTAACAAACCATGAAAAGGAGGATCTGTCATGCAATGGTTCAATAACATGAAGATAGGTACCAGATTGGCGTTGGTGTTCGGCATTATGCTGTTTCTGCTGCTCGCTGTTGCGGCTTCTGGATACTGGGGCATGAAGATGATTAACGAGGAGATTGTCAAGGCTCTGGACGGCGACGGCGTCATCGCCCAGCACGCCGGCAGGGCCCGGGCTAATGTCCTGGGTCTGCGGCGTTTCGAAAAGGATGTGTTCATGAATATCGGTTCAGCCGACAAGGTGGAAAACTACTACAAAAAGTGGGATGAGGAAAAAACTAGCGTCGAAGAGCGGGTCAAAACACTGGAGAAGGTTGCCGTCGATCCGAAAGACAAGGATCAGATCAAGCTGATCAAGGAAAATCTTTTAGTGTATGCCGGCGGTTTCAACAAGGTCTACGGCATGATCCGCGACGGCCGGGTGAAAACGACTGCCGAGGGCAACGCAGCTATTGCCGAATTCAAGGACGAGACCCACAAAATGGAGAGTGTAGCTGCCGAATTCGCCAAGGAAGGGTACAAACGGCTGGATCATATCAAGGAGCTGATCGGGATCGAAATCAAGGAAGCCTTGAAGGTAATAATTCCGATTGTCGTGGTTGCCTTCATCATCGGTGTTATCTCTGCCCTGCTGATCACGCGCAGCATTAAAAAACCGGTCAGCGAAGGGGTGGCAGTTGCCAATGCGCTGGCAGAGGGTGACCTGACGGTGTCGATTGAAGCTACCAGCACGGATGAGATAGGGCAGCTGATGGGATCGCTCAAGAATATGGTCGAAAAACTAAAGCAGGTGGTCGGAGAAGTCATGTCTGCCTCCGACAACGTGGCAGCCGGTTCGCAGGAGCTTTCCGCCACGGCCCAGCAGATGTCCCAGGGGGCCACCGAGCAGGCAGCATCCGCCGAGGAAGTCTCCTCCAGCATGGAGGAAATGGCTTCCAGCATCCGCCAGAACACCGATAACGCCATGCAGACCGAGAAAATATCCATCAAGAGTTCCGTTGACGCCAAAGAGGGTGGCAAGGCTGTTGTTGAAACGGTAGCAGCCATGAAGGAGATCGCCACCAAGATCAGCATCATCGAAGAAATCGCCCGCCAGACCAACCTGCTGGCATTGAACGCCGCTATTGAAGCAGCCCGCGCCGGTGAGCACGGCAAGGGTTTTGCCGTGGTTGCCTCCGAGGTCCGCAAACTGGCGGAACGGAGCCAGTCGGCCGCCGGCGAGATTTCCAACCTGTCCACCCGAAGTGTGGCGATTGCCGAACAGGCCGGCGAAATGCTGACCAGAATGGTGCCGGACATCCAGAAGACCGCCGAACTGGTCCAGGAGATCAGCGCCGCCAGCAAGGAGCAGGATACCGGAGCCGAACAGATCAACAAGGCCATCCAGCAGCTGGACCAGGTCATCCAGCAGAATGCTTCCGCTTCGGAAGAGATGGCTTCCACCTCCGAAGAGCTCTCCAGCCAGGCCGAGCAGCTTCAGCACAGCATCAGCTTCTTCAATATCGGCAATGCCGGACGGCGGTCAGCGTCGTCTGCCACAGCAGCCCGCAAACCGGCCCGCAAGGTACAGATAGCCCACGCCAGAAGCGGAGCTGCCCAACCGGCGGCAAAGCGCGCCCCCGTCGGGGGCATAAACCTGCAACTAGGCCAGGCCGGCCCGGACCAACTGGACGATGAGTTTGAGAAGTTCTGAGAAGCAAAAGCTAACCCCTCCTGTCCTCCCCTTAACTAAGGGGAGGGACGTGCTAATTGAGCTGGCTGGCTTTTGCTCCCCCTCTTAAGATAAGAGGGGGTTGGGGGGAGTTATGATTCCGGCTATCTGAAACGGAGGAATATATGTCCATATCAACCATAACCGAAACCACCCAATACCTGACCTTCAAGCTCGACGAAGAGGTCTTTGCCCTTGACGTGGCCAAGGTCAGGGAAATCCTGGAATACACAAACATCACCAAGGTACCGCAGACTCCGGACTTCATGCGGGGCATCATCAACCTGCGCGGCAGCGTGGTGCCGGTTATCGATCTGCGCCTGAAATTCGGCATGACCTCAACCGAACAGACCGTCAACACCTGCATCATTGTGACCGAGGTGGAGATGGACGGTGAAACCATACTGCTCGGCGCATTGGCGGATTCGGTGCAGGAGGTGAATGAGATGGAACCGGCCCAGATCGAGGCCGCGCCCCACATAGGGACAAAACTCAATACCGATTTCATTAAGGGGATGGGGAAACAGGACAACCGCTTCGTGATGATTCTGGATATCGACAAGGTGTTCAGTTCCGACGATCTGGCAAGCATAAGCGAGAGCGGACCGGGCTCCTGAAATGATGCCGCCGGACCCTGGCTGACGGAGGGACACATGCTGGATCAGGTCATGAATCAGTATAATGAAGCCATCATGGACACCGACAGGGACAGGGCGCTGACGGTAGTGCGCGACGCCCTGGACCAGGGGATTTCACCGGAAGAGGTGGTCTTCAGGATCGTTGTACCGGCCATCGAGCTGATGATGAGATCGATCGGCGAAAATCAGGGGGTCAGCCTGGCCCAGCACTTCATGGCAGCCCAGATAGCCTCGGAAGTGGTCGATGAGATGGTCCCCCGATTCCGGAAAGCGCCGGAAATTATCGGCAGGGTCGTAATCGGCACCTCTCATGGTGATTTCCACGGACTCGGCAAAAGGATCGTCAGCGGTTGTCTGAAAGCGATGATGATCGAGGTAAGCGATCTCGGCCTGAATGTGGCGCCGGAGCGGTTCGTGGATGAAGCGCTGGCGCATGATGCCAGGGTCATCGCCATTTCGTCCATGATGGTTCACACGGCAAGGGGGGAGAACGGCTGTAGCCGGGTGCGACAGATCCTGAAAGAGCGCGGGCTGGAGAAGCTGATCAGGATCGCCGTGGGGGGGGCGCCCTATCGCTTCGACCCGGAACTTTACCGGACCGTAGGCGCCGATGCCTGGGCAGAAAACGGCATTGAGGCCGGCAAGGTGATATCAAACCTGATCCGGGAGGTGCGCAAATGATGACAGGCATGGAACGGCTGAGCGCCGCCATCAATGGCACCCTTGCCGACCGGATTCCGGTTTTTTGCAATCTGCTGGACCAGGGGGCAAAAGAGCTGGGGCTCTCCCTTGAAGAATACTACTCCAGCGGCGAGCACGTGGCCGAGGCGCAATTGAAGATGCGGGCAAAATACGGCTACGACTGTCTCTGGAGCCTTTTCTACGTCGGCAAGGAGGCCGAACTGCTGGGGTGCGGCAAGATGATCTATGCCAAGGACGGCCCCCCCAACGTAGGCGAAATGATCATCAGAAAATATGATGACATCGCCAGGCTGAAGGTTCCTGACGATATCAGCTCTCACCCCGCCTTTGCCGAAGAGCTGAAATGCCTGCGGATTCTCAAGGCCGAAGCAGGGGGCAAGTACCCGGTCTGTGCCTATCTGACCGCCTCCATGACCATGCCGGCATTGTTGATGGGCATGGAAAAATGGATGCAGATGCTCATGATGGGCCCCCACGACCTGCGCGACGAGCTGTTGGCCAAATGCTCGGACTTTTTCAGGAAACAGATTGCCGCCTACCGCGCTGCCGGGGCCGATGTGCTGGTTTATTCCAACCCGTTCGGTTCGACCGACTTCATCCCGCGAAAATTTTTCAACGATCTTTCACTGCTCTGGATGGAGCGGGATCTCGGGCCGGGGGGAACGGCGGGGGTGGTCTATTACTGCGGCAGCGCCCGTTTCAACAACGTCATCGACACGGTCATACGACGGTTGGGAATCGGAGTGTTCTACCTGAGTCCGATGGACGATGTCGCCGAGGGGAAGCGGCTGGTTGCCGGGCGGGGCCTGACCTGCGGGGTGATCAACGACATCATGCTGCTGGAGTGGTCACGGGAAGAGATCAGGACCGAGGTCAAAAGGATCATCGAAGCCGGCAAGCCGGGTGGCAAGTTCCTGTTCGGCACGCTGGTCATGCCCTATAACATCCCGGAGGAAAACATCCGGACCATGCTGGAAGCGGCCTACGAGTACGGGCGATTTGATACGCCATGACGCCCCCCCCTGCCCCACTGCTGCTTGGCTGCGGCATCCTGCACAAGGAAATCCGGTTCCTGATCATGAAAAACGGCTGGCCGATCGAGACACACTTCCTCGATTCGGCCTTGCACATCGATTTCGACCAGCTCGCCCGGGCACTGGCGACTGCACTCGAAAAACATGCGGAGCGGGAGATAATCGTCTTCTATGGAGCCTGTCACCCGCTGATGGAGACGATCCTCGATGCTGCCGGAACATTCCGGACCGACGGCCAGAACTGCGTTGAGATGCTGTTGGGACCGGAACGCTTTTCCGCGGAACTGGAGCAGGGGGCTTTTTTTCTTCTGGAGGAGTGGGCGCGGCGCTGGGAACAGGTGGTGACCGCCACCTTCGGCACAAACCGGGAGGTCATACGGGAGATGTACCGGGGAGACCACAACTACCTGCTCTGCATTTCGACACCCTGTTCCGCTGACTTCAGAACCAGGGCCGAAGAGGCAGGGCGGCTGGTGGGGTTGCCGCTCCGTTGGCTGGACGTATCTCTCGACCATCTGGAGACGGTGCTGCAACGGGCCATCAACAGGAAACCGCCGGCAAAGCCATGACCGGAACAGGGGCCACAACTGCGACGATTTGAGCCACCTGAAAGAGCGCAACCGCAGAATGTAATGCCCCGCCCCCGAAAGCCGGGTATTCCGGGGCACCAAGGGTTTTCAAAACCACTCCTTCCTGCAGTTATTAATCGCGGACAGAATACCTGAAGAGGGCATGATGGAAGAAACCGTAACCATACCCGCGGGAAAACTGGTTTATCTGGAGGAGCGCGCCAGAAAGCTGGCCCGTGAGAAATCGTACCTCCAGCTGGTAATGCGGCTGATCAACCGGGTCAGTGCCGTCTCGGGGCTGGATGATACCATCAATTGCATGATGCGTAATATCCTCGATGTCGTGGGCGGAGGGAATATCATCCTGTACTACCGGATCGACAGCGAAATTTTTTCTGCCGACGTCTACGGCAATAAAACGCAGCTCTCCGCAATAGAAGACGAACTTGTGCTAAAGGTGCAAACAACCCGGGAACCGGTTGAGGTTGAACACGATTTCAGCGAAACGCGGATGATCACCCCTGAGTTCGGCAAGGCTTACACCTGGGTCTACCCGCTCCTGGTCGGACATGATCTCATCGGCGTCCTCAAAATGGAGTGCCTGCATATCGGCATGCGCGAGCTTTATCAATTCCTGCCGTCATTTTTCAATTACACCGCACTGACCCTGAAAAACGAAATCCTCAGCGGCACCCGGCTCAAACAGGCCTATGATCAGCTGATCGAGATGAATGAGGAGCTGCAGCTGGAGATTGCGGAGCGGGAGCAGACCGAGGAGGAGCTTGGCAAGGCCCGGGACGAACTGGAGCGGCGTGTACAGGAACGGACTGCCGATCTCAATCGTGCCAACGAGCGTCTGCAGCAGGAACTGGCCGAGCGGGAACGGGAACAGGAGAAGTTACGCAAATATTCCGAAGAGATTCACGACCTCTACAACAGTGCCCCCTGCGGGTATCATTCCCTGGATGGCGACGGCGTATTCATCCGCATCAACGACACCGAACTGCAATGGCTGGGTTATCGGCGGGATGAGCTGGTCGGCCGCAAGCGCTTTACCGATATTGTCAGCGATCGCAGCCTGAAAATCTTCCAGGACAACTTCCCCCGTTTCAAGGAGCGGGGCTGGGTGAAGAACCTGGAATTCGAAATGCTGCGCAAGGACGGAACGATTCTGCCGGTGCTTCTCAATGCCAGCGCCGTTACCGACAGCAGCGGAAATTTCCTGATGAGCCGCTCGACCATCCATGACATCACCGAGCGCAGGAAAGCGGAAGAGAAGGAACACCTCCTCAGCGCCATAGTCCACTCCTCCGACGATGCCATCATCGCCAAGGATTTGAAAGGCGTGATTCTCTCGTGGAACAGGGGAGCTGAACGAATCTACGGCTACTCGGCGGATGAGGCCGTCGGGCGATCGATCTCGATGCTGATTCCCCCCGGCCAGGAGGATGAGTTTGCCGGCATCCTGGAAGCAATCAACAGGGGCGAGCACATCGAGCATTACATAACCGTTCGGCAGCGCAAGGACGGTCAACTGATATCCGTATCACTCACCGTGTCGCCGATCAGGGACATGGGGGGGAACATCTTGGGAGCATCTTCCATCGCCCGGGACATCACCGAGCAGATTCATTCCGGCGAAGAGATCAACCGCCTCAACAGGGAACTGGAAAAACGGGTGGAAGCACGAACCAACGACCTGAAGTCGAAACGGGTCGAACTGGAGGAGAGCCAGCTGGCTCTGATGAACATCGTCGAGGACCTGAACCTGAAAACCGAAGAGCTGGAAAAGGCAAACTCCAAATTGCAGGAACTGGACCGGCTGAAGTCCATGTTCATCGCTTCCATGAGCCACGAGTTGAGGACTCCGCTCAACTCGATCATCGGCTTTTCCAGCATTCTCCGCGATGAATGGCTCGGCCCGGTCAATGCGGAACAGAAGGAAAACCTGGAGACTATCCAGCGTTCGGGCAAGCACCTGCTCAGCCTGATCAACGACGTGATCGACGTGTCCAAGATCGAGGCCGGACGGATCGAGTCGCGCGTCGAAGAATTTGACCTGTATGACCTGCTGAAGGAAGCGGTTCAGTATCTGGACAGGGACCTCCACGACAAGGGGCTGGAATTGCATCTGGATATACATCATCACCAGCTCTTTAGCGACAGGCGCAGGCTTTTGCAGTGCGTCATAAACCTGCTGAGCAATGCGGTGAAGTTTACCGAACATGGCATGGTGACCATCTCGGCAGCCGGTGCGGATAACCGGACGGACGAAAGCGGACGGTCACCATCTGCCACCGGGGCCAGGCCGGTTACCATCTCAGTCCGCGATACCGGGGTCGGCATCGTCGAGCAGGATATTCCCCGGCTCTTCCAGCCTTTCGTACGCCTGGAATCCCCCCTGAAAACCATTGCGCCCGGAACCGGGCTCGGCCTCTATCTGACCAGAAAGCTGGTTGTGGAAGTCCTGGGGGGTGATATAGTCTGTACAAGCAATCTCGGCACGGGAAGCACATTTACCTTGAGGATTCCGGAGCGAATAAATGAAAAAGGTGCTGGTGGTAGAGGATAACAGGGACAATTTGCGTCTCATCTCCTATGCGCTGCGGCGCCACGGTTACGAGGTTATTTCCGCAGACACCGGCATCAGGGGGGTCGAGATGGCTTTGACCGAACATCCGGACTTCATCATCATGGACATCAATCTGCCCGGTATCGACGGCCTTGAAGCCACCAGGCGCATTCGCAAGAGCGGAGCGAACGGAGCCATCCCGATCATCGCGATCACCTCCTATGCCATGGCCGGGGATATGGACCTGGTTCTGGCCGCCGGCTGTAACGGTTATTTCGAAAAGCCGATCGACCCGTTGACCATCATGGACAAGATCCACGCACTGCTTGGCTGGGATGTGAACGAGGTGCAACCATGAATGTATTGATCGTTGAGGACCATTCCGATGACCGCAAGCTGCTGCTCTACACGCTGGGACACCATGGCTGTACGGTGATAGAGGCGCAGGACGGCCAGCAGGGGCTCGAACTGGCCACCCGCCTCAAGCCGGACATAATCATTTCCGATGCGCTCATGCCACGCATGGACGGCTTTCAGTTTCTCAGGGCACTCAAGGCTGATCCGGAGTTGTCATCAATTCCGTTTATCTTCTATTCGGCCGTCTATACCGGAGAGTCCGAAGAGAAACTGGCCATCTCGCTCGGAGCAGCGGCCTTTGTCATCAAGCCGATGGAACCGGAAGAGCTTTGGGGCAGGATCAGCACGATCATGGAATCGTTGCATGCAAGGGACGGTACAGCCATGCATGCGTCAATGGACGAGAGGGAAGAGCATTTCCTCAGGGAATACGGCCGGATCGTGGCAACCAAGCTGGAAGAAAAGGTACAGGAACTGGAGCAGTCCCTGGCCCTGCGCAAGCAGGCTGAAGATGATCTGCGCAGACTCAATGCGGAACTGCACGTGGAGATTGCCGAACGAAAGCGGGCTGAAACCTCACTCCGGGAGCATGAGCAGGAGCTGGCCACAATCTTTGAAAACGCCCCCTTCATGATGATGCTGCTCGATTCGGAGCGAAAGGTGCACAGGGTGAATTGCCTGACATGTTCACTCACCGGCACGTCAAGCGACGAAATGATTGACCGTCGAGTCGGCGAAGCGCTGCGCTGCGCGCATGCCGTCGATTGTGACGAGGGGTGCGGCTTCAGTCCGTACTGCGAGGAGTGTGTCGTCAGACGCACCGTCATGGACACCTCATATACCGGCCGGAGCAATCACCAGGTGGAAGCGCGCCTTCCGATCTCCCGTGACGGGAAAGAGCCATCCGTAGTGCTTCTGCTTTCGACCACAAAAGTGCTTGTAGCGAATCAGGACATGGTACTGCTCAGCCTGCAGGACATCACCGAATACAAGAAGCTCGAAGCACAACTGCATCATGCGCAGAAGATGGAATCGATCGGCACCCTGGCCGGCGGCATTGCCCATGATTTCAACAATATCCTGACGGTGATCCTAGGTTATGGAGATATCTCCCTGATGGGTGTCGGCGACGACGATCCCATGCGCCAGCACATCGGACACATCATGGGAGCCGCTCGCCGGGCGGCATGCCTGGCTCAGGATCTCCTGCTTTTCAGCAGAAAGCAGATCAGTGACAGGAGAAAAACCGACCTGAACGAAATTGTCCGGTCAGTGGACAAGTTTCTTCGGCGGGTCATAGGCGAGGACATAACCTGTACCATCACAACGGCTGACGGAAAAATTTCGGTCTTGGCCGATATTCACCAGATAGAGCAGGTTCTGATGAACCTTGCGATTAATGCGAGAGACGCTCTGCCGAAGGGCGGGTTGTTATCGATTGCCACCGAACGCATCCTGCTCGACGAGGAGTTCATCACAACACATGGCGGCAACGGCGGTAGCGGCATGTATGCCCTATTGACTGTTACGGACACCGGCACAGGCATGGACACGGAGACCTGCCGGAAAATCTTCGACCCGTTTTTTACTACAAAAGAGATCGGCAAAGGCACTGGACTGGGACTGGCGGTCGTCTACGGCATTGTCAAGCAGCATGACGGATATATCACGGTATACAGCGAACCAGGCCTTGGGACGACATTCAGGGTATACCTGCCCTTGTGCGAATCGGCCGGGATCAGCATGGAAATTGAACCGGACAATGTGATACCGGCTCGTGGAACAGAGACCGTACTTCTGGCTGAAGATGACGAATCGGTACGAAACATGGTGCTGGCGCTGCTTCAGAATTTCGGATATAAGGTGATCGTTGCGGTTGACGGAGAAGATGCGGTGCAGAAATACCGGGAGCGCATGGAACCGGTCCAGCTGCTTCTGTTCGATGTGATCATGCCGAAGAAAAGCGGCAAAGAGGCCTATGACGAAATCAGTGAGATCGAACCGGACATAAAGGTTATCTTTGCAAGCGGCTATGCATCGGACACCGTCCGTCAGAAAGCGCTGGTCAGCGACAATGTGATGTTGATTTCCAAACCGTACATCCCGCTCGAACTGCTTGCAATGATGAGAAAAGTTCTGGACTGAGGCTCATGGAGAATTATCGTGTTTGATGAAGTTACCATACTGGCGGTTGATGACGACGACATGAACCTGGAGATGCTTGAGCTAATGTTGTCCGAGCTGGACTGCCGACTCCTCAGGGCTGGCAATGGACAACAGGCGATTGAAACCCTGGAGGCGGACTGTCAGATTGATGTCGTGCTTCTGGACCTGGAAATGCCGGTCATGGATGGCTACGAAACTATCAAGCGCATCAAGCAGAGTGCCGATTGGCGTGAAATTCCCGTAATCGTGGTCACCGCCGGCAGCAGCGAAGTGACCAGGACCCTGGCGCTGGGGGCCAACGACTTCCTGGCCAAGCCCTACAACCCGGAAGAACTGCGGCTGCGGGTGATGAACCATGTCCGCAGCAAGAAACTTGCGGATCTGGCAAAAGACATGAACCAGGTCCTGGAGAAAGAAGTCATCAAGAAAACCGCGGCGCTGCAGATCGCCCTCAAGCAGTCCCAGGAAGCGGAATACGAGATTTCACTGCGCCTCGGCAAAGCGGCCGAATTCCGAGACCAGGAAACCGGCATGCATACGCGCAGGATCAGCGAGCTGTCCAAGCACATGGGAATGCTGGCCGGGTTTGATGAAGAGCGCTGCGAAGTGCTCCGCAAAGCCTCGCCGCTGCACGACGTGGGAAAGATCGGCATCCCCGACCGAATTCTGCTGAAGCCGGGAAAACTGGACGTTGACGAATTCGAAATCATGAAGCAGCACACCACCATCGGCGGCACGATCCTGTCAGATACGGATCAATATCCGTTACTGGACGCCGGCTCCGTGATCGCCCTGCAGCACCATGAAAAATGGGATGGCAGCGGTTATCCCCAGGGACTCAAGGGGGCCGATATCCACGAGTTCGCCAGAATCGTTTCCATAGTCGATGTCTTTGACGCGCTGACCTCGGAACGCCCTTACAAAAAAGCCTTCTCACTGGAAAAATCGGTCAGCATCATGGAGGAGGGGCGCGGCGTTTTTTTCGATCCGGATTTTCTCGACCTGTTTCTGAACAATGTCCGGAGTTTCGTGGCGATCAAGGATAAGCTGAAGGATGTGGATGAAGAGCAGCTTGACATCTGCGACATCAGCAAATTGACCTGATCCGCCTTCCAGCCGCTTGGCTGATCGTCGATACAAACGAATCAACCCAACGGCAATTAACCGCCGAGAAAAACGGATTCACGCCGATAAAACCCGAACTTACATCAAAAATTAAATCACCTTATTGGTTAAAACAGTATTTAGTTCAAGCTTTTGATTTCTCGGCGTGTATCTGCGTTCATCGGCGGTTAACTGCTTTTTTTGTGGAATCAGCTGGACCGGCTATCAACAGCCGGTCCTTTTTTGTCGTCAGTTATGGGCCAGTTTCTGCGCCTCCTTGGCGTTGGCCTGGAACAGGTTGGCGGTTTCGAACACCAGGTTGAGCGTGCCGCGATACCCGACCCACATCTTCTGGTGGGCTCCCAGGCGATCGAACACCGGCAGTCCGGCCCGCAGGTGCGCTCCGATCTTGAGCTTGTTCGCCGCCTGACGGCCGTTCGAGTTGGCCACCAGCAGATCGGCCCCCTTGGCCGCCTCTTCCAGATCCTCCAGGTCGCCGACAAAAACGTTCCCGCAAGGCAGGGAATCCAGTCCGCGGGTGCGGGTTGCGGAGAGCGCCGCCTGGATCTCGCACCCCATGCCGGCCAGGAAACGGGTCAGGGTCTTGAGGTTGTCCGACTCCAGCGCCAGCGCCACCTTTTTGTTGCCGAACTGGTAGTGGCTGTCCACCATGGCGTCCATCAACCGGCTGCGCCAGCGGCGGTGCTTGTCAGGAACCGGTCTCCCGCTGATCGCGGAAAGCGACTCCATCAGCAGGTCGGTCTCGGCCAGACCGGTCAGCGATGTAAAGCCATGGGCCGGAATGTCGAACTTCTCTTTAAGCTTCAATGCCGCCTTGGCCAGCGAATCACCGACATATAACGTCGCAACGCTGCGCCCCGCCTTCCTGATATCTTCAACCGTTATCCCACCGGTCGATAGCGGCGACACCACCTCGTCGATATGCCCGTCCATCGCGTTAGAGATGTCCGGGATCGTCAGTACCGTCAGCCCGAATGACTCGACCAGCTCTTTCAGCTCCTCCACATCGGCCGGTGTCAGGTGCGCTCCGGGCAGCAGGTTGACCTGGTCCGGCACGGTCGCGCCCCCTTCCGGGAGGCTGGAGACGATCGCCTCGACCGCCGCGGCATAACCTTCCTGCAGCGAACCGCAGTAATCGGGAGTCGCGGCATGGATGATCGGGATGTGCGCCGTTTCGGGGTGCTCCTGGCGGAAATGCACGATGGCGCTGTGCACGTCGTCGCCCATGGTCTCGGTCAGTCCCGAGGTCATCACCCCCACCACCTGGGGCTGGAACTTCTCGATCACCCGACCGATGCCCTTCTTCAGGTTCTCCCAGCCGCCGAAAATGGCGCTGTCCTCGCTCATCGCGGTTGCGTTCAGTGCGATCGATTCCTTGTAGTGCCTTGACAGCTGCAGCCGGATGAAAGTCGAGCAGCCCTGGGCGCCGTGCAGCAGGCCGAGCATGTTGTCAATCCCCAGGTAAGCCATGGTGGCGCCCAGCGCGGGCGAATTCTTCTGCGGATTGACCGTGGCGGCCTTGGTTGAGACCTTGACCCGCGAGGCCGATATGTCCTCGGCCAGGAAATCCTCCGCATGCCGCAGAGGAGGCAGTTCACCTGTTCCCTCCGCTTTCTCCCAGGGCGCCGGAGCGTTCAGGACAGGCCAGATCGGGTTGTTGACGGTCATGTCCAGCTGCTGGGCGAAGGTCACCATCCCCTCGTAGCCGGCATAGGGATGGGAACGGCCGTGGTTGATATCCAGGAAAGGGGTCTTGGTCTTGAGCGCCAGGAACTTGGTCTTGCCGCCGGCCACGATCAGGTCCGGCATCTTCTCGCGCATGACCGCCAGCAGTCCGGCGGTGGAGGTATCTTCGATAATTTTGGCATCCTGGTGCATCAGCCCTTTCATGCGGTAGAAATCCTCCAGCGTCGAGTTCTGGGTTCCGGCCGCCAGGATCTCAACTCCCAGCTCACGCAGCGAGTTGACCATCGACCAGGTCTTGACGCCACCGGTGAAGAGCACCGCCCGTTTCCCTTCCAGTCTCTCGCGATAGGGCGCGATCCGCTGACGGCATTTGGCCTCTTCCTCTTCCAGCAGCTTTTCGACCCGATCCTGCATGACCCGCTTCTCCAGGCCGTTAACGATATTGTCCAGCTCGCGGGCGATGTCGCGCAGTGCCTTGGCGGTGTCGGTCATGCCGTAGAAAGACTCCTCCAGGTAGGGCATGCCGTAGGTTTTCTGCATCTTCTTGGCCAGGTTGGTCAGGGACTTGGAACAGATGATGATATTGAGCTTGGCCCGATGGGCGTAGCGCAACTCCTCGAATTTTGCGTCGCCGCTGAAGCAGGAGAGGATCTGGATTCCCAGCCTGTCGAAGAGCGGCAGCATGCCCCACAGGTCGCCGGCAATGTTGTACTCGCCGATCAGGTTGATCGGGTATTCCCCCAATAACGGCGGTTCGGTGGTGCCTATCACATACTTGAAGAGGATCTCTCCGGCCAGCCGGTTGCCGATATTCTTGTCACCGATGAAGCCGGGGGTGTTGACCGGGATCACCGGGATTGCGACTTTTCCTGACGCAGCCGCGCAAACCGCCTCCACATCGTCGCCGGTCATGGCGGTCACGCAGGTGGCATAGACGAAGATGGCCCGAGCCTGGTCCTTGTAACGCTCCGCAAGATCCAGGATGGCCTTGTACAGTTTCTTCTCGCCGCCGAAGATCACATCGTTCTCCAGCATCTCGGTGGTGAAACCGCGCCGGTAGAGTTGCGAATCGCTGGAGCGGGCCCCGCGATTGTCCCATGAGTTTCCGGCGCAGGCGATCGGGCCATGCACCAGGTGGATCACGTCGGTGATCGGCATCAGGACCACGCGGGCACCATCGTAGGCGCAGGAGCGTTCGGTTCCCTCGCCCGGTTCGGATTTCTTGCAGAACTTGGGAGCACCCTTGTCGTGGGTTTCGCAATTGTCGGTATCGTACCAGTCCGGTTTGGCCATGACAGTATCCTCTTGATAAGCTAGACTCTTGGTTTGTTCCGACTGCAAAAAAACGGCGCTCCACATCTTATTAAAGATGAAATGTGGGGAGGCGCCGTTGCCGGAGTTTGAGTCCATAGGAGCATTTGACGTGCCAAACCGGAGAGTGATCCTATCATGCCGATTTTACATTAGTTTACCGTATAGCCCCCAACCTGCTGCGGCCAACATGCCTATTAATTAGGCAACTGCGGCTGTGAAACCTCCTTTTCCAGGCCGCCACGGACCGCCGAAAGCAGATCCAGCGGGTTGACCGGTTTCTGCAGAAACGTTGCATTGAGATTATCTATCGCGGCCCGATCGACAATATCATCCGTATAGCCGCTGATCATGATGATCGGCAGTTCCGGCTGCCGTTTCCTGATCTCTTCCACCAGTTCCCGCCCGTTCATGCGCGGCATGATCACGTCCACGATTGCAATCCGAATCCGTTCGCGGTTGGCTTCGAACATCTCCAACGCCTGAATGCCGTCACCGGCTTCAAGAATCGAGTAGCCGTACAGTTCCAGCAACTGCCGGAACATCCTCATGATCGCGGCATCATCCTCGGCAATCAGTATCGTCTCGCTACCGTGATGGTTGACAACCGCAGTCGCCTTTACCGGTTTTACGGGCTGTTCTCCTTCGTGGTTCCGCAGATAGATGCAGAATTCGGTGCCGGTCCCCGGTATGCTGGTGACAGTGACATAACCTCCATGCTTGGTAATAATCCCATGCACGATCGAGAGTCCCAGACCGGTTCCCTTACCCTTCTCCTTGGTGGTGAAAAATGGTTCGAAAATACGGTCAATCATCCCGGCGGCGATTCCGGCGCCGCTGTCACTGACGCAGAGACGGGCATATTGGCCGGCCAGAATCACAGTCCCTCCGATGATCGCCGCTTCTTCAAACTGAACCGAACTTGTGGATAACGTGATAATGCCGCCGCTGCCGATCGCATCACGGGCGTTGACGACAAGATTTATCAGAACCTGCTCGATCTGTACCCGATCCACGTACACCGGCAGTCGTGCCCCGCACGGCTGGATCGAGAGGGTGATGTCCTCCCGGATCAGTCGGCCAAGACTCTTGCGAATTGTGGCCAGGATCTGGTTCAGGTCGTCATGCTGCAGCATCATGTCGTGTTTGCCGCTGAAAGACAGCAGGCTGCGGGTCATCTCCGCGGCCCGCTCAACCGAAGCGGAAATTTCACCGGCAATGTGCAGATTCTCGTCATCCGTGGAGGTCAGCTTCAACAGGTCGGCATAACCGCTGATCACGGTCAGCACGTTGTTGAAGTCGTGGGCAATGCCACCGGCCAGAGCACCGACCGACTCCATCTTCTGGGAGTGCAGCAACTGGGCTTCCAGTGACAAGCGCTCGGTGATGTCTTCAATCGTTTCGATCGCGGCGATGATTCTCCCTTCATGATCACGGATTGGAGCCGACGATATCAACAGACGCCGTTTGCGTCCGCCCAGTATATAATCATCTTCGGCATTCAAACGGTCCGGAATCTGCCGCGGCATCGAAAAATGGAGGTACAGCGCTGCAGCCTCACCACCGGTTTCATCGACAACGATATCCGCCAGACAGGGCCGGGGCGACGGATAGAACGCCCGCCACTGTGCGTCGGAGCCGATCATATCCGCAGCCTTGACTCCGGTAAGATCCTCCATGGCCCGGTTCCAGATCAGCACCTTGTGGTCGGCATTGATGACAAAGGTCGGAGCGGTTGAGTTGTAGATCAGGTTTTCAGCGAAATCCATCTTGTCATGCAACTGCCGTTCGGCAGCCAGACGATCGGTAATGTCGAAGATGATCGAATGCAGATGCAGGCGCCCCTGGCTGAAGAACGGGCTGCTGAACACCTCCACATCCCGGATGCTGCCGTCGGACAACTGGTGCCGGCATTGGAAATGCCTGACGGCGCCATCCCTGACCTCGATCAGTCGCTGTTCCACCATTTCCGCTTCAGAACAGTTGATGTCGTAGATTTTCTTTTCCAGTATTTTTACGAGATCATAGCCGTAATATTCGCAGGCGGCCGGGTTGGCGTCTTCGATAGCCCCGTTTTCCGGGTTGACTATCAACATCACCGCGCGGCTCTGCTGGAACTGGCTGCGATAGCGTTCCTCGCTCTCCCGCAGCGCCCTGGAAGAGACGCTGACCCGGCAGAAGCTGATCCAGAGCCCGGCCAGCCCGAACAGCCACACCGTTGAAATGATCAGGGTGTGGGCGTAGCTGCTTGTAGTAACCGACCGATCCAGCAGGGCCATCGGAACCGTAACGCTGATACCGCCGCGGACATCGTCTTCGCGGTAGCCCTGGGCGGCATGGCACTTCAGACATGGCTTCTCTGCCTTGAGAACATGGAGGTAGCGGAAATGCGGTTCCCCGTTGATGGTCTGAAACTCGCTGAACTCAAGCCCCCCCTTTTCAAGGCGTTCAAGGGCCTTCCTTTCCCAGGGATCAGGCGCGTTTTCCGGACGGATCGGTTTCAGGCTGGTGATGTGCCCATCTGGAGCATCAGTTGAAAAGTGGCCGGCCTCATAGACCTGGCGGATCATATAGGCCGGGTTAATGCGCGTAAGCGCTTGGCCGGAGGGGGTGCTGATATCGCGCTCGGGCACCTTGAGATAGGGGTTGGGAGGGGTCTTTTCAGTTACCGGCACATAAACTCCGCCATGCATGGCGCCCCAGCGCCGGAAAGCGATATCCTTCTCGAAACTGGCCCGGGCTATGCTCAGGGCGTTGGCAGCCAAAAAGCTCCTCTGGTCTTTCAGTTCCAGAACGAGAATTGCCACCGCGACGACACTCCAGACAACTGCGGCGGCACTGAACAGATGCCGGAACGGCGCCTTTTTGTGATCGACTGTGTTTGTTTCCTGCGTCATAAATTACTGATCCTCATGATTGCTTCCTTCAATTCCAAAAGCTTGTAAGGCTTCTGGATAAATCCGGCCAGGCCCTTGCCGACAAACTTCCGGGTAACATCCTGTTCGTTGTAACCACTGCTCATGATCACCTTGACATCCCGTTTGAGCTGGCGCAGTTCACGGAAGCACTGCTCGCCATCCATGCGCGGCATGGTCAGGTCCAGAACCACAAAATCCGGGGCGGGATTGCACTCGAACTTTTCAAGCGCATCCCTGCCGTCAACGGCTGTAATCACCTGAAATCCCAGAGTATTCAGCATCTCGCTGCCGATTTCACGAACGGTCTCCTCGTCATCCACAAGCAGCACGGTGCCGCTGCCCTGCCACTCCTCACCCTGGACATGCCGCTTTGCCGTCACCACCGGCCTGTTTGAAGCGGGCAGGAATATCTTGAAGGCGCTCCCCATTCCGGGCTCACTGTAGACCTTGATACCCCCCTTGTGACCGCGCACGATTCCCAGTACCGCGGCCATTCCCAGGCCACGGCCGGTAAACTTGGTCGTGAAGAAAGGATCGTAGATCTTGGCCACGGTGTCGCGGTCCATGCCACATCCGGTGTCGCTAATCTCCAGGCAGACGTACGCCCCCTCGTCCAGGTCCTCATTATTTAAAATATTCTTCAGATAGTTTTTATCGCAATTCACTAAATCGGTGCTGATGGTGATCACTCCGCTATTGTCCCCGATCGCTTCGGATGCGTTGATGACCAGGTTCATTATGATCTGGCGCAACTGAGTCGCATCGGCTTCCAGCGTCGGCAGCGCAGACGCCGGCTTTAAACGCAACACTGTCTTCTTGGATATGGAGATCTCCAGCATGTGCAGCATCTCTTCCAGAAGCCTGTTCAGATCGATATGCTCGACCATGAACTTACCCTTGCCCGAATAGGCCAGCATCTGCTTTGCCAGGTCGGCGGCCCGTGCCGCCGCCTGTTCGATCCTGCGCAGGTTTTCCGCCACCGGGGATTCATTCCCGATCCGCATCAGGGCCAGGTCGGCGTTACCGATAATCGCGGTCAGGATATTGTTGAAATCATGGGCGATGCCACCCGCCATCACCCCCAGGCTTTCCAGTTTCTGGGCATGAAGCAGTTGCCGTTCCATGATCAGGTGTTCCTCGTCGGCGCGCAACTGGTCGGTAACATCGCGCCCGATACCCAGGTACAAAGGCTCCCCGGAAGCGCCCTGATACCTGGAACCGTTGGCGACAAAACTGCGCCAACTGCCATCAGCGTGATGGACACGATAGATCGGGCTTGTCGCGGCTTCGCCAGTCCCCATCACCTTAACCAGGTATTCGAAACATGCTCCCACGTCATCCGCATGGACGAACGGCGCAAAATCATGGTTCAGCACCTCGCTGGCCGGGTAACCAAAATGTTTTTCCCAAGAGGGGGAGACAAAACGGAAGACCCCCTTGGCGTCCAGCACAAAGATCACGTCGATGGAGTTCTCAACCAGCGAACGGAACTTTTCCTCGCTCTCTTTCAGCATCTCTTCCCTGAGCCGGCGCTCGGTGATATCACGCCAGGTGACTACCGCTCCCACGACGATCCCATCCTTGCGAATCGGATAGGATGAATATTCCACCGGCAAAGAGTCGCCATCTCGCCTGAGAAAAAACTCATCGGTGACAGTGACTCCGACCCCTTCCCTGAAAGCCTTGAAGATCCGGCATTGATCCTGCGGGATCGGCAACCCGTCCGGTGTCCGGCAGTGGATCAGCTCATGCATGTTGCGCCCCAGCACCTCGCCGATATGTCCGTAGCCAAGCATCTTGAGACAGGATTCGTTGGCAAATGTGCAAAAGCCTTCGGTATTTATCCCATAGATGGCTTCCACCGTCGAGGACATGATCAGTCGCAGCAGCTCCTCGCTCTCCACCAGTTGCCGCTCGGCCGCCCGCCTTTCTTCGATTTCGTGCAGCAGGCTGCTCCGGAAGCGACTGAACTCCTCCGAGGCCCGCTGGTTGTTGAGTTCCAGTCGTTCGTTCTCAAGAGCCAGGAACGAGCGGCGCTCTTCGCTGCCGATGCGCCGGTCAAGCTGTACCAGCTGGTGAATTGCGAAATCGGCCAGATATGGCAGCATTACCGGGGAGATGACGATCTGTGACACCAGCGGCGCCACCTCTTCGGAAGAAAGATGTTCACCCGGAATCAGGATTACGCCTGCCAGGCGTTGCAGATGATGCCCCAGAAAATCCCGGGCCGCCTCGGATGATGGGGCATAGAGCGCAAAGGGGGCCCTGCGGAAATCAATTATCCGGAATTCCCGGCAGAACGTGAATCCGTCCGGACAGGGTGTGCATAACGAAAACAGACGATTTTTCATGGTCTCACCCCAAAAGACAGACAACAAAGGTCACGTTATGGAAGCTGACGGAGGTAAAAGCGCCATCCGCACCGCGAAATGGACTGATCTCACCAAAAGATGGAAAACCGATCAGCGGAATCCGGAATCCCAGATTACCGAAAAATGCGGCCAGTTCCATTTCTCCACGGTCGGCAAGTAGCCACTTCCTGCCGGCACAGCTGATGATGATTGCCGCGGAGGGGGTGAAACCGAGCGAATCGGAAGCCAGGTTCTGCACGGCGTCTGAAACCCCGCGCATCACATCTTCACGTGATGCGCTACAGACCCGCACAACGGTTCCCTTTTCGATACTACCGAACATGGTTACCGCGCCGCTGTCCGGATGCAGATGCATGGGAGCCCGCAGGGAAAAATGCCCGCCGGAACCGGCCTGATAGGCGGCCAGCGGAACAACCCCGAGATCAGACTCACCCAGCGGTTTGCCCAGCTGACCGGCCATGAAATCCTGAGCCGATTGCCCGCTGATGGTGCGGATTTCACACCCCTGGTTTTCCTCCACGATTCCAGCATCCCCCAGCGGTGTCCAACCGCTGGCCGCGTTGATGGAGAAGCCGATGTCGCCGCAACCGGTGAGCATTGCCACAGCATCCTCATATTCGACGCCGTTCAGGAAAACCCTGCTGCTGGTGAACTTGCGGTCGTCACCGGTCAGACCGCCAAAAAACGGCCCGGGTATCTCGGCGGCGATGCCGCGCACGATGGCGTGACCGTCGGCCTTGGCCCCGTCCGCCAGCACCATGCGAAAAACGGATGCGGCCGGACAGTCAGCCAGCGCTTTGCGGGCACACGCCCCGGCGGCCGCGAACGAGTCGGCCTGAACGCCCTGTTCAAGTGCGACCGACCATGACACCCGGCCGTCGCTGGAAATCCCCAGGGCGCTGACGCCATAGTTTTCGGCTCCAGTGGTCTCGTAGATACCATCGCCGGTCCCTCCGAAAACTATCACCGACCTGGTTCCAAGCGCGTCGTACAACGCTTCGAAAAAATCGGAAAAATCAGGGTCATAATTCATCGAAGCAAACAGCAGTATTACTTCCGGTGAAATAGGGGCAAGCGCCGCGCCGATTTCAAGTCCGGCCCGGTACGGATCGGTGAGGATGCTTTTGGATGAGACATATCGCATACGCTGTACTCCTTTAATCCTGGAAAAAGCAGTTGTCCACGAAAAGAACGAAAAACACGAACAAAAACGACAGAATATACAACACCATGGTGTACCTGTTTGGTGAATTACTGTTTTGATGTATCGCTTTAAATTTTCGTGTCTTTTCGTGTCTTTCGTGGACCCAAAAACCGTTTTCAGGTTAATTCAAATCCCGGTTTCACAACGTGACTACGGTTCCGGCCGACGACAAGTGAGTATGACGCACAGATTCCATCACCCGGCCGAGTTCCTCGCTCAGGGTCTCCAGCGAATAGGGTTTCATCACCGCGCCGCTAAAACCATGGCTGCGGTAGTCCGACGCCACGGAGTCACGGGAATAGCCGCTGGAAACGATCAGGACGGCGCGCGGGTCGATCTCCCTGATCCGCCTGGCAGCCTCCAAGCCACCCATGCCTCCCGGCACAGTCAGGTCGAGGATAACGACATCGTACGGCGCTCCCCGCTCCAGTGCCGACCGGTAATGATCTACCGCTGCAGAGCCGTCACCGCAGGTCTCCACGGCACACCCCAGCTCCTCCAGCATCATCGAGACCACGTCGATCACCAACTCTTCGTCGTCCATCACCAGCACCCGACCGCTGCAGGACGCCTCCGGCAGCGGCAAAGAGACCGAGGCTGGCTCGCAGGCCTCAATACCGCCGGCAGCCGGCAGACAGATCATGAATTCAGTGCCGCGGCCGTTTTCCGAAGATACGCCCAATTCACCCCCGTGCCGCTTCACAATCGAGTAGACCGAAGCCAGCCCCAACCCGGTTCCGCCCGGCTTGGTGGTAAAATAGGGGTCGAACACCCTCGCCAGCAGATCGGCCGGTATGCCGACGCCGGTGTCGCGGATAGTCAGCCTCACGTAACGCCCCGCCACGCCGGACGAATCATCCATGACAGAATTCTCGCCCCTGACCGTGACCACCCCCCCCTCGGGCATGGCCTGGACCGCGTTTATCAACAGGTTGTTGAGGGCCTGGTTGATCTGCCCCTCATCAGCATCCAGAGTCCACAGGTCGTCAGCCAGCTCCAGTACCCCCCTGACATTTGAGCCGCGCAGCGCGAACGTAACCGCCTCGTTGACCAGCCTGGAGATATCCACGATTTTCTTCACCGGTTCTCCGCCACGGGCAAAGGTCAACAGCTGCCGGGTCAGTTCGCCGGCGCGCCCGGCCGCCTTTTCGCATTCATCCAGCCGCGCTGCCGCGCGGTGACCGCTGTCGATCATCGTCCTGGCCAGCGACAGATTGCCGACGATGCCGGTCAGGATGTTGTTGAAGTCGTGGGCGATGCCGCCCGCCAACAGGCCCAGTGATTCCAGGCGCTGGTTCTTCTCCTGTTCCTGCTGCAACAATAGCCGGTCGGTTATATCCGTATCGACCCCCTGCATGCCGATAAAACGCCCCTTGTCGTCAAAGATCGCCCTGCCGCTCGACTCGATCGAACGCCATGAGCCGTCCCGCGCCAACCAGCGCAGCACGATCCCATCCCAGCCGCCACGGCCCGAGATGGCGTCTTCGGCAATTTTCCTGAGAATTTCATGGTCGCCGTGGTGGACAAGCTTTAGAATCTCCATTGAGCAGAGTTCTTCTGCTGTATATCCAAGTATTTTTAACACGTTATCGTTCGAATAGGTATGAATCAGATCGGCATCGGTCTTCCAGATCCAGGCCGATGACTGCTCCACCAGCTGCCGGTAGCGCTCTTCGCTCTCCTTGAGCGCCTCCAGATCCTTCCTGCGCTGTGATATGTCCCTGAAAACCCCTTCCACCCCGGCAAATGAGCCGTCCGAGTCGAACATAATATGCGTCGAGGTTTCCACCGGCACCGGATTTCCGTCCTGGCGCTTCAGCGTGAGTTCATAACCGTAAAGGTGGTTTTTAATTTTCAGATTGTGGAGGAAAGCGTCCCGTTCTTCCGGATCAAGGTAGAAGGTGTCACGGATGACGCAGCCCAGCACCTTTTCGACACCATCATAACCCAGCAGTTCCGCTCCGGAGGGGCTGATCATCGTCAGGCGCCCCTCCGCGTCGCTTCGGTAGTAGACATCCTGCATGTTCTGAATGATCGAGCGGTAGTGCTCCTCACTTTGCTCCAGCTCGGAGGTTTTCCTGCCGACCGCGCTCCTGAGCATCGCCACCCATGCAATCGCCACCACACCCAGCAGTGCCGCGCTGCCTGCGGCATACCGCAGATACCTGAGCTGCGTTGGGCTGACCATCGATGCCCCCATCCAGCGTTTGTCGATCTCCTGGTATTCACCCGCTGAAATGGAGGCGAAACCTCTCTCCAATACTGTCAGCAGTTCCCTGTTTCCCTTCTTCACGGCCCGGTGGAATTTCCCCGAATACATCGGTACGGTTTCGCGAAACCGGTCCTGTATGTTCAAGCGGTTCAGATAATACAGGGCGGCTGGACGGTCCACCGTGAACACCTTTACCTGGCCGTCGCGGGCCGCTTCGATGATTTTCTCGTAGCTGGGATATTCGACAACATTGGTGACTCCGCTTTTTTTCAGAACTTCGATGACATTGCCGCCGGCCTTGGCCGCCACCATGAAGCCTTTGGCATCCTCCGGCCCGCGGATACCGGATATATCGGAGTGGAAAAACAGCGGCACCGGAATATCCGCGTAAGGGGCGGTGAAATCGTATATTTTCCCGCGCTGCTCATTATGGAAGATGGTATCGATCACGTCGAACTCGCCAGCCCGCATGCGGCGCTGGGCTTCGGCCCAGTCCATGCCCGTCAGCTCGGCCCGGATGCCGGTTTTCTTTTCCCATAACCGCCACTGGTCGATGATGACACCCTGCAGTTGGCCGTTATCACCCTTGAATACATAGGGCGGATAGTTGTCGTCCATTACCACTCGAACAGATTTCAAGGCGCCGGCGGACCCTTCCTGCGCGGCGAGACATGACGGCGACGATTGCAGCGCCAGAGCGACCAGAACCATGAACGTCGGGATGCCTCGCCAACCGCGGAAGCTTGATATCCATCTCACAACCACATTCATTTACGTCGCCCTTTCCAGATTTCCCAGCACATCGCGCAGCACCGCCAATCTGTACGGTTTCTGGATGAAACCGGCCAGCCCCTTGCCGACGAATTTCTGTGTGACTTCATATTCGTTGTAGCCGCTGGTCATGATCACCTTCACTTCCGGTTTCAGCCGCCTAAGTTCACGGAAGCACTGTTCGCCATCCATGTGCGGCATGGTCAGGTCCAGGATTACAAAACTGATGTCGTCTCTTCCCCTGAATATTTCCAACGCATCACGGCCGTCGCTGGCGGTCAGTACCTGGAATCCCAGTTCCCGCAGCATCTCGCCGCCGATGCCGCGCACCGTCTCCTCGTCGTCCACCAGCAGCACCGTGCCGCTACCGCGCCAGTCGGCGCTGTCCGATTCGGAACAGGAGACTTCCGGCGGTCTGTCTGCGGCCGGAAGCAGAATCTTGAAGCTGCTCCCTTTGCCCGGCTCGCTGTAGACCTTGATCGCGCCATGATGGCCGCGCACGATCCCCAGCACCGCCGCCATGCCCAGGCCGCGGCCGGTGAACTTGGTGGTGAAGAACGGATCAAAAAGTTTGGCCATGGTTTCCCTGTCCATGCCGCAACCGCTGTCGGTTATCTCCAGATAAACGTACAGGCCGTCCGAAAGGCTCTCATCCAGCCAGACATCCTTAAGGTAGTTGCGGTCGCATTCCATGCAACCGGTGGAAACCGAGATCACTCCGCTCCTGTCACCGATCGCCTCGGAGGCGTTGATCACCAGGTTCATGATGATCTGGCGCATCTGGGTGGCATCGGCCTCCACGGTCGGCAGCGGCGTATGCAGGGTAAAGCGCAGCACCGCCTTTTTGGAGATCGACACCTCCAGCATGTGCAGCATCTCTTCCAGCAGACGGTTCATGTCCAGGCACTCGATCACGAACTTGCCCTTGCCGGAATAGGCCAGCATCTGTTTGGCCAGCTCGGCCGCGCGCTCCGCCGCCTTTTCAATACGGTGGAGATTTTCCACCGCCGGGGACTCCCGGTTGATTCGCATCAGCGCCAGATCGGCGTTGCCGATGACCGCCATCAGGATGTTGTTGAAATCGTGGGCGATTCCGCCGGCCAGCACCCCCAGGCTCTCCAGCTTCTGCGTGTGAAGCAGCTGTTTCTCCAGTTGCAGGCGCTCCTCCTCGGCCCGTTTGCGCTCGGTTATATCGAGCGTGAATCCAGCCAGGAGACTGTTCCTGCCCTCCCTGAAGATCGGAAACTTGATGGTTGTATAGCTTCGTTCACCCAGTTGTTCATCCAGCTGTATGACTTTTCCGTCATTTACAACCTGCAGATCGTCGTTGGTTATCTTGCGGGCAAAATCCTCGGGAAACATTTCGTACATCGTGCAACCGAGCATTTCCCTGGCAGGTTTGCCGAGCATCTCTATGAAATTGTCGCTGATCTGCATGACCCGGCTCTGATCGCCCTCGATCCGCTTGATGAAGGTGTACACCGGCGAATACTTCATGAACAGCGTGAACAGCTCCTTGGTTTCCAGCAGTTCGTCCTCGGCGTGGCGACGAGCGGTAACATCCCTGGAGGAACCATACAGTATCAATCCGCCTTTTTCCGGACCGGCCGCGCAACGTGATGTTTCACAGATCCAGATGATTTCGCCCTGTTTGGTGATCAGCCTGAATTCCGTCTGCTTCATATCTCCCGGAACCATGCCGATCAGGTGAGTTGATACCGCTTGCCTGTCATCGAAATGAACCAGCGGCAGCCAGCAGCCTAACTGATGGATTTCATCCGTAGCGTAGCCGGTGATGCTTTCCACGGCTCCCCCGACCCACTCGACCCGGAAAGGGGCCGTGCCCGAGCGGAAGCATTTATAGACGTAATCCGAAGTAAGTTCGGTAAAACAGCGATAGTTCTCTTCGCTGGCTTTTAACTGCTCTTCCGATCTGATGCGCTCGACAATCTGGTTGTTCAGCTGCGCGGTTCGTTCGCTGACCCGCTGCTCCAGTTGCCCGGCCAGATCCTTCAGGGCCGCTTCCGCTTTTTGTCGTTCCTCCAGTTCCCGCTGCAACGACGAGGTTCTGTTGCGAACCAAAGTCCGCAACGAATGATTCCAGTTGATAGCCAGGAGCAGCAAGCCGGCCAGGGAAGACGCTATCGCTCCGGTAATGAATGTTTTGGTAGGGCGCCAACGCTGCCCTTCGATATATATCCAGTGCTGGATGGCTCTGGCCCGCTCTTCCTCGCTGATCGCCGCCAGCCCCTTGTTCAGGATCCCCTGCAGTTCAGGCCAGTCCTTGCGGATGCCGATTCCCCAGCGGTAGTCGAATTCGGTTCTTCCGACCATCTGCAGGTTGGTGATACCTGCCTCCTGGGAATAGAAGGTGGCATTGGCCATGTTTTCCACATAGGCGTCAACCATCCCCAGCGAGGCTTTGGCCAGGCCTGTGGAAACGTCAGGAACCACATGCAGCTCTATGTCGGGATACTGGCTCCTGATGATGTCATGGGCCGCGTAATTGGAGACAACGGCTACTTTCTTCCCCTTGAGGTCATTCAGGGTCAGGTCGGTCGGCGAGCCGGCCCGAGCGAAGATCCCTCCAGGCACCGCCACCAGTGTATCGGTAAAAAGGGCAAATTTCTCCCGATTGGCTGTCCGGACCATCGCCCCCAGCAGATCAACCTCGCGGTTCCTGAACCTGGCCATCGCCTCGTCCCAGTTTTTCAGCCGGACAATCGTGATGGTGATGCCGAGCTTTTTCTCAAGCAGGCGGAAGATATCCGCCGCCGCACCCCGGTAGTTACCGTTTTTGTCGAAGTACTCGATCGGCTTGAAGTCCGGGTCCGGAGCCAGGGTGATGACCGGGTGATCCTTCAGCCATTGGCGCTCGGCAGCGGTAAGCGATACCGCCACGGGCCGGTTGTCGGCGGCGAAGAGCTGATTGCCGGAAAACAGTGCCGACAAGAGCAGCAACAGGCTGAAAATCCGGCGGAGGCCATTGCTATAAAGCATATTATTCACCTTCCATCCCCCTGATGACCGTTCTTAGCGTCGAGAGTTTGTACGGTTTCTGGATGAATCCGGCCAGCCTCTTGCCGGCGAACTTCTGCGATACTTCATACTCGTTGTAGCCGCTGCTCATGATCACCCTGACATCCGCATCCAGCCGCCGCAGTTCGCGGAAGCACTGTTCCCCGTCCATGTGCGGCATGGTCAGATCCATGATTACGAAGGAGATGTCGGGAGTGGATTTGAAGGCTTCCAGCGCCTGGCGGCCATCGTTGGCGGTGATCGTGTTGAAGCCCAGCTCTCTCAACATTTCAACTCCGATGCCGCGCACCGTTTCCTCGTCATCCACCAGCAGCACCGTGCCGCTGCCGCGCCACTCATCCAGCTCCGGCTCGCCGTTGAAAATCTCCGATGGCCTGCCGGAGGAGGGCAAAAGAATCTTGAAGGTGGCGCCCCTGCCCGGTTCGCTGTAGACCTTGATCGCTCCACGGTGGCCGCGCACGATCCCCAGCACCGCCGCCATCCCCAGGCCACGGCCGGTGAACTTGGTGGTGAAGAACGGGTCGAACAGTTTGCCCAAGGTTTCCCTGTCCATGCCGCAGCCGCTGTCAGAGATTTCAAGGTAGACGTACAGCCCCTGGTCAAGGTTCTCGTCCAGCCAGACATCTTTCAGGTAACTTTCGTCACAGTCCATGCAGCCGGTGGAGACGGCGATCACGCCGCTCTTGTCGCCGATCGCCTCGGAGGCGTTGATCACCAGGTTCATGACGATCTGGCGAATCTGGGTTGCGTCAGCCTCCACGGTCGGCAGCGGCCTGGTCAGGTTGAAACGCAGCACCGCTTTCTTGGAGATCGATACCTCCAGCATGTGCAGCATCTCTTCCAGCAGCAGGTTGAGATCCAGGTGTTCAACCACGAATTTGCCCTTGCCGGAGTAGGCCAGCATCTGCTTGGCCAGGTCGGCGGCCTGGGAGGCTGCCTTCTCGATGCGGCGCAGGTTTTCGACCGCCGGGGATTCAAGGTTGATCCGCATCAACGCCAGGTCGGCGTTGCCGATGATTGCGGTCAGGATGTTGTTGAAGTCATGGGCAATGCCCCCCGCCAGCACCCCCATGCTCTCCAGCTTCTGGGTGTGCAGCAGCTGCTGCTCCAGCTTGAGCCGTTCCTGTTCGGCCAGCTTGCGGTCGGAGATGTCATGCACGGAACCGAAGAAACATTCCAGCTCATCCTGATCGTTGAACACGGCGGTGTTGGTGTCATGGAACCAGCAGTAGCTGCCGTCCGCTTTCCTGAAGCGGTACTCCATGTCGAAGTTGAGGCTGCGGACTGTTCGCGAAGCAAACTGCTCGTCAATGTAATTAAAAATACGCTGTCGGTCGTCGGGGTGGAAATACTCCGGCAGTTTTTCCAGGGTGGTCTTTGAAAATTCGGCCACCGGGTAACCGGTAAGCCTTTCGAAAGCCGGACTGAGATAGTCGTAGCAACCCTTTTTGACATTGAGGCGGTAGAGAATTTGCTGCCCCCCGCTCAGGGCCTGGGTGAAACACTGGTTGGTATAGTCCAGGGCCTCGTGCATCTTCTTCATCTGGGAGATGTCGGCGATCACACCCACCAGTGAAATAAGGTTCCCCTGACCATCCTCAAGCCGCCGTCCGCTGAGATGCCCCCAGAAGCTGCTGCCGTCCTTGCGGATATAATGCCGTTCATGATGCACATGGTCGATCTCGCCGGCAATAAGACTGCGCATGCGCTCATCCCCCACACCGCGCTGATCGGGATGGACGTGTTCCGGGTAGCTGGAACCGATCAGTTCATCCATTTTGCATCCGAACATGGATGCCATGCGCTGGTTGGCAAAGGTAATCACCCCCTGCGGATTGACCAGTATGATACCGGCCTGCATCGTGTCGAAGATCACCTCCAGCTGCTGCCTGGCATCCGCCGCAATCCGCTCCGCCTGTCTGCGCATGGAAATGTTGCGGGCGACCCCCATTACCGAGGGCTGTCCGTCAAAATCGATCAGGCGGACATTGATCTCGACCGGAAACTGAGACCCGTCTTTGCGCCGATGGATGGTTTCGAACGTCATCGCTTTTGCTTCGGACAGCGCCTTGAAGTGTTCGGCAACCGATTCGGGAGTGGTAAAAACGGCATCCAGGTCGATGATGTTCAAACCCAGCAGTTCCTGGTTGGAGCAGCCGAGTTCGCTGGAAGCCTGGGCATTGGCGGCAACGATGTTGCCGTCCAGATCGGTTATGTAAACCGAGTCGCCCAGATTATTGAACAGTGCTCTGAAACGCTGTTCAGTGGCGATAGCGGTCCGTTCCGACATGATCCGTTCATCGATCTCCTTTTCCAGTTCGGCGGTGCGCTCCCTCACCCGCTCCTCAAGTCGGCCGGTCAAAGTCTTGAGCTCGTTTCCAACCTTCATCCGCTCCTCGAGCTGGAGCGAACGTTCCTTTACCAACGCTTCGAGCTGGTCCCGGTTTCTGGTAAGCTCTTCCTCGGTCTGTTGCTTGACAAGGATTTCCTTAACCAGACGCCGGTTGCGGTAGACAAACAGCAGGATCACCACCAGCGATGCGACAACCACTTTCCAAAGCAGGGAGTAATCGATTCCGGTCTCGTATTTCACGCCGACCCAGCGGTTGTAGATGGCGGTATGTTCTCTCTCGGGTATCGACTGCAACGCTTTGTCCAGGATCGAAGCCAGCAGCGGCTTATCCTTGGCCACTCCAATCTGGAGGATCGAGCGGCTATTTTCCAACCGCCCCATCAGCCGCAGATTATTGAGAAGATCCTCCTCGATAACATGTATCACCACCGCGCGGTTACCGGCATAGGCATCGGCTTCACCCCGGGAGACGGCATCCAGCGCCTCGGATGTGGAGTTATATTCGCGGATGGCGACAGCCGGAAAGTTCTTGCTGAAATAGGTGACGTTGTAAAAACCACGCTCCAGCGCAACTGTTTTACCGGCAAGGTCGGCTTCCGAGGCAAAATAGGGACCCGATTTGCGCCCCACCAGAACATGCGGAATGCTGATATACGGTCTGGTGAAGATGAACAGCGCTTCTCGCTCGGGCCGGTTGGTAATATCCATCATCGCATCCAGACGGCCGTCCAGCACCATGTCATAATTGTCCTTGAAGCGCCCCGGCCGGACCAGAAGCGCGCCATCGAGCTGCCTGTTGATCGCTTCGACGTAATCGATCGCAAGCCCCTGCGCTTCCCCACCCTTGGTAGTAAAACTGAACGGGGACCAGTTGTCCATCACACCGACCCGGATTTTGGGGTGACTTGCCAGCCATTGCTGCTCCTGATCGGTAAGAACTAGCTTTTGGCCGAGCGCCGGGGCAGAAGCAAGCAGGCTGACCATGATCGCCAGCAGTAACGGAAATATGCGCCATTTCATGTTATCGGGTTCCCCCGGTCTGCGACTGCATATCGACCTTGATAATCGCCTCTTTCAACACCGACAGCTTGTACGGTTTCTGAATGAACCCGGCCAGCCCCTTGCCGACAAACTTCGCGGTTACTTCCTGCTCGTTGTAGCCGCTGCTCATGATCACCTTCACCTCCGGTTTCAGTCGCCGCAATTCACGGAAGCATTGTTCGCCATCCATGTGCGGCATGGTCAGGTCCAGAATCACGAAGCTGATGTCGCTTCTCTCCCTGAATATTTCAAGGGCCTGGCGGCCGTCATTGGCGGTTACGACTTCGAAGCCCAATTCACGGAGCATCTCGCCGCCGATGCCGCGCACCGTCTCCTCGTCATCCACCAGCAGCACCGTGCCGCTGCCGCGCCAGTCATCCTGCGCCGCAGAGCCGTTAAAAAGCTCGACCGGCTTGTCGCTGGCCGGCAGCAGAATCTTGAAGCTGCTTCCCCTGGCCGGCTCGCTATAAACCTTGATCGCACCATGATGGCCGCGCACGATCCCCAGAACCGCCGCCATGCCCAGGCCGCGGCCGGTGAACTTGGTGGTGAAGAATGGATCGAACAGCTTGGCCATGGTTTCCTTATCCATGCCGCAGCCGCTGTCGGCTATCTCCAGGTAGACGTACAGGCCGTCCGAAAGGTTCTCATCCAGCCAGACATCTTTTAGATAACTGCTGTCGCAGTCCATGCAGCCGGTGGTAACCGCAATCACGCCACTTTTGTCGCCGATCGCCTCGGAGGCGTTGATCACCAGATTCATGATGATCTGGCGCATCTGGGAGGCGTCAACCTCCACCGAAGGCAGATTCCGGGTCAGATTGAAGCGCAGCACGGCCTTTTTGGAAATCGACACCTCCAGCATGTGCAGCATCTCTTCCAACAGTCGGTTCATGTCCAGGTTCTCGACCACAAAGCGACCCTTACCGGAATAGGCCAGCATCTGTTTGGCCAGATCAGCGGCCTGGGAGGCGGCCTGTTCGATGCGGCGCAGGTTCTCCACCGCCGGAGACTCCCGGTTAATCCGCATCAGCGCCAGGTCGGCGTTGCCGATGATCGAAGTCAGGATATTATTGAAGTCATGGGCAATACCTCCCGCCAGCACCCCCAGGCTCTCCAGTTTCTGGGTGTGCAGCAGTTGCCGCTCAAGCCGGTCGCGTTCCTCTTCGGAACTCTTCATTTCGCTGATGTCGCGGTGAATCGCCAGGATCATCTGGCGCCCGGCAAGCTCCAGCATTTTCAGTGTAATGAGCATGCTGAGAGTTGCACCGGTCCTGGTGCGGTGAACGGATTCGAAACCGGCGGTACCTTCCCGGCGCATCGTTTCCAGCCTGTCGTTGATATCGGCGGTGCTCAGTGAAGCTTCCAGGTCAGTTACGGTCAGGGAGCCGAATTCGTCACGGGAATAGCCAAGCATTGCATGGGCGGCCGTATTGAACTGCACCGGCCTGAGTTCCGGCACGCTCCAGAGCACGATCCCGTCCGGCGACTGTTCAAACAGCGTGCGGTAGAGGGTTTCCGAATCCTGCAAACGGCGATGGGCCTCGGCCAGCTGCGAATAGTTGGAGATTTGGTTGTCCAACATCAGTCCGGCATAAACGAAAAAGGGCTGCAAATCATCAATGATGCCCTGATCCGTGAGCTGCATCCCTTCCATGCAGACCGCGCCGACTTTGCGCTCCTGGGACAGCAGCGGAAATACCCAGTTTTCAACCGCTATCGAACCGCTTACGACGGGATAGGGTGCCTGCATCAAGGAATCATGAACCCGCAGCGCATCTCCTCCTTCAAGCGCCATGACCACATCCGGATTGTCCGGTTCCTGCAGCCGGCGGGTTGCACCGTAGATGTCACGAAACTGCCAGCCGCCGTCCAGCCGGTAGAAGATCGAGATATTGGCGGCCCCGATGGTCTGCATCAGGATATTGAGAATATGTTCCACCATGTTGTCGAGACCGGCGACCGGGCTGAGGCTGATCAACAGGCGGTTGATCAGTTCCAGCCTGGATTTGCTCCTGGCCAGCCCGGCCAGCCGGCCGGTTAGCTCTTCAACCGTTGCGCCATGGTTCATTTCGGAAATACTACTCATCGGCCAATATCCCCCGATTGCTTTAGTGTTGCCGCCAGGTTTGCTTCCAGGTTTTCCAGACCCACGTCAACCCAGCGCAATTCCAGGGATGTCATGGCACTGACTTGTTCCGCTTCGGCGCTGAAATCGCCGGAACAGGGGGTGCGGATCGCCAGCAGGTATTTGTGGGCGCTACGAAAAATGCCACGCATGATCTCCGGATCGCCCGGCATCACCGAACCGACGATCTCTTGCCAGTGCAGAGCCCAATCCTCGAACAGGAAAAACGCGCCCTGCTCCAGCTCACGGCAGAATCGTTCGTGCCCCAGGTAAATATCAACGCAGTTCTGCCCGGCTGTCCGGATAACGGAGGCTTTGTCCAAGATCTGATCCATGCAGGGGTGGCAGGCGCCGTAGAATACCAGCGCGACCTGCCCGGCATGCCGTTCCATGCACTTTTCCAGACTGTTCCGCAGCCGGTCGAAATCCACATGCAGCCCGGAGGGGAGAAAGGCGGCACCCAGCCGCCAGCCGTTCTTTTCCAGCAGGAAGCGGATCTCCTTCTGCAGTATGCCGCAACCGACCAGGTAGCGTTCGCCGGTCACCGGTACGCCTCCGCTTCGGCATGATTGCCATGGCGAATGGCGGCAGCCACCAGCGCCCGGATGTTTTCCTCCGGTATGCCGCAGGGCATCAGCAGTGTGCCGAAAATGAAGCCGCCGGCCCGCTTTCCGGCCAGCATGATCTTTTCCACCTCGTGCTCAATCTCGTCGGGCGACCAGTCGAGCAGGCGGATGTCGTTGATCGTTCCGGCTATCAAGGAATGCGGCCCCAAGAGTGTTCTGGCTTCGGTGATATCGTCGTAGGGATTAAGGTAATAGGCGCCAATGCCGACATGCTCCCGGATATCGGCCAGGATCGGGTTGATCCGCCCGCCGCCGTTGAAGAAGATCACGCCGGCCGGCCCGTGGGCTTCAAGATCCCGGATGATCCAGGGCAATGCCAGTTCGCGGAATTTCCTGAGCTGGATGAAAGTGGCCGAGGCCAGCGGGTCCACATAGACGATCAGGTCGGCGCCAGCCTCGCGCAGCGCCGCAATCTGCCGGGAGCAAAACAGCGAGCAGGTTTCCAGCAGGCTGTCCCGCAGTGCGGAATCACCGTTAATGAAGAGTTCCATCCAGGGACCGACGCCCATCAGCATCGCCGGCAGTGAAAATGACGCGGTTACCACCCCCAGGACCGGAAAGCGCCCCTGCGCCTCCTTTTTCAGAATGCCGATACAGGAGGTCAACTCCCGGAACCTTGGATGTTCGTTCAGCTCGTCGGGCACATGCAGACTTTTGATATCCCGCGGCCCGTTGATCACCAGATGACCCACGTTGGGGGGGCCGTCATCGGCATAGATGATGTTCCTGCATCCCAGCACCTCCGCTTCCAACGCCGAGTAGAACATGCCGGCCAGCGTGTCGTAACCGTATTTCTCCCGCATGCGCAGCTGCCCTTCGGCCACATGCTCGCCGCGCGCATAGTACTCGCGAATCGACAGCCCCAGCTCCCGCGCGCCCTGGTCGAGCAGGTTGCAGACGATCGGCACCCTGTCCGGGGTCCGACCGCCCATCAGCGCTCCGAAGCGCTCCATGCCGGTCATCATGGCCGCACCTCGCGCACCAGACGGGTAACGATCTCGGGCGCCTGGGCGGCGGTGTCGCCCCAGGCATCGGCCCCCACCTCAATGTAAAGGTTTTCATGGAAGCGGTACGGTGCGCCGCCGACGATGATTCGCAGGCGATCTTCAAGCCCCTGTTCCCTTAGCATCTGCCGGACCCGTTTTGGTCCCCTTTCTCCGGTGGCGGTATGTACCATCATTGATGAGATGGCGATCACCTCCGCTCCAACAGCCAATGCCTGTTCGACGAACTTCTCCGGGGCCACGTTGATTCCCAGGTCGGTGACCTGGAACATGCGCGCCTTGAGGCAGCCGATCACTATTTTCTTGCCCAGGCCATGGAAGTCGCCATGGCTCGTGCCGATAACCACGTGTCCACGTACTTCGGGAACGGTTGCAAACAGGGGAATCAGGCGGTCGGTCACCTCTTCGGCGATCTGTGAAGCCAGGAAATGCTGGGAGAGCGTGACCAGATTGTCGGAGATCATCCCGCCGATCATCCGCTCCATACCCGGAATGATCACTTCGAAGACCACCTGCTCGGGAGTCAGACCGCCATCAAGCGCTTCCTGAACGATCCGCAGCGCACCGGCCTTGTCGGTGTCGAACAGCGCGGTGAGGTAGGAGTCCAGTATCTGCTTATCAATGCCTTCGCTCATGACGGCACCTCCTGTGGTGGATGGCCATGTAGTGATGCAACAGGAAACGAACCGCGCCGGCTGGCAGGTTCAGCATATCCGGGTTTGATGGATACGAAACAGTGTGCTAAATTTTCATTATACTTGATTGCCACTCTAACTCAAGGCGTTACTGTCTGTTATGAAGCCTGATCAAAATAAAAAAGGGCTCCCTTTTTACGGGGAGCCCTTTTCAATTCCAGATCGTGGATTATTACGTAGTCAATGTATCTTTTGGGGCGCAAATCTGGGAGAGAAGTCACTCCCCCGCATCCCGCAACAACTCCATCAGATCCTCCGCCGAGACCCGCGCCGACGTCTCCGTCCCCTCCAGCAACGAATCGGCCAGGTCGCGCTTCTGGTGGTGCAGGGCGACGATCTTCTCTTCGATGGTATTGGCCGCCACCAGGCGGTAGACCGTGACCGGACGATTCTGGCCGATACGGTGGGCACGGTCGGAGGCCTGGTCTTCCACCGCCGGATTCCACCAGGGGTCCATGTGGATGACGTAATCGGCGGCGGTCAGGTTGAGTCCGACGCCACCCGCCTTGAGGCTGATCAGGAACAGTTCCCCATCACCGGACTGGAAGGACGCCACCCGCCCCTGTCGCTCTTTCTG
Source organism: Pelobacter sp. (assembly GCA_030824515.1). GTDB lineage: Bacteria > Desulfobacterota > Desulfuromonadia > Geobacterales > Pseudopelobacteraceae > JACRCG01. Next base: position 130,839 of record JAVBXN010000013.1, read on the forward strand.
CGGAGTCGAGCCGTCCAGGTACTGATAGGCGATCCCGGCGCTATCCAGGTCGCGCCGCAGGATCGAGAGGTGATCGACGAACTGGCTGAACACCAGCGCCCGGTGGCCACCTTCACGCAATTCCTCGACAATCTCCCGGAACGCCGCCAGTTTGGCGCTCGGAATCTCGCTGCCCGGCATCACCAGCTGGGGATGGCAGCAGGCGCGGCGCAGTCGCATGATCTCGGCCAGGATGCGAATCTGCTTCTCTCCGGGCGGTGAGTTCTCTGCGCCGGCAAGTTTCTCGACCGCCGTGCGGCGCAATGCTTCGTAAAATGCGCTCTCCTCTCGGGAAAGTTCGACCCGGTGCAGGATATCGGTGCGCGGGGGCAACTCCTCCAGCACCTGGCTCTTGGTGCGCCGCAGGATAAAGGGACGGATCAGCCGCTTCAGCAGGTTGCGGGCAGCTTTGCTGCCGTGCTTTTCGATCTGGATGGCGAAGCGTGTACTGAAACTGGTGTGAGAGCCGAGCAGGCCGGGATTGAGAAACCGGAACAGGTTCCAGAGTTCATCCAGGCGGTTTTCCACCGGGGTGCCGCTGGTGGCAAGGCGGAACCCGGCTTTGATCTGCATGGCGGCCTGGGAGCGCTTGGTGGTCATGTTCTTGATCGCCTGGGCTTCGTCCAGCACGGCGGTTTGCCATTCCACCCCGGTAAGCAGATCGGCTTCCTGCTGGAACATGGTGTAGCTGCAGATCACCAGATCGAACGGCGCCAGCTGTGCGATGAACTCGGCACGGTTGCCTCCCCCGAAAATACGCGGGTTGAGGGTCGGCGCAAAGCGGCGCGCCTCACTCTCCCAATTGAAGCAGACCGAAGTGGGGGCCAGCACCAGCGCCGGACCTGCGGCAGCCCGCGTCAACAGCAGCGCCAGCGCCTGCACCGTCTTGCCCAGCCCCATGTCGTCCGCCAGACAAGCCCCCACGCCCCACTGGGCCAGACGACAGAGCCAGTCGAAACCTTCCAGCTGATACTCGCGCAGTTCTGCCTGCAGGGTCGGCGGGAGCACCGGAACAAGTTCCTGAGACGTTTTGAAGCGGGCCATGTCGGCTTTCCACTGTTTATCGCCCTTCACGAAGGCGGCCCCCTGCAGGGTCTCTTCGACCAGTGGCGCGATCAGCGGGGTGAAGCGGCCGTTCTTCTCCACCAGCCGCCGCAGATCCTGCAGCTTGCGGCGGAACTCTTCGGTCAGCGCCAGAAAGTCACCGTCGGCCAGCTGGATGAAACGCCCGGTTTCGCCATCCACCAGCTCCATCAAATGCTTCAGCGACAGGACTTCGTCATCGGAAACAGCAACTTCACCAGTCAGAGTGAACCACTCCCTGCCGGAGCCCACCGACAGCTTCATCTTCGGCCATTCGGCTTTTCCCCGCAGCTTGAAACTCTCACCCTCCGGCCAGTTGATGCTGAAGTGTTCCGGCTTTCCGGCGACAACTGTTTTCAGCTCTTCAAGCAGCTCAAGGGACGATTCCGGATCTTCGAAACGCCAGATCCCGTCCCGTATTTCAGAGAGTTCCAACGCCGGGCAGGCATAGACAAGTTGAGTAAAGTTCTGTTTTTCACTGGCCAGATGTCTGCTGGTCTGCAGCTTCCTGCCCTTCACATCGGCTATCACCGTCGCGCCGCCGCGACCGGGAATAAAGCGGGGGCCCCCCTCACCCAGAGGCAGCAGAACGATCTCCATCACAAGCCCGGAGTTATTGGGGCGTAGCATGATCTGCAGGCGGCTGTCCGGCTCGACCACATCGGCCGCGGCATTCTCGCCGGCCACGTCGGAATGGATGGTGACGTGCGGCGAAACCGCCGTGATTGCCGTCATTACCTGCGCTTCGCCGATCTGCGGCACGATCAGTTTATCGCCGATGATTCCGGCGATGCGCCGCTGATCAGCCGTCGGCTCGAACAGCAACAGTCGGCCCGTGCCTTCCCAGCGGAAAAAGGCATTGTGCTCGACGTTGATCGAAGGTTTCAGCGTGATACATAGGTCACCTTTTAGCCGCTTGACCTCCAGGGCAAATTCGCCCTTGGCCACGCTGACCTGCTCGTCATGCTGCATGGCGTTAAATACCAGCGGATGCCCGGCCATGGCCCTGATCGCTCTCACCGTATCGAATTCATAGACTTCCTTGCCGTAATAGCCATAGCCGCTGCGGTTCTTTTTAATACAGGCCACGATCTCCCGGTCCTGCGGCGACAGGAAATCCAGCTTGACGCCCTCCTCTTTCAAGCGCTTCAAAGCCGCATTGCGTCCCGCGCTCCAGCCGCTTTTGCTCTGTTTCTGCTCAATCGGCTGGATATCGACGTAGCTCTCATTCCCGGAGAGCATCCAGATGATGCGTGTCGCCTTTGCCGTACCTTCTTTTGCCGCCATCGGAGCGATGCCGCCCAATGACATCAGCGCCTTGAGCGAGCGCTCCCAGTTGTCGGCACGCTCTCCCCGGCCACTGATACTGACGACCCCTTCGTCAGCAAACAGCTGCCGGGCCTCGGTGGCCTGATCCTTGTCAGACGGGTTGAAGCGTGCCCGCAGTAAGCCCGCCTCTGCGGCAATCCAGCGGTATCCGGCTGTTGTTGCCATAGCCTGAATGTGCTTCAACGCTTTCAAGTGCGGTGTCGCAACGGTTTCCGCCAGCCACGAGCCGATCAGCGAATGCATCAGCTGTGAAATCGGCCCCAGGTTATGTTCGCGGTTGCACAATTGTTCAAGATCATGCTTGGCACGATTTTTCCCCAGCTTGACCTCGGCATACTGGTAAAGCATCCAGATCACGAACTGCTGGGGGTGGTTGCGCTGTTTGACCACCCATTCGCCCAGCTCGACAACCATCTGTAACTGTTGCGGCAGCCCGCTGCGGATCAGCGCCAGCAGGTAAAACAGGCCTGTGAGATCACGGAAAAAGACCTTGCGCTTGCCGGTCTCTTTTTTAAGAGCGGCAAGTCCTTTTTCAAAACAGGCAATAGCCTGATCATCATCTCCCTGCAACACCGCCAGCCAGCCACGCAGTTCATCCAGCGGCACTGTTGCACTGTTTTTCAGGATCAGGGCCGCTTTATTAACATCTCCCCGCAGCAACAGTTGCGTCAGGTAGAGCTTCAAGGTTTCGGCGGACAGTTCCATGTGGCTGTTAAGGAGTTGCTCCAGCAGTTCGAAGGAATCAGGTGCTGGCTGCAGATGCACCAGGGCGTGATCGAGATGGTACGAGATGATCGCCAGCCGGAGCGACTGCGGCATTTCCAGAATCCATTCCCTGTCAAGCGGCTCTGGACAGATCAGGGAAAAGGGGTGATGCTCCGCAAATTCACACGGATAGCTGGTTGCGCAGGTTGCGAGAAGCCCGGATAGAATTGTGCGAAGGCCGCGATACAGGGCGATGCGGATATCCTGAACGCAGAGGGCATATGAACGGTAGTAGACAGTTCCCCATGATTCTCGGGGCGCAATGACACTCTGCACCACTTTTGCATACTGCTCAAAAAGCCCCTCCCTCTGCGCCTGCCGCACAAGAAAATGGGACAGCAACGGGTTGCAACAATAGGAGCCATCAGTTTCGACGGACAGGTTACTGCTGACAAGTTTCGCCATCAGCGGTGGCACATCATGCAGAGTCATGGCCTTTCCCTGTGCGCTCCTGATGCCGATTTTCTGGAGGCACTGGGCAAAAGGTGTACGGGCAACCGGGGCGTACATGACCGCCAGCAGGGTTAGCGCCGCACGCTCATCATGGTGAAGGGTGCTGATCGTGTCCAGGAGCGAGAGCGTATTATCAGGGATGGTAGTCATGGGATGCCTGTGAGTGGTGGTGGTAGTGGTGGTGGATCGGGACAGCCATAGTAGCAGTAAGCGGGGACGATCTCAATATGCAAGCAGCGCATATAAACAGAACGGGCGACCAAATGGCCGCCCGTTCTGTTTATACTCCAGTTTTATCCATATATTTGGAGTGCGGATTTTTTGTTCTGGCAAGGCTGTCGAGGGATTGGGCGGAGGCGTAGCAGCGCTACGCCGCACAACCGATCACGAAGACTTACGCCGCCAGGGCGAAAAAGCTGCGCTCCATCTACCTCATCAACTCAAAGTCCCGATCCTCGCAGGTCTCATCCTTGATGTCGATGAACTTGTTGCAGATCTCGGTTACCATGTTGATCACGCCCTGGTAGCCGATCAGCGGGTAGCGGTGCTTGTTGACCCGGTCGAAAACCGGGAAGCCGAAGCGGAACAGCGGTACCTTGGCGTCGCGGGTGGCAAACTTGCCGTGGCTGTCGCCGATTACCGCATCGACCGGATCGGTCACCAGCAGGCTGCGCAGGTGCCACAGGTCCTTGTTCATATAAATCTTGCATCCCTGGCCGTACATTGAGCCATCCAGCAGCGCCTGCAGCTCCTTCTCGACTTTCTTGCTGCCGCGGCTGCAGAGGATGTGATGCGGACGCGCGCCCATCTCCAGCAGGAAGGAGACATAGCCCATCAGGTAGTCCGGGTCACCGTAGACGGCGAACTTCTTGCCGTGCATGTACTGGTGCGAATCGGTGACGGCGTCCACGGCGCGGCCGCGCTCGTTCTTCAGCGATGCCGGCACTTCCTTGCCGAACAGCTCGGCCACCTTCATGATGAAATCATCGGTCTTGGCGATACCCATCGGCATCGGCATGCTCACATGCTTGCCGGAGTAGTTGTCCTTGACCCAGCCGAAGGTCTTGGGTGTGGCATAGGGGCCGATGGCGATGGTGGCCTTGCCGTTGATCGAATCGGCGGCGTCCTCCAGCTTGGTTCCGCCGGCGTAGATGTGATAGCTGCCGTCGCAGGGGGAATCAAAGGTGTCGGAGATGTCGGCCAGCATGGTGTAGGGGATGCCGAACTCCTTCAGGATGCGCTTGTACTCGCGGTAATCGCCGGTATTGAAGTCGCAGCCAGGGATCAGGTTGAGCTTGCCTGTGCAACGCCCCTCGATCTGTTTTCCCTCGGTCAGGGTCTGCAGGATCGAAACCAGCATCGAGTCGTAACCGTGGATATGGGTGCCGTTGAAGCTGGGGGTGTTGGCAAAGGGCACCGGCATATCCTTGGGCACGCAACTTTTCTGCTTGGCGTTCTTGATGAAGGCGGTCAGGTCGTCGCCGATAACTTCCGGCATGCAGGAGGTGAAGACCGCGATCATCTTCGGTTTGTAGATGGCGTTGGCGTTTTCAAGTCCCTCATGCAGGTTGTTCTGGCCACCGAACACCGCGCCGTCCTCGGTCATCGAGTCGGAAACCGCCGGAGCCGGCTCGCGGAAATGACGGTTAAGGGTGGAACGGTAGTAGGAAGCGCACCCCTGGGAACCGTGCACGAATGGGAGTGTCCCTTCAAAACCGTGGGCTGCCAACTGCGCGCCCAACGGCTGGCAGGCATGAACCGGGTTGATCACCAGCGCCTGGCGGGCAAAGTTTTTCTCTTTATACTCTTCGGTATTGATCCATTCCTTAACCCGTTCCACCTCTTCGGGCGTGGTCTCGACTATTTTTTTGACTTCAAGTCCTAGTAAGTTTGACATGATATTCTCCTTTGGGCTGGAAACTCATCCGTTACACAGCCCATTTGAATTATGTTGCTATTCCCCTCCCCCTTGACGGGGGAGGGTCAGGGAGGGGGTGAAAGTGCCACCAGCTCGGCTATTGCAACTTCCCCCACCCCC
>JAVBXN010000018.1 GCA_030824515.1 Pelobacter sp.
ACCTGCATTACCGCGAAGGATAACGTGGTACAGGGCAGAAGGAAAATGTATGCGGGGTTTACGAGCCATGGTGGTAGATTAACATCGAATATCTGAAAGTCAAGCCTGACCCCAGAGGTGTCCCCTGGTTGAGCACTGTTACTCACCAACTTTCCTAGGGCGGCTATGCTATTCGAAATTAAGAACTAACTCTTGTCCGTGTAGCTTCATAACTATTTTAGTGCCAGGGAAAGGTATAGAGATTTTCGTATTTACGTCGAAATTGCCTCTGTCTGTGTAGAAAATAAATTTCACATATCTTTCTGGAATTCTATTTGAATCAGTATTAGGGCCTAGAAATCCGTAAAATAATGGCAGCGAATTGTTTAGTATTTTCTCAGTTAACTCCGTTTTTTCAGAGTAAATAACATTTGGAGGATATTCCCTGTTAAAATGCATTTTGAAATCTAGAGATAGTAATATTTCTTCGTACGGCTTTATAGTGATTGGGAAATCTGCGTAATCCTTTTGAATATTTTCAATCATATTGGGTTGATTGTCATATTTTATTGCCATTAAGCATCTACCGTATAAATATCCGCGCATGTTGATTTTATAATATTTACCGTTGACAATAACTTCCTTGTTATTGGTATCAAATTCGCCGCAGTCTATGTCTATATTGAATACTTGCAATGGAATGTTATTGTAATTTAACAATCTTGTAGGAATGCTATGCTCGATTCCCTTAATTGTAGATTTTTTGTCGATAACATCCCATAAAACAGTTGGCACAGATTGTTTGCCACTCAGGTGAAAGACTTGTGGAGCTTGCAACGTGCTGTTTTGTATAATGTTTGAACTGCTTCTGGTTAAGCTGTTAATTACCTTAGTGATTTCTATGTCATAACGTTCAGGATTTCTTAAGTCAGCATAAAGTCTACCGCGTAAGTATATTGGAACTTCAACTTCATCTATTACAATTGGCAAGACTCTCACTCTGCCACCATTAATTTGTCTGTACATTGCTATTTCTAACTCTTGCCTCACCCAATTACTATTAACTGAATTAGATGATAATATGGCCACGATATATTCTACTGAATCGATTGCATTACTTATTTTGTCTAGCAAGGAATCGCCAATATGTATTTCTGCTTCATCAATCCAGACACGATGACCATGTGCTGCGATTTCAGAAGCGATTCTTCGCGCCATTGGCTTATCAGCATGGCTATGGCTTATAAACACTGAAGAAGTTATTGTAGGATTGGAACCAAGATTTTTAGCCTGTTCTGATGCGATTTCCTTTTCAAGCTCTTCTATGTCTGAAGCCCACTCGTCAAATTCATCTGTCATGTAGAATACTCCTTTTACGTCTTATCACTGCTCAACGGTTTTGCCCTTGACCTGCCGCTCGGTAGTTTGGGCGGCCTGGTCGTAGGGCTTGTTATACCTGTAGCCTAACGACCAGAAAATTGTGACTTAATAGCAGACAACGCTTTTCTCGCCACAGACTCTTTCTCTTCTTTAAGTTGCTTTTCAATTTTTTCGTCCAGAATAATCTCAATGGCAAGTTTCACCGGCTCAAAATTTTCTAGGCATTGTTGTTCTGTCAGTCCATGCACTGCGATGCTCAAAATCGAATAAATCACTCTATTCTCAACAAGAAATGAAGGTAAATAGTCTTTTAAAAGAAGAATCTTTTCATCCATTCTAGACTTGTAAAAGGTTTCGTCGCTCCAACCTTGCTCCTGGCTTGCTTCTTTATGGGCTGATTCTATTAGATCTTCAAAAATACGCCTTAGATAAACAAATGATCCTATACCGATACCATGAGCACTCAGCCCAATGGCTTTAGTGAATTCTGCAGATTTTTCAGGTCCAAGAATTTTCTGGTACTTTTTTATGTCGTTTTTTTGAAGATCGGCTATTGATGGCCACTGACCAATTTTCTGGAATAGTCCATTTTGATTTTTTAACACAAAATCGAAATGGTGACTTGCATCCCTTGAGCAAACAAATCTATTGATTATAGTTTTGTCGGCTAATGCATATTCCTTCAAATTAACCGTCGAGTATGTCCGTCCATCCTCAGATATCATTACCATCTCATGTTCTAGCAATTCTTCTAGAGATTTAGGTGAAACTGACACACTATTATTAATTTTTGGTATTGCGCTGGGTAGTTCTCTTAAACCAGAAAATACGCTTTCCCGCCCGCAATCAGGGCAATAAGCGTCCAGAGGACCTTGAAAAAAGTGAATTCTCAGTAGGTCACCGTAGTTTATGTTATTGAGCTTGAATTTTTCATAGAGAGGGACTGCAACGTAAAAGGCTTGAGGTTCGGGAAGATTTGGCATTTGTAACTCCTATTTCATAACCGTATAAGACGGTACTCTGGACAATTGTTGATGTTTCATTTCAAGTTCTCTTCAACCTCCATGGACCTGATTCTGAAACGCGTTCAACTTTACCTTCTGCCTCCAATTCTCTGACTATTGCTGAAACTCAATATTGTTGGTTGGATGATGTAGCTTTCGGGTAATCGCCCCAGTCAAAGCCGCACCTCTTGAAAATTTGCGCCAGTTTCATGCCCTCCATTTCCGGTTGGCACTCCCCATTTGCTTTCATAAAATCCAAGACAAGAGATTTGGCAAGCCCTCTAATATCCTGTCCTCGCGCTTGAAACTGTGTCATTCGTTTCTCCTTTGTCTTGGTGTATAACTCGTTGATCACCGGTTAGAGCCGGGTTTATATATGTATAAACAAGGTTATAGATGTATTAACAAGTTTCTATTTCTATAAACCCAGGAAGTTTATACTACTATAAACATTCGTCTTTTTTTGCCGATCAACAGGTTTCTATATCTATAAACTATTCTAATTTTTGCTTCCATTCGGGTTTCTACCACTATAAACTTTTCCGACTCCGTTCCCGCAATTCAAACCCGGTCTAGAATATCCTTCATCGCCTCCGGCAGCTGCGGCCGTCCCTTGGCATTCAGAGCGGTACCGGTCACCAGTGCTTTTACCACCAGCTTGCGGTCCGGCAGCCGGTAAATATCCTGGCGGAATCCGATCCGCACCGGGGAGATCCGCTCCAGCCGCACTTCGACCAGGAAGCGGTCGCCGCTGGCAAGGGAGGTCTTGTAGTCAATCTCTATCCTTGTCACCACCAGGTTGATCCCCTGCGCAGTCAGCGCCGCGAAATCGATGCCGATCGTCTTCAGGTACTCATGCCGGGCGTGCTCCAGATAGTTCTGGTAGACCGCGTTGTTCACCACCCCCTGCAGATCGCACTCGTAATCGCGTACCGCCATCTCCAGGCTAAAACAGTCCTTATCCATTATCTGTCCCTCTCCTTCCGATCCGGATTCCAGGCGGCTTATATAGTTTTCAACGCATTTTACTCAATGACTGCGTATTTTTACTCAATGACTGAGTAAATTGTTTTGCCGACTCCAACAGCACCACTCCAGCTACACCCGCTCGTACGGTTCGAACAGCCTTTTGTACTCGTCCAGCGCAAAACGGTCGGTCATGCCGGCGATGTAGTCGCAGACCACCCGCTGCAGGCCGAAACGCTCCAGGCGGGATTGGTATTTGGGGGTCAGCAGGTTGGGATAACGCAGGTAGGTCTCGAACAGGCGGGTGATGAAGATTTCGGCCTTGACCCGCATCTTGTCCACCTTGTGATGGCGGTACAGATACTGGAACAGGAAGCGCTTCAGCTCCAGGTTGCGAGCGGTGATCGGGTCGCTGAAATGGACTACGGCCCGGTTGACGCGGCGCAAATCGTCGATGGATTTTATATCATACTGCTTCAGGTTGTTGCATACAGTTTCACACAGATCGTTGATCAGAATTCCGATCAGGGCGCTGATGGTCTGGAACACCAGGCGCTTGTCGTCGATTGCCGGGTATTTGCGGCGCACGCCGGCGCTGACTTCCCGCCACAGTTCGACCTGCTCCAGCATTGCCAGCGTGATATGCCCGGATTTGAGGCCATCGTCGATATCGTGGTTGTTGTAGGCGATTTCATCGGCATAGTTGATGATCTGCCCTTCGATCGAGGAGACCACCCCCGGCATGAATTCGGCCATGGTTTCGGTGGGAGCATCGAAGGGGGAGGAATGCTTGATGATCCCTTCGCGCACCTCCCAGGTCAGGTTAAGGCCGTTGAAACCGGGATAGCGTTCCTCCAGTTCGTCCACCACCCGGAAAGACTGCAGGTTGTGCTCGAAACCGCCACTCCCCTGCATCAGGCGGTTCAGCACCTCTTCACCGGTGTGCCCGAAGGGTGTGTGCCCCAGGTCGTGGGACAGGGCCAGCGCCTCGGTCAGCTCCTCATTCAGACGCAACCTGCGCGCTATGGCCCGTCCGATCTGGGCCACCTCCAGCGAGTGGGTCAGGCGGGTGCGGTAATAATCCCCCTCATGGTTGACAAACACCTGGGTTTTGTATTCCAGGCGACGGAAAGCGGCACAGTGGATGATGCGATCGCGGTCGCGTTCAAAGGCGGGGCGGTTGTCGCGGAAATCTTCGGCATGCTTGCGCCCGAGTGATGCGGCGCTGGTGCAGGCATATCCGGCCAGGTCACTGCGTTCGGTGGATTCGGTCATAGCGGCTCCTCGAATCTGAAACAACAGCCATGCACCACAAAGCCACAAAGAGCACAATGATTCACAAAGTTTATTCTATAAAATGTTTAAGAGCCAAGCTTACTGGTAAACATCCAGGAAATTCTTTGTGTAACTTCGTGGCCTTCGTGGCTTTGTGGTGAACAGCCTTGCATAAGGCTACTTAAATGATTTTCGCTATTACCCGATACAGCAGACGTTCTGTTCCCTGGCCGCCTTGGTTTCGTCCAGCCTGCCGACCGGTGTCGTAACCGGCGCATCGTGCAGCAGTTGGGGATTGGTCTCGGCGGTCATGGCGGCCTCGATCATCACGTCGATAAAGGCGTCCAGCGTGGCCTTGCTCTCGGTCTCGGTCGGCTCGATCATGATCGCTTCCTTGACGATCAGCGGGAAGTAGACCGTGGGGGGGTGGTAACCCTTGTCGATCAAGAACTTGGCCACATCGATGGCGTGCACGCCATGCTCCAGCTGCTTGCTGGCGGAGAATACGCACTCGTGCATGCAGGTCATGTCATAGGGCAGGTCGTAGTAGGCCTTGAGCCGCTCCTTGATGTAGTTGGCGTTCAGAACCGCCTGCTCCGAGACCCGGATCAGCCCGTCGCGCCCCAGCATGATGATGTAGGCATAGGCCTTGGCCATGACTGAGAAGTTGCCGAAGAAGTTGGCGGTGCGGCCGATCGAGGCGGCTTTCTGGTCTTCCAGCAGGAATTGCCCGTCGTCGTTCATCACGATGCGCGGCTGCGGCAAAAACGGTATCAGTTCCTTCTTGACCCCCACCGGGCCGGCGCCGGGACCGCCGCCGCCGTGGGGTGTGCCGAAGGTCTTGTGCAGGTTGACATGGATCACGTCAAAGCCCACATCGCCCGGCTTGACCTTGCCCATGATCGCGTTCAGGTTGGCGCCGTCGTAGTACATCAGCGCATCGTGGCTGTGGGCGATGTCGCTGATCTCCTTGATATGCGGGTTGAACAGCCCCAGCGTGTTGGGGCAGGTCATCATCACAGCGGCCACTTCGTCGTTCATGGCCTTCTTGAACAGCTCGATGTCCATGTCGCCATAGGATGCGGTCGGCACGGTGATGATCTCGTAACCGGCAATCGAGGCCGAAGCGGGGTTGGTGCCGTGCGAAGAATCGGGCACCACCACGTATTTCTTCTTGGCTTTGTTGCCCCTGGCGGCGTGGTAGGCGGCAATCAGCAGGATGCCGGTCATCTCGCCATGGGCGCCGGCCAGCGGCTGGGTGGTGACTTCGTCCATGCCGGTGATATCGGCCAGCATCTGCCCCAGGTCGTAGAGCATCCCCAGGCTCCCCTGGCAAAACTCGACCCCGCCCGGCAGCAGCGCGGTCATGGGGTGAAAGGGGGCAAACAGCGCGGCCGCGTTTTCCAGCACCTTGGCGTTGTACTTCATCGTGCAGGAACCGAGCGGATAGAAGTTGGTATCCAGCGAATAGTTGCGGCGGGACAGGTTGGTAAAATGCCTGACCAGGTCTAGCTCGGAAACTTCCGGAAGAGCGGCGGATTCGCGGCGCAGCAGGTTTTCAGGCAGTTCGGCGGCGGACGGCACATCCGAGACCGGCAGCTTGACTCCCCGTCTTCCGTTCACGGACTGTTCATAGATTAGTTGCATACTGCCACCTCCAGCTCTTTAACCAAAAGGTCGATCTCTTTCCTGGAACGTTTCTCGGTTACCGTCACCACCAGGCAGTTCTCCGAACCTTGATAATACTGGCCCAGCGGCACTCCGGCGATGATATCTTTCCTGAGCAGTTCAGCGACGACCCCGTCGGCCGGCTTGGGCAGGAATATGGTGAACTCGTTGAAGGTCGCGGCACTCTGCAGCGCCGTCACTCCCGGTATGCTCACCAGCTGCGCCTTGGCATATTCGGCCTTGTCGCGGTTCATGCGGGCCATATCGACCAGACCCTGACGGCCGATCGCCGAGAGGAAGATCAGGCCGCGCAGCGCGCACAACCCCTGGTTGCTGCAGATGTTGGAAGTGGCCTTGTGGCGCTTGATGTGCTGTTCACGGGCCTGCAGCGTCAGCACGAATCCGCGCCGCCCCTGCTTGTCGACCGTCTCGCCGATGATGCGTCCCGGCATGTTGCGGATGTGGGCCTTCTTGGCGGCAATGAAGCCGAAAGACGGTCCGCCGAAGGAGAGCGGGTTGCCCAGGCTCTGGCCGTCGCCCACGGTAATATCGACACCCATCTCGCCCGGTGTTGCCAGCAGGCCGAGCGATATCGGATAGACCGAAGCGATCAGCAGCGCATCCAGCGCGTGGACCTGCTGCGCCAGCGCGGTGAAATCGTCAACACAGCCGAAGAAGTTGGGGTTCTGCACCAGCACCGCCGCCACGCTCTCATCCAGCATGCCGGCCAGTTCTTCCCGGTTGAGCAGACCGTCCAGCGGAGCGATCTCGATCACTTCCACATCCAGGTTATAGAGGTAGGTCTTCAGCACCTGGCGCGAGAACGGGTTGACACAGCCATCAACGATGATCTTGTTGCGGCCGGTGATACGCAGCGCCATCATCGCCGCTTCGGCGCAGGCGGTGCCGCCGTCGTAAAGCGAGGCATTGGAGACCCCCATTCCGGTCAGCCGGCAGATGGCGGTCTGATATTCGAACAGCGCCTGCAGCGTCCCCTGGGAACATTCGGGCTGGTAAGGCGTATAGGCGGTGTAGAACTCGGCCCGGCCGGACAGGTGGTCGACCGCGGCCGGGATGATATGGTCATAGAAACCGCCGCCGACAAAGGCCGACATGCCGCCGCCGTTATCGGAGGCAATCGATTTCATTTTGTCGAAGGTTTCAAACTCGGACAGTCCGGGGGGAAGATTGAAGGTCTTGGCCCGCAGCTCGGACGGAATCGGCGAGAACAGCTCCTCGACACTGGCCACCCCGATGGCGGAGAGCATTTCCTGAATTTCCTCAGGAGTGTGGGGACAGTAATGGCTGTCGTTCATTATATTCTCCTACAGGGTTTTAAGGAATTCGTTGTACTGGTCCTGGGTCATCAGGTTCTTCAGTTCAGCGGAATCGGAAATTTCGAGTTCAACCATCCAGGCCTTTTCCTCGGCGCTCTCGTTGACGGTTTCCGGAGTGGTGTCCAGCTCATCATTAACAGCCAGAACCTTGCCGGAAAGCGGAGCAAAAATATCACTGGCAGCCTTGACCGATTCGATCGCGGCCAGTACATCAAACTGTTTTACCGTCTTGCCGATTTTGGGAAGCTCGACAAAGGTGATGTCTCCCAGCTCATGGGCGGCATGTTCGCTGATGCCGACCTTTCCGGTAGTTCCCGTCACCTTGACCCATTCGTGTTCCTTGGTGAAATACATCTCTGCCATACCGCATACCTCCGTGGGGTGTAATATTGGAAATTAACTGCGACACTTTACTGGATTTGAGCCGCAAAGTAAACAGCCCGTCAGGGGACGGGCTGAATTAGCTGATTAAACGTTGTTGGAATGGTTTGTATCCGGATACGGTCAACTGCTTGTGAACAGTGGTCGCGGTCCTTAGAATTTGTAGGCCAGGCTGATTCCCAAAATGTGCATATCGGCGTTGTAGACACCGTTGGCGCTGCCTAGTCCAACAGTGTTATTATTATTCCGCTCCTCCTGGAGCTGGTAGGCATAGCTGACGGCCAGCTTCATTCGGTCTAACGCCATTTCGCTGCCGACACAGAACAGGTGGGTGTTTGAGTCGGGCACCGATGGTTCGAAGGTATCGTCGGGGACCGGGTTCCAACCGTAAAGGTAGCCACCCAACAGAGTGAATGTATCATTCAGACGGTATTTGCCGCCAACATTTACAGCAAATGTGTCATGCCAGTTTTTGGGAGTGCTGTTGGATGACTGTCCGCTGACCGGCTGTGCAAATTCAACTTTCAACTCCCTGTAGGAGCGCCAATCTTCCCAGCGAAACCCGGATTCCAATGTCAATCTTTCCGTGGCCTGCCAGGCAATACCTGCCAGCAGCTGCCGGGGAAGCGTGATTTTACTTTTGGCGCTGGTGTTAGGCAGGGCTCCTGCAAGCAGCGGGGACGGAAGCTCGAAATTGATGTTGCCGTCAATGTCCACCTCGACTTCGCTGCGGTAGGATACACCGGCAGAAATTCCATAGCCGGCATCATACGCCAGGGCAAGATTGTATCCGAAGCCGGTTCCATCTCCCTTGAACTTCTGATTGGCATCGGCAAGCCCGAAAGCAGACAGGTTGACTTTACCCTCCAGTGACGCATCCAGATAAATCACGTCCAGCCCTGCAGCGAAAGAGAGTCCCGGAATGATCTGATATGATAGCACCGGGTTAAAATTGTAGGTTTCAATCTGCGAGTTGGTGGCAATATACCGCCCCTCCCAGGTTCCCTTCCATTCCGTACCCAGGCCGAAGGGGTTGAAAACACCCAGCCCGGCGCTAAGCTTGTCGTTGAAGGTATGGCTGAAATAAAAAGTACCGGGATAGTAGAGGGTGTCTTCGGTTGAGGATGCAGAACCGCTGCTTGCGCTTTTGAAATCCCTGGACGGAAACAGCAGGGTTGTCCCAACCTCAAGCTGGGTTCCAGGCAACCTGTTGAGCAGGGCCGGGTTAAAAAATATTGTCGACGGGCCATCGCCATGAGCGACCACCGCATCGGCCTGCCCCAGGGCGGAAGCGCCCTGGGTGAAAATGCCGAAACCGGAAGCGTGGGCGGAGGTGCTGGCACAGATGGTGGCAAACAGAACAGCTGCCGTGGCCAGGACTGATGAATGATCGATTGTGCGTTTCATAAAACACTCCCCGATCTTGCTCTGTTCATGCAGCAACAGATCTCAACAGAAAGGAACGATATCAGCTCATGACCTTAGCGAGCCATTATCATAGAACGGCAACTCGCAAACCACGGCCTCCATGCTGACCCGTTCATGACATATCGTGAGCGGCATTCCAACCGGATATTCACCGGCAGCAGCAAAGCCGATTCCGATGCCGCAGCCGAGCATCGGCGAGAAGACCCCACTGGTTACGCTGCCGACCGGATGGCCTTCGGACAGGATCTCATAGTGGTGGCGTGGTGAGCGGCGGCTTGAGACCCGGAAAGCGATCTTCTGTTTCGCGACGCCCTCCTGCTTCTGTTTCATGAGCGCCTCTTTACCGACAAAGTTCTTGTCGAAATTGACAAAGGCACCCAAGCCTGCCTGCAACGGCGTGGTAACTTCGTCGATATCGCTACCGTAGAGTGAATAGCCCACCTCCAGGCGCAGAACATCCCGCGCGCCCAGGCCGGCCGGCTTGACGCGCTCGTCTTTGAGCAACAGATCCCACAGCTGGCAGACCTTATCGGCGGGAATGAATATCTCGTATCCCAGCTCACCGGTGTAGCCGGTGCGACTGACAATCGCTTCCACCCCGAGAATATCCATAGTTATGAATTTGAAGTAGGGAATTGTGGCAACCTGCTCGCCAAAGGCTGATACCATCACCTCGCGTGCCAGCGGCCCCTGGATGTCCAGCTTGCCGGTCTGGTCGGTAATGTTGGAGAAAGCGCCCCCCTTCAGCCTTTGGCTGATAACGGCATAATCGTTGGTAGCAGTAGCGGCATTGACGACAACCATGACCTTGTCCTCTGCCAGGCGGAAGACGATCAGGTCATCAATGATGCCACCCTGCTCGTTCAACAGGAAACCGTAACGTGAGCGTCCGACCGGAATCGTCTTGACCGAAAAGGTAAAAACGTCCTCCAGTCCACCCGCTTCGAAATCGCCCTGGAAAATGAATTCTCCCATGTGGCAAATGTCGAAGAGCGCGGCCTTCTGTCGGCACCAGGCATGCTCGGCGATGATCCCCTCGTACTGGATCGGCATGTCCCAGCCTCCGAAAGGCGCCATCAAGGCTTTCAAATCACGATGCCTGCTGTTGAGGGGTGTTGCCGTTGTCTGCTCTGCCATGTTTTATACTCCCTGAATGTTTAGTTGTTGTACGCCATTTTTATCTTTTCAAGCTGCGCCTGGCTTTTTTGCCGCTGACTTCGGCGATCGAAAGCACATCGGCCAGTTGCATTTTCCAGATACCTTCCTCGTGGGTCATTTTGAATTCGCGGGTGCTGGAATCCGACGAGTTCATTGTCCCTTCCAGTCCAAGCTTTACGTAGACAGTGGCCTCGGTGCGTTTTTCATTCAAGACCCTGAAGTTTTCCATTTTCTGCCAACAGCAGGCCGGACGGATGGTACTGTCACGCATCTTTTTGACAAAGGCCTCACGGGAGGTCTTGCCACGATGGGCCAGCCGTTCGAAGAGCTGTTCATAGCGTCCGTCACGCCAGATATCGAGGGTTTCCGACATGGATCCTTCAAGAATTGCAGCGGAATCAACGGAGAACGCGGGAAAAGCGGATCCAGCCAGAACTAATAGCGTGCACAAAACCAGGGAAACAGTACGTATATGCATTGGTTCACCTCCGAATTCCGCATATCGTAGTGCAAATATATCCGGCGTGCAACTTCAAATATGCCAATATCACACACAAAATTCTGTTACTTGAAAATTGACTCAAATAGAGTAGAATGAACCAACTTCATTAACAGAGGGCATAACCATGCAATACAGTGATGATAAATTCCGGAAGATCATCGACCTCGGATTCGAGATTTCCCAGATCAGGGACATTGACCTGCTGCTGGAAAAAATCCTGAAAGAGGCCCGAATTTTCACCAACTGTGACGCCGGTTCAATCTACGTCAGGGAAGGTGACAGCCTGACATTCCGCTATGCCCAGAACGACACCCTGCAGGGACAGCTGCCGCCCGGCAGAAAGCTGCCCTACTCGACCTTCTCGATTCCGATCGGCAACGATTCGGTGGCGGGATACGTGGCTGCCAACGGCTCCATTCTGAACATCGCAGACGTCTACCAGATTGCCGATTTTTTCCCCTACACTTTCAACCGTTCCTATGACGAACTGACCGGATACCGGACCTGTTCCATGCTTACTATTCCGCTGAAAAACTTCCGCGGCGATATAATCGGTGTGCTGCAGTTGATCAACGCCATGGATAGCCAGGGTGAAGTCACGTCATTCGTACACGAGGATGAAGAACTGATCCGGTATTTTTCCAACAACGCCGCCGTTGCCATCGAGCGGGCCAAAATGACCAGGGAAATCATCCTGCGGATGAACAAGATGGCCGAACTTCGCGACCCGAAAGAGACCGGACCGCATGTCAACCGTGTTGCAGCGTATTCCGTTGCCCTCTACGAAGCCTGGGCCGGCAGGAGAAAACTTTCACAGGTGGATATGGACAAAAACCGGGATGTGCTGCGCATGTCGGCAATGATGCACGATGTCGGCAAGGTGGCCATTTCCGACTCGATCCTGAAAAAACCGGGACGGTTTACGCCGGAAGAATTCCAGATAATGAAGCTGCATACACTGTATGGTGCGAATCTCTTCGCCGATATCTCATCCGACTTTGACGAATCGGCGGCAACAGTCGCGATCAGCCATCACGAGCGTTGGGATGGCAACGGTTATCCCGGCCACATCGACCCGCAGACCCAGAAACCTCTGCCCGGTTTTGAAAAGGAGGATGGCAGTGCCAAAGGCAAACAGGGTGAAGAGATCCCGCTCTTTGGCAGGATCGTAGCTCTGGCCGATGTGTATGATGCCCTCTCCTGCCGCCGCTGTTACAAGGAGGCCTGGAGCGAGGCTGAAGTTCTGGAGAATATCCGTTCGGAGTCCGGCAAGCAGTTCGACCCGGAACTGGTCGAGGTTTTCATGGATTGTATCGACACCTTCAGGCAGATAGAAAAACGTTATCCCGACCATACGGAATAGGCGCCATATATAAACCGGAAGACCTCATTCGGCCACAGAGCTCACAGAGTTTTTACAGCAAATTCCACTTTCCAAAGTGAAAGTTTCAAGCTGTATCAGGAATACGTTCCAGCAATCTGTGTTCTCTGTGGCCGAATGTTTCAAGCTGCAACTCAAATCACAACGTCCTGTCCCCCGCCTCTGCAAACAGCTTCAGTTTGGCCATCATCACATCGAATTTGGCCGGTTTCAGCGATTGCGGCCCATCCGATGATGCGTGCTCGGGATCGGGGTGAACCTCGACAATCAGGCCGTCAGCACCCGCCGCCACCGCCGCGTAACACATCGGAGCCACATAGTGGTGATTGCCGGTTCCATGGGATGGATCAATCACGATCGGCAGATGGGTTTTCATCTTCAGAACCGGAATAGCCGAGAGATCGAGGGTGTTGCGGGTAGCGGTCTCGAAGGTGCGGATACCTCGTTCACAGAGAATCACCGATTGATTCCCCTCGCTCATGATGTACTCGGCGCTCATCAGGAATTCCTGGATCGTCATCGCCATGCCGCGCTTGAGCAGAACCGGCTTGCCCAACTGGCCGACCTTTTTAAGCAAGGCAAAATTTTGTGAATTGCGAGCCCCGATCTGAAGGATATCCGCATAGTCGGCAACCAGCTCGGCTGTTTCCGGGTTGATGACCTCGGTTACAAATGGCAGACCGGTCAGTTCGCGCGCTTTGGCCAGCAGTTTCAGCCCGTCCTCTTCAAGTCCCTGGAAAGAGTATGGCGAAGTGCGCGGTTTGAAGGCTCCGCCCCGCAATACATGCGCACCGGATTTTTTAACCGCAATGGCCGAATCGATAATCTGTTTTTCGCTTTCGACCGAACAGGGACCGGCCATGATGACGACCTGCTTGCCGCCGATAACAACATCGTCGCTGATTCTCACCAGACTGCACTCCTTCTTGACCTCTTTCGAAGCCAGCTTGTAGGGCTGCAGGATCGGCACCACGTTCTCAACCCCATGCAGCGACTCCAGCGCCTGCAGCACCGCCTTCCCGCGTTCGTCTCCAATGGCGCCGATCACGTCCCTCGTTTCGCCATGGATCACATGCGGTTTGTAGCCCAACTCCTTGATCCTCTTCAGCACTTCATCCCGGTCCTTTTTTACTGCGCCTGTCTTCATTACAATAATCATCGTTCCTGCTCCTTTACCACAAACAATTCGGGCCGGAAGTTCCCCCCGGCCCTGGCTGTATTGATAATTCAAACAGCAAAAAACCGGGGAGACTTGCGTCTGCCCCGGTTCGTGGATTTGTGTGATAGCTTCCTCGCTTACACCTGTACCCGGGCAGACGGCCTGAAATAAAAGCCGAACCAAAAGTAAAAGTTATAAGCAGTAAAGAAGCGGTTAGAGTTCATGGGAGGATACTTAAGCACAGAGGCATCCCGGTTGTCAAGAGACAATTCTTTTCCCGGACGCGGGAAACAGGTTAGCGCCAGTATGCTGAAGCAGCCATGTGCCCGAGTTACCATGGCTTGCTGCCATGACAGTAACTTGCGCAGGTACGTGTAGTCGCATTCCATACGCTGAGACTGACATCTTTGGAACCGTTCATGTGCGTTGCCGCATTCACGGTCGTGCTGCTGTAACCCGTGCCATGGCATGTGGCGCAACCATAGCCCTGGTTTGCGTGAAACACGTGTTGACCCAGGGCGGGCGGAATGGCGTGGCAGGTGCCGCAGGTTTGCGCCGGCGGAGCATTCGTGGCAGCGCTGGCCTGGGACGAGGCCAATCCTTCACCGGCGCTGTTTGCAGCAGTGACGATGTAGTAGTAGGTGGTGCCGGCGGCCAGACCGGTCTGGATGTAGGGACTGGCAGCATTAATGATCTTTGCGCCGCTGGTTTTTGTCACGCCGGATGTGGTTGCGTAATAGATGTTGTACGATGTTGCGCCGGAAACCGCCGACCAGGAAACGCTGACCTGGTTAGCGCCACCGGCAGCGCTGACACCTGCCGGAGCAGCAGGAATCGTCACCACCGGTGCATTGGTGGCGGCTGAGACCTGTGCCGAAGCGGCGCTCTGTCCCGAGGCATTAACCGCGGTCACAATGTAGTAATAGGTGGTGGATGCAGCCAATCCGGTTTGGATATAGGGACTGCCGGCAGTTGTAATCTTTGTTCCCGCAGTGGTAACGCCCGAAACCGTGGCCCAGTAGATATTGTACGAAGTAGCGCCGGAAACTGCAGTCCAGGAGATGGATACCTGATTTGCAGCGCCGCTGGCAGTAACGCCTGTCGGAGTTGCCGGAACCGCGGGAGGCGCTGCATTGGTGGTCGCCGTGACCTGGCTTGAAGCGACACTTTCGCCGACACTGTTGGCCGCCGTGACAATGAAGTAGTAGGTAGTGCCTGCTGAAAGTCCGGTTTTAACATAGGGACTGCTGACACCGGCGACTTTGGTTCCGCTTGTTTTGGTTACGCCGTTGCTTGTGGACCAGTAAACGTTATAAGAGGCTGCTCCGGTAACCGCGGGCCAGGTTATGGTCGCCTGGTTGGCGCCGCCAACGGCAGTGGCACCGTTTGGCGCCGCTGGAACTGTCGGGGTCGGCACCGCTGCAAGCGTGGTCGCCGCGACCTGGACGGAAGCAGCGCCTTCACCGGCACTGTTCACCGCGGTAATGATGCAGTAGTAGGTGCTGCCGGCGGTGAGACCGTTCAGAACCGCAGGAGTGGTGGCGCTGGTAATTCTGGTTCCGTTAATCTTGGTTACTCCGCCGGTAGTAGCATAATAGACATTATACGACGTGGCGCCATTAACCGGGCCCCATGTGAGTGTCACCTGGTTGGTGCCGCCTGTTGCTGTCACACCGGTTGGTGCGGCCGGGAGTGTCGGTACCGGAGGCGTCGAAGCGGTGACTGCCGAGATCTGGGCCGATGCGGCGCTTTCGCCGCTGCTGTTAACGGCGGTTACGATGTAGTAATAGGTGGTACCGGCAGCCAGACCGGCCTGGACATATGGAGTTGAAACGGAGGAGATCTTAGTGGCGCTGGTTTTGGTCACGCCCGAAGTGGTTGCGTAGTACAAATTGTAGGAGGTCGCATTACTGACGGAAGTCCAGGAAAGTGTCACCTGTCCTGTGCCGCCAACGGCGGTCAAGCCGTTCGGAGCTGCTGGAACGGAGGGAGCCGGTGGCAGAGAGCCTCCATCGAAGATACCGTTGGCAATGTCGCTGACCAGGCCGGTGAAAATCACGGCTCGGCTTTTCTTGTTGATGATTGACAGTTGCCCGTTTGACACGGTGATTTTTACATTGTCGAACATGTCATCCAGGTCGAGATGATTGGCAATGTAGCGGCTCGTGATCGGATTGGTGTGATCCGAGCTGTACTGCTTGAGGAGCGGCTCCAATTTGGCAAGCAAGATCGAGACGGTCTTCGAGAGATTGTTTCTGATTCTGTGATTTTTGTCGGAATCCGATTTTTCATAGACATCGTCCGGATCGTCATCACCTGCAGCACTGGCTACGATTACATTGGATAGCGGGTTGATATTGGCAATGCCCGGACCATCTGCATACGAGTTCAACTTATATACCGTCTCGTCGGCGCTTCCTGTAGCCTGAAGCACATACGGCGCCTTCATGCCGGTGACATCAATGGCAAAGGAACCATCGCTGGAGATGACAGTGGTTTTTTGTTTCGCGGGAGTGGATGAATCCTTCAGACTTACCTGCCCTGACAGCGGGGAGCCGACGACAGCCTTGCCACTGACCACCTCTGAGGAAACACCTCCCGAGCCACCTCCGCCACAACCGGCAAGCATGAGTCCGAAGGCCATAAGGGAAAGTGCAGTTATGGCTGCAAATGATTTTCTGACGAGTTTTTTCATCATATCTCCTTTCATTACTATCCTGCTGAAATTGTGG
Organism: Pelobacter sp.; assembly: GCA_030824515.1. Taxonomy (GTDB): domain Bacteria; phylum Desulfobacterota; class Desulfuromonadia; order Geobacterales; family Pseudopelobacteraceae; genus JACRCG01. The sequence continues at coordinate 16,351 of JAVBXN010000018.1, forward strand.
CAATAATCCATCGCTGTGCTTTCTTTCATCTGCTCTCCCCTATCCACCGGCTGGACTGAAATCAGATCAGCAGCTGGTCGATGTAATTGCGATCAAATCCCCTTGCCCATCAGGAGATAGCGCGCGCTTTTTCACGTTTGCAGATTCCGGTGACTCCCGGAAATGGGCGCAAAAAAGCCGGGTCACCGAAATCTCGTGATATTTCGGCAACCCGGCTGTCTACTTGAGACCCTATAGGCTTTCCGCCCCACCCTCACGGATGGTTTAGTATTATCGTGTACCACTACCAAATTTATACCGAGTTCCGGAACTAACTACCGCTCGGTATAAAGCTCGCCATTACTGACGATAAAACCGATTCGTGATGGGTCACCTCCTGCGTCGTATTTTGAACACAAAAAAGCCGGGGGCCTGGTATCGTTAGTGCGATATTTCGGCGGCCCGGCTGTCTCGTTGAGACCCTTAGGTTTTCCGTCCTATCCTCGCGGATAGTTTAGTATTGTCGTGTATCTCTGCAAATATGTTTGTTTATTATTTGCATGGACAATACACACGCCAATAACAAAAATCAAGCAAAAAAGATCCCTGATTTAAATCAGCAATCCGGTAAGGTGATAATTAACAGACATTATTCCGTCAGTTCATCAGCCACTTTAACGAGATTTGGAAGGTCCGGTTTGGTCAGGATGCAGTTGGCGCCCAGATTGATCCATTTACGCTTGTTGTCTTCCGAAGCCAGCGATGAGAAAATCGCAACAGGCAGATCTTTCAGGCTATCCTCCTTGCGTACCAGCGAGGTCAGGTGCAGACCATCCATCTGCGGCATCTCAACATCGGTTATCAGCATGTGGATATAGTTCTTGAAGGGATTTCCCTCCAGTGCGGCTTTCTTCATGGTTTCCTGGATAATGCTCCACGCTTCGGCGCCGTTTTCCGCCTCGGTAACTATGTAGCCGGCCGCCCTGAGACTGCCGCAGAGAGTTTTGCGAATGAAGACCGAATCATCGGCAACAAGAATCGTTCTTTGAGCCCGCTCCGGATTGGCTTCGGCACGCAGCATCAGCATTTCGTCAAGCGGCTTCAGGGCACTTTCAGAGCAAAGTTCGGCAACGATTTTTTCAAAATCCAGCACCAGTATGATCCGGTCTTCCATCTTGACCAACCCGGTAACCTGTTCACTGTGAACCGATCGTGCCGGTGGTTCCACGTTTTTCCAGGATATGCGGTAAATACGCGAAACGGAATGCACCAATACCCCGACCATGAGATTATTGAATTCCAGCACAACCACCCGGTCCGCTACCAGATCGCCGGTATCCTTGTTAAGCACTTTTGCAAGATTAATGATTGTGATGACCTTGTCACGCAGTTTGATCATCCCCTCGACACCGGGCTTGGCATTGACCACCCGCGACATCGACGGCAGTCTGATGATCTCACGTACCTTGGCGACATTGACTCCGTAGAAACAGGGCACAACATTACCATGCCAATCCACCTCGTCGATCCTGAACTCTACGATTTCAAGTTCATTGGTGTCACTCTCCAGAAGGATTTTGCTCTGTTCCATGGTATCAACCTCTCCTAGGTATAAATATTGAGGCAGTATAGCATGATTTTATTAAAAACAAAGCTACTGAAACCGAAATAGTCCCGTTTACAGATTCAATATGGCCAAACTTGACTCTCAAATGCGCCTGTGCTAGCTTTTTGACACAATCTGCATTCTGGAGCGACCATGTTTTTTCCAAATTTAGAAACGTTCTGCACGCTGGCCTGCACCGGCAACCTGATACCGGTCTACCGGGAAATCATGGCTGATCTGGACACACCGGTTTCGGCTTTCAAAAAACTCGATGACGGCCACTTTTCCTATCTGCTGGAGAGTATCGAAGGTGGCGAAAAATGGGGACGCTACAGCTTCCTGGGATCGAGTCCTTCCGTCGTGATACGCTCCAGGGGCAATCTGGTGGAAATCATCAATGACGGCATTACCAGCAGGTTGACTGCATCCGACCCATTGAACTGTGTACGCGACCTCCTGGCAAAATACACTCCGGTCGAAGTGGAAGGATTGCCCCGTTTTTTCGGTGGAGCAGTAGGCTATCTTGGTTACGACATGGTGCGGCATTTCGAAAACCTGCCCAACGACAAGCCCGCCATCCTGGATGCATTCGACTCCTACTTCATGATCACCGACACTATCGTGATCTTTGACACCATGCGCCAGAAGATCAAGGTGGTTTCAAACGCCCACATCGGCGAAGGAGCCACGCCGACGGAAGCATATCAGCGCGCCACGGAAAAGATCGATGCCATCATCGCCCGCCTGCATGCGCCTCTTGCGGCGCCGGCCAAGACCAATCCCAGCAGGAGTGTCGGGCTCCAATCTAACATCAGCCGTGAAGAGTTTGAAACTTCGGTGGAAAAAGCCAAGGAGTACGTTCGCTCCGGCGACATTATCCAGGTGGTGCTGTCGCAACGTTTCAGCGGCGACCTCACGGCCGATCCGCTGGACATATACCGGGTGCTCAGAACCCTCAATCCTTCTCCCTACATGTTCTTTCTCCGCCTGGAGAATACCGTGATCGCCGGCGCATCACCGGAAGTAATGGTCCGCAAGGAGGGGTCACAGGTGGAACTGCGCCCGATTGCCGGAACCAGGCCGCGTGGGACAACCCCGGAAGCTGATGCGTTACTGGCCGAAGAGCTTCTGGCCGACCCCAAGGAGCGCGCCGAGCATGTGATGCTGGTGGATCTTGGCAGAAACGATCTTGGGAGAGTCTGCACCACAGGATCGGTCAAGGTGTCGGAACTGATGTTGATCGAGCGTTATTCCCACGTCATGCATATCGTCTCCAATGTCCGGGGTGAACTGGCCGGCGATCAGGATGCCTTCGATCTGGTTCGGGCCACCTTCCCGGCCGGCACTTTATCGGGAGCGCCAAAAATTCGCGCCATGCAGATCATCGACGAACTGGAGCCGGTTCGCCGCGAAATCTACGGCGGCGCCGTCGGATATTTCTCTTTTTCCGGCAACATGGACCTGTGCATCACGATACGCACCCTGGTTATCAAGGATGGCAAAGTGCATCTCCAGGCCGGGGCCGGAATCGTGGCCGACTCCGATCCCGCCGCGGAGTGGCAGGAAACCGTAAACAAGGGGATGGCCGTAATGCGAGCAGTTGAAACCGCGGAGAGAGGTATTGTCTAAATGCTGCTGATGATCGATAACTATGACTCCTTTACCTTCAATATCGTCCAGTATTTCGGACAGTTGGGCGAAGAAGTGCAGATTCACCGTAACGACAGGATCACGCTGGCCGAGATAGAGGCGCTGAATCCTGAACGCATCGTTGTGTCCCCCGGCCCATGTTCGCCCGAAGAGGCCGGAATTTCTGTCGCGGCAATCAGGCATTTCGCAGGGAAGATCCCGATCCTGGGGGTCTGCCTCGGACACCAGTCCATCGGCGCCGCCTTTGGAGGCAACGTTGTCAGGAGCTCTTCCCTGATGCACGGCAAAACATCCCCTGTCCACCATGACGGCAAGGAACTTTATGCCGGGCTCCCCAACCCCTTCCAGGCCACCCGCTACCACTCCCTGATCGTTGACCGCCCTACTCTACCGGATTGCCTGGAAGTCACATCCTGGGTAGAGAACGGTGAAATCATGGGGCTGCGCCACAAACAACTGCCGATCTGGGGGGTGCAATTCCACCCGGAGTCGATTCTGACCGATTGCGGCATGGAGCTTCTGGATAATTTTTTGAAAATCAGCCGACGTTGAACGGTAAATTGGCTCTCAGGAAGGATTTCTGAAACAGTAGGGATCTCTTTCACAGAACGGGTCAAGACCCAGGCTGGCGGTTATCGCCGGGCAGCCACGACAGACGGCATTCAGGTGACATCCGGCACAAGCGCTGCTTCCCGAACGATATCGACCGGCGGCATCGGAGAGGTAAATATTTTCCAGGCTATCGGTAATGATATTGCCTATCGGTGACGGGAATTTGCGGCAAGCATGCACCTCGCCATCGGAAAGAATTGATACGAAGTTGAAAGCAGCGCCGCAGCCGTAACCGGCACACCCACCGAACAGCTCTTTTCCGCTCCGCTCCAAGACCGTGTTAAGCAGGTTGTCCTTGAGACCCAGTACGGTATGTGACTCAATTGACCTGACATACTCCTCCAAAAATATGCGATACTCAATCGGCGTCGGCAGTTCAAGAGCCGCTCCTTCTCCGAACAGTGCCAGGCGATTGAAGGCCATGCCGCCGGTGATTCCCTCAAGCTCGGCAGCCAGCGGAATAACCTGATCCATATTATGCCGGGTCAGGGTCAGCATGACCATATTCGGCACTCCCATCTCGGTCAGCATCCTCAGGAAGTCGACCGTCCTCCGATAGTTATCCGCACCGCGAATCCCGTCATTGTGCGACTCCAACCCCTCCAGGCTGACCTGGTAGTAAACCGGCATCCGTATCGCCACGATCCGCTCCATGTCGGCACGCTCGACCGCATTTCCAAGAATGGCAATCATCAGTTCGCGCTCGGCAGCAGCCCGGTAAAGTTCGAAAAAATGCGGGTACAATAGCGGATTTCCACCTGTCAGGGAAACCTGGCCTCGCACAAAGCGGCTGCGGCAGAAAGAGCCCAGCTCATCCAGCAACGACAGGGCCCTGTCAAACGGAAACGCGGCGCGGTTGGTGCGGTCATAGCAGTGACGGCAGTTAAGATCGCACTGCTGGGTCAGGTGCCACTGCAGGGTGAAGACATCTGCCACGGATTTATTTTCATCCTGACCGGGAACGAACGCTTCACGACGAAGCGCCGATGGCGGTGAAAGCACAAGCCCCTTCCAGGCCGCTTCCCGCATGATCGCATCTATCTTGCCGGCCGGGACTGACGACTCTCGAGCAACATCATTCGGGTCAAGTTCTTCAACGTTGATCTTGATGGCCAGCAGATCGCACGACTCGGCTGCCTGCACTCGGACACGGCCGGTCGCCGGTTCCCGCCACACGAGAATATATTCATTTCCCGGCTTTACACGCGCAAGGTCACGCCGCTTGGATCGGGTGAGCAGATTAACCAGATTGGTCCAGACGACCGGAATAATCTGCAGGGTGGGATTAAGCATTGGTTTATCTGTTGCTTCCGGTATCGGATCAGCAGTCTGAGCCTGAAAACCGGCAAGTTCAATATGGGCGAGCCCGGGAAGAAATGGCGAGACTCCGGGCTCACCCAAATCGTTAAGAACAGCCGGAAAGTCGGTCGGTTCCAAGCCATCTCCCGCATTGTCGAGTATCCGCTGCCAGACTTTAACGCCAAGCAAGGCGCGACAGCACGGAAATACTTCCGATAAGTTGATCATCGCGTGATGGCACCGATCATAATCCTTCTCTTGGATCCGCTTTCCGGTAAGGTACGTAGCGCGACCGCGCTACTTGGTTGAACCGCCTCAGCCACTTTTCCCTGGTACTTCCTTGGGTTTCTGTCCCTCTTTGCCGGCAGAGTCTTTTAGACTTTTCTTCGTTTTTACGGCTTTTTTATCGGCCTTTACCGCGGATGTCACCTTCTTGAACGTCGCGGTCTTAGCCTTTGGGGCGCTCCCGGCGCCCGCCTTGCCTCCTCAACCGGATTCTGCAGCCAGGGCTGGCGCCGCAAGTGTCGTGCCTGCTACCAGTCCGGCAATCCCCATACCGGCAACAAGACTTCTAATCATGTCCTTTTCCATGTTGTCACCACCTTTCCGAACAGAATCAATAATAGTGCATTCATTTTACCGATATATTTTTGATTATCAATCTTATTAACAAATAATATTCTGTTTATTATTAATCGAATTTGCCAATTGAATACAAATCTCAAGCCATTCAAACAGTCCGGTTTCCCGACAATTTTTCCGTTGACATTTCTCGGCTAGAATTGATAAGGTTATTTTTCATTCAAGAACAAATTCAGGAGGAAGAAGCATGCAGTGTCAGACAGTACTTCCAGGTATCGAGTGTACCTTTTGGGGAAAACAGGGTTGTATTTTTACAGGTGGTTCTTGTCAGGTTATTGAAGAAAACTGTGAAGGATGCGACCGGATCGTAACCGGCACCATCGGCCAGGTGTGCAGCGCATACCCGGCGCCAGCCAAGAAATGGGTCGGCGGCATCTGTAATTTTGCTTCGCACGTGAAAGTAGAGATCAAGGTGGACGACACCAAGGTCAACCCGCTCAAAGCATCCAAAAAAGCTTCCGGTGGTTCGGCCAAGAAGAAAAAGTAATCCTTACGTACATTGCTGCTTTCAAAGGGGAGAATTAACATTCTCCCCTTTTTTATTCCTGGAGGCCCCATGTCTTATAATGCCCTCACCTGCCAAACCTGTGGTTCTGAAGTAAAACAGTACCGTAATCCGTTTCCAACGGTTGATATAATCATAGAAATGGACAACGGTATAATTCTGATAGAGCGCAAAAATCCGCCCTATGGCTGGGCGCTTCCCGGGGGATTTGTCGATTACGGAGAGAGTTTGGAGAGTGCTGCCATTCGTGAGGCTCTTGAGGAAACATCTCTTACCGTGTCGGATTTGAGTTTATTGGGTTGCTATTCCGATCCGTCCCGCGACAGCCGGATGCACACAATCTCCACTGTATTTGTCGGAACCGGCCACGGCACGCCACAGGCTGCCGATGACGCGACTAACCTTGCCTGTTTCAGGCTGTACGAGCTGCCGGAGCAACTTTGTTTCGATCACTCCAGAATACTCGCCGACTATGTAGCCAGGAAATCACACCTGCAAAGTTGATTGCCTTACATCCAGCACATTCTGTTGCAAGACTTTGATTATGTCATCGGATGGTAACGGGCGGCTGAAGAAGAATCCTTGCACCTGACCGCAATTATTCTTCTTCAGGAAATCATACTGGGCCTGGGTCTCAACGCCTTCCGCGATTACGTTCAGGTTGAGACTGTTGCCCATGGCTATAATGGCGGTGGCAATGGCTGCATCGGTGCCATTGATGCTGACTTCATTTACAAACGACTTGTCTATTTTGAGCGTATTTACGGAAAACCGTTTCAAGTGGGCCAGGGAGGAATAGCCTGTGCCGAAGTCGTCGATCGAGATGTGGATCCCAAGCGCGGATATCTGAGTCAGAATGGAAACCGCAAAATCAGGATTCTGCATGACCACACTTTCGGTTATTTCAAACTCGAGGTGATCCGGTGACATGCCGGTTTCCTTGAGCACCAGGCCCACCACCGTCATAAGACTCTGGTGCTGCAGCTGATAACCGGAAAGATTCACCGCAACGCGTATACTGGCAACTCCTTCACGCTGCCATCTCATATTCTGCAGACAGGCTTCACGCAGCACCCACTCCCCCAACTGCATAATCAAACCGTTTTCTTCCGCCAACTGTATGAATTCGAGTGGAGAAAGCAGTCCCAGTTCAGGATGTTCCCAGCGCACCAACGCCTCGACCGCAACGATCTGTCCTGTCAATACATCGATTTTTGGTTGGTAGTACAACCTGAACTCATCGTGTTCCAGACCCCGTCTCAGACTGTTTGAAATGACAAAACGCCGGGACGCATTCAGGTCCATCTGTTCGTCATAAAACTGGAAGTTATTTCGCCCCAGCGCTTTTGCATGATACATGGCAACATCCGCTTTTTTCATCATCGACTCGGTATCCTGGTCGTTGTCGGGATACATACAGATACCGATGCTGGTGGTGACAAACAGTTCGTGATCCCGAAGATTGAACGGCAGCACCAACGATTTCAGAATTTTGTCCGCCAACTGACCGACAGCGTGCTTATCCACGTTTAACAGGAGAATGATGAACTCGTCGCCACCAATTCTGGCCACGGTATCCGACTCGCGCAAAGTACGCTTAAGACGCGCGGCTACAAGCCGCAACAGTTCGTCGCCTACGGAATGCCCCAATGTATCGTTGATTATCTTGAAACGATCCAGGTCCAGGAAAAGCAGTGCAAAATTTTCATGCATGCGGTTGGCAAGAGACTTTGCCTGATGCAAGCGGTCCAACAGAAGTATTCTGTTTGGAAGTCCGGTAAGTATGTCATGATGCGCCATCACATACAATTCGTTCTGGGCCTTCTTCCGTTCTGTTATGTCACGGCAGACCCCCCATACCACAACAGAATCTCCGTCACGATGGCTGGTGGAAAGACTCATCTCAACTTCAACCGGCAATTCTCCCGCTGGTTTGAATGTAACATCAAGGTGCTCCGGTTGCCCGCCCAGGGCAATGCTCTCAATCAAACTGGCAAGCAACTCCCTGGGATCTCCTTCCACAAGATCGAACAGGGACTGTGCACGTGGATTGTCGATCTCGATGTGAAGCAGATCCTGAAACATCTGGTTAGCGTACAATATGCGCCCGTTCGGATTACAGCTGAAGATCAGGTCGTTTGCCGAAGAGATAAAGCTGAGAAGAGCCTCCTCGCCCTCTTTCACCCTGCGGTTATCCCGGCGGATTGTATCCATCATGAACGCGGCGACAAAAGCGACGGTTGCATTCATGCCGGCAACCCAACACCACATAAGCAGCTGAAACAGAAATTCCTTGTGCAGGGATGCGTTTATGAAAGGCATCTCCACATGGGGCAAAATATGGAAACTTTCAACCGCGAGAAGCGCGCCATAGAATGTTGCGCCCAGCGTGCCGATCAACCACACGTCACGCTTGTCATCAAACAGGAAAGCCGATTCAATGGTAACCAGAAGATATACCGGCCAGAACCAGCTGACGACACCGCCGGTAAAATGAATCAGCGTGGTTACAAATATCAGATCAAGAGCGATCTGAATATGAATCAGATATGGAACACGCTTGAGATGGGGGCATTTCGAACAGAGCACGGCATTGTAAATTACAACGAAAACCACGGTGAGTGCGAGAAAGCTCGTTTGTTGAATACTAAAACAGAACCCGACCGTGCTCAATTTGTAACTAAGCGCCGCAAAAAGCGCATATAGCAGAATCAACAGCAGCATGATCCAGCGGGTACGCGCCACGATTGTTACTCTGACGCAGGTATCATCAAGACGCTGAGATCCGTAATCATGCAATGGATCACCGGCCGAACGGATAATCCCCGACAATGTATGGACCCATCTGCCGCTGTCAATATGCTTTTGATTCATTAGCCAGCCAATTCACCCGAATTCATGGTGATATAAAATTTAATGTCGGCACTGAATCTACCAGTCCCATCTCAAAGCACTTCTGATAGAAGAGTTTCAAGCCAGATATGTTACGTTGATCCAAATGGTAGGATATATTGTTTTGCCAGTACGAAAGCAGATGTTCAGGCTCCATCCAACTCAACTCCTCCGTCAGCGCTACGATCCGTTCATAGTGAAGTGCGGCAAGATGCTTCGCCTGAGTCAACTGGCGGGACAATTCGAGCAAACTCTCGTTTTCGGATACTTCGATCCGGCATAACCAGAGAGCGAAAACAAATGGCAGTCCGGTCCAGTTACGCCATACTTCACCGAGATCATAAACCTTCACATCCGGCTCATGAATTGACGCCCTCAGAGCGGCATCACCGATGAGAAGAAGTGCCGGGGCGGCCGATAATGCATCTGTTATTTCCCAGGCACTTACCTCATACTCACAATCACAACAATAATGCTGTTTCATAAGTATCTTCAGAAGATTGACAGATGTTGCAGATTCAGAGCTGAGCAATATCTTCCGTCCATTGAGGTCCTCGACCGGAACACGGGAGAACAGCAGAACGCTGGCAACCGCACCATCGCTGGAGATTGAAAGGTCCGGCAGGATACGATAACGCTCGGAGTGTATGGCATACTCTATCGAAGAGGAAGGACAGACATCAATCCTGCCGTTTGCCAGAAGGGCATTAAGCGCGGCAGGCACTCCTGAAACGAACTCATAATCGTCACAGGGAAACTGTTCCCTGAGCAGATGGAACAGTGGCGTACAGTTAGCGTATTCTATCTGGCCGATTCGCAGCATCATCGGGTCGCGGTATAAAGTTTGTCGGCGTCACCCTCAACGACACGAATGCCCTCGCGCTCAAGCAGTTCGCCAGTAACCTGCCAATAACGGGTCAACGCATTGGCGTACCCCACCACCGCCTTGATCTGGTTGCTTTTTGAAACCGCCAGATCATTCTCCACGTCCAGCACTTCCTTGGTGGTTGCGAGTCCGACCTCGTTTTTTCGGATGAAAGCGCGCAACCTCTCCTCGGCAAAGGCTCGCCCACGGTCCGTCACTTCAATTTGCTTGAATCCGGTTGCGATCCCGCGAATCGCCGCTCTTACTTCATTGGCGGCGCTCTCTTCAAGACTGCGTATCTGTAGTGCGGTCTGTTCGGTTTTAAGCCTGCTCTTGCGATAGTCGTTTTCGGCGGCCCTGTTACCCAGGGGATAGACAAAATTCAGTCCGATACTCCATACCGGATAATCAAAAGTGACAACCTTATCCATGTTGCCATGGTAAGTACTATCATTGCCGGTCAAGGATGCGGATGCGGTCAAGGCCAGATCAGGGCGGGTCTTTGCGCTGAAAACACGGGTCTGCAACTCGGCGATTTCCAGATTGCGTTTCTGTTCGCGAATATCCGGCCGCTCCAGAGCCATGCTGATGGCGTCACTCTCGACGGTATTGAAGAGTTCGCGTGGAGGAGGATCGACGATGCGCAACTCCGCATTTTTATCCTCGACCTGCAGCAGCAACCTTAAAAAATCGATTTGGTTTTTGACGGCCAGTTCCGCATCGATTAGCTCCTTTTCCCTGGTAACGCTACCGAATTCCGCATTGAGAATTTCCATCGCAGGCAAAATACCAGCCTTGACCCTGGCCTTGGTATCCGAAAGAATCTTGCGAGCCAACTCCAGGGAGACCTTCTTTACATCACGTTCCTCCAGCAAACTGTGCAGTCTGAAATATTCCGTTCGAACCTGCACAACTGTTGACAGCAGTTTGGCGTTGAAGCGTTCCAGAGATGCAAATTTGGATAGCCTGGACACGTTGATGGCAATTTCGGTGGCATCGCGTCCGGCATTTTTAAGAAGCGGCTGACTGATGCTGGCTCCCAGTCCGGTTTGCCAATAGTTCGGCATGGACTGGGATGAATTGCTGCCGGTATAGCTGTTATTGAAATTGATCGATGCGCTGGCGCCGGTCCACAACAGACGACTGAGGGAAGAATTAACCAGAAAAGACTGGGATTCTGTGGTTTTGCCGGAGGTGATCGATCCTACTGGAGAGATGGTCGCGTCGGTGTATTCGGTCAATAATGACAACTGCGGGTCATAGATCGAACGATTACGGTTAATTTCCGCCTCGAACTGGGCCGGGTTATAGAGTTCAGCCCGCACATCAAGGTTTTTTTCAACCGCCATGCGGATTGATTCTTTCAGGGTCAGCGGAAATTGTTCAGCTGAGACATGTTTCGCAACGGGAGAAATCAATATCAATGCAAACAACAGGAGCGACGGGCGCACGTTGGAGTCCTTTCAATAAAACAGGGCGAGATATGACCTCATCTCGCCCTTATAGCACAGTTTATGTAATAACTTAATCCCTGTTTTCTATATAGTCGGCATAATCGTCGGCCGACATCAGACTTTTAAGTTCATCCGGGTCATCAAGTGAAATTTCAACCAACCAACCACCGTCATAGGGATCATCGTTGACCAGATCCGGATTATCAAGTACTTCATGGTTTACGCTCTGGACGGTACCACTGAATGGGGCGTAAATTTCAGCCACGGTCTTACGCGCTTCAATCGAGCCTACCGAGTCGTCCTGCTCTACCTCGTCCCCTTCATCGGGAAGCTCCACACCATTGACCAGACCAAGCTCTTCCTGGGCAAAGTCAGTGATGCCTATTACCGCGGTGGCACGTTCAATTCTGACCCAGACATGTTCCTTAGAGTATTTCAGTTCTTCCGGAAAGTCCATGATAGCTACTCCAGTACGATGCGCTCAAGGAAAGAGGTGTCGATGTTTCCTTCAATGAAATCTTTGTTGGCCATAATCCGTTTGTGAAAGAAAATAGTGGTTTTGATACCTTCGATCAAATATTCATCCAGTGCTCGCGCCATGCGTTTGATGGCCTCATCGCGGGTATCGGCGTGGACAATCAACTTACCGATCAATGAATCGTAGTGCGGCACAACCGTGTACTGGTCGTAGACAAATGAATCAACCCGGACACCAAGGCCTCCCGGCGGGTGATAAGCGGTAATCTTGCCCGGACATGGGGTGAACTTGAAGGGATCCTCTGCATTGATGCGACATTCGATGGAATGACCCCGGATCTGGATATCCTCCTGCTTGTAGCGCAAGGGGATTCCGGCGGCCGAGCGGATCTGTTCACGAACTATATCAACCCCGGTTACCATTTCGGTTACCGGATGTTCAACTTGGACACGGGTATTCATCTCCATGAAATAGAACTGGTTATTTTTGTCAACAAGAAATTCGATGGTTCCGACACTGTTGTAACCGACAGCAGCAGCGGCCTTGACCGCCGCGTCACCCATTGCCTTGCGGATTTCAGGTGTGACAACGGTAGAAGGCGCCTCTTCGATCAGCTTCTGATGACGACGCTGAATGGAACAGTCACGCTCACCCAGGTGGATCACGTTGCCATGTTTGTCAGCCAGAATCTGGATTTCAACATGGCGAGGCTGCTCGCAATACTTCTCGATATACACTTCTGGATTGCCGAAACCGGCCTGGGCTTCGGCCCGGGCGGTTGCAAAGGCATTAGGCAACGTAGCCTGGGAATGGACTATTTTCATGCCGCGACCGCCGCCACCCGCCGTGGCCTTGATGATCACCGGAAATCCTATCTCCTTGGCAATCTTGACCGCCTCGTCAACCGAATGCACACCTTCCTTGGTGCCGGGCAGAATGGGGACGCCCTGCTTGATAACCGCCTGGCGGGCACTGATCTTGTCGCCCATGATCCGCATGCTCTCAGCGGTTGGCCCGATAAAGGTGATGCCGCATTTTTCACACACTTCGGCGAAATTGGCATTCTCGGAGAGGAAACCATAGCCGGGATGAATCGCTTCGGCATCGGTCAGCTCAGCTGCACTGATGATGGCGTTGATGTTGAGATAACTCTTTGCGCTTGGGGCCGGTCCGATACAGACGCTTTCATCGGCCAGCTTGACATGCAGCGAATTCACGTCCGGCTGTGAATAGACGGCAACCGTCTTGATGCCCAGCTCTTTACAGGCGCGAATGACCCTGACGGCAATTTCTCCGCGATTTGCAATAAGGACTTTATGGAACATGAAGGCAAACCCCTCTTAGATGTGGAAGTGAAATTAAAGTTTCTGGATCACGAACAGCGGATCGCCGAATTCTACTGCCTGTGCGTTTTCCTTGCAGATCTTTACAATCTTGCACTTGCACTCGGCCTCGATTTCATTCATCAGCTTCATTGCCTCTACGATACAGAGTACCTGACCCTGCTCAACCACCTGTCCGACCTCGACATAAGGCGCGGCGTCTGGAGCTGGCGCACGGTAGAAAGTACCGACAATGGGGGAGTTAAGAGTATCACCGGCTTCCACGGCTGCGGCTGGCGCCGGAACGGCCGGTGCAGCGGCGGCTGGGGCTGGAGCAGCTGCGTACTGGGGAGCTGCGTAGGACTGCATGACCGGTGAGCCCATCTGGATATATTCCGGTTTATGCCCACGCTTGATAACGATCTTCTCATCGGAGTTGTCCATCTCAAACTCGGTGATGTCAGACTCGGTCACCGTCTTTATCAACAACTTCAGATCCTTGATATCCATCTTCTGTCTCTCCTTTAATTAACTCAGATGTAATGCTACTTTTTGATGTCGGTATGCTAAAGTACCAGCAATTGTTTGTCGGCACAGGTCAAAATACGATAGCCGTCAGCTGTTACCACCAGCGTATCTTCAATCCTTACCCCTCCGAAACCCGGAATGTAAATCCCCGGCTCTATCGTGATCACCATGCCCTCTTTCAGGATGGCATCACTGCGTGGCGACAATGTCGGCATCTCGTGGATTTCAAGCCCGACGCCATGTCCCAGGCCATGTCCGAAATACTCACCGTAGCCGCGTTCACCAATATAATCACGGGCAACCGCGTCCAGTTCCCTGCAGCCAAGACCGGGCCTGACCTGCTCTATCGCAAGGTCATGGGCAGCCTTTACTATTGCATGTATCTCGCGTTCTCGTGGACCTGGTTCACCACAGGCGATCGTTACGGTCTCGTCGGAATGATAGGCATCCTTGAGAGCACCAAAATCAATCGTCACCAGCTCACCGGACTGTATCGCCTTGTCGCTGGCCCTGCCATGCGGCATCGCCCCCCGAACGCCCGAAGCAACGATGAAATCAAACGCTCGTCCATCCGCTCCGCGTCGTCTCATCTCGAATTCCAGTTCCAGCGCAATCTCGGACTCGAGCACGCCGGGCTTTATCAGGCTAAGCACCGATTTCAGCGACTTCGAAGCGAGAATGGCTACTGAAGAGAGCAGCTCGATTTCCGAAGCATCCTTGCAGATCCGGACATTGTCCAGAACCGACCCGAGTTCAACCAGTTCAATACCGGAAAACACACCTACGAGCTTGCGAAAGGCCGTGACAGACGTGTGTGACGCCTCGAAACCGATCCGCCTGAACCCGTTTTCCACCGCCAGCGCGTAGAGGGTTTCAAGGCGGAGTGCACATTCCCTGACATCAGCCCCCTGCACCTCGGCTCGAGCCTGAGCGGTATAACGGGAATCGCACAGAAACCATACAGCGCTCCGGGAGATCAGCAATGCGCCCTCGGTGCCGCTGAAACCGCACAGATAACGAATATTCCTGATATCCGTGATAAGCACCGCGTCAAGCGCATATTCTTCAAAGAATGGATCCAGACTTGAGCGCCTGCTTTTTAGCATAAATGAAACCCTGACTACAAACTGTTTTTAGCTGAAAGGCAAAAAAGCCGTTCTCACGGCGAATTCAATCAGTCAGTTTTTTTAATGTGATTAAATAATGCCCGTAATCCAAGCAGATAGCTGTCACTGCCGAATCCGCATATCTGACCTATCGCAACCGGTGCGATCATGCTTGAATGCCGAAACGATTCACGACGATGGATGTTGGAGAGGTGTACTTCCACGCAGGGCAGTCCCACCGCGGACAGAGCGTCACGAATCGCAATGCTTGTGTGGGTGTATGCAGCCGGATTGATAAGGATTCCGTCACAACCCGAAACCGCCCCCTGAATGGCAGTTACCAGCTCCCCTTCGATGTTCGACTGGTAAAACGAGATGCTGCATCCCAGCTCATCCGCGAGTTTATGCAGCGAACTATTGATATCATCCAGGGTCCGGGTACCGTAGACCTGTGGTTCCCGTTTTCCAAGCATGTTCAGGTTAGGACCGTGCAGAACCAGTAAATTCATGACTATGACAGCTCCCTGGCCAGTTCGTATGATTTGAGTTTCAGCATGTAACGTCCCTTGCCGAAGTTTCCATCGTGCTTCATGATCAAGGCAGCAAAGAGATCGTCATTAAGAACCCTGACAATAACCCGTGTCTGAGTAGTGGATATGGCCACCTCTTCGAGTTCACCGACCTTGATGACATCGACGGCGCGCTTGATCTCCTTGAGTACCGATGCATACTCAACCGAGAGCAGCTGCATATCAAACTCAGACTGTTCCAAGGAGACCTCATCAATTGGAATACCGTCATACGCCATTATCACTACTGACAGGGCCCCGTCCACGGAGTCTAAAATGGCGTTCAGCGTACTTTTCAGCGGCATGATCTGATCCTCCTGATGTTTTCCAGCCACCCTTCGAGAGTGCTGAGCGCATTATCCGCGGTTCCCATTGTCGGCAGGGCAGAGCTGACAGAAGCAATTGGTGCTTCTGTAAATGCTTCTTGAGAAAAAATCTCTTCAGAAGAAGTAAAGGGTGAAGACACCGGAGTTTCCTGATACATATCCGCCGGAAGCGTTCCACAGGGTTCCGGAAGCGATACAGTAGCGTCTTCCGGTTCATCACAAAATTCATAGGCGGAGACAGGAGACACAGCCGGAACAAGCATTAGTTCAAGCTCGGAAACACGGTCACTGACGGCACTGTTTGCTGGATTATCGTTCAGGATGGCCCGATAAATCTCAAGCGCCTTGTCGATAAAACCCTGTGAAACGTACAGCTCGGCAAGCGTACCGGTTGAAAGCGGATCATGGTGCCGTTCCGGCGGAGTTTCCGTTTCCAGCGCAGATTCAAAGGATTCCGACTCGGAAGCATCGGGCTCTTCTTCATATAGTTCAAGCTCTTCCAGAATCTCCAGGTCTTCAATAATTTCATCGTCGTCGAAGTCTTCCTGCGAGGCAGGCATTGGCGCAACCCCGGCCGGTCGTTCAAGTGATTCCAGTTCCAGGCGGCTTTCCACGTCATCAGGAGTAAACTCCAGAACGGTGTTGAAGGCGATCCGGGCGGCACTCAGGTCTCCGGCAGCAATCAAGAGCCGGCCAAGCAGTTTTTGAGACGTCAAATCATCCGGCATTGCCTCGGTAACAATTCTGAGGGCGGCCAGACTCTCATCGGTCAGGCCCTTGGCATGACTGGCCATCGCCAGGGCACGCTGGCCGGCCAGATAGGAGGGATGTTTTGCAATGCCCTGGCGCGCGGTATGCAGAGCATCTTCAATCAAGCCCACCTTCAGATAGACTTCTGACAGCTTCGCAAAACAGAACGAATCGGGTGAATTGGCAAGACGTTCCTCTAATGTTTTTATGTCTGCCCAGAACGACGAATTATCCTGCTGCATGGTCACGCCTCCAGCCCGCTCAATTTGAGCAATTCTTCGGGGGTATGCTGCGACATGGCGTACATGCCGATGCCATTGTTACATATAAATGTGATAGCTCCGCTTTTGGACTTTTTGTCCGCTGCTATCGAATTGAGAAGTTTCCCGCGGTCAAATGAAGGGACGTCGGTAGCAAGTCCGCAACTTTCAATCAACGTGGTAATCCTGAGCACATCCCCCGGACTGCAAAAACCGAGTGCCGCCGACACCCGCGCCGCCAGCGCCATGCCGATCGCCACCGCCTCACCGTGCACCATTCCGGAATAGCCGCAAAGGGTTTCAAAGGCATGTCCCAAAGTATGACCGTAATTAAGAACAGCACGCAAGCCGGACTCCTTCTCGTCCAGTTCGACCACCTGGGCCTTGAGAGCACAGGATTGGCAGATAACCCTGATCAGCGTATCCGGATCCATGGCCAGTATCGCATCGATATTGGATTCCAGAAATTCGAAAAAAGGCAGATCTATGATCGCACCATATTTGACAACCTCTGCTAAACCGGCCCGGAACTGGCGGAGATCGAGTGTATCAAGCGTTGCAACATCTATCAGCACCAGTCGCGGCTGGTAAAAAGCCCCGATCAGGTT
The DNA here is from genome assembly GCA_030824515.1 of Pelobacter sp. GTDB lineage: Bacteria > Desulfobacterota > Desulfuromonadia > Geobacterales > Pseudopelobacteraceae > JACRCG01. Next base: position 33,802 of record JAVBXN010000018.1, read on the forward strand.
CTTGCCCAGCGGATGGTCTATGCCGGTTTTTCCGCCGACACTGCTGTCCACCTGTGACAACAGCGTGGTCGGCACCTGCACGAACCGTATGCCGCGCAGCCAGGTGGCGGCGGCATATCCGGCGAGATCGCCCACCACGCCGCCGCCCAACGCGACAATGAACGAACTCCGGTCGATTCCGGCTTCCAGAAGTGCATCATACACCCGGTTCAGCGTAGCTGAGTTCTTGTACTCTTCTCCGTCCGGAATCTCGATCAGAACAGCCTTGAATCCTGCAGTTTCCAGGGAATCCAGCACTGTCCGTCCATACAAAGCAGATACGGTCGGGTTGGTAATGACCGCAGCCACACCGGCAAGTCCGAGCGCGGCGCATCTTGCGCCAAGCGATGAAAGGCAGCCGTGCTCGATGATTATGTCATAGCTGTTCTCAGCCAGGTTAACGGTCAGCAAGCTCACGCTAAAAGCCCCTTCAAATGGCTTAAAATCACTGCCGCGACATCTTCCACGGATTTCCCGTCCGTGTCAATTCTAATATCTGCGTCGGCATAAAATTGTTCACGCTCTTCCATCAGCGCTGCGGCTCGTTCCGCGGCCTTTTCACCTGCCAGCAGAGGGCGGTCGTCGCAGCCTTGAAGACGCTGGAGAACCTGCTCCAAAGTTACCATCAAGTTGACCGTTACACCCAGTTTCCGCATCTTTTCACGATTTTGAGGAGCGATTACCGCGCCGCCACCGGTGGCGACAACGCAGCGTTCCGTTGTTGACAGAATCCTCTCCAGCTGGGCGCTCTCCAGAAGGCGGAAAACCGGCTCGCCATCGCGGGCAAAGAGCTCGTTGATCGAAACTCCTGAGGACTTGACAATCTCGGCATCCAGATCGATGAAACGGCATGAAAGCCGATCGGCCAACAGCCTGCCGACACTGCTCTTGCCGCTCCCCATGAAACCGGTCAGTATAACGGGACGGTCAGGCATTGCGAATCTGCCCAAGGTACCCCTCCAGATTACGCCTGATCTCGACGACCGAATCCCCGCCGAACTTCTCCAGCAACGCGTCGGCGATCTCGATCGCCACCACAGCCTCGGCCACCACCAGCGCTGCCGGAACCGCGCAGGTATCGGAACGTTCCACGGTTGCCTCAAATGCTTCGTGGGTGCGCATATCCACGGACCGGAGCGGTTTGTAAAGAGTCGGAATCGGCTTCATCGCGGCCCGCAGTACGATCGGCTCGCCGTTAGACATGCCCCCCTCGATCCCGCCGGCATTGTTCGTATCGCGACAATAGCCGTTCTCATAGGAAATCTCGTCATGCACCCTGGACCCCGGACGGCGGGCGGCCTCGAAGCCGATTCCGACCTCGACCCCCTTGATGGCCTGGATGCTCATCAGCGCCATCGCCAGTCTTGCGTCCAGCTTGCGGTCCCAATGCACATAACTGCCCAGCCCGGCCGGCACCCCCTGCACCTGCACCTCGACCACGCCGCCCAGCGTATCCCCGGCAGCCTTGGCTACGTCAACCGCCAGCTTCATCTCCACCTCGGCACGCGGATCGCAGCAGAACATTTCCGATGCGGACGCACGTTGCCACAACTGGTCCAGCGACTCTTTCGGAGCCTCGGCCACCACTCCGCCCACCTCGGTGACATAGCCGCCCACACGAATACCGAACTCCGCCAGCAGAGCCCTGGCCACTCCGCCAACGGCCACGCGAACTGCGGTTTCACGGGCGCTTGAGCGTTCAAGAACGTTACGGACATCACCATGATTATATTTCATTGCACCGGTCAGGTCGGCGTGGCCGGGGCGCGGACGTGTTACTGCGCTGGAATCGTCGCGATGCTCCGCCAGCGGCGACATCTTCTCCAGCCAGTTTTCCCAGTCCCGGTTCTTCACCACCAGTGTCAGCGGCGACCCCAGAGTTTCACCCCAGCGTACGCCGGAAAGCAGTTCGACCGTGTCCTTCTCGATCTTCATGCGACCGCCGCGGCCGTACCCCTGCTGACGCCGGGCCAGATCAAGATTAACAGCTTCAGCCGTCAGGCGGATGCCGGCCGGAAGCCCTTCGATAATTGCACTCAACTGCGGGCCATGGGACTCACCGGCCGTCAGATAGCGGAATAAACTCACGTAAAACACCTCCCAATATGGTTCAAAAGGGGATAAAATAACATTTATGAAGTGGCAACGGCAAGGCAAAAGAGCCGTTAAACCAGGGGCACGCAGATAATGAGAATATTTTTAAGAATAATTTCATATACTGCTTGCTAATATTATATTGTAAGTAATAATTGTGAATCTTGATTTTCAGTCAATCGACAATCATACGGAGGAGTATCATGGCTGCTCATGAAAAGCTGATTCAGCATATTGTTTCACTAAAGGAAGGTGAAAGGGTCTTCGAGAACGCCTTTCAATCCGTGGCCAGGATGATTCTCGGATCCGGTTTTGAAAAGGTGGTCGTCAACGGCAGAACCACCTACGACTTCAAGGTATTCCGCAGCGGCAAAAAACATACCATCGGCATGTTCGACGAGATCAACAGTTTTGTCTCCTATGTCAAGGACGCCGCCGAAGGGGGCTCCAGCAAGGAGATGGCCTTCGTACTGGTCGGCGAGCCGGGCAACGGCAAGACCTTTTTTGTCGAATTCCTCTGTTCCCAATACCGGGCCTTTCTGTCCCAGTCTAAAAACCGCCGTTACACCTTCCGCTATAACGGCCTGGCACAACTGGGACATTACGGCAAAATCAATATCATCGATTCCCAGACCTTTGAAGATCCGCTGATCCTGGCGATGAACCTGCAAGAATCCGCCGATGACAACCGGCGCTTCCTGGCGGAACAGGGTGGCCTGGACGACACCGCGATAGACACCCTGTACGAGAACTACCGTCCGCTGGGCGCTTGCAGCGGCTATATCTGGAACGATATCCGCGAATATTGCGATGGCGACCTGAACCGCATGCTGGAATTCGTCCAGATCATCCCGGTGCCGATGTCCGAAAGCCTGGGCACCGTCACCGGCAAGTATCCGGCCAAGGACAAGATAACCTCGTCGTCGGTGGACCTTCTGGGCGAAGAATCTATCCAGCGCCTGCTGCATATCGCCGACACCAACAACCCCTACCGCTTCGACCTGAGGCGCGGCGCGCTGGCACGGGTCGCCGGCGGCGGCATCCATTTCTCGGACGAGATCTTCAAGAACAAAAAGGATCTGGTCCAGGTATACCTGGGCGTGATCCAGAACCGGGCCATCGAGATCGACGGCTACAAGTGGCCGATCGACTCGCTGATCATCGCCACCAGCAATAACTCCGAATTCAACCGCTTCCTGGCCGAAAAAGAGGAAGCGCCGATCGTGGACCGCTGCCGGATCTGCTATGTTTCCCACAACACCAATTACCGGCTGCAGGAAGGTCTCACCGCCTACGCCATCGGCAGCGACGCCAAGACAACCCTGACCAAGGAGGCGCTGCACCAGGACCCGAACCTGAACTACGCCGCTTCGGTAGGTGTCGTGTTGACCCGCTTCCCCCGCTCGGAGAAGCTGACCCCGATCGAAACCATGAAACTGGCGGCCGGTGAAGTAGCCGGCGAAAAGAGCATCAAGGCGCTGGCGGAGGTGATCGACACCCTCGGGCAGGACCCGGATATCACCAAGCGTTTCGGGCAGAAGGGATTGGGGCACCGCAGCCTGGGGCGTTCTATCCAGCTGCAGGTCGAGAATTCGGAGACCAACGAAGGACGCTGCATGTTCGCCTATGACGTATTCAAGACTCTTGAACGTGTGGTACTGGACTATGTGGTCGAAACCAACGATCGCGCCAAGTACCTGGAGGATCTGAAGATCGCCAAGGGGCTCTACCGCGAACGGATCATGACCGAGATGTTCAACGCCTACATGGACGAACCGCACGCGATCCGCAAGGACGTGATGAACTATGTCAACATGATCATCGGTATCGACGCCGAAAACCTGGGGCCGGACCGGATGTGGAAATACAAGGATCCCCAGAACGGGGAACTGCGGGCGTTGAAGATCGACGAACGCTACGTCAAGAGCGTCGAGGAGCGCATCGGCCTGAAGACCGAGGAGCAGCGGGATTCGTTCCGCACCTCGATCCGCAAGATCTATGGACAGAAGATCTCGATGGATCCCAATTACGATTTCATGGATAACCTGGAACTGGTCAAGGCGGTCACCGACGTGCGGCTGAAATCGGACATCGCCGGCGCCGGCAGCCTGATCGGGGCGCTGGCCAACCGCACCAACGAGGAAAACCAGAAACTCTACGACCGCATGATCACGACCATGCTCGACAAACTGGGCTACTGCCGGACCTGCGCCCAGAAGACCATCGAGTATTTCTGCACGCAAGAGGATGAAAATTAATAACTTGTTTTTGAAGGTTCTATGAGAAACGACCAGTTTACATATCTGGAAGAGTTGAAGGCGTCCGGACTTGATCCCGAACGGGAGGCACGGATGCGAGAAGAACTGGCCAGCGCCGGGAACGGGCACGGACTGCCCGCACCCGGCCTGCCGCCTAATCACGAACTGGCCGGATTCGGACGCGGATTCTACGACAGCGGTGATCTGCTGGTGCTGCGTCAGGCGGTGGAACCGTATAGCAGCGGAGCTGCACTGGCAAAATCGCTGGACGAGCTCCTGGAGCGCGACCGGCAACGGGAACAGGACGGTTTCCCGCGCAAGATCGAGGTCGGCAAACTGGTAAAACCGGGACGGGGACGCAAGGGGAAAGTCGTGGTGATCCCGACCACGGTCGAGGAAAAATTCTATCACGACCCGACCGTTCGCCCGCCCGGTGAAGGGGGCTCATCGGGTGGCACCGGCGATGAGCAGGAAGGCGATGTTATCGGCGAGCAGCCGGTCCGCGACAATGGCGATCAAGCCGGCAGCGGACCCGGTGAAGGGGGCGGCGCAAGTCACGAAACCGAATCCTCGGCCTATGATCTGGGTAAAATCCTCTCGGAGAAATTCCAGCTGCCGAACCTGCGGGACAAGGGCAAGAAGCGTTCATTCACACGCTTCAGCTATGAACTGACTGACAAAAATCGCGGTTTCGGACAGGTACTGGATAAAAAGGCAACGCTGCGCAAGATCGTCGAGACCAACATCTCGCTTGGCAATCTGCCGGATGTGTCGGATATCGACCCGACCCGCTTCCTGATCGCGCCGCGCGACAAGGTTTACCGGATACTGTCGCGCGAAAAGGATTACGAACCGCAGGCTATGCTCTTCTTCCTGCGCGATTATTCCGGCTCCATGGCAGGCAAGGTCACGGACCTGGTCGTCAGCCAGCACGTGCTGATCTACAGCTGGCTGCTCTACCAATACGGTGGCCAGGCCGAATCCCGTTTCATACTGCACGACACCGAAGCCAAGGAAGTGCCGGACTTCTACAGCTACTACAATTCGAGGGTCGCGGGCGGCACGCAGGTATCCAGCGCCTATCGTCTGGTCAACGAGATCGTGGAACGTGAGAGTCTGGCCAAGGATTACAACATCTACGTATTCCAGGGCACCGACGGTGATGACTGGGACGAGTCCGGCTCGGCCGCCATCCCGGAACTTGAAAAAATGCTGGTCTATGCCAGCCGCGTGGGGGTGACCATAGCGGAACATGGTCAGGGCCCCAGCACCACGGTGGCCCGCTATCTTAACAGCTCGGGACTGCTTAGGAAGATGCCCGAACTGCTGCGGATGGATGTGATCCAGAAAGATGCGGATGAACAGAGACTGATCGAAGGCATCAAACACCTGATTTCCTAGCGGCGGGATCACCCCGCTCCGGGCGCCGGAACCGCGCGCCAAAGATGGGTATTTTTCCATGGAACTTATCGACCAACATACCAAGCGGATCATGGAAGGCTGCAAGGAGCGCGCACGGGCAGCCGGCCTTTCCTTTACCGACGAGAGCCTGGAGTACGTGGTCACCAACCGGGATCTGCTGGAACTGTCTCCCAAGGTGATGATTCCCACGCTCTACGATTACTGGGTTCATGACGTTGAGGTATTGCGCGAACGGGGCAAGTACGAACTCTATCCCGGCAACCCCTACGAAACAGTTATCAACACCCGCCCCCCGATTTCCTTTTACAACGACAACAACCCGGACTGGCTGAACGTGATGATCTTCTACCACGTGCTGGCCCACATCGATTTTTTCCAGAACAACCTCTACTTCCGCCATACCTGGGACTATGATTTCACCGGCCAGGCCCTGTCGGATAAGCGGGTAATCGCCAGGCTCAGGGCTGAAAAGGGGCGCTGGGTCGATTATGTGATCGAATTTGCCAGAAGTATCGACAACCTGGTGGATTTTCACGGCGAACTGGCGGACCTGTTCACCCCGCCGGAAGCGGCCTGTTCTTCCCGCCTCAACTACTATTTCGACTATTTCCTGCAGTCGGAGAAGAAGATCTCGGTCAGCGAATACATCAAAGAAGTCAATCGCTACAACGCCTGCCTGAGAACCTACGGGGAGCTGGGTGAGAAGACCTTCTTCGTTGAAGCGGAACTTCGCTATCCGGAACTTGAAGCGCATTTCACCAGGGTCCATGATACCCGTCCGGCAAAAAAGCGGGACCTGCTGCACTTTTTGCTGGATAATTCGGAATTTCTGGCCAGAGATGAAAACATCTGGATGCGCTCGATCCTGGAGATAGTCCGCAAGACGTCCATATTCTTCCAGCCCCAGATCCGAACCAAGATCCTGAACGAGGGATGGGCCAGCTACTGGCATGAAGCGCTCTTCCTGCAGGATGACCGTATCAGGGGGCATGAGGTGGACTTTGCCAGGATTCATGCCGGAGTAACCTCGATGCCTCGGGTGGGGATGAACCCCTATGCGCTGGGTATGAGGCTTTTCGGGCACATCGAGGAGCAGGCCGATAAGGGACGAATCTCTTTCGATTTTCAGCGCATGACCGACTCCGACAGTCGCAAGCACTTTGACAGCGGCGCCTCGGCCGGCAAGGAATTCATCTTCAAGGTGCGTGAGAACCTGTGCGACTACCTGTTCCTGAAGAACCATCTGGATCAGGATTTCATCGACAGGCACAAACTGTTCGTCGCCGGCAAGCGCCTGGACCAGCAGCGCATGGTGTGGCAGTACTACGTAAAGAGTCGCAAGGCCAAGGATTACAAGCAGATGGTGCAGGATACGCTCTATCATCCGCCGGTTATCAGCGTGGACCAGACAAAGGGGATCGAGGGCAGCCTCTACCTGACCCATAAATTCGAGGGAAAACAACTGGTCCAGGAATATATAGCCAACACGATGGTCGGGATAGAATACCTGTGGGGCGGTCCGGTGCACCTGGAGACCAGTGAAGCCCAGATCATCCAGACTCCGGCCACGGCAGCAAAAACGGATCAACCGCCTGAAGGCGAGATCGCCTGGCAACGGGTTTTATATTCAATGAACGGCAGAGTACTGACCAAAAAAGAACTCTAACGGTGATATATGTCGAACGTGGATAGAGCAATAAAACACCTCAACCGCAAAATCAGCGAACGGGAACACAACCAGACCATACCTTTCGACGACTTCCTGAAGATACTGGCTCTTAAACCCGCCGCGCACATCCGCAATGTTTTTCAAAGCTTTCACGACATGATCAGAACCTACGTCGGCGAGGGACGCGACGAATATCCCGATGATCCGGAATCGATCAACTACGTCTCCTACGACTGCCGCAATCTGTTCGTTAAGAACACCGACCGCCCCTTCTTCGCTGACCGGCTCTTTGCCAACCGCCTGATCAACCATGTGGATGCGATGAAAGGGAGCGCCCGCCAGAACAAGATATATATCTTCGAGGGCCCCCCGGGCTCCGGCAAGAGCACCTTTCTCAACAACCTGCTGCTGAAGTTCGAAGAATACGCCAACAGTGACGCCGGCAGGCGTTATGAGATCGTCTGGCGGCTTGACCGGCGGGTGCTGGCGCAGATCAATGAGACCCAGTTGTCCTCTTTTGTAGACCGGCTCTCCAACCTGCTGGACGAATACGAACTCGGTCAGGCCGAACTGGCCGACATGAAGAGTTCCCTGCACCGCAGTGGCGACTATGTGGAGATCGCCTGTCCCTCCCATGACAATCCGCTGCTGCTGATCCCCAAACGCGACCGGCGCATGTTCTTTGACGACCTGTTTACCAATGACGAGTTCAAGTGGAAACTGTTCACCAACAAGGAGTATGAATGGGTTTTCAGTGAAAGCCCCTGCACCATCTGTAGTTCGATCTACGAGGCGCTGGTCAGGCGGCTGCCCAGTTCAATGGATATCTACAAGATGATCCATGCGCGTCCCTACCGTTTCAACCGCCGCCTGGGGGAAGGGATCACGGTTTTCAATCCGGGCGATAAACCCATGAAGCAAAACATCAAGACCAATGAGCAATTGCAGCGGAAAATCGACACTTTATTGGGAGACAGCGACGCGGTTAAATACCTCTACTCCAACTTTGCCAAGACCAACAACGGCATCTATGCGCTGATGGATGTTAAATCCCACAACGCCGAACGTCTGCTGGAACTGCACAACATCATCAGCGAGGGGATTCACAAGGTTGAGGATGTGGAGGAAAACGTCAGGTCGCTTTTCATAGCACTGATGAACCCGGAAGATGAGAAGACCATCGAAGGATTCCAATCCTTCAGCGACCGGATCGAATACATCAACATCCCCTACGTGATGGACCTGAACACCGAGGTGGAGATCTACCGCAACATCTTCGGCAAGCATATCGACGAAAGTTTCATTCCGCGTGTGCTGCATAACTTCGCCCGCACCATCATCTCAACCCGCATGAAAGTAACTTCCGAGGGACTACTGGAATGGATCGGCGATCCTATGAGATACGGGCAGTACTGCGATGAAAACCTGCAGATCCTCAAGATGGAAATTTACACCGGCTATATCCCGACCTGGATTTCGGATGAAGACCGCAAACGCCTGACCGCCAAGCGCCGTCGAAGAATCATCGACGAATCGGAAGTGGAGGGTGTTACCGGATTTTCAGGGCGCGATTCGATCAAGATTTTCAACGAGTTTTATTCGGCCTATGCTCGCAAGGACGAACTGATTTCCATGTCCGCCCTGACCTCCTTTTTCACCAAATGGCGGCGCGACCTGTACGAGATGCTTCCGGCCGGCTTTTTGAACTCACTGCTGCGAAACTACAACTACACCGTACTTCAGGAGGTCAAGGAAGCGCTTTACTACTACAATGAGGAGCAGATTGCCCGGGATCTGCTCAACTACATGTTTGCAGTAAGCTTCGAATTGGGTTCGGTGGCGATATGCCGCTATACCGGCGACAAGTTGGAGATCAGCGAAGATCTGCTCCGCGGAACCGAGAGGCGGCTGATCGGCACCGCCGTGGAGGATTCCGTGCGGCTTCAGTTCCGACGGGAGACCCAGAAGGAATACGCCGGAAGAACACTGACCCAGGAAATTCTGGCAGAAGGGCTAAACCCCAGGGACACGGGTCTTTATAGGACGCTGCACGAGCGCTACGTCCACAACCTGAAGGAAAAAGTACTCGACCCGTTCCTGGACAACCCCAACTTCCGCCGCGCGATCAAGGATTACGACAGCGATGCCTTCAAAACCTACGACAAGCGCATCCGCGATGACGTAACGTTCCTGATCAATAACCTCTGCGGTGCAAAGTTCCACTACACCAAACAGAGCGCCAGGGAAGTCTGCGTCTACGTGATTGACAACGATCTGGCCCGGAAATTCCCGGCGTGATTACATCCTTATCCAAGCCCCCTCCCCCGCAAACTCGCCCTTGCCTTCGGCCTGTTGTTGGTTTATTCTTTTGTGTTTAAACAGCTTTTGGCTACAGTAAGCCGCAGCAAGTTCGTCCACAATCAATCAGCTAAGGGGCACTGATGCCAATAGAGGAAGCAGTTCGCAACAACCAGCCCGCATCCGGAAGCGATGCGATCATTGCCGCCGTAGGCGATGGCATAACAGTTCACGACAGGGATTTCAGGATAATTTACCAGAATCAGGTGATGAAGAATATTTTCGGCGACTGTGTCGGCAAGATTTGCTACGAAGCCTATAACCAGTCAAGCGCGATCTGCCTCGAATGTCCGGTTGCAACCTGCTTTTCCAACGGTGAAGTCCACACCGTGGAACGGATTGTGAACATCGCCGAAAAGACCTTTGTCTTTGAAAACTGCGCTTCGCCGATCCGTGACAAGAGCGGCGCGATCGTAGCCGCGGTGGAGGTTGTTCGTAATGCGACCGCACGCAAGGAAGCTGAAGAGAAGATCACCAAACTCAAAAACCTCTACGATGCCCTGAGTCGCACTAACAAGGCTATTCTGCACAGCGGGCACAGGGATTACCTGTTCCGGGAAATCTGTCAGATCGCGGTGGAACACGGCAAACTGTCCCTGGCCATGATCGGCACGATCGAGCCGGCAACCGGCAGTGTCACTCCGGTTGCCAGTTGCGGCAGGGCCGCCAGCTATCTGGATTCGCTCACCGTTTCCTCGAAAATAGACCGCGAGGAGGGACGCGGCCCCACCGGAATAGCGATCCGCGAGGGCGTGCCGTACGTTTGCAATGATTTCCACGGCGACCCGACGACCGCTCTATGGCGGGCCGCCGCCACGGAATACGGCATCAACTCCTCGGCGGCCTTCCCGATCATGTTCAAGGGCGAGAGCGTGGGCGTACTGAAGGTTTATGCCGACAAGAAGGGTTTCTTTGACCGGGAGATCGTCGATCTGTTCCAGGAAATGGTCGATAACGTAAGTTTCGCCATCAAGAATTATCATCGCGAGGAAAAACGCCGCCTGGCCGAAATGGCGTTGCAGGAGAGCGAGGCGCGCCTGAAACTTGTACTCGAAGGGAGCAACGACGGTTATTGGGATTGGGACATCGACACCGGAATTGTCAACACGAGCCCCCGTTTTGCCCAGATGATCGGCTGCGAGACGGGTGAAGCCGTAACCACCATTTCCGCGCTGATGAATCTTGTACATGCCGATGACAAACCGCGTGTGCGCAGTGTAGTTTATGACCAGCTGTCCACAACCACCTCCGCCTTTGACACCGAATTCCGCATGGCTTGTGCTACGGGCGGATACAACTGGTTTCGCTACCGGGGAAAAGTGGTGTCCAGGGACGAACACGGCACACCGTTACGGGTGTCGGGCGTTGCCGGCAACATCACCGAGAAGAAGAGGCAGGAGGAAGAGCTTAACTACCTGAGTACCCATGACGCACTGACCGGACTCTTCAACCGCGCCTATTTCGATGCCGAAATGGTGCGGATGGCTAACAGCCGTCAGTACCCGCTCGGCATTGTCGTCGCCGATGTTGACGGGTTAAAGAGCATCAACGACAATTTCGGTCATGCGGAGGGAGACCAGATCATCAAACGTGCGGCACTGGCGCTCAAGAGCTCCTTCCGTGGTGAAGACGTTGTAGCCCGCATCGGCGGAGACGAGTTCGCGGTCATACTGCAAAATGCTGACGAGGCCTCGGTCAAGGAGGCGATCAAACGGGTACTTGCATTCCAGGCCGAAATCAATCGGGAGCAAAACGGCCATGCCTTGAGCATTTCCTTGGGTTCGGCCACGGCCGAAAGCAGCGAGCTACTGCACAGCGCTTTAAAGCAGGCGGATTCCCGGATGTACTACTACAAAATCCGCCGGAAACAGGGCGACTCGAATCCGGCGCAGATCAGCTGAACAATAGGAAACCTGTCACTTATGGATACTGTGCGAACCATTGATAGGGCTGCCAACAGAAAGGACAACAAACCGTGAGCAAAATGATTGGCATATTAACCTCCGGTGGAGACAGCCCGGGACTGAACGCGGCTATCCGGGGTGTCGGCAAGGCGCTTCTGGGGCGATACGACATGAAGGTAATCGGGTTCCGTGACGGATTTCGAGGTATGATGGAAAACCGGACACAACGGCTGGATTCAGCGGCGCTCTCGGGCATTCTCACGCAGGGAGGCACTATTCTCGGCACGAGCCGTGACAAACCCTACGCCATGCCCGTTGCCGGAAAGTTAAAAGACATGACCGAGGTGATTGTCGACAACTACCGCAAGCACCACCTGGACGCGTTAGTATGCCTTGGCGGTGGCGGTACGCAAAAAAACGCCTATCATCTGATGAAGCAGGGGTTGAACGTGATTACTCTGCCTAAGACGATCGACAATGATGTTATCTTGACCGATGTCTCCTTTGGATACGACACGGCTCTCGGAATTGCCACTGAAGCGGTCGACCGGTTACACAGCACCGCCCATAGCCATCATCGCATCCTCGTTCTGGAGCTGATGGGGAACAAGGCCGGCTGGCTGGCATTGGGGGCCGGCATCGCCGGCGGCGCCGATGTCATTTTAATTCCGGAAATACCTTATGATGTGAAAAAAGTTGCCGCCGCAATCATGCGCCGCAGTCACAATGGTCAGGGTTTCAGCATTGTCGCAATGGCCGAAGGAGCGATTTCCCGGGAAGTTGCCTTCAAACTGGCTGAAATCGACAAGAACAAGGGAAGCAAGAAGAAAGAACCGAAACTGCCGATCCGTGAAAGGATTGCAGACTGCCGGCCGGGCAACAGCCTGCAACTGGCGCAACAGCTGGAGGAGCTGACCGGCCTGGAATCACGCCTCACGATTCTGGGTTACCTGCAGCGCGGAGGAACTCCTTCGGCCGGGGATCGTCTGCTGGCCACACGACTCGGTACTGCCTGTGCTGACCTGATCAATAACGGTAAATTCGGAGTCATGGTGGCTGCACGGGGTGATGGCGTCAAACCGGTGCCGCTCAAGGACGTCGTCGGCAAACGCAAGACAGTGCCGTTGGATCACGACTGGATCGAGAGTGCCCGCAGTGTGCATACCTGTTTTGGCGATTGACGACAGGGAAGCACTAGAGACTCTTCCCGTATTTCCAATTGCGACCCGCTGATTTACCTTTGTCACGATTTCAGACGCATCGGGGGTAACGACACCATGAATCTCGACCGCATTCCACACGAAGAGCTGCATGCCCTCCTCTGCCGGATGCCGAAAGCAGAACTGCATATCCACATCGAAGGCTCACTTGAACCGGAACTGATCTTTGAGCTGGCAAAACGTAACCGAATCAAACTCCCCTACCCGACCATGGAAGAACTGCGCGCGGCCTATGCCTTTACGGATCTGCAGAGTTTTCTGGACATCTACTATGCCGGAGCCGGCGTGCTGCAAAAAGAAGAGGATTTCTTCGATATGGCCTGGGCTTACCTGGAGCGGGCCAAGGCCGACAATGTGCTCCATGCGGAGATTTTTTTCGACCCGCAGACACATACGGCCAGGGGCATTCCGTTTGAAACGGTAATCAGTGGGCTGGACCGGGCAATCCGTCGCGGCCGGGAAGAGCTGGGAGTGAGTGCCTCGCTGATACTCTGTTTTCTGCGCCACCTGAGTGAAGAGGACGCTTTCGCGGCGCTGGAAGAGGCGCTGCCGTTCCGCGACAGGTTCATCGGGATCGGCCTTGACAGCAGCGAACGCGGGAATCCGCCGGAGAAATTCACCAGGGTATTTGCCCGCTGCCGGGAGCTGGGACTGCGGCTGGTGGCCCATGCCGGAGAAGAGGGGTCTGCCGAATACATCAGCCATGCCCTTGACCAGCTGAACGCGGAAAGAATCGATCATGGCGTGCACTGCCTGGATGATGCGGAGCTTGTCGCAAGACTGGTGCGACAACAGACGCCATTGACCGTATGCCCCCTGTCCAACGTAAAACTCCGCGTTTTTCCCAGCCTCTCAGCTCACAACATCGCCAGATTGCTGGCTGTCGGCATTGTCGCAACCATCAATTCCGATGACCCGGCCTATTTCGGCGGCTACCTGAACAGTAATTACACCGCTACATTCGCGGCACTGCCGGAGCTCGGGGCAAAACAGGCCTATCAGTTGGCGCGCAACAGTTTTAAAGCCAGTTTTGTGGACAAGGGCATCAAGGCCGGATGGATCAGAGAGCTGGAAGATTTTTTTACGAATTACCGTCTGACGACAAAATATAAACAATAAGCAAGGATACGTACCATATGAAACCTGGCTGGTTTGTTCGCGGAGATATTGACGGTTTTTTCGGGCTGTTCGTAGACAATCTGTTGCAGTTGATGCTGATCGCGGTGCTGTGCGGCAATGTCTGCGGCATGCCTCCGGAGCTTGTTTATGGAAGGATTCTGCCCGGCGCGGCCCTTTCGATCCTGTTCGGCAACCTGTTCTACGCCTGGCAGGCCAGAAGACTGGCCATCAGCAGCGGGCGGATGGATGTCACCGCGCTGCCTTACGGCATCAACACCGTCAGCCTGATCGCCTTCGTGTTCCTGATCATCGCCCCGATCTACTTCGAGACCAAGGATGCAAACCTGGCCTGGCAGGCCGGGCTGTTCGCCTGTCTGGCCAGTGCCGTCCTGGAATGTGTCGGCGCCTTTGTCGGCGACTGGCTCCGCCGGCATACCCCCCGGGCGGCGCTGCTGTCATCGCTGGCCGGCATTGCTATTACCTTCATCTCGATGGGCTTCGTGTTCCAGATCTTCGCAATGCCGGCCATCGCGGTTGTGCCGGCGCTGTTCGTGATCTTTGTCTATGGCGGCCGGGTCAAGCTCCCCCTGGGGCTTCCGGGCGGCTTCATCGCGGTGGCGCTGGGCGTGGGCATCGGCTGGCTTCTGCGCTGGGGCGGGTATCCGTATTTCCAGCCGCTTGAGGAACCGTACAGGTTCGCCCTGTACTTCCCCAAACCGGCTTTTGGAGACATGCTGGCCTTTCTGGTCAACAACCAGGGCTGGAAGTACTTCTCGGTGATCTTTCCAATGGCGCTGTTCAACGTGATCGGCTCGCTGCAGAACCTGGAAAGCGCCGAAGCGGCCGGCGACCGCTACGACACCCGTTCGTCGCTGCTTGTCAACGGCATCGGCTCGATCGTGGCGGCCTGCCTTGGAAATCCTTTCCCGACCACGATCTATATCGGCCATCCCGGGTGGAAAGCCATGGGAGCCAGATGGGGCTACTCGATACTGAACGGAGTGGTGATCACGATCCTCTGCCTGATCGGCGGAGTCACACTGGTGCTCAAGGTTGTGCCGATGGAGGCGATGATCGGCATCCTGCTCTGGATCGGAATGATAATCACAGCCCAGGCGTTCCAGGAGGTCCCCAGGAAGCATAGTATCGCGGTGGCGCTGGGGCTGATGCCGGCGCTGGCGGCCTGGGCGCTGCTATTGATCGAGACCGCCCTGCGTAAAGCCGGCACCGGTCTGTTTGATGTTGCCCCGAAGTTTGGCGGCGACCTCTACGTGTACGGCATCATCTCCATGAGCCAGGGCTTCATGATCTCCTGCATGCTTCTTTCCGCCATGATGGTGCATGTGGTCGAGCGCCAGTTCTTCAAGGCGGCGCTCTGGACGGCGACCGCAGCCCTGCTCTCCTTTTTCGGAGTGATCCATGCCTATGTGCTGACTCCGGCGGGGGTGCAGAACAGGTTCGGTTTCGGCGCAGCAAAGGATTTTGCGGCTGCCTACCTGATCGCGGCGCTGCTGCTGGTTGCCCTGCACTACTATAACCAGGACAAGGATACTGAGAACAGAGTCATCTTTGAACCTAAAAACTAAGATTCACTCTCGCAAAGACGCAAAGACGCAAAGAAATTCAGCGAGTTATAGACACCAAAGTTCTACCGAACGGGAAGTTGTGTTATGAGTTGTAATAGATTGTTTTTCTTGGCGAACTTCGCTTAAAAGCGCCTACTTTTGGTGCGCCTTTGCGCGATAAACAGCTTTTTTAAGGTTGAATAATAATCAGTGAGCACAAGTTCGGCAACGCTGAAGCGGAAAACTTTAGACACGAAAAAGCCCGGCCATGAGCCGGGCTTTTTATTTGGCGAGATATTGTTTAACAGAGGCTACGGCAGCTCGCTGCTCCCCATCAGGTAGCGATCGCACTCGCGCGCCGCGCCGCGTCCCTCATTGAAGGCCCACACCACCAGGCTCTGGCCGCGACGGCAGTCGCCGGCCGCGAATACGCCCGGAATGCTGGTGCTGTACTTTTCAAAGTCGGCCTTGATGTTGCTGCGCTGGTCTTTTTCCAGTCCCAGTGCATCAACCAGGGACTGCTCTGGCCCCAAGAAACCCATCGCCAGCAGAACCAGTCCTGCGGGACGCACCTGCTCGGTGCCGGGAACCGGCTGCGGCACGAACTGCCCCTTGTCGTTTTTCTGCCAGGCAACCTCGACGGTATGCACAGCCTTGACATTGCCTTCCTGATCCCCCTCGAATTTGGTCGCGGTTGTCAGGAAAGTCCTGGGATCGGCGCCGAATCTGGCAGCGGCCTCTTCCTGGCCGTAATCCATCTTGTGCACCTTGGGCCACTCCGGCCAGGGGTTGTCGTCGGCACGCTGGTCCGGAAAACGAGGCATGATCTCCAGTTGGCTGACGCTGCTGCAACCGTGACGGAGCGAAGTGCCGACACAGTCGGTGCCGGTATCGCCGCCGCCGATGATGATCACATCCTTGCCTTTGGCGGAGATGAAATCATCACTCCCGTTCAAGAGCGCCTTGGTGTTGGAGGTCAGAAAATCCATCGCGAAATGGATCCCCTTCAGGGTACGTCCTTCGATCGGCAGGTCGCGCGGTTGGGTGGCGCCGGTTGTCATGATCACCGCGTCGAATCCGCTGCGCAGCTTCTTGACCGAAAAAGCTTTACTGCCAACCTCGGTGTTGCAGACAAATGTGATTCCCTCGGCTTCCATCAGCTTGATCCTGCGCAGCACGACCTCGCGCTTGTCCAGCTTCATGTTGGGGATGCCGTACATCAGCAGGCCGCCCGGAAGGTCGGCTCGCTCGAAAACGGTCACGCTGTGGCCGGCCTTGTTGAGTTGGGCTGCGGCGGAGAGACCGGCAGGACCGGAACCGACAATCGCTACTTTCTTGCCGGTACGGACAGCCGGCGGAGCCGGTACGATCCAGCCCTGTTCAAAACCGCGCTCGACGATGCTGACTTCGATGTTCTTGATCGTAACAGCCGGATCGATACTGGCCAGTGTGCAGGAGCCCTCGCAGGGGGCCGGGCAGACCCGCCCGGTGAACTCGGGGAAGTTGTTGGTCTTGAGCAGCCTGTCCAGCGCCTTGCTCCAGAGATTGCGATAAATCAGATCATTCCATTCCGGAATCAGGTTGCTGATCGGACAGCCGCTGGCCATGCCGCTGATCAACACGCCGCTGTGGCAGAACGGGACGCCGCAATCCATGCAGCGGGCTCCCTGGGTGCGCAAATCCTCATCCGGCATGTGCAGGTGGAATTCGTTCCAGTCTTTGATTCGCTCCAAAGGCGCCCGGTCGGCAGGCACTTCGCGAGTATATTCCATAAATCCAGTTGGTTTTCCCATGATCGTTTCCCTGTAAAAAGTTTTTTCTAATGCCCGGTGTGGGAGTTTTCCTCGAACGCTGCGGCCAGTGCATCGTCACCGCTGAGGCCGGCCGCCCTGGCCTTATCCAGGGCCTGCAGCACGCGCTTGTAATCCGTCGGCATGACCTTGACAAAGCGCGTCCGATAGCGTTCCCAGTTGATCAGGATGATCGTGGCCCGGGTGCTGCCGGTGCTTTCGGCATGCGCTTCAATCATGGACCTGACCGTGTCGCGGTCG
The DNA here is from genome assembly GCA_030824515.1 of Pelobacter sp. Taxonomy (GTDB): domain Bacteria; phylum Desulfobacterota; class Desulfuromonadia; order Geobacterales; family Pseudopelobacteraceae; genus JACRCG01. Next base: position 51,501 of record JAVBXN010000018.1, read on the forward strand.
GCATCATCCAGTTCTTCCAGCCCGACCAGCTCGGTATTGCAGCGGCCGGCAAAATCCTCATTCTCGTCGAGCACATAGGCGATGCCGCCGCTCATGCCGGCCGCGAAGTTGCGCCCGGTCTGACCCAGCACCACGATCGTACCGCCGGTCATATATTCGCAGCCATGATCGCCGACCCCTTCGACTACGGCATTAACGCCGGAGTTGCGCACGCAGAAGCGTTCGCCGGCCATGCCGCGGATATAGGCGGTGCCGCTGGTGGCGCCATAAAAAGCCACGTTGCCGGCGATGATGTTCTCTTCGGCTTTGAAGGTTGACCCTTCCGGCGGATAGACCACGATCTTGCCGCCGCTCAAGCCCTTGCCCAGATAGTCGTTGGCATCTCCGGACAACTTCAGGGTAATACCGCGCGGTATAAAGGCGCCGAAACTCTGACCGGCGGAACCGTTGAAGACCAGGCTGACGGTGTCGTCAGGCAGACCTGAGGCGCCGTGGCTGCGGGTGATCTCGTTGCCGATGATCGTTCCCACCACGCGATCGACATTGGTGATCGGCAGTTCGGCGCTGACGTTTTCACCGCGCTCGATGGCAGGCTGGCAGATGTCGAGCAGCCTGGTCATGTCAATCGATTTTTCCAATCCGTGATCCTGCTGCTCGGTGCAGTAGCGCCCCACATTCAGACCGACTTTGGGCTGGTGGAGAATATTCGAGAAATCGAGCCCCTGGGTCTTCCAGTGATCGATGGCCTTATTGGCCTCCAGTACGTCGCAGCGACCAACCATTTCATTCAACGTGCGGAAACCGAGCTGAGCCATGATTTCACGCAGTTCCTCTGCAACAAAGCGCATGAAGTTGACAACATACTCCGGCTTGCCGCTGAAATTCTTGCGTAATAACGGATCCTGGGTCGCCACGCCGGTCGGGCAGGTGTTGCTCTGGCAGACGCGCATCATCACACAGCCCAATGTCACCAGCGGAGCGGTGGCAAAACCGAACTCTTCGGCGCCCAGCAGCGCGGCGATGGCCACATCCCTACCGGTCTTGAGCTGGCCGTCGGCCTCGATGATGATCCGGCTGCGCAGGTTGTTCAGCAACAGTGTCTGGTGCGTCTCGGCCAAACCCAGTTCCCATGGAAGCCCGGCATGCTTGATGCTCGAGATCGGCGAAGCTCCCGTGCCGCCATCATAGCCGCTGATCAGAACCACATCGGCGTGAGCCTTGGCAACGCCGGCGGCAATCGTGCCGACGCCGACTTCTGAAACCAGCTTGACGCTGACGCGCGCGCGGCGATTGGCGTTTTTCAGGTCGTGGATCAGTTCGGCCAAATCCTCGATCGAGTAGATATCATGGTGCGGCGGTGGCGATACGAGTCCGACGCCAGGTGTCGTATGACGGGTCTTGGCGATCCAGGGATAGACCTTGTGGCCGGGTAACTCGCCCCCTTCGCCAGGCTTGGCGCCTTGGGCCAGCTTGATCTGCAGTTCGCCGGCATTGGTCAGGTAGTCGCTGGTGACTCCAAAACGGCCGGAAGCGACCTGTTTGATATTGCTGTTCTTGGAATCACCCTGCTCGTTGGTCCAGGTAAAGCGTTCCGGATCCTCGCCCCCTTCACCGGTGTTGGATCTGCCGCCGATGCGGTTCATTGCAATCGCCAGCGCCTCATGGGCCTCCTGGCTGATCGAACCGTAGGACATGGCGCCGGTCTTGAAACGCTTCATGAGCGATTCAACCGACTCGACCTCGTCCAGCGGCACCGAAGGCATATTGTCCTTGAATTTAAGCATGCCGCGCAATGTATAGTGACGCTCGCTCTGTTCATCGATCAACGCAGAGAAGGTCTTGAACTCGCTGTAATCGCCGGTGCGGGTCGCTTTTTGCAGCGAAGTTATCGTCAGCGGATTATACTGGTGCTCCTCGCCGTCCTTGCGCCACTGGTAGACGCCGCCAGCAGGTAACGCCGCTTCCGGGGCCACCCGCGCCGGGTAGGCCTGGGCGTGGCGTTCCATCAACTCCCGGGCAATGCCGTCGATATCGGTCCCGCCGATGCGGGAGGGTGTCCAGGTGAAGTAGCGGTCAATCACCGACTCGTGCAGGCCGACCGCCTCGAAGATCTGCGCACCGCGGTAGCTGTGAACGGTGGAAATGCCCATCTTGGCCATGGTCTTGACGACACCCTTGATCGAGGCCTTTATGAAGTTTTTGACCGCCTTCTTGTGGTCCAGGCCGGGCAGCATGCCCTGCTGAATCATATCGTCCAGGGACTCGAAGGCCAGATAAGGGTTGATGGCGGTGACGCCGTAACCCAACAGCACGGCGAAGTGGTGAACTTCGCGCGGCTCGCCCGATTCCAGGATCAGTGAAACCTTGGTGCGGGTGCCGCTGCTCACCAGGTGGTGGTGCAGGCCGGAAACAGCCAGCAGCGCCGGGATGGCGGCATGATCCTTATCCACGCCGCGATCGGACAGGATCAGGATGTTGCTGCCGGCATCTATGGCAACATCGGCGGCTGCAAAAAGCGCCTCCAGCCCCCTCTCCATCGCCGCAACTCCGCGGCTGACTGGAAAGAGCAGCGGCAGTGTCGACGATTTGAAGCCCGGCTGATCGATCTGGCGCAGCTTTTCCAGTTCCTGGTTGCAGAGCAGTGGATGCTCCAGCCTGATTTTCCGGGCGCTTTCAGCAGTCGGCTGCAACAGGTTGGCCTCGGAACCGATCAGGGTGATGGTAGAGGTGACGATCTCCTCGCGGATCGGGTCGATCGGCGGATTGGTTACCTGGGCAAACAGCTGCTTGAAGTAGTTGTACAGCAACTGGGACTGGCTGGAAAGGATCGCCAGCGGAGTGTCGGTGCCCATCGATCCGAGCGGCTGGATACCGTCGTTGGCCATCGGACCCAGTACGACCCGCTGATCCTCGTAGGTATAACCGAAGGCCTGCTGGCGCTGTGTAATGCTGCTGAAATCGGGTTTGTGCATATCGGAGATGTAGGGCAGATCCTCCAACCGGACATGGTGGTCTTTCAGCCACTGCCCGTAGGGCTTGGCTGCCGCCAGCTCCGCCTTGATCTCGGAGTCGGGTACGATGCGCCCCTGCTCAGTATCCACCAGGAACATCTGTCCCGGCTGCAAACGGCCTTTTTTCAGGACACGCGAAGGTTCAATTTTCAGGACTCCGGCTTCGGAGGCCATGATCACCAGGTCGTCATTGGTGATGTAGTAGCGTGATGGGCGCAGACCGTTGCGGTCAAGGACGGCGCCGATGCTGCGGCCGTCGGTGAAGCAGACCGCGGCCGGGCCATCCCAGGGTTCCATCAGACAGGAGTGATATTCGTAGAAGGCCCTTTTTTCCTCGCTCATTTCTGCGTGGTTTTCCCAGGGTTCCGGCACCATCATCATCACTGCGTGGGGCAGACTGCGGCCGCTCATCACCAGCAGTTCCAGGCAGTTGTCGAACATGGCCGAATCGGAACCGTTGGTGTTGATCACCGGCAGCACCTTCTTGATGTCATCACCGAACAGCTCGCTGGTGAACAGGTTCTGGCGGGCATTCATCCAGTTGACATTGCCGCGCAGCGTGTTGATCTCGCCGTTGTGGGCCAGGAAATGATAGGGATGGGCCCGGTCCCAGCTGGGGAAAGTATTGGTCGAGAAGCGTGAATGCACCAGCGCGATGGCACTTTCCATGGCCGGATCTTTCAGTTCAGGGTAGTACTGATCCACCTGCACCGGCATCAGCATGCCCTTGTAGATGATGGTCCTGGTCGAAAGGCTGCTGACGTACCAGTGACCGTCAACTTCTGCGCGACGGATCTCGTTGGTGGCCCGCTGATTGATGATATAGAGCCTGCGGTTGAAGGATTGCTCGTCAGCGCACTCCAGCGGCCGCTTGAGGAACATCTGCCGGACCATGGGCTCGCCCTCCCAGGCAGTGTTGCCCAGGGATGAATTGTCTGTGGGCACGTTGCGCCACCCCAGCAGTTCGACCCCCTCCTCAGCCAGGATCTTCTCCAGGATGTGGCGGGCGGCGTTGCGTTCAGGCGCTTTCGGCGAAGTAAATACCATGCCGACGCCGTAGTGGAACTGCTCGGGCAGTTCGATCCCGAGCGGCGCGCATGCCGAACGGAGGAAGCTGTCCGGCATCTGCAGCAGGATTCCGGCGCCGTCCCCGGTGTTCGGTTCACAGCCGCAGGCACCGCGATGATCCAGATTGACCAGGATTTCCAGAGCCTGACTGATGATTTCGTGGGACTTCTTGCCCTTCATATTGGCGACAAAACCGACGCCGCAGGCGTCGTGTTCGAACTGCGGATCGTAAAGTCCCTGCTTTGCTGGTGGTCGGTTGTTTTTCATAGAGTAACCTTCGTGAACTTTATTCTGAAATGGAGTGCCCGCAATAAATGCCGGCTATTATCATCAGCAGGTAGTGTGCCACATCTACAATCAGAAGCAACACCCAGACCAAGTTTGCTTTATTTTAAGCTAGATAGCCTGTCAACAAATTCACGGTATAAGTGCATCTATGTATTTCGGCTTAAAACGCACCCCATTCAATGTACACTATTAACACATATGAGTAACACACACCCAAAGGGTTTATTCATCACTGAATTTATGCTACTCTTTGCGCGGTTACATTCCGGACACATCCTAACCCTGATAAACAGGATAAGTGCGTTAACGAAGTTATTTTCTGCCTGAAGACAGCAGAAAACAACTTCTAACTTACTAAAGATTGGACTGACATGATCGATAAATCCCACAGCACCATATACCGCAAGGACTACACCCCCTTTGATTACTTGATAGACAGCACCGAGCTCATTTTTGAACTCGGCGAGGAAACAACGGTTGTCACCACGCGGATGACACTGCGGACAGCCCGAGCAGGTACGCGCCCGCTGGTGCTGGACGGCCGGCGCTTCAGACTGCTGGAGATCAGCATTGACGGCAGGCAGCTGGAAGCTGGGCGTTACAGCACCACGTCGGAACAGCTGACGATCAGCGACCTGCCGCCGGCTTTTACTCTGGAGATCAAAAGCGAGCTGCGGCCCCAGGACAATACTTTCCTGGAAGGCCTCTACCGTTCCGGCGGCATGTTCTGCACCCAGTGCGAGGCGGAAGGTTTCCGCTCCATCACCTACTATCCGGACCGCCCCGACGTGCTGACGGTATTCACCACCACCATCATCGCGGAAAGGACGAACTATCCGCAGCTGCTATCCAACGGCAACCTGGTCAAGCAGGGTCAACTGCCGGACGGACGCCACTTTGCCACCTGGCACGATCCGTTCAAAAAGCCGAGTTATCTGTTTGCACTGGTGGCCGGCGACCTGGTCAGCATAGAGGACAGTTTCATTACCTGTTCGGGACGAAAGGTTGACCTGCGGATCTACGTGCACCGGCATAACCGCGAAAAGTGCGGCCACGCAATGAGTTCTCTCAAAAAGGCGATGCGCTGGGACGAAGAAACCTATGGCAGGGAGTACGACCTGGAGTGCTACATGGTTGTTGCTGTTGATGACTTCAACATGGGGGCGATGGAGAACAAGGGCCTGAACATCTTCAATTCACGCTATGTGCTTGCCAGCCCGGCAACCGCAACCGATGACGACTACAACGCGATCGAAGCGGTAATTGCACATGAATACTTTCACAACTGGAGCGGCAACCGGGTCACCTGCCAGGACTGGTTCCAGCTATCTTTGAAAGAGGGCTTCACCGTCTTCCGCGATCAGGAGTTCTCCTCCGACATGCAATCGCGAGGAGTCAAGCGCATCAGCGATGTGCGCAACCTGCGCACCGCGCAGTTCGCCGAGGATGCCGGTCCGATGGCCCATCCGGTACGCCCCGATTCCTACATCGAGATCAACAACTTCTACACGATGACCGTCTACGAAAAAGGCGCCGAGATCGTCCGCATGCTGCATACGCTGCTAGGTCCGGAAAAGTTTCGCCAGGGATCGGACCTGTACTTTTCCAGACATGACGGACAGGCAGTGGAGGTCGATGACTTTGTACGGGCGATGGCCGATGCCGGCAACATCGACCTGGAGCAGTTCGGGCTTTGGTACAGCCAGGCCGGAACCCCCGAAGTCATTGCCAGTGGAGCATTCGATCCATCAAAAGGCGCATTTACGCTGACGCTGCGCCAATCCTGCCCGCCGACGCCGGGCCAGCCGGACAAGCAACCGCTGCACATTCCGTTTTCGATGGGCCTACTCAGTGCTGATGGCAGGCAACTGCCACTGATGCTGGAGGGCGAATCGGGAACAGGGTCGCTGACAAAGGTTCTGCAGCTCCGCTCAGCCGAGGAGAGTTACCGGTTCACCGGGCTTCCGACAGAACCCGTTCCGGCGCTGCTGCGCGGATTTTCCGCCCCGATCAAACTGGACTACCCCTACCGACATCTGGAACTGCTGGCACTGATGGCTCACGAACCGGACCCGTTCTGCCGCTGGGAGGCCGGTCAACGCATGGCGGCACGGATCATTCTGGATCAGGTGGCGGCACAGCAGCAGGGGCAGGAACTCTCGCTGGACCCGGCCTTCGCCGAGGCCTACGGCATGACCCTGTCCGGCCGGCACGCAGATCACGCTTTCCTGGCCGAAACGTTGCTGTTACCATCCGAAAAGTACATTGCTGAACTGATGCCGCTCATCGATCCGGGGGCGATTCACGTTGCCCGCCAGTTCGTTATCCGCAGCCTGGCCGCTCTTTTCAAAGAACGTTTTCTGGCGCTACGCGAAAACTGTGCGAGCCCCCTCCCCTATTCCCCCGGAGATGGTCGCGTCGGCCAGCGCCGTTTGTCTAACCTCTGCCTCTCCTATCTGCTCAGCAACGGAGAACAGGAGATCATCGAACTCTGCCTGCAACAGTACCATTCAGCCGACAACATGACCGACCAGATCGGCGCACTGGCGCCGCTGGCCTCCTGCGACTGCCCGGAGAGGAGTACGCTGCTGGCCGATTTCTACCTGCGCTGGCAGGACGATCGCCAGGTCATCGATAAATGGTTCTCAATCCAGGCAACCTCCACACTATCCGGCGCATTGGACGAAGTCCGGTCGCTTGTATTACACCCGGCTTTCGAGTTAACCAACCCGAACCGCTTCCGTTCCCTGGTGGGCAGCTTCAGCCAGGGCAATCAGGCGCGCTTTCACGCACCCGACGGTTCCGGCTACCGTTTCCTGACTGATCAAATACTGCGGCTGATTCCGGTCAATCCGCAGGTTTCGGCACGGCTGCTGGCCCCGCTGACCGGCTGGCAGCGCTTCGAGGAGGGGCGGCGTTCACTTATGCACGAGCAACTGCTGCGCATCAAAAACACTCCCGAACTACCCAGGGATGTCTATGAAGTTGTGACCAAGAGCATGGGCGAAGATTTGAAACAGTAAGTTGCACCGTTCTAATACCATATCAATTTGAATATCCAGACTTTTTTACTTTTGGTTATCACCATCAGCAATAAATTGGCATGCAAATATATCACTACGTTCTATTTCACTTTTTTACTTGTTTCCGGTTGAAGATTCTGTAGTATTGGGCAAATCCACATATCTTTACGGGAGAATTACCGCGTGAGAAAACTGCGTACCGGAACCAACCTGATCCGAATATTTCTTGTCCTGGGAATCATCCTTTCCCTGGCCGGACTTACAATAACTCTCGTAGCCACTTCACCCAACAGGGTAGCCCTGGTTTTTTTATATGCATTGAACATACTTTCGCTTGTAGCGGTTATCCGGATACTGATCACCAGAAAACTTGCCGAACGCATCAAGCATATCGCCAAGGCAATGAACATGGCCGCCGATGGGGAGTTGAAAGAGCGGGTTGCCTTTGATGGTGAAACAGAGATGTCCCTGTTGGCAGAGAATTTCAACTCGATGATGGAGCGTCTTGCAGGAGCGATTGCCAAGGTTCATTCCTCTCTTTCGGAGCTCCGAAATATTTCCGCGACAATTGCCCAGCTATCCGAAAAAGGTGTCTCTTCAGCAGCCGTGCAATCCGAAGTTCTCAAGCGCACTTCCACTTCAATCCGGGAGATCAACCACTCCATCAACGGCATTGCCACATCCGTGTCCGTTCTATCCACGCTGTCGACCAGCAATGCCGCTTCGATGACCAATATGACCCACAGCCTCGAATCGACCACACTTCACATGGAATCACTGGTTCTGTCAGTCGAGGATGTCAGTTCCTCAATCATGGAAATGGCGGCCGCGATCTGTCAGATCGAGGAGAATGCCACCATTCTTACCACAGACACCTCGATCGCAGCCACACTGGTATTGGAGATGGATAAAGCTATCAAGCAGATCGGGGCACAGGCAAACGACACTTCACGCATAGCAGAAACCGTAAAATGCGATGCCGAAGAGGGTTGTAACTCCGTTGAAGCGACGATTGCCGGTATCAATGAGATAAAAACATCTTCCGCCATCACTTTCGATGCGATAGAGAACCTGTCCAAGAGAGTGGCAAACATCGGCAAGATTCTTTCAGTGATCGATGAAGTCGCCGAGCAGACCAATCTGCTTGCCCTTAATGCGTCAATAATTGCGGCACAGGCCGGAAATCGTGGCAAAAGTTTTTCAGTAGTAGCCGGAGAGATCAAGGATCTTGCAAAACGCACAGGAAATCATACCAGGGAGATATCCGAAATAATTCTGGGGGTAAGGGAAGAAACCGAACGAGCTGTAAAAGCCATTTATCTCTCTGAAAAGAGGATTTCAGAGGGGGCGGCACTGTCAAGAAAGTCCGGCGAGGCTCTTCGAAAAATAGTCGATGGAATTCAGGTCGCCAGTGTCCAGATGATTGAGATAAACAAGACCGCTCTCAGTCAGGCTGAGGCGAGTGCGGCGGTTCAACAGGCGATGGGCCGGGTCGCGGAAATGGTGGAACATATTGCCAGGGCAACACAGGAGCAGAGTCACGGCAGCGAATTGATCACCGCCGCGGTTGACCGCATGCGGAACCTCACCCGTGAAGTGATGAACTCGATCAGCAGCCACCAGAGTTCCGCCACACAGGTTATCAACGCCAGTGAAAAGATCAACGCCATGGTCACGGATATCTGCGAAGAATCGATACTCCAGTCCTCCAGCGCCGAACGTATCGGTGAATCACTCAAGGATTTCGAGGAATCGACCGACGTGCATGTCACTTCAACCATGGTTATGGACGAGATTCTGGTTAAACTTGCCCGACAGATTGAAGTGCTGCAAAATGAAATGGCGCGCTTCAAGGCATAGACACGATAACAGTATTTTCTTCAAACAAGGGGGAACAGCGTCATGAGCCCATCGGAGATTCTTCAGCTGTCAGGCGGATACTGGGCAGCATGTACATTGCACGCAGCTGTCAAACTGGACCTGTTCACCAGGCTGTCGGAGAAACCTGGCACAGCCGCCGACATTTATGGACTCGTCTCATGCGACCAGCGCGGCCTGACCATGCTGCTGGATGCGCTGGCCGCCATCGGTCTGATAGTAAAAAATGGCGAGCTCTACGATGTAACCCCCTCCTCCAAAAAATACCTTTCAAAACAATCCGACGAATACCTCGGACATATCATCATGCATCACCATAACCTGATGTCCAGCTGGGAAAGACTGGACGAGTCAGTACAAAGCGGCGCACCGGTTCGCAGCAACTCATCCCGTACCGACGACGAAACCAGTCGTGAAAACTTCCTGATGGGCATGTTCAATCTGGCTTCCCTGGCAGCTCCGCTGATAGTGCCATCGATAGACCTTGGCGGAAGGCAAAAGCTGCTCGATCTGGGCGGTGGTCCGGGCACCTATGCAATACATTTCTGCCTGCATAACCCTGGGCTGAAAGCGGTAATATACGATCTGCCGACAACGAGGCGCTTTGCGGAAGAGACGGTACTGCGTTTCGGCCTTAACGAACGGATCAGTTTTTGCGCGGGCGACATCATCAGCGATGATATCGGCCACGGTTACGATGTCGTCTGGATATCACAGCTTCTGCACAGCGAAGGAGCGCAAGAAGCTGGAATCATCCTGGAAAAGGCGGTCCGGGCCCTGTTACCGGGAGGCCTTGTGATCGTGCAGGAATTCATACTTGACGACGACCGCACCTCCCCACCCTTTCCGGCTCTTTTTTCCCTGAACATGCTGGTTGGCACCCGGAAAGGTCAATCGTATTCGCAAGGGGAACTGACTGAAATGATGGCGCGGGCAGGCATACGCAATATAGCAAGGCATCCACTGGCGCTTCCAAACGGAGCCGGGATCATGGCCGGTAATGTAGACTGATACGACTTCGGAAGTTCTGGCACCTTTTATGCTCCAAGTTGGTCTGTTGCATAAAATACAGCTTGCAAAAGGAGTGTCTTATGAATAGAACCATCGCCGCCGTATTCCTCGCTTCTCTGGCAGTACCGGCACTAGCTCTGTCCGAAACCAACGTAAACATCAGTATCGGGGCACCCGCAATACCGGTTCCCGCCCTTCCGCACATTGTATTCCAGGCTCCTCCGCTATTCTTGGCCCCTCCTTCAATCGGATTCTACATCGGGGTGGACATGCCCTATGACATGGTCTTCATATCGGGCAGTTACTACCTCTTTCAGGGTAACAACTGGTATCGTTCTAATCACTATAACGGTCCCTGGGCAACGGTTCGGCACGAGCACCTGCCACCGTCTCTTCGCAACTACAAGATCGACAGGATAAGATATCACCGGGAACATGAGTACCGTGCATACCAGCAGAAACGTGAACACTACCGGGGGCGCCACTATCGTCCTGGCAGGGAAGACAAGGATGAACGCAGGGAACATAAACGGTATGAAAAGGAAGAACGCAGATACGAAAAAGATGAGCGCAAATACGAGAAGCAGGAGCGCAAGCATGAAAAAGATCGCGGAGGCGACAGGGACGAACACCAGGAGCGCGGCCGGCACCGCGGAAACAACGACTGATTAAACCTGATAAAACAGTTTAGCGAATAAATTTTGGTTCCAGGGTAAACAAAAAGCACGAAACGTTGTAACAAATAAAAAAGCCCGGTGCACGTAAGCACCGGGCTTTTTTATTGCTGCATGAGCTACCGACAACTAGGCGCTGGCAGCCAGAGCCTTATCAAATCCCATGCTGAAAGCTGTCCTGTTGAGTTCAATGAAAGCCTCGGGAACACTGGAAAGAACAGCCTTCTCGGCGTTTTCCCTGGAAACCTGGCCCGTCAATGCTACCATTGCGCCAAGCGCTACGATATTGGCGACGATTTCGCGGCCAACATCATTTTTGGCGGTATTGATGATCGGGAATGCTACCGTCTTGAAATTACCGGCCGGGATATTGGTTACCAGGTCGGAATCGATCAGCAGCACGCCGCCTTCCTTGAGATCGTGTGAATACTTGTTGGCTGCTTCCTGCGTCATTGCCAGCAGAGCATCGCACTGGGTGACTTTCGGATAGTCGATCGGTCCGTCGGAAATGATTACTTCCGATTTAGAAGCGCCGCCGCGGGCTTCAGGACCGTAGCTCTGCGACTGAACGGCCTGTTTCCCTTCGTAGATTGAAGCGGCCTTTGCCATAATGATTCCGGCGGTGATCAGACCCTGTCCACCAGCACCGGAAAACCTGAGTTCATATCTTGACATGAATATATCGCTCCTTTTCCTGTAATTGTTACTTGGATGCCTTGGCACGCTCAATAACCTTGGCGAACTCTTCGGTGTACTCTGGTTTCTCTTCTTTATACAGAACACCGGTCAGAACCTTGCCCTTCAACTGTTCGGCTGTCATTTTTTCGGCAGCCTTGACCGGAACGGCAACTTCTTTAAGCCGGTTCATCATCTCGATAACCGACTTATACTTGTTACGACGTCCGTAGGTGGTCGGGCAATCATCCAGAATTTCAACAACCGAGAAACCCTTATGCTGAATCGCTTCAACAATCAGCTTGTCGATCTGGTTGGCATGGAAAGCGGTGCCACGTGCAACAAAAGTAGCGCCGGCTCCGATTGCCAGTTTGGCAATATCAAAGCCCGGATCAGGATTGCCGTATGGCGTTGTTGAAGCCTTGTGGCCGGTCGGGGTGCATGGTGAGAACTGGCCGCCGGTCATGCCATAGATGTAGTTGTTCATGATGATGTAGGTCATGTCGATATTGCGGCGACAAGCGTGGATGAAATGGTTTCCGCCGATTGCGGTTCCGTCGCCGTCTCCACCACAGAGAATCACATTCATCTCGGGCTTAGCCATCTTGACGCCGGTGGCAAAAGCAGCCGCGCGACCATGCGCGGTGTGCAGAGTGCAGCAATCGATGTAACCGGGAAGACGTGACGCACAACCAATACCGGAAACAATGGCTGTATTTTTCATGTCCAGTTTAAGGGTATCCATTGCCCGGATAAGGCCCTTCATAACAATGCCGTGTCCGCAACCTGGGCACCAGATGTGCGGAAGTTTGCCTGGACGGAGATACTTTTCATAATCAAAAGCCATGGTTATTTAACCTCCTTAATCTTCTCTACAATCTGTTCCGGATTAATCGGCTCACCATCAACGCGGAATATGCCGAGCACCGGGACTTTACCCTGTGCACAACGTTCCAGCTCGATGGAACACATCCCCAGGTTCATTTCAGGAATGATAAAACCTTTGACCTTGGCAGCCAAAGCCTTGATCTGTTTATCCGGAAACGGCCAGAAGGTCTTAATGCGGAACATACCGGCCTTGATGCCCTGCTCGCGCGCAACATTGACGGCATAGCGGGCAGAACGCGAGGTGGAGCCATAGGCGACAACCACCACCTCGGCATCATCCAGCATGTACTCTTCAAAGGTAACTATATCGTCGATGCAAGCATTAACCTTGCGAACCTGACGCTCTTCCTCGGCCTGCACGATCTCGGCTTTGGTGGTTGGAAAACCATCCTGCATCTTGTTAAGACCGGTCACATGAAACCTGTATCCGGAACCAAAGTCTGCGAGCGGCGGTACATCACCGAAACTGGTGTCGTACGGCTTGTACTGTTCGGGCGGTACGGTCGGGGCCTTGCGAGGAATTATTTCAATTTCACCCGGTTCACGGAACTCGATCCGCTCACGCATATGGGCTATGATCTCGTCCGGCAGAACGTGTACCGGCATACGGTACTTCTCGGACAGGTTGAAGGCTTCCGCCACCATGTCATAGCACTCCTGCACTGAGGCAGGCATAAGTGCGATAGTGGCATGGTCGCCGTGTGTACCCCATTTGGCGCACATCACGTCAGACTGACTCGGTCCGGTAGGCATACCGGTGGATGGACCACCGCGCATGACGTTAAAGACGACACATGGAATTTCAGCAATGCAGCCGTAGCCGATCAGCTCCTGTTTGAGCGAAAGACCCGGACCTGATGTGGAAGTCAACACCTTGGAACCTGCCAATGATGCGCCGAGACATGCAGCCATGGCACCGATCTCGTCTTCCATCTGGATAAATTTTCCGCCAATTTTAGGAAGTTCAATTGACAGGACCTCGGAAACCTCGGTCGAGGGTGTGATTGGGTATCCACCGAAAAAATTGCAACCGGCGTATAATGCGCCATGAGCTGCGGCTTCGTTACCCTGCATAAACGCTACTTTTTTAGCCACTTTTGATTTCCTCCCGTAGAATTATTCGGCGCTAACTTTGATTGCAAAATCCGGGCAACGCAGTTCACACTGCATGCACTTGATACAGGCTTCCAGGTTCTTGACCGCAACGACGAATCCTTTCATCTCCAGAACCTTGGTAGGACAGAATTCAACACAGATATGGCACCCCTTGCAGTACTTCTCGATGATTTCAATTTTTGGCAATGTTTTCTCCATCTGGAAAGACTCCTTTATTCCGTATTAAAAGGTGTGGAATTAACTCTTATAACAAGGCAAAAGAAGGGTGGAGAGCTCCGCCCTTCTTTTGCTGTTGCTCATACGAACGATATTGAAACTATTTCATGCTGCCAACCAGCTCCTTGACTGCAGCAACAGACTTGTCCATCATAGCCTGCTCTTCAGCATCAAGTTTGAACTGGATGATATTTTCTACACCTTTCTCGCCGAGAACAGCCGGAACGCCTACGTAGAAACCGTTGACACCGAACTCGCCCTGCAGGAAGCAGCAGGTCGGGAGAACACGTTTTTGATCCTTGAGGATCGATTCAGCCATGGCGATCGCCGATGATGCCGGGGAGTAGAAGGCGGAACCTGTTTTGAGCAGCGCGACAACTTCGCCGCCCGCGCCGCGGGTACGCTTGACCATGGCAGCCATGACTTCCTTGGCCTTTTCTGCATCATTGTATTTCTGCTCCAGAAGTTCCATGACAGGAATACCGTTGACGCTGGCATAACGAACCAGGGGAACCATATCGTCACCATGACCACCAAGAGTCATTGCGGTAACATCCTTTACAGACACTCCCAGTTCCCAGGCGATAAATGTAGCGAAACGTGCCGAGTCAAGTACGCCGGCCTGACCGATAACACGGTTGTAAGGGAAGCCGGTGATTTTCTGGCAAAGTGTAACCATTGCGTCGAGCGGGTTGGAAATAACGATAATAATTGAGTTAGGGGCGTAAGTTTTAATGCCTTCGGCAACGGATGTCATGATCTTGGAGTTGACCTCGATCAGGTCGTCGCGGCTCATGCCCGGTTTGCGCGGCAGACCGGCTGTAACGATGACGATATCGGAATCCTTGATATCTTCATAGCTGTTGGTGCCTTTCAGATTGACGTCGTAGCGATCGACCGGGCCGACTTCTGCGATGTCAAGCATCTTGCCCTGGGGGAGTCCTTCGACGATGTCAAAAAGAACAACATCACCTAGTTCGCGCAATGCACAAAGCTGAGCAAGAACGCCACCGATCTGTCCGCCACCGATTAGTGAAATCTTTTTACGTGCCATACTTTTTCTCCTTTGTTGGGTTGATATAACAAATTGTGCAGTAGCGACCAAGAATACGCACCTGCAATCTGTTTAGTGTCTATTTCATATTTTCTATAAGCGCATCGGCAAATCCGGAGCAGGAAAGCAATATGGCCCCCTGCATCATGCGTTCGAAATCATATGTAACCCGTTTCTGGCCAATTGTCCTGTCAATGGATTTAACTATCATGTCGGCGGCTTCCTGCCAGCCCATATGTTCCAGCATCATGACGCCGGAAAGTATAACTGATCCCGGGTTGACCTTGTCAAGATTGGCATATTTCGGAGCTGTTCCGTGAGTAGCTTCGAAAATCGCGTGCCCGGTTACATAGTTGATATTGGCACCGGGGGCTATTCCTATACCACCAACCTGTGCAGCCAGCGCATCTGAAAGAAAATCGCCTTCGAGATTCATGCAGGCCAGAACATCAAATTCCTTGGCCCTGGTTAAAACCTGCTGCAGGGTTATATCGGCAATGGTGTCCCTGATCATCAGCAGTTTTTTCCACTGACCATAACCGTGGGACGGCATCAGCTTGAGTGCTTCTTCAACTTCCTGACAGATATCGGCCCTTTGGTTGGGTGTCATCATATCGTAACCGGGATCGATCATCCTGGCATTTTCCTCAACAGTCAGGCTCTCGTTACGATCCTTATTGTCGATTATCCAGCTTTCTCGTTCGCAAACTATACGGGAGCGAAATTCCCTGCGTGCCAGTTCGTAGCCCCAATCCTTGAAGGCCCCTTCCGTGAACTTCATGATATTGCCCTTGTGGACAATAGTCACGGACTTGCGTTTATGTTTAAGGGCATACTCGATTGCGGCCCGGATCAAGCGTTCGGAACCATCCCTGGAGATAGGCTTGATTCCGATGGAGGATGATTCGGGAAAGCGGATTTTGCTGACCCCCATATCCTTGATCAGGAACTCCTTGACCCGTTCACAATCAGGTGTGCCATTCATCCACTCGATGCCAACATAGATATCTTCACAGTTCTCACGGAAAATAACCATATCAACATCTTCCGGCTTCTTGACCGGTGAAGGAACACCCTGAAAATAACGCACAGGGCGAAGACATACATACAAGTCGAGCAATTGACGAAGCGCAACGTTCAAAGAGCGAATGCCGCCGCCGATAGGGGTCGTAAGCGGGCCTTTGATACCTACCAGAAATTCCTTGAAAGCTGCAACTGTTTCATCAGGCAACCAGGCCTTGTCTCCCATTTCCTGGCGAAACATGTTGAACGGCTTTTCACCGGCGTAGACTTCCATCCAACTGATTTTTTTTTTGCCGCCATAGGCCTTCTCGACAGCAGCATCAAAAACCCTTACAGAAGCCTTCCAGATATCCACACCGGTACCATCACCTTCGATGTAGGGTATGATCGGGTTGTCCGGCACAATCAGCATGCCATCGGAACCCATGGCGATCTTACCCCCAGAAGGGACAGTTACATACGTATAAGACATCAATCCCTCTTGCGGGCAAGGTAAAATCAGAAACCATGTTGAAACCAAATGCATTAAGCCAGCTAAATTAAAATATGTAGAGCTATCTTAAGGATCAATCTGAAACAGGGCAGGAGGATTTCTCCCGCCTACCCTGATCATGGATTTACTTATACAATAGCGTCAATTATTGCATTCAAGGTTGCGCTTGGCCGCATTGCCTTTTCCGTTTTGACCGGATCAGGCTGATAGTAACCACCGATATCCTGTGGTTTTCCCTGGGCCCCAATCAACTCTTCATTGATCTTTGCCTCATTTTCCTGAAGCTGCTTGGCAATGGCAGCAAAACGTACTGCCAGATCCTTGTCCTTGGCCTGCTCGGCCAAGGCCTCGGCCCAGTACATGGCAAGATAGAAATGGCTGCCCCTGTTGTCAATCTGACCAACTTTACGGGCCGGGTTCTTGTTGTTTTCAAGGAATTTGGCGTTTGCCTTGTCAAGCGTATCTGCCAGGAGCTGAGCTTTTTCATTTTTGAAAGTTGCGGCCAGATGCTCAAGCGAAACCGCCAGCGCCAGGAACTCACCCAGCGAATCCCATCTCAGGTAGCCTTCCTTGACGAATTGCTGAACATGCTTGGGAGCTGATCCACCAGCTCCTGTTTCAAACAGGCCGCCACCGGCAAGAAGAGGAACGATGGACAACATTTTCGAACTCGTACCCAGCTCAAGAATAGGGAACAGGTCGGTCAGGTAATCCCTGAGGGCGTTGCCGGTTACGGTAATGGTATCCAGGCCGGCCTTGGCACGCTCACAGGTAAACTGCATCGCGTCAACAGGAGCCATGATCTGGATATCCAGACCGGTAGTATCATGATCCTTCAGGTACTTTTCCACCTTCAGGATCATCTGGGAATCGTGAGCCCTGTTCTTGTCAAGCCAGAATACAGCAGGAGCGCCGGTCGCACGGGCCCTTCTGACGGCAAGCTTGACCCAGTCCTGGATCGGCAGGTCTTTTGCCTGGCATCCGCGCCAGATATCGCCCTCTTCAACCGTATGCTGCATCAGCACGGCGCCGGATTCGTCAACAACACGCACGGTACCGTTTGCCGGCATTTTGAAAGTCTTGTCGTGCGAACCATACTCCTCGGCCTTCTGTGCCATGAGGCCAACATTGGAGGTGGATCCCATGGTGGTCGGATCAAACTGACCGTGCTTCTTGCAAAAATCGACACAGACCTGGTACCAACGTGAATAGCACCTGTCAGGGACTACACATTTGACATCATGCAGCTTGCCGTCCGGTCCCCACATTCCGCCGGAGTCACGCATAACAACCGGCATGGAGGCATCGATGATGATGTCGTTGCTGGCATGCAGGTTGGTAATCCCCTTGTCCGAATCAACCATGGCCAGGGGGGGTCTATTCTTGTAGGTCTCCTGGATATCGGCTTCGATCTCGGCCCGCTTGGCTTCCGGCAGCTTCTGGAGCTTCAGGTACAGATCGCCCAGGCCGAGGTCCGGGTTTACGCCCAGCTCTTTGAAGGTGGCTGCATGCTTTTCGAATACTTCTTTAAAGAAAACCGAAACGAAATGACCGAACATGATCGGGTCGGAAATTTTCATCATCGTGGCTTTGAGGTGAACCGAGAACAGAACGCCTTTGTTCTTGGCATCCTCGATCTGCTCCTCGATGAACTTGCGCAGAGCGCGGGCACTCATGAAAGTACCGTCAAAAACTTCACCGGCCAGCAGAGAAAGCTTCTCTTTCAGAACCGTGACCTTTCCGGCCTGATCAACAAACTCGATCTTCACGTTGCCGGCTTTCTCCATGGTAAAGGACTTCTCGTTCTCATAAAAGTCGCCGCTATTCATCCACGAAACATGGGTCTTGGACTCGGGACTCCAAGCACCCATCTTGACCGGATGCTTCCTGGCATACTGCTTAACGGCATCAGCGGACCTTCTATCGGAGTTACCCTCTCTTAAAACCGGGTTAACGGCGCTTCCCAGACATTTGGCATATCTGGCGTTAATAGCTTTTTCTTCGTCGGTTTTAGGCTCTTCGGGATAATCCGGAATGTTGTAACCCTGCTCCTGCAACTCTTTGATAGCAGCTTTCAGCTGCGGGATCGAGGCGCTGACGTTTGGCAGCTTAATGATATTGGCTTCCAGCTTCTGTGTCAGATCACCCAATTCGGCCAAATAATCCGGCATCTTCTGGCTTTCCGTCAGGTTCTCGGGGAAATTGGCAATTATTCTTCCCGCAACGGAGATATCCCTTGTTTCCACTACAACGCCAGCCGCATTTGTAAAAGCGTTAACGATAGGTAACAAAGAGTAGGTTGCCAGAGCCGGTGCTTCGTCGATTTTTGACCAAATAATCTTTTGTGTCGTCATTGTTGTCTTCTCTCCTTAGTTCAGGTTAGATAGCCGCTTGCTCAAAACTCAAAACGTCCAATTCAACATAACTATACGATATACCGCATATTAAGGCTGATTAAAAATTTTGTATACAATATACAAAACACCGTGGGCTGTCAAGAAAAAACATTGAGAAAAAACATAGCACTCTAATGTGTTTATGTCTTTACCCCGCCAGAGGGTTAAGTTGGGCTAATTTATGAATTGATTGACATTTTACAGACGAATAACGCTGAAGATTTTATTAAATCAAAACTTTTCGTTGGGGAGAGTTGCTTTCGACAGGAGTAATATTTATTTTTTATTGGAATAACGTCGAGCCTCAAGCGCATCGTCATGGCTGAAATGCCTCGGGATGGAAAGGACTTGTCCTGGCCAGAGACGCTTGGGGTCACGAATCTGATCACGATTGGAACGATATATAAGTGGCCAGAGCGAAGAATCGTTATAGATCTCCGACCTCCCGGCGATCTGTGGCAAGGTTTCACCACGTCGAACGGTATATTGTGATGGAAGTTGTTGTTGAGGTTCTTTGGGTATAGTTTTTTTCAGAAGAGCGGCCGCGGCAGCCTTTGCCGCTTCTTCGGCCTGAATCCGCTCCTGTTCGCGCAGTCGCTTTTCGGCCTCAAGCGCTTCCCGCATCAATCGCTCTTCTTCAGCCTTGGCAGCCAGCGCCAACACCCGCTGACGCTCCTCTTCCGCCAGTCGCTGTTTCAGGCTGTGCAGTTGAGAGCGGAGCAACTCGGCCTTTTGAATTGCAAGCTGATAGTAGGTATCAGCTTCCTTATCATCCGACCGGACATGATAAATCGCCTCGCCATGCTCGAAGGTTTCCAGAAGGTTGCGGTACTCCTGGGGAAACAGTTGCGACGCATTCTGGCGATCAAGCTCCTCGACCAGAGGCCCGACCTTGCCGCGCCAGGTCGGAACGGTTGTAGAACAGGCCGCCAGCAGCAGTACTGATAACAGCAATATGCATACTGCCGGGCGGCCCATTAATTTATCTGTTAACCCTGTTTTTCCACAAGTCGCACGCCAAGTTCACGCAGCTGTTTGTTGTCAACCGGAGAGGGTGCCTCGGACATCATACAGGAGCCTTTCTGGGTTTTGGGGAATGCGATTACATCCCTGATGGAGTCGCTGCCGGTCAGCAGCATTATCAGGCGGTCCATTCCGAAAGCGATTCCACCGTGCGGTGGCGTGCCGAATTCCAGGGCATCCAGCAGGAAGCCGAACTTGCTGCGAGCAGACTCCACCGACATCCCCAACAGCTTGAACATCAGCGATTGGACCTGCTCCTGGTGTATCCTGATCGAACCGCCACCGATTTCATTGCCGTTCAGCACCAGGTCATAAGCTTTGGCGCGGCAGCGGCCCGGGTCGGATTCAACGAATTCCAGGTCCTCGTCCATCGGCGCGGTAAAGGGATGGTGTACCGCTGCCCAGCGCCCCTCCTCCTCGTCCCACTCCAGCAGCGGGAAGTCGGTTACCCAGACGAAACGGTAATCGTCCTTGCTGGTCAGCTTGAGCTGTGCCGCCAGGTGGTTGCGCAGCTTGCCGAGCGAATCGTTGACAACCTTGGGTTTGTCCGCCACGAAGAACAGCAGGTCACCTTCTTCGGCGCCGAAGTTGCTGTTCATTGCCGCGATCTCTTCCGGTGTGAAGAACTTGGCTATGGGAGAATGCCACTCGCCGTTCTCGATCTTGACATACGCCAGTCCCTTGGCGCCGTAAATCTTGACGAATTCGGTCAGATCATCGATTTCCTTGCGGGAAAACTTCGAGCACCCCTTGGCGTTGATTCCCTTGATTATGCCGCCTTTCGAAGCCACCTCGGCAAACACCTTGAACCCCGACTTACTGACCAGATCGGTCAGGTCGCAGAGTTCCATGTCGAAACGCATGTCAGGATTATCCACTCCAAAACGCCTGATGGCCTCGGCATAGGTAATCCGCTCTACCGGCAGCTGAATCTCGACACCCTTGGTCTCCTTGAATACACGGGCAATCAACCCCTCCATCACGGTGATGATATCCTCACGATCGATGAATGACATCTCGCAGTCGATCTGGGTGAATTCCGGCTGGCGGTCAGCGCGCAAATCCTCGTCACGGAAACAGCGCACAACCTGGAAGTAACGGTCAAAACCGGAGATCATCAGGATCTGCTTGAATATCTGCGGAGATTGCGGCAGCGCATAGAAATGCCCCTGGTTGATACGGGACGGCACCAGGAAGTCGCGGGCGCCTTCGGGTGTGGATTTGGTCAGGAAAGGCGTTTCCAGCTCAATGAATCCGTTATCGGTCAGATAGGAACGGGTCAACTGGGCCACCTTGGAACGCAGAATCAGGTTGTACTGCAGTTGCGGACGGCGCAGGTCCAGATAGCGGTATTTCAGGCGGATATTCTCGTTGATATCGCTATGCTCGTCCAGCATGAAGGGAAGCGGTTTGGAGCGGTTCAGCAGCTTGCACTCCAGCACCTGGATCTCCACCTCGCCGGTTTTCATGCCCGGGTTGACGGTGCCTTCCGGACGGGGAATAACCTTGCCTCTGACAGCCAGAACGAATTCGCTGCGGACCGATTCGGCCACGGCATGGGAAGCAGCATTGACTTCCGGGTCGAATACGATCTGGGCGATGCCCTCGCGGTCGCGCAAGTCGATGAAGATCAGTCCGCCGTGGTCGCGACGTCGCAGCGCCCAGCCCATCAGGATAACCTCGCTGCCGATATCGCTCGCCCGCAGGTCGCCGCAGTAATGTGTCCGTTTCCAATTACCAAGTGTATCCATATGTCCCTCCAAATAAAGATTCGTAATTCAAAACTGAAAATTAATCAGTCGATCAGCTTGCCGATATTACCGATCCGTGGTCGCAGCTTCTCACGATCCCACGACCAGTACTTGATGAATGCCAGCCCCTTGATTTGATCCCGCTTGACGAACTTCCAGAAGCGGCTGTCATAGGAACGGTCCCGGTTGTCCCCCATTACAAAATAAGAATTCGCCGGAACCGTGACCGGCCCGAATGTATCGCGCGGATTCATCTCCTTGGGGATCAGATCCTTCTCCTTGTGGACTTCGTGTGGATTTTCGTAAGGCTTGCCGTTGACGTAGACCTTTTTCTCTTTTCCTTCCACCACGTCTCCCGGCGTGCCAACCACGCGCTTGATGAAATCCTTACTCGGATCTTCGGGATATTCGAAGACAATCACGTCCCCCTGGCGCGGGTCGCGGAATGTCAGAACCCGCTTGTCGCTGAACGGCAGCTTGGTGCCGTAGATGAATTTGCTGACCAGCAGGTGATCGCCAATAGCCAGAGTATCTTCCATGGAACCGGAAGGTATCTTGAACGCCTGGACCAGATAGGTGCGGATTACCAGCGCCAGCAGTACCGCAATGGCAATTGATTCGGCATATTCGCGAACGAGGCTTTTCTTTTTGATTACCGGTTCCGGATGACGGGCAGCGGTATCCGCAGACAGTTCTTCATTTTCTTGCATGCAAGTTCCTTTTATTTAAGATTCGTGACCGGGAAAAATATCGGTATCACCAATCACCGCACACTATTCCACTTTCAATATTGCAAGAAACGCTTCCTGCGGCAACTCCACATTGCCGACATTCTTCATGCGTTTCTTCCCTTCCTTCTGTTTCTCCAGCAGTTTACGTTTACGAGTGATGTCGCCACCGTAACATTTGGCCAGAACGTCCTTGCGCATCGCCTTGACCGTTTCACGGGCAATCACCTTGTTGCCGATGGCGGCCTGGATCGCAACCTCGAACATCTGTCGTGAAATCAGTTCTTTCATCTTGGAGACCAGATCGCGTCCGCGGAAATAAGCCTTTTCCCGATGCAGAATCAGCGAGAGCGCATCAACTATTTCACCGTTTATCAACACGTTCATCCGCACCAGGTCGCTGCGCCTGTACTCAAGCTGTTCGTAATCCAGCGATGCGTAGCCCCTGGTAATGGATTTCAGGCGATCGTAGAAATCAAGCACGATCTCGTTCAGAGGGAGTTCGTAGATGATCATGACGCGGTTCGGAGTCAGGTATTTGATCTCGCGCTGGACGCCGCGCTTGTCCTCGCACAGCGCCAGCACGCCGCCAACGAATTCATTGGGCACATGGATGTGGGCCAGGATGAAGGGCTCCTCCAGATACTCCGTGCTTTGAAGTTCCGGCATCTGGTTGGCGCTCTGGATAGAATACACTTCGCCGCTCATCCTGTGCACCCGGTAGACAACGGTCGGCGCGGTGGTGATCAGGTCGAGGGCAAACTCCCGCTCCAGCCGCTCCTGAATAATCTCCATGTGCAGCAGTCCGAGAAAACCGCAACGGAAACCGAAGCCGAGTGCCAGGGAGGTTTCAGGCTCATAGGAGAAGGATGAATCGTTCAGCTTGAGCTTGGCCAGCGCATCACGCAGCTGTTCGTACTGGACGGTGTCGATCGGGTACAGGCCGGAAAAGACCATCGGCTGGACCTCCTTGAAACCACCCAGCGGCACCGCGCACTGTCGCTGCAGCAGGGTAACCGTATCACCGACCTTGGCATCGGCCACATCCTTGATGCCGGCAATCACAAAACCGACCTCGCCGGCAGCCAGTTCAGACACTTCGCGCATCACAGGCGAAAAGACCCCTACCTTGAGCGCCTCAAATGAGCTGTTGGTGGCCATCAGCTGGATTTTGTCACCTTTTTTGAGGGTGCCGTCGAAGATCCGTACCAGGATGATCACCCCCTGGTACTGATCGTACCAGGAATCAAACAGCAGCGCCTTGAGCGGCGCGCTTGAGTCACCCTTGGGCGCGGGAATTTTCTTGACGATCTCCTCAAGGATTTCGTGGGTACCGATGCCTTCCTTGGCGCTGGCCCGCACGGCATCATGGGCATCGATACCGATGATATCCTCGATTTCCTGGATAACCCGCTCCGGATCGGCGGCGGGCAGGTCGATCTTGTTCAGCACCGGAAAGACTTCCAGGTTGATATCCAGAGCCAGGTAGACATTGGCCAGGGTCTGGGCCTCGACCCCCTGTGAGGCATCCACCACCAGCAATCCGCCTTCGCAGGCGGCCAGCGAACGGGACACTTCATAGGTGAAATCGACGTGACCGGGAGTATCGATCAGGTTGAGCACATAGTCCCTGCCGTCATCGGCGCGATAGTTGAGCCGCACGGTCTGGGCCTTGATCGTAATGCCCCGTTCCCGCTCCAGATCCATCTTGTCCAGAAACTGGTTTTTGCTTTCACGGTCGGTAACTGTGCCGGTGTACTCCAGCAGGCGGTCCGCCAGCGTGGATTTGCCGTGGTCAATGTGGGCAATGATGGAGAAATTGCGAATTCTGCTGATATCCATGAAATCCTTCGTTTGAATAAGAATCGGACTCTACAGAGTAAATAAAGAGAGTTTGAAAGTAAAGCAAAAAGGGGTATCAGAACATGAATCGCCGCATGCTGATGCTCTGCAGCATCCCGATTCCGACCATTGAGGTGATCATTGAAGTGCCACCGTAGGAGAAAAACGGCAGCGGCACACCGACCACCGGAAACAGTCCGATCACCATCCCCATGTTGATGACGATGTGCCAGAAGAGCATGGCTGTCACTCCCACAGCCAGCAGGCCGCCGAAACGGTCGTTGCAGCGACGGGCGATGTTCAGTCCCCACAACACCAGCGACATGTAGAGGATGATCAAAAAGAGGCAACCGACAAAACCCCACTCTTCGGCGAAGACCGAAAAGGCAAAATCGGTATGCTGCTCAGGCAGGAAACGCAGTTGTGATTGAGTCCCCTGAATATACCCCTTGCCGGCGATACCGCCCGAACCGACGGCAATCTTGCTCTGGATGATATGGTAACCGCTGCCGAGCCTTGAACGTTCCGGATTCAGAAAATCAAGCACGCGGTTCTTCTGGTAGGGACGCAACAAATATGCCCAACCGATCCAGGCGACCGGTATCGTGACGCAGGCAAAGGTCACTATCGTGGTCCAGCGCGGGCCGATGTAGAATGTCATCGAAAGTGCAATCAGTATTACCAGGATAGCGGTTCCCAGGTCGGGCTGTTTCATGATCAGGGCAGCCGGCAGCGCCAGAATCCCCAGGGGGAATAGCACGTCCCCGACCGTGAGACCGCCGACGCTGTGGTAATTATTGAAGAAACGGGCGAAGGTGATGATAATCACGATTTTCATCAACTCCGAGGGCTGAATATTGAAAAGTCCCAAATTCAGCCAGCGGGTGGCTCCCATGGTGCTGCGCCCGACTAAAAGCACCACCACCAGCAGCAATATCAGGAAACCGTAGAACCAGTATGAGAGGTCTTCCAGCAGGTGATAGTCAATACTGCAGACCAGCATCGATATTGTCATACCTGCCAGCATCCAGTAAAACTGCTTGATGAAATAGGCGGTCCCTACCATTTTGTAGGGGGTTGTGGCGCTGTAAATATTCAGGATGCCCAGCAGGCAAACCGTCACAACCAGCCCGGCCAGGATCCAGTCGATGTTGGTTAACAGACGACGATCAATCATTGGACTTGTCTCCGCTGACTTGCGATTCTTTCAAGGTTGCAGCCTTTTCATCGTTTTCCGGCTCCTCGGTTTCTTTGGGAGTCGCGGAAGGTTCCTTACGCGGCGGTTTCTTACCGTCGAAATAGGCTCGCAATATTCGGCCGGCAATCGGCGCTGCCGCCGACCCGCCATGCTCGCCATGCTCGATCACCACCGCCACGGCGATTTCGGGCTTGTCAAACGGCGCAAAGGCCACGAACAGGGCGTGATCGCGGAACTGATAAGGGGTTCCCTGTTTGCTGTCACGCATCTTGACAACCTGGGATGTGCCGGTCTTGCCGGCCACCTTGACATCGTAGAGTCGAGCCTGGGCTCCGGTGCCGCCCGACTCGTTGACTACTGCGTACAACCCCTGCTTGACCAGGCGATATGACTCTTTCGAAAAAGAGGTGGTCCCGATCACCTCGGTTTTGGTTTCCCTAAGAGGTTTGCCGTCGGCATCAACGATCCGCTTCACCAGGTGGGGACGGTATATCGTGCCTTCATTGGCAACCGTGGCAATCATCGAGGCCAGTTGTATCGGGGTCGTCAGCACATAACCCTGACCGATTGAAACCGGCAGGGTTTCACCATGAAACCAGCGCTTGCCGAAACGCTTCTGCTTCCATTCGGATGTCGGGATCAGCCCGGATTTTTCATTCTGCAGCTCGACTCCCATGGGTGCCCCCAGCTTGAAGGCCTTGGCGGTTGCGGCAATCTTGTCCACTCCCAGTTTTTCACCAAGCTGGTAATAGTAGACGTCGCACGACTCCCGCAACGATTTGCGCAGACTTGTTGTTCCGTGCCCCTTCTTGTTCCAGCACTTGAAGGTGGATGTCCCCAGTGTGTAGGCACCGTTGCAATTGACCGAAGTCGAGTCGTCGATCCTATTGTCGTACAGTCCGGCCAGCGCGGTAATCACCTTGAAAGTCGAACCGGGGGGGTATTGCCCGCTCAAGGCCTTGTTCTCCAACGGCCGACGCTTGTCCTCCAGATACCCTTTCCAGATATCAGCCGGAAGTTTGCCGCTGAAAAGCGATGGATCAAAGCCGGGGTTGCTGACAAAAGCCAGTATCTCGCCACTATTGACATCCATCGCGACCGCAGCGCCGGCCTGTTCGCCGAAGGCTTGCTCGGCCTGTTTCTGTATGGCGGAATCGATCGTCAATACGACGCTGTTACCCACCGTGGGATAGGTCTCGGAAATGGTGCGCAATACCCGCCCGCGGGCGTCAACCTCCAGCTGCCGGCCGCCGTCATCCCCGTGCAGTTCCATCTCCAGGGCGCGTTCAATACCGTTTTTTCCGACATAATCACCGGGATTGTACTCTTCGTAGCCCTTGGCATTTAATTCTTTTTCCGAAATCTCACTTATATAACCGAGCAGATGCGAAGCCAGTGTACCGTTCGAGTATTCGCGCACCGGCTTCATCTCGATCTCGACCCCGGGCAGCCGCAAGCGGTTTTCCTCCAGGATTTCGACCTGATCGCGGGTAATATTGGAGGCCAGTACGATCGGGTAGTATTTGGCGCGCCCCATGCTCTTCCGCCAGCGCTCGTCCATCTCGGCCCGATCCAGCCCGAGCAGCGTCGATAACTGGGTTAGCAGCGACTCCTTGTCCAAAACCTCCTGCGGGACAACGGCCAGACTGAATGATGGGCGATTGCTCACCAGCACCTTGCCGTTGCGGTCGAGTATCGCCCCACGGGAAGCGGCCACCGGCACAAAACGCAGACGATTGTTCTCGGACATTTCGCGATAATCGTCCGATCTGAGGATCTGCAGATGCCACAAGCGCATCAGCAGCAGGAAGAACACCGCTCCGACCACAAAGGACAGAATCAGGATTCTCTGTTTGGACTCCACCACCTCACGAACGAAACGCCGCTCCTTCATGACACTTCCTGTTGACAGTCGAATCCGGGGAACAGCGTTACAAGCGAGGCGACAAAAGAATTGACCAGCAGGCGGGGGACAATGTCGGATACCATCGAATATGCTATTCCGGGGGAAGCGGTGAACATCACCAGCAGCAGCAGGTTCAGGGTAAAACTGGCGAATGTGACACCGGCAACGGCCAGAACGAAAAGAACGGCGCTGTCGGCGTACAGGCGGTCGGTCAGGCTTCTCATGACCAGGAAGATCACCAGAAAACCGGCTGCGTTCAACCCCAGGTAGAGACCGCTGAAAGCGTCATTGAGCATACCCAGCAGCCAGGCCAGCGGCGCCCCGACCTGGAAGCTACTCCGCAGGGTCATGAACACCATGATCACCAGCAGCAGGTCCGGCTTGAATGATGGGCGCAGGTAAACCGGCAGCACCGCCACCTGCAGCACGATCGAGACCAGCACCAGGCCGGCCAGCAGCAGGATCGCCGGTCTACTCATCGTGCGTCCCCAGAACTATCAACACCTCTTCCAGATGAGCCAGTTTGACACTCGGCCGGATCGTGACGGTCTGAAAAATGCCGTATTCGCCCCGTTTGACCATGGTCACCTCGCCGATCGGCAGCCCTTTCTGAAACACGCCGCCAATCCCGGAGGAGATCACCGCATCGCCGACCTTGACATCCTCTTCCCTTGTCGTGAATTCGAGGGAGCAGAGCATCTCCGATTTGCCCTTTACCACTCCGCGGGCTCTCGAACGCTGGATGGTGGCCGCGATTCCGCTGGCGTGATCGGTCAACAGTATCACCCGAGATGTAGATGGTGAAACCTTGACTATCTGGCCGACAATACCGTCCGCGGCAATTACAGCCATCCCCTCGCTAATCCCGCTGGAACCGCCCTGGTTGAGGATCAGAGTGCGAAACCATGAGGTGGCATCCTCACCGATGACCCTGGCGCCGACCGTGGGCGCCTTGATATTTTTCTTCATGTCAAGCAAACGTTCCAGACGCTGATTTGCCAGAAGCAGCTCGTTACCTTCGCGCACACGCTCGTTCAGGGTACGGATATCCTCTCGCAACCTAAGGTTCTCGCGATGGGTATCGACCAGGCTGATGTAGCCGTCCCAGACGTCTTCCACAAAACCGCTCAATCTGTTGGCCGGCTGGAAAATCGGCGAGAGAACGCTCAGCGCGACGCGCTCGATCGCATTCGCTTCGCGATTATGGGGAACATTGAGTGAAAAGATGATCAGGGCGGCCAGTATTCCGATTCCAGTCAACAAAACGAAAGCATATTTCTTTAAAAATTCCATTTTCGGTGGGTACCTTGAAAATCAGCTAATACCGCATAGTTCGGTCTCGTTGTAGACCCGCAGCAGATAATCCTTGTAGGAGGAATTGGGGGTGTCGTCGATAACCCGCTTCATCCCCTCGCAATCCAGAAAACCTCTTCGCAGCGCGATTTCTTCGAGACAGGCGATTTTCAACCCCTGCCGCGCCTCGATCGTCTCGATGAAGTTGCTGGCTTCCAGCAGGCTTCTGTGCGTACCGGTATCCAGCCAGGCGATCCCGCGCCCCAGCCGCTCGACCAGCAGCTGTCCGCGCCGCAGATATTCGAGATTGATATCGGTGATTTCCAGTTCTCCGCGCGGCGAAGGCTTGATCGCCTTGGCTACCGCCACGACGTTTTCATCGTAAAGATACAGGCCAGGGACCGCATAGTGTGACTTGGGCTGCTTCGGTTTCTCCTCGATGCTGAGAACCTTGCCGGCCCGGTCGAACTCCACTACTCCATAACGCTCGGGATCATGCACCTGGTATCCGAATACCCGTGCGCCCCCCTTGAAATCGGAAACTATTTCGTCCAGATTCATCTTACCGTAGAAAATGTTGTCTCCCAGGATCAGGCAGACCGGCTGGTTGTCGATGAACTCCTCGCCGACCAGGAAAGCCTGGGCGATCCCCTTGGGTTCTGGCTGAACCTTGTAGGTGATCGAAATTCCCCAGCGGGAACCGTCACCCAGCAGCGACTCGAAACGGGGCGTGTCATGCGGAGTGGAAATTAGCAGGATATCCTTTATGCCGGCCGTCATTAACGTGGCCAGCGGATAATAGATCATCGGCTTGTCGTAGACCGGCTGCAGCTGCTTGCTGGCCACCAGTGTCAACGGATAGAGGCGGCTGCCGGCTCCTCCGGCGAGTATGATACCTTTTCCGATACCTTGGGTCATTGAAAACACCTCGAATGTATTTGTAAAGATTGACTAGTTATCACGTTAAAGCAAGCAGTGTCAAACCGGATTAACTGTTCGGGCCAGACTTTTGACCGCCTCCAGCAGATTGTCGAACACCGCGGTGCCGGACGGCAGACCCTGCTCATCTTCCGCTCCATAGCCGGTCCTGACAAGTATCGTTGCGCAACCGGCGGCACGTCCGGCCGAAACATCGGCCAGTTTGTCACCGATCATGATCGAAGCTTCCAGGTCGATGTCGTAACGCCGGGCGGCCTCTGTCAACATGCCCGGCAAGGGCTTGCGGCAGTTGCAGGGAAGCGCGTAGCTGCCGCGCCCGTCGGGATGGTGCGGACAGTAGAGCCAAGCATCGACCCGGGCGCCGGATTTAACAAGCTCTCCGGAGATATGGCGGTGCAGGCTCTCCACATCCTCCTCGGTGTAATAGCCCCTGGCCACACCGGACTGGTTCGTGACCACCACCACCAGAAAGCCGGCCTCGTTCAGCATCCGCACCGCTTCGGCCGCCCCCGGAATGAACTCGAAATCCGCTATCCGGTACAGATATTCCTTCTCAACATTGATGGTACCGTCCCGGTCCAGAAAAACCGCCCGTTGCATCCTAATTCCTCCCGCAAAAATTGTTTGGACAGATTAAACCTGCATGGATTGGCAAGTTACGGATCGGTTTGCATTGACAATCCACTATTAAAAAAACTATAACACCCCTTATCAACTGCAAGGAGACCAATCCGTGATCAAGACAAACAACCTTAAAATAACCGCTATCACACCCATTATCGCTCCGGCTGATTTGCGCCAGGTTTTTCCGCTGTCGGACAGGGACCGTTCCTTCGTCAGCAGGAGCCGCGAGCAGATCAAGGAGATCATCCAACGCAAGGACCGGCGCCTGATGGTGGTGGTCGGCCCATGCTCGATCCACGACACCGAGGCCGCCGTTGAATACGCCAGGCGCCTTTCCAGGCTCTCCAAACAGGTAGAAGACCAGCTGTTGCTGATCATGCGGGTCTATTTCGAAAAGCCGCGCACTACGGTGGGATGGAAAGGGCTGATCAACGACCCGGACATGGACGGAACCCACCTTATATCCAAGGGACTCGGCATCGCACGCGGCCTGTTAAGCCGCATAACCGCGCTGGAAGTGCCGGTGGCCAACGAAATGCTGGACCCGATCACCCCCGAATACGTTGCCGACATGATCAGCTGGGGCGCTATCGGCGCCCGCACCACCGAATCCCAGACCCACCGCGAAATGTCCAGCGGACTGTCGTTTCCGGTCGGTTTCAAGAACGGCACCGACGGCAACCTCCAGATCGCGATCGACGCGATGAAAGCAGCCCAGCACCCGCACAGTTTCCTCGGCATCAATCGCGAGGGACGCACCTCGATCATCCAGACCAGCGGCAACCCGGACGTGCACATCGTACTGCGCGGTGGGTCGAGAAAAGTCAACTACCATCCCGAGGACATCGCCAGCACCGAGGAATCGCTCAAAAAGAACAGCCTCCTTCCAACCATCATGGTCGATTGCAGCCACGGGAACTCCAACAAGGATTACCAGAAGCAGCCAGAAGTGCTGGAGAGCGTGGTAAGCCAGATTCTTGCCGGCAACACATCCATCTCGGGAGTGATGATCGAAAGCTACCTGGAGGCCGGTAACCAGAAGATTCCGACCGATATCAGCCAGCTGAAATACGGCGTTTCAATCACCGACGCCTGTATCGACTGGGCCACCACCGAACGCATCCTGCTGGATGCGCACAAGCAGCTCAAAAGTCGCAAGTGACAAAACTACGGGGCGCAATCAAAAGCGCCCCGTAGTTTCCAGATTAAAGTTAAACGCCGTCTGCAAGCCGTAATTCTATACATCAATTCGACCGGCTTTGTCCATGTAATACGCCAGTTTCAATCCCCGGCGGCTGTGTAACCACCGGCGGCATTCCCGCCGCGATCTGCTCCCCGGCATAGTTCAGCGCCCTGGGAAAAAACCCGTTGAAATCCTCCCGCAATCCGGCATAGTTCTGCATCAGCGCGGCTTCCGCACCTGCCAGCGGATTCTTCCTGGCAACCCTGCGGGACATGCGTTCCAGCGCGTTCGCAATGCCGGCCACGCTTCCGTAGGAGGGGAGCAGGATCTCGAAGATGGTCGGCACCAGCCGCTGCAGGCGTTCGGGCATTTCGGCCTGATGCTGCTCGATTATCAATCTGGTCCTTATGAGATAGTCATCCAGCGTTTCGTCACACCAGCTGCCCCACCCCGCAACCAGGAAATGATCATAGAACAGATCGACCAGCACCCCGCGATACAGACCGTAGCTGTCGTCCAGACGACGCCTGCTGCGCCGGAACAGATCATCACGGTCGGCAAACGAGTCTATCCTGCGGTGCAGCATCAATCCCTGCCTTATCTGCTCCTGAAAACGGTTTCCCAGCGGGCCTTTGACAAAATCCCCCATGAAGTTGCCTACCAGGATCCGTTCGTCCGTGCCGGAGAGCAGCATGTGCGAGAGAAAGTTCATTTAACCACCGGCCGGATCCGGAATCTGTGACACAAGGTCTGCGGCACCGTCACAGACGGATCGAAAGTACGCTCGACAAATGTCACCAGGCCGCTGCGCTCGATAAGCAGCACGGTGGTCGAACGGGTTCCGTAGACTTCGCCGGAGATGAAGATCGGCGAGAGCAGCCGTTCGCGCTCGGGACCGACTCCTGTGTCCGGCAGCAGACCGTCGGCAAATGGCGCCGGATCGTACAGGGCCGCGAAAATCTGCTCCACCTCCGGGTTTGCCTGTTCCACAATCGCTGCCAGCCTGGCCCTGGCAACGGTGAGCTTGGGCCAGCCGGTATCGAGCAGATGATTGGAAAGTCCGTGGACACCGGCGGATATGGGGCCGGAAGAGCCGCCCCGGTTGGTAAAGTAGTGCAGATCGTCGCCGTAACCATAGAGCAGGTTGAAACCATCGTAGCGCTCTCCCTCGCGGTTGAGCGCAAGCCGGAAATCGGCGGGCGTCACCAGTGGATCACACAGGAACCCGGAGACCAGGCCGCCGCGCGAAGGGGGATCCACGAGCTGCTGACGTGGATCGCGATAATTGGTTATGGCCGCAAACTTGCCGTCGCCGGCCACCCCCAGCCAGGTTCCTCCGGCCAGCTTGTCCCGGCCAGCCAAAACCTGGGGATAATCGGCCCAGAAGCGGGACGGCTCGCTGGCACGATCCCGGTACTCGTCACGATTGGCGCACAGGATCAGGCGATAGCGCGGATGGCAGTCATAGGCAAAAACAATCAGGCACATGCTATACCTCTGGTCGATGTACAGTTTTCCGGAATTCGATACGGGACAAGCAGCGGTAAAGAATTTGCGTCAAAGTTCCCCGATCGCCTGCCGCATGACCCGGACGATCTCTTCGGGTCGTTCCCCCTTGAATCCGAGCGGCGCTCCGATAACGATCGTAACCTTTCCCCGCTTGGGCCAAGAGGCGCCGCGTGGCAGAACCTGATCCAGCCCCTTGATGTGCAGCGGCACCAGTGGCACCTCCAGCTCGGCCGCCATGATCCCCAGGCCGTGCCGGAACGGCAGCATCCGGCCGTCGCAGGTGCGTTCACCCTCGGGGAAAACCAGCACGCTGACGCCATTGTCCACCAGCCGCCCCATGAAAAGCAGCGCCCGGCGGAAACCGCTGATCTGCGGCAGCGGGAAGATATTGACCGCCCAGCTGCAGTATTCGAAGGCCAGACGTTTCCACAGCTTCTGGATGCCGCTGTTGAAATTGAGAAAGAAGAACTCGGCCCAGGCCGCGGTGGCGGTGCGGTAACGCCATTCAGGCGGCAGCGCCCGCATGATACTGGGCTGGTCCAGATAGCTGACATGGTTGGAAACGAACATCACCGGCCCGTCAAGCGACTCCAGATTCTCCAGACCCTGCACCTCCACCCGGTAGAAGAGCCGTATCAGCGGGAAGTGCAGCAGGGTGTCGGCCAAGCGCCGCACCATCCGAACCACGGGTGCATTGCACCAGAAGCGGTAATGGTCGTTCAGGGTCAGCTTCTCCCGTTTGCGCACGATCTCGCGCAACGCCGCAACCGTTGTCTGGGGGCCGATCAGGGATTCATCCAGGTCCAGGCGGAACTCCCGCTCGATGGCGCTGACCAGCTCCAGGCGTCCAATCGAGGTCAGCCCCAGGCCGGACACCAGGAAGCTCTCCTCGCCAACTTCGGCCAAATCGCAGGAGGTGGCGATAGCGATCAGTTCCTTCAGGCGGTCACCACTTAAGGCCGTTTCCGCCGGGCGGCTGACGGCCAGTCGATCCCTCACGATAAACTTGCGCACCTTGAGCGTGGTCGTACGTGGGAATTCGGCTTCCGGCCAGATCGTGAAACCGGTGATGCGCTGCAGCGCATCCAGGCGGCTGTTGGCCTCGGCCACGATCTCCGCCACCGGCCGGCCGGATTCGTCCGGAATAACCACCGCGTGCACTTCCTCCCCCTGCCCCCGGTCCAGGCCGATCACACAGGCATCACGCACGCCGGCCAGCCTGGTCAGCACGGCTTCCAGTTCATCCGGAAAAACGTTGATACCGGAAGCTGTTACGATCATTTCCTTAAAGCGCCCCTTGAGGCGCAGCCAGCCGTTACCGTCCAGCTCCCCGGCATCTCCGCTGCGGAACCAGCCGTCGACGCTGAAGGCCTCATCCGTCGCCCGGGGATTCCGGTAGTAGCCGCAGAATACATTCGCGCCCCGCGCCTGGACCTCACCGTCGCATATGCGCAGCTCGACACCGGGCAGCGACGGACCGACCGCGCCGGCCTGCTGGCGTTCAATGGTATTGGCGGCCAGCACCGGACTGCACTCCGAAAGTCCGTATCCTTCCAGCACCGTGAAGCCGAGATCGTTCCAGAAGTTGAAGACCTCCGCATCCAGCGCTGCGCCGCCGGAAACGAAGAGTTGAAAGTTTCTGCCGAACTTGCGCTGCACCGGGAAGAAAATTCTTTTGCGAAAGGTGCGGGAACGCCCCTGCCCCAGCCTGCGCAGATATGCCAGGACCCTGTCCAGCCCCTTGGCGCCCAGTTCGGTCTCGACGCTCCCCTTCAGCAGCTGCAGCAATCTGGGCACCGCCACCACTGCACGGATATCCTCTTCGGCAAAAGCGGCCATGATCGCCGAAGGCTTGAGGGTTGCCAGGTAAACAATCGAGGCTCCGCAGGAGAGCGGCACGAGGAATCCGGCCATCTGTTCGAACATGTGGGATAATGGCAACAGCGAGAGGAACCGGAAAGCGGAGTTGACGACCGGCAGGTGTTGATGTACCTGCGCCAGGTTTGCAAGCAGGTTACGGTGGCTGAGGATCACCCCCTTGGGGTCGCCGGTGGTGCCGGAGGTATAGATCAGCTCGGCGGTATCGTCTGGCCGCATCGGCACCGGTTGGGATTGGGGTTCAACCTCCTCCAGCCGCCAGGAAAGCTCTTCGATCAGAAGCGTGTTGCAGCCGGCTGGCCGCTCGACCTTGAGAGAGCTCATGATCAGGGTTGCGGCGCCGGAATGCGTCAGTATCCCGGCCGTCCGGGCCGTTTCGGAACTGAAATCGACCGGCACCACCACCGCACCGCGCAGGATCACACCCCAGAAAGCCACCGCCCACCAGGCTGAGTTCGGCGCCCAGAGCGCCACCCGATCACCCTTGGAGACCCCCATTCCGGCCAGCAGGGATGCCATGCGGCGCGACCTGTCGTACAAACGGTCGTAACCCATGGCCTTCCGGCGCACACCGCCGACCTGGATCAGAGCTGGCCGCTCCCCGAACTGCCGGAACGATTCGAACAGGTCGGTTAATGTATCGAGTTTCGCCATGGCAGAAAACCTGCTTCGAGCAGTTCTTTGATAATCCTGTTATGCAAAGATGGCATCAAGGGCGTCGAAGTCGAAAGTCTCCTCCGCCAGGCTGCGCACCAGCGCCAGCTTTTCGGTGTCTTCGGCGGTCAACTTGGAAACATCCTCGGTAATGATACGGTACAATTCGGAGGTGGTGTGTTTCTGGGTGCGTAGATAGGGGATGTTGCTCCGGTCCAGGATCTGCTGGGTGATCTGCCCCACCGGCATGATGCCGGGGATAAGCAGGCCGACGATCTTGCTGCGGTAGGCCGGAATCTGGTACAGGTTGGCCATGGTCACCAGCAGTTCGTCGCGGCTGCTGGTCACGATCAGGAAGGTCGAGTCCTTCAGAATCTCGGCGACTCTCTGGGTCGAGGCGGCGCCGATCTGGACGTGGTTGATGATGCGGTGAGAATCGCGCTTGTTGCCGTACAGCGGCAGTTCCAGCAAGTTTGAGATACGGATCAGGGTCGGGTTGGCCAGCACCGGATGATAATCGAAACCTGCCAGCACTTTGAACGGCTCATCAACAAAAAAGCGCCGCAGATAGTCCAGGGTTTTGTCGCGCTTGGCCGGGATCAGCTTGTTGGCCAGGATCGCCCGCACCTCAACCCCCTCCTTTTCAAACAGCGCCATGTTCATGTAGACCGAATCGACCACATTTCCAAGCCCGCCGCCGGTCACCATCAGAACCGGCGCGTTCAGCAGGCGGGCGATGCGGGCGTTGGATAGCTTCAGGATCGAACCGACTCCGGCATGCCCGGCCCCCTCAATGATCAGCAGATCGCACTTTTTCTCCAGCTCGTGACAGGCCTCCAGCACACGTTGCGTCAACTCCTCCACCGAGATCTCGCCGTCCACCACCTGCCGCGTCGAACCGGGACGCAGCACCACCGGCGACATGTGGCGCAGATCCTTGCCCAGGCCGAAAACCTGAGCTATCAGCGCGGCATCCTTGTCCACCTCCCGGCCGTTCAGCAGGGATGGCTTGGGGCCGATCGGCTTGATGAAACCGACCCGGGCGTATTTCTTGAGGGCCAGATGCATCAGGAAGAGACTGGTGGTGGTTTTACCCGTATTCTGTCCCGTGGCTGCTATGAATATTTTTCGTGCCATTGCGTCACCCGGTTTCCTGGTTATTGCTGCGGTTATCAGAAATGGAACGGCTACGGTCGATGCTTACCGGCCGAAGACCTTTTTCAATAGCTCGGTGCCCCTGGCAGCCGGGTTGGTCCTGATTTTTTTCTCCTCCTCGCCCAGCATATGGAAGAGCCCGTCCACCGACTTGTTGGTCACATAACGGTCCAGATCCAGATCGGCTTTGGGCACGAAGGGCACGCTCTCATACTTCTGAATCAGCTCCTTGTAGGAGCGGGAAGCCCCCACCTCGTTCATGCTGGCGGAAACGACCGGCATGAAGGCCGAAAAGATCTTGTCGCCGGTCTTGCTCCTGAAATACTCGGTGGCCGCGGTGTCACCCCCCTTGAGGATCATGCCGGCATCTTCGAACGACATCTCCTTCAGGGCGGAGACGAAATACTCGACCGCCCTGGGAGCCGCCTTTTCCGCGGCGCGGTTCATGCCGAGCACAAAAGCGTCCACTTCACTTTTGAAACCGATCTGCCCCAGAACATCGGCCACATTTCTGATCTTTTCCGGCATCAGGATGCGGATGGCCTGGTTGCCGTAGTATCCGTCCGTGCGGGCAACCGACTTGACGGCCCGGTCGGTTCCGGTCGCCAGCGCTTCCTTCAGGCCCCTGACAATCGTGCCTTCGTCAAGCGCCCCATTCTCAGCGCCGGATAATCCCAGCCCCTTGGTCAGTTCGTCGAAAAAACCGGCATGGCCGACAGATGCAACCAGCGAGAAGACCAATGTCGCGCACAACAGAACAATTTTCATGACGCCTCCCCAAAATGTTGGTAAACAGCGACATTATAATACTCTCAGGCGTTACCAGATGTCAGCAGATATTTACCGACCCAGTTCTTGGCGAACTGGTAGGCGGTGCGGCCGCAACGCTTGCTCTTGTCGTGCGACCACTGAATTGCGTCGCGCTCAAGCTCACTGCCCCAGGGTATCTGTACCTTGCGCTGCCGCGCCTCGCGCTCGACGGAAAGGCGCACCGCGTCGATATAACGATCCTGGGAAAAGGCGTAGAATGCCACCCAGATGCCGAAACGGTCCGAAAGCGAGACCTTTTCCTCCATCGCTTCACTCTGCTGCAATTCGCCGCGCACAAATTTTCCGCCGAGCTGATCGCCTTCATATTCCGGCAGCAGGTGGCGGCGATTGGAGGTGACATAGATCAGAACGTTTTCCGGGGCCGAATAGACCGAGCCGTCCAGCGCGCTCTTGAGCATCTTGTAGCTCAGTTCGCCGACCTCGAAGGTCAGGTCGTCGCAGAGCAGGATGAAACGGTAGGGCTGGTTTTCAACCGCGGTGAATATTTCCGACAGATAGATCAGGTCCTCTTTTTCGACCTGGATGAAGCGCAGTCCCTCGGGAGCGAACTTGTTGAGCAGCGCCTTGACCAGCGAGGACTTGCCGGAGCCGCGCGAACCCCACAAAAGCGCGTTGTTGGCCGGCAGCCCGGCCAGAAACTGGCGGGTATTGTTGACCATGATTTCTTTCTGCTCGTCTACACCCAACAACTCGTCCAGAGTGGTGGTATCGGTGACCTTGACCGGCTCAAGGTAGCCGGAAAACGAGTGGCGACGCCAGTTGGCGGCGGGACAGGTTGCCCAGTCGATCGGGGCGACCGCCTTGGGGAGCAGCATTTCGACCGAACTCAGCACGCGTTCCAGTCGGGCGACAACATCGGGTTTCAGGTTAAACATGGATCGGCATCTCTCTTTTTCTGATGTGGATTAGCTTTCAATGCAGCTGCCCGGCATGTAAGAGATTTGGAAACAAAAACCGCAAAACCTCACAAATCAACCTAACTAGCCGGTAAAAGGCACTAAATAGCGGGCTTCTGTATACGCCATCGGGTCGGATGCTGTCAAAGCAAAAATGGGTCCATGATCCTGCGCTTGCTTTTTGGTCCTGTTTTCATATATATGCCATTGTTTTGAGTATTACGAAATGCAGCACTGCAGGAACATACGGGAGAAATATGAAGATCATCGACAAAATCAGGCCGGGCAATCAGTTCGTATCGCTGGAATTTTTCCCCCCCAAGGGACATTCCGAATGGCCGGCCTTTTTCCAGACCGTGGAACGCCTGTCCGGGCTCGATCCGCTGTTCGCCTCGGTCACCTATGGCGCCGGGGGCAGCACCCACGGCGATTCACTGGAAATAGTCACGCGACTGCAAAAAGAGTACGCCCTTGAAACCATGGCCCACCTGACCTGCATCGGCTCGACTCCCGACGAGGTCAAGAGCTTCCTGAACTCTCTGGCCGGCGCCGGGGTCGAAAATGTGCTGGCGTTGCGCGGTGACATTCCCCAGGACGCGGAAGCCGGCCTTGCCCCCTCCCCGCTGCTCCGGCACGCCTCGGACCTGGTCAGCCTGATCCGTTCATCGCATCCCGCCCTGGGAATCGGCGTGGCCGGCTATCCCGAACCTCATCCCGAGGCTCTGAGCCCGGAGTCGGACCTTGCCTACCTCAAGCTGAAACTGGACAACGGCGCCGACTTTGCCATAACCCAGCTGTTTTTCGATAACGACCTCTACCATGACTTCGTGCAAAGGGCGCTTTCGGCCGGCGTCACAAAACCGATCATTCCCGGTATCCTGCCGGTTGTCAGCCTGAAGGTGATCAAGCGCATCGTCGCCATGTGCGGAGGCACCATTCCGGCCGAGTTCATGGCAAGACTGGAAGAAGCCGACCGGCGCGGCGGCGCGGCGGCGGTGCAGCAGGTAGGCGTGGCCCACGCAAGGAACCAGATACGGCAGCTCCTGGAGGCCGGCGTACCGGGGGTGCATATCTATACGCTCAATCGGGCGGAGGTGGTACTGGAACTGGTGGAAGGATTGTTGCAGCAAGAGCGGAAGAATTGAAGTTATTGATGAACCTGGTCGTACAAAAGGCAAGATAAATAAAGGCTTTTTTAATGGACACACAGAATCAACGGGATAAGACCTCAGAACCTGGTGGTGGATCTGAGAGCCTTCATCCCGTTCATCCTGTTAATCCATG
The DNA here is from genome assembly GCA_030824515.1 of Pelobacter sp. Lineage (GTDB taxonomy): Bacteria > Desulfobacterota > Desulfuromonadia > Geobacterales > Pseudopelobacteraceae > JACRCG01. Next base: position 91,009 of record JAVBXN010000018.1, read on the forward strand.
TATGATTTGATTTGGCAGTTACTCGGCAGCCTTCTTCCAAATTATTCCTTCCTGCGGCCTTTCTTTGAAAAACGCATTTCAGAAATTGATTCCGGTTTTTCATCACTCTCCGCCAGAATCCTGCGATAACCGCAGTCCGGCGGCAGCCAGCGCAACGTGCGCACCAGCTCGGGTGTCAGCTTGATGCAGCTGGGGCAGATCTCGAAACGGCGCTCGAATACTTTGCAGCGGCGGCTGACCACATCCAGGTAGCGGCAGGGGGTCTGGGTGTAGAAGATATTCCCCCTGTCGTCCTCTATTTTTTCAAAGCAGCACAATCCGCAACGCTTGCAGTAGCTGTCCCACTTCGGATCGTCGCCGCATTCCGTCATCGCCTGTTTTTCCCCTTGTTGCTACGGGCCATCATCATCTCGCCCAGCGTTCCCATCCCCTTGGGGGCATCGTCCGACTGGCGGCGGAACTCGGAAAGCGTGGCCTCTTCCTCGGCAGCGGCGCGGGCCGGCCCGGCCGGAACCAGCGACAGGCGGCGGCTGGCGCGATCAACGCTCTCCACCTTGACTTCCAGCTGGTCACCCTCCTTGAGCACCTCGCGCGGGTGGTTGATGCGCTTGCCGCCACCCAGTTTCGAAATGTGAATCAGGCCGTCCACGCCGTCTTCAAGGGTAACGAAAGCGCCGAAGGTATCCAGGCGCGCCACCCGGCCGGGATGGAACGAACCTTCCGGATACTTGCCCGGCACCAGTTCCCAGGGATCGGCCAGCGTATCCTTCAGGCTCAGCCCGATCCGGTCGTTTTCCCGGTCGATTTTCTTGATCACGACCTGCACCTGCTGGCCGACACTCAAAACGTCGCGCACATCCTTGACCCGGCTCCAGCCGATCTCGGAAATCGGAATCAGTCCTTCCAGCCCGCCAATATCGACGAAAGCGCCGAAATCCTGCAGCGAGGTGACCGTGCCGTTGACCGTGGTTCCCTCGCTGATGCTGGCCTGGGCTTCATCCTTCAGCCGGCGCTGTTCCTCTTCCAAAAGCGACCGTCGCGAGACGATGATGTTGCGCCCCTTTTCGCCGTACTCGGTGATCTGGAAAGCCAGGCGCGTGCCGATCAGCGACTCCGGGTTGTCCACGCGGCGCAGCGCGATCTGCGAGTAGGGGCAGAAAGCTCGGGCTGTGCCGCCCAGCTTGATCTCGTAGCCCCCCTTGATCTCCTTCTCCACCAGCCCCTCGACCGGGACGCCGGCCTGCCAGGCCTCTTCCAGCTGCGAGCTGCCGGACGCGCCGCCGCCGACCTTGGTGGTAAAGCGCATCTCGCCATGACTGGAGGAAAGGAAATAGGCCGCCACGGTGTCGCCCTCCTTGACCGTGACATTGCCGTCCAGATCAAGGAATTCCTTGCGGTCGATTACCCCCTCCCCCTTCTGGCCCGTATCCATGAATATCCATTCGGCGCTGACCTTCAGCACCGTTCCTGAAACCTTCTGTCCCGGTTCCATCCAGCGGCTCTTCTGCCCGCCGCTCTTCTCGAACAGCTCGGCAAAGCTTTCGCCTTCGTTTTCTTCTTCAGTGTTCTCCAGCAGATCATCGTTGTCTATCATTGGCTTCCCCGTTCATGCGTGATGCCGCAATGTATATCAGAGTCCGCCATGCTGGCAAGATTCTTAATTTTGAAATTTACGAAGGTACCTTTTGAGACCGGGATTCCATGAAAATTCATGCGATAGAGCACTTGTTTTGCATAACTATATGGGGTATTTACGCCCCAAAAGCAGGATCAGCCATGGTAATTATTGATTCAGAAAGCAGTCACGCGGTTGCCTTTTGCTTTTATAAAGATTGGAATCTGCTGTGCTTTGCATTCTGAGAGAAAATATTCTTGAAATCAAACATGCAAAGCCGACCCCCGGGTGCTATACTGTGCCGCATTGATCTTATTCAGTCATTTGCTGCATTGTTCAGTTGTTGGATAATAATTCAACCAAAACGAGCCAATCTGCTGATGATCAAGGTTAGAAGAATACAAATTACGGGAGACTGCAATGGGAATATTTGACAAGGTAACTGAAAAGATCCAGCAGACAAAAACCGATATCCGTCCGAAGTTCCTGTCTGTGTCAGAAGAAGAGCTGAAAAAACTGCTGATTCAGGGTGAGTCGCTTGTTTCCACGATAACGCAGGCCGTGGCTACCAGTGCCAAGACTCTGATTTTGACGGATCAGAGAATCATCGTCTATGACCACGGGATGCTTACCTCCAGCTTTAAGGACTATTATTTCAGGGACATGCGGGATGCGCGCTTGGACATGACCGTGTTGAGCGGGGGCACGATAACCATAAATGCCGACAAGGGCAACAATGCCGGAACCTTAACCATAACGGATCTGCCGTTGCAGGAATCGAAGCTGTTCTATTCACACCTTCAGGAGATTGAAAGGGACTGGTGGGAGAAAAAGCGGGCCCTTGAACTGGAAGAAAAACGGGCTGTTGCCGGCGGAACCAACATCTCGATGGCATCACCTCAAAACTCAAGCACCCCTGCGACATTGCCGGGCGATGATATAGAGAGCAAACTGCAGAAATTGAAAGGGCTGTTCGATAAGGGGCTGATTGACGAGAGCGAATATAAAGAACGAAAGATCAAGCTACTGGAACAGTTATAGGGCCCATCCCGCCAAACAGAAAAAGCCCCCGGCCGCATGCGCAACCGGGGGTTTTTCATTGTAACGTCAGAGCGGATTACAGGCCGAGCTGCTTGAAGAAGTCGGTTCCCTTGTCATCGACCAGGATGAAGGCCGGGAAGTTCTCGACTTCGATCTTCCAGACAGCTTCCATTCCCAGTTCGGGAAAATCGATGCACTCGACCTTCTTGATGTTCTCTTCGGCCAGAACGGCAGCCGGGCCGCCGATTGAACCGAGATAGAACCCGCCGTATTTCTTGCAGGCGTCGGTGACCTGCTGGCTGCGGTTGCCCTTGGCGATCATGATCAGCGAACCGCCTTTGGACTGCAGTTCGTCAACATAGCTGTCCATGCGGCCGGCCGTAGTCGGGCCGAAGGAACCGGAGGCCTTGCCGGGAGGAGTCTTGGCCGGACCGGCGTAGTAGATCGGGTGATTGAGCAGGTATTCCGGCAGCGGCTTGCCGCTGTCCATGATCTCCTTGAACTTGGCGTGGGCGATGTCGCGGCCGACCACTATCGTGCCGGAGAGCAGCAACGGTGTCGAGACCGGATGCTTGGTCAGTTCGGCCAGGATGTCTTTCATCGGCATGTTCAGGTCGATCTTGACGCCATGCTCGTGCTTGCCGCGATACTGGGCCGGGATCAGGCGACCAGGATTGCGGTCCATCTCCTCGACAAACAGGCCGTCCTTGGTGATCTTGGCCTTGATGTTGCGGTCCGCCGAGCAGGAGACAGCCATGCCGACCGGGCAGGATGCGCCGTGGCGCGGCAGGCGGACAACGCGCACGTCATGGGCAAAGTACTTGCCGCCGAACTGGGCGCCGATGCCGAGCTTCTGTGCAGCTTCCAGCAGTTTGTTTTCCAGCTCCACGTCGCGGAAAGCCTGGCCGTGATCATTGCCGCTGGTCGGCAGTCCGTCCAGTTCCTTGGCGGTGGCCAGCTTGACTGTCTTCATGCAGGCATCGGCCGAGGTGCCGCCGATTGCGAAAGCGATGTGGTACGGCGGGCAGGCGGCGGTGCCGAGATATTTCATCTTTTCCACCAGGAACTTGTACAGCTTGTCCGGTGTCAAAAGCGCCTTGGTCTCCTGATAGAGCATGGTCTTGTTGGCGGAACCGCCCCCCTTGGCCATGAAAACAAATTTGTAGTAATCGCCGTCGGTGGCCATGATATCGATCTGGGCCGGCAGGTTGGTGCCGGTGTTGATTTCTTCGTACATATCCAGAGCCACGGTCTGGGAATAGCGCAGATTCTCTTCGGTGTAGGTCTTATAAACACCCTTTGATAGCCACTCTTCGTCCTTGACGCCGGTCCAGACCTGCTGTCCCTTCTTGGCAACGATGGTGGCGGTGCCGGTGTCCTGGCAAACCGGCAGATCGAACTGTGCGGCGATTTCGGCGTTGCGCAGGAAAGCCAGCGCTACGCCCTTGTCATTCATAGATGCTTCGGGGTCGGCGAGGATCTTGGCCACCTGCTCGTTGTGGGCGGGGCGCAGCAGGAAGGAAACATCCTTCATGGCCTCGTTGGCCAGGATCGAAAGCGCTTCCGGGCAAACCCTGACAACATCCTTGTCGGCGAATTTCTCGACGGTCACGTACTTTTCCGAGCCCTCGATCTTGCGGTATTTGGTCTCATCCTTGGCAAGCGGGAACGGCTCCTGATAAACGAACGGTTTGGTGGACATTGATACTCTCCTTTCTGTGTGGGGATTGTGTTGATATGTAGATCCGGCTCAACATACTGTATACAAATTATGAATACATTTTACTAATGCAATCGGTGAGATAAATCAAGGCAAAACTTGAAATAATTTCCTCCGGATTACAGGATGCTTGCGCGGGATGCGGCTATAACTTATAATCCCCGCCACTTTACCACCAAGGAGCGCTGCATAATGAACCCAAGATTACCCGCCGAATGGGAAATACAGGATGGAGTCCTTTTGGCGTGGCCGCACGAAGCAACCGACTGGGCCGGGACGCTGGACAAAGTCCGGCCGGTCTTTGCCGAAATCATCCGCCAGATAACCCGATTCGAACGCGTGCTGCTGGCCACGCCGCACGTTTCGTCAACCGCCGAATTCCTGGCATCCGCAGGAGTTGATCTGAATAGTGTCACCATCTGCGAAATCCCCAGCAACGACACCTGGGCACGGGACTTCGGCCCGATCACGGTCATATACAATGACAAACCGGTGTTGATGGATTTCGGCTTCAACGGCTGGGGGCTCAAGTTCGCGGCCAACCACGATAATCAGATTACGAAACGGCTCAAGGAACTGGGTGCGCTGAAACCCAACCTGAACACGATCGGACTGGTATTCGAAGGGGGCAGCATCGAGAGCGACGGCCTGGGCACGATCCTGACCACCGCCGAATGCCTGCTTTCCCCCAACCGCAACCCGCAATTGAACAGGAGCGAGATCGAACAGGCCATGGCCTCGCTGATCGGGGCGCGCCGGGTACTCTGGCTCAACCACGGCTGGCTGGCCGGAGACGACACCGACTCCCACATCGACACGCTGGCGCGCATCTGCCCGAACAACACGATCGTCTACCAGGCCTGCGAAAATCCGGTAGATGAACACTTTGAAACGCTCAAGCTGATGGAAGCGGAGCTGAAAGCCTTCAAGACCCCGGATGGATCGCCCTATAACCTGGTCGCCCTCCCCTGGCCCACGGCCCGCTTTGACAGCGCCGCCCACCGCCTGCCGGCCACCTACGCCAACTTCCTGGTGATCAACGGCGCGGTGCTGGTTCCGACCTACCGCGACCCGGAGAAAGACCGGAAGGCCCTGCAACTGATCGGCCAGGCCTTTCCAGGTCGCGAGGCGATCGGCATCGACTGCCTGCCACTGCTGGAACAGCACGGCTCGCTGCACTGCGTGACCATGCAGCTTCCCCAGGGGGTGTTGGAATGACAATTCTGAAGGCGGCCATGATCCAGCAGAGCTGCGGCAACGATCGTGGTTCCAACCTGGAAAAGAGTTGCGGCATGATCAGGGAAGCGGCCGCCTCAGGCGCAAAGCTGGTGGTGCTGCAGGAGCTGCACACCGGCCCCTATTTCTGCCAGATCGAGAACCCGGACCTGTTCGACCTGGCCGAGCCGATCCCCGGCCCTTCCACGACGACTCTCGGCCAACTGGCCCGCGAGCTCGGGATCGTGATCGTATCGTCACTGTTCGAGCGCCGTGCCCCCGGCCTGTATCACAACACCGCGGTGGTGCTGGAAAAAGACGGCAGCATCGCCGGCACCTACCGCAAGATGCACATCCCCGACGACCCCGGCTTCTACGAAAAATTCTACTTCACGCCGGGCGACCTGGGCTTCACTCCGATCGAGACCTCGGTCGGCAAACTGGGAGTGCTGGTCTGCTGGGATCAGTGGTATCCGGAGGCGGCGCGGTTGATGGCGCTGGCCGGGGCCGACCTGCTGATATATCCGACCGCCATCGGCTGGGACCCCAACGACACCAGCGAGGAACAAGAGCGCCAGCGCGAGGCCTGGATCACGGTCCAGCGCGGCCATGCCATAGCCAACGGCCTGCCGCTTCTGTCTGTCAACCGGGTCGGCTACGAAGCTTCCACGGAGTGTAACGACATTGGCATCAAGTTCTGGGGAAGCAGCTTTGCAGCCGGCCCCCAGGGTGAATTCCTGGTGGAGGCCTCCCGGGACAGGGAGGAAATCGTGCAGGTGGAACTGGACCTGGCCAGAAGCGAGCGGGTACGGCGCATCTGGCCGTTTCTGCGCGACCGGCGCATCGACGGGTACGGTGATCTGCTGAAACGGTTCAGGGACTGACATGGCCATCCAAGACAAGGAAATCCTGGAAGCGCTCTCCAGCTCGCGCATTCTGACTTCTATGATCACACCGGCGGTGTTGATCTCGGCCTGCGGCACGCTGATATTCTCCACTTCGGCCCGTCTGGGGCGCATTTTCGACCGCGTGACCGTGATGAAGAACGAGGTTGAAACGATCCTGCAGGGTAAGAGCAGTTATCCCATGGAACGGCTGAAAAACCTGAAGGCGCAGGTTGAACTGCAAAAAAGAAGAGCGGTGCTGATCCAGAAGGCCATGGCCGCCCTGTACACCGCCACGGTGCTGTTTGTGGCGGCCAGCCTGGCCATCGGAGTCAACGTGGCCTACGGCAGCCCCGAACAGGCCTGGGTACCGACCCTGCTGGCGCTTGCCGGCGGTCTGTTCCTGTTTGCAGCTTCGACCCTGCTGCTCTATGAGAGCCGCTTCAACCTGCGCTTCGTCACCCGGACGATTAATTTCATCGAGTTCCTGGAAGATAAGGCCGTTTCTCAGGAGAATGACAAAAACAGACCTGATTCAGGCAATCAAAAATAATTTTCGTATTGACAGCCTCAAAAAGGCTGTGCTATATATCTTCACCTTGCTGCACAGCCGGGTCTGACTGTTAAAAAGTCCGGGAAAGCCCATAAACAGGGCGTGCGAAAGAAACCAATATTCCCCTTTAGCTCAGTTGGTAGAGCAGGTGACTGTTAATCACCTTGTCCATGGTTCGAGTCCGTGAAGGGGAGCCAAATGTTACTCTCAGCAAATTTATTTGTTGAGCTTATTTTAAAAGGATCTACGGGTAGCAACTCCCATAGATCCTTTTTTATTTTCCCCACCTTTTTCCCATGCTTGTCTTTCCCCTCTTCTTCAAAGTCATCGCGACGGCTTGCGACAAAATTAGTTGCAACTCACGACGATTGACGACATTATTCTGCAGACAATTGAACAGTTCGCGGAGAAGCGCATCGACGAGCAAAATCGTTCAGCCTTTATCGAAATGGTACAGGATGAGATCAAACGCCTGCATCCGGGGATAACTACCCGCTATCGCTTGCGCCCTGCGGAATTTGAGGTATGGCAAGAGGCGAGAAAGTTGTAGTGGAATACGGGAAGTTGACGGTGTCGGGTCTCCACTGATGACATTGTCACAGGTGGAGACCTGACACTGTAGCACTCTCGACACTGTAGCACTCTCGCAACGGCGACATTAAAAGGGAGGTAAATGATGAAAACAGCAATAGAGTATTTGCTGAAACCCGAGGATGGAAGAAATGAGCCAATCAAAGATTTAAATAACGCTACAAGGGTTGTACTTGTCGATAATGACACCGTCGGTGCTGAAGACATTACTTTCGCACATTGCAGATTCGAGGCAAAAACGGCCTTGCACAAGAAACACATTCATCAGGACGCCGAAGAAGTTATATACATCCTGTCCGGCAAAGGAATGAGTGGCATCGGCGATACTGAAGCCGAGATGTGCCAAGGAGATACCATGTTTGTTCCGCGAGGAGCGGTTCATTGGTTTTACAACCCCTTTGACGAACCGGTAGAGATGATCTTTTGCTATACCAGGCCTTCCATTAAACTGGCGGGTTATAAGATTGTGGAGTGATGGCATTTTCAAACACTGCGAGACTGATATGCTGAAGGTCATTCCCGAGGATCGGAAAAAAGCCATTAAAAATATGGTTTACACCGGCAGATTTGCACAACCGGATGAGGTGGCCAAAGCGATTGTCTGGCTGGCAACGGAATGTCCGGAATACGTTAACGGAACATGCCTGGATATCAACAACGGAGCCTTTCCCCGTTGATGCGCATATTTCTCCGGGAGGTGCAAACATGAAGATACATCCCATCGGTGTCATCCGCTCCCGTTTCCGAACCAAGGAAGAAGCGCCCATCCAAGGGGCCTTCCAGCCGGAGGCGGAGGGAACCGTAGAAGTTTCCCCGGAATTCGCCCCCGGCCTCAAGGATATCGAGACCTTCTCGCACTTGATCCTCATTTACCGTTTCGACCGGGCCGGCGAGGTAATTCTCTCCCGCCCGACCTTTCTGGACGACGAGCCGCACGGCGTGTTTGCCTCCCGCCATCCCTGCCGCCCCAACAGCCTGGGGCTTTCCGTAGTCACGCTGCTGCGCCGCGAAGGAAACATCCTGCACGTATCCGGCATCGACGTTCTCGATGGGACGACACTGATCGACATCAAACCCTATATCCCCCGTTATGATTCGTATCCCGAGGCAAACGTCGGATGGACCGCCGGCAAGGAGGATCGCCCAAAGCCACCGGGTAGAGAGTGAGAGTGGGTATAAGTGGGGTATAAATTGCTGGGCGAAATGATCAAGGAGAATAGGCTAGTGAACTATTTTGCATTAAGGCCACTTTTAACCAAGCTGATTTCCACTACTGAGACTCAGATCCAAATCTACGAGAGCGGGAAAGGGCTTACACTCTCGGAGGCCCAAAGCTTTTCGTTCATTGATATCGAAATCTGGGCACGGCAGTTTCTGCAAGCGGTGGATGATTTTCTGTTACAATTCCTGCCAGCGGGTGCAGCAAATCTGGAAACAAAGCGCGGGACAGCCATTCCGGATGCCCCCCTGGATGCTGTTGAACGGGTGGTCCTGGCCAAGGCCATGCTGGCCAAAACCATCGTTGATGGTATCGATTACCTTTTTCAGGTGCCTACCGATTCGCAAGAACTGGCGCGGGTCAGGGAGGGGCTTGCACAACTCTTGTTGGCGGGTCTTTCCGACGGTTACGGCACCGATACTCTCTTCGAAACTTCCGCCGTTCTTGCATACGTGCACGGAAGACCTGTACCGTGCATGGGCGGGCTTCCATCTGCCATGGGCCGGAAGGATATCCCCGTGCCTCTCCGCTTTTTCCCTGCTTTGCCAGTTCTGTTGGCTCAGTCAGGCACCCCGGCTACCCTTTCCCCCCTTGATCTTCCCCAAGCCAGGCAATGGAATTTCGAATTCACCTTCGAGTCCCAAAGTGTGGACCAGGACGCCATATACGTTGCAATTCGCTTTGATCAAGCCGGAACATTGATCCCGGAGTGGTTGGCAGCCCCTCATTCTTCGCTATTTGACAATCTGGCCCAGTTCGTCCAGGTGTACCCGGCCATCAGGTCGGACATGGCTAAATCGCTGAACCCTGACGATCCTGATTACCAGGCGGTTGAACCCGCCATTAATGCCTTTGCCGAGATTGCCGAGAGGGTTGCCAATAGCTGGGCCGGACACCGGCGGGAGGCAAACGTCGGCACCTGTGCGGTCGATCACGCGACGACTGATTTCATTTACCGGCTTGAAAGAAAGTTCTCAGGTGAGTCCGGATCGGTCAGACTCGATTGCATCACCTTGAACCTGGTTGAAAACGCAATGCACCCCACGGCCAACTGGCCTTCCCTATGCGTGCTGGCATCCGACGGGCAGTATTACAAACTTGTTGGCGAGCCTGTTGGCGATGACAAGCGTCTCTACACTTACAATGCGGCGTTATCATGGAGTGATGGTTCCACTATTCGTTTCGGGTTGGAAAAACTGGATGTTTTTCAGGCGCAGATGGTCCGGGCAGGAGTCTCTGTGCGCAGAAATGAAAATTTGAGTTATGACCCTCCAGTGAAGCAGGAGTTTGTGTATCATACGCCTACGCAGACGTTTGCCGCTCCATGCACGCCGTCGCTACGGCAGCCTGCGCTTATTGACATCGGACGGCAGATAACTGACCTGAAAGAAACTCTGTCCCAGTTTTTTGCCGTACTCCTTGAAACAGCAGAGGTCCCGCCATCTGTAAAACTCTCCATCGAATACCATTACGAGCCGGAATATGACAGCTGCTCGGCTCCGGAATCCGCCAGAGTTGAAATTGCCCTGCCGGTTCTTCTTCTGCCTCCGGTTGCTTATAAAAAGGATCTCGGGGCAAACGTGGCCGCAGAGACACAGAAATGGTGGAAGGATAACACTCCCGGGAAACCTGGTTATTTTGAGATGAGCGTAGGAGTAATCGCATCATCGAACATACCATTACTGACGCTCAGCCGGGTCACATTCTCCATTGCGGAATGTGGAGTTCCATTACCCAGGCAAGCTGAATGACCTGAAAAACATGCGGGGCTGGCTTTGAAAAAGAAATAATTTGAAACTACGATTCCCACCAACAGCGTTGGACACCGACCGGGCAATAAGGCTGCCCGGACCGGGTTAATTGCTGGGCGTTACTCTTGGGGAGCCAACTATTCAAGGAACCACGATTATCCCCTGTGTTCATCATAAAGCCACCATTTCATCAGTCGCGTATAGCGTGGCATAATCACGAAGGTTAACAGTGCGGTCAGGGAAGCGGCAACCAGCAACCCGCTGATGAGCGGATTAGCCAGTGCCGGGGCCAAAGGAAACAAGGCACGTATAAGTCTGGACAGGACAAGGCTTAACGGATAGACCGCCGAGAGCGTCAGGATAAATTGTTTCCAGGGCTTGGGCGGCCTCAAACCTTCCGGAGTAAACCAGAAATCAATGCCTGTCCTGATCTCGTGTCGATCACCTTTTCCCAGAAGATCGGTCACCTGATTGACATAATCCCTGCGCACGTCAGAATCAACCCAGGCGTTGAGATTGTCGCTGCAATCGAAACGTAAGATGCTGGTGTAGGTCCTCATCCCTTGAGCCGGCCGGAAACTCTCCCTGCCGAGATAGCCCGGAGAGTTGCTGACAGCACCCAGGATATCCCTGAGCCAGACTTCGTAGCGTTTTTCTTCGCCTGCCCTGATGGTGTGAGTAATGATGAGTGCGACCGATTTGTTCGGGTCAACATCCAAGCCATTTGGGATGTTCATAGTGATCTGCTCCTTTGTGAAGGCAGAGCCAGCGGGAAGTGATCGAAATCCCGGCAAGTAATTTTCATATCTAACGCACTAAACCAGCTGTTCATACGCCATGAGCTCCAACTCCAGACGTTCAGCTGGTCCGATTCTACCCTTCGATTTCAGAAAGCAAAACAGGTGCAACCGATTCCCCACTGGTCGCTCTCACCGAATACCGGATGGGTATGCTGATGAAGCAGGTTGCTGCACGAGCGTGGGGTTGCTGAAGAAACTCCACCAACTCGCCCGGCGGAAGCCTTTCTGAAAGCGCCGCCATAGATACCGGTCGGCGACCAATCGGGAGAGACCGGCGGCAGCGGCGGGGACAACGCCCCGAATTCACCGGCGCCGTACACCACACGCCCACCCATGACAGTCAGCACAGCCGCAATACTTTTTATTTCTTCTTCCGGCACGGTAAAATAATCAGCCGACAGTACGGCCAGGTCGGCCAGTTGGCCAACTGCAATCCGCCCCTTTTTATCTTCATCACCGGAAAACCATGAGCTACCCTCGCTGTAGAGACGCAGGGCCGTGCTCCGGTCGAGCCGGTTGCTCGCATCGTAGAGCGACAGCCCGCCTACAGTTCTGCCGCTTACCAGCCAGTAGAGCGATACCCACGGATTGTAGCTCGACACCCTGGTTGCGTCCGTCCCTGCTCCAACCGGAACGCCCATCCTCAGCATTTTCGAGATGGGAGGGGAACTCCTGGCAGCCTCCCGGCCATAGCGTTCCACAAAATACTCACCCTGGAAAGCCATCCTGTCCTGAACAGCTATGCCCCCTCCCAGTTGTCGAACCCGTTCCAGATTTTTGTCCGAGATGGTCTCGGCATGGTCAAAGAACCAACGCAGACCGTTGAAAGGTATCTCGCGGTTGATCCCCTCGAACACGTCCAGAAAACGTGCTATGGATTCGTCGTAGGTGGCGTGCAACCGGAATGGCCAGCGTTTTTCCACCAGAAGCTCCACTACCTTTTTCAGTTCTGCTTCCAGAACCGGCTGAAGCTCAGGGCGCGTTTCCAGAAAATCCTCGAAGTCGGCCGCGGAAAAGACCAGCATTTCACCGGCTCCGTTAAGCTTGTAGGTGTCGCTTCCGCTGCCGGGCGAGGCCATGTTTGCCCATCCGGCAAAGTCGTCATATTCCTGCTTGGGGCGCTGGGTGAAGAGGTTGTAGGCGATACGCACCGTCAGCTCATCCTTTGCGGCAAGTTGCTCCACCACGCGGTAGTCGTCCGGGTAATTTTGAAAACCGCCCCCCGCGTCGATGCAGCTGGTAATGCCCAAGCGGTTCAGCTCACGCATGAAGTAGCGGGTCGAGTTGATCTGGTCATCAAACCCGAGTTTTGGCCCCATGGCCAGACTGGCGTAGAGGATCAGGGCATTCGGCTTCGCGATCAGCAACCCGGTCGGATTGCCGGCCTTGTCGCGCTGAATTTCCCCGCCCGGTGGATCAGGTGTATCTTTCGTATACCCGAGCGAGTGAAGCGCTGCCCTGTTTAAAAATGCCCGGTCGTAGAGGTGCATGACAAAAACCGGAGTGTCCGGCGCTACGGCATTGATCTCCTCCAGTGTGGGCATGCGGCGCTCCGCGAACTGGAACTCCCCCCAGCCACCGATGACCCGCACCCACTGGGGTGGCGGCGTGCGACGGGCCTGCTCCCTGAGCATCTCCAGCGCCAGCGCCAGTGATGGCACCCCGTCCCAGCGCAGTTCCATGTTGAAATTCAGGCCGCCCCGGATCACGTGGATGTGTGAATCGTTCAGTCCCGGGATGACGGTCCGCCCATTGACATTGATTACCTGCGTTTTATCGTCTTTATACTCCATGACCTCTGCTTCGCTCCCCACGGCGATGAAGCGCCCTCCGGCAATCGCAACAGTCGGCACAAACGAGCGTTCACTTTCCATGGCAGCAATACGGCCATTGAGGATGATCATCTCGGCCGCAGGTGATGATGAACTCAAAGCATTCATGATTTGTCCTCCTCAAACGAGAATGACCGGCCTGGGATCCAGTGCCGGTCATTCGCTTACCATCTGAACCGGGTAAATAAATTTTACCCGGATGTTTCTCCCATATCCTGGTTACTAAGCTGCCCGGCGCAGGTTGGCGCCTTCATCATGTCCGCCGAGGAAATCCTTGACGAAGCGGATTTCGATGCCATAGGGGGAGTGTGCCTTCATGATTTCCATACACCCCTCATAGGTTTCGCTGCGAGCCCAATCCTGCTGTAATTCGAACAGGAACTGCAGGGATGTGACGGGAACCGCGCCGGCCTGGACGAGTCGCTGAACCGCTCGTTCATGGGCCTCTTTTGTGATATCTCCGCAGGCGTCTGTCGGGACGTAGACCTCGTAACCGGCCTGGAGCAAATCGATTGTCGGAAACAGCACGCAGGCTTCCGTCCACAAACCGGCCAATACGATTTTATTCCGGCCTGTTTTCTTGACAGCAGCCTTGAAATACGGATCAAGCCAGGAATTGATTGACGTCCGGTCGATTGGAATCTGACCGGGGAAGATATCGGTGATTTCTGAAATCATCGCGCCGCTGAAACTATTCGAAGCCACCGTAGACAGAATCGTCGGGACCTTGAACAGCTTGGCTGCCTTGGATAGAATCTGGATATTCTGAACAATCGTGGTGCGATCGTGGGAATGAACCCCTGAGAACATCGCCGGTTGATAATCTATTACAACCAGCGCGCACTCGGAAGGTTTCAACAGGCTATGTATGTTATTGAGTTCCATGATGAATTCTCCTTCCTGTAATGAATCCAGCTTTACTTCACTTTGTTGACCAATTGTATCATGAACGTCCGGCATTTTTACATATGAAAAACGTGTTATCTCGTCTTCGTGTTGTTGACGGCTCTTCGGTTATTTCCTCATTATAGCACCCGGCCGACTGCGTCCCCGGCTCAGACGGCACTATACTGCCTTGACAACCGCGGACAGCTTATGCTAGTGATAGGCACGTTTTGAAGTGATCCATTCCTTCGCAGCCAGGAGCCAAACAATAACAAGTCTGATACTCCGAAATGAGTTCAGGCTTGTTTTGTCTATATCAAAAGCGGGAATAACTCAGTGGTAGAGTGTCAGCTTCCCAAGCTGAAGGTCGCGGGTTCGAATCCCGTTTCCCGCTCCAATAAAAGAAAATGACTTACGGTGATTCCGTAAGTCATTTTCTTTTAAACTTTGCTCTTGCATCCGTTTTTGCATCCGTTTGGTGCGGTCTTAGTGGGTTGACCGTCATAATCGTTCCAATCAAGCTACTATTTTTTCATTTGGCGTGTTTCAGGCGATCACGTATGCCTTTCATTCCGTCGAATATGGGCAAAGCAACTTCTTCAGGAAAAGTTGCCGGTAACATTCCTTTCACATTCTCAATAACAAAATCCAACTTCTCAATCAATGCCTTGATAATGGACTCCATCTCATCCACCGGAAACCGGCATGCACTTGCTGTAGACAGCCAATGACGGAGTTGTATTTTTTCCCAATGATAATGGGTACTTTTTCCCCTGACAGCCATTGCCATCTTCATTTTCTGCGATTCGACCTGTTTCATTGCTACAAGGGGATACGCAGACATGACATCATAGATGGGAGCAAGCTGAAAGCTGCCGCCTGGCAGCAGGTAGATGCTGAAGTTCTTTGCATGACCATCAATGGCGCCGAGTATCCAGAACAGCACCTGGGTCTTGAGAAACAAGCTCCGATCCGCCAGTGCATTGGCCGATCCCAGAAGCAAGGTCATGATTCGCTCAATTCCCGGGCCACCATCGCTTTCATATTTCAATGCCGGTGATATGTTCAGCGCCTGACACATATCTTCTTGCGGCAAACGGATCAACCAGGATCGATCATCAGCCCATCTTCGATCAAATCTCTCCACTACCAGAACCTTTTTATCTTCGAACGTTGCGATCTCCGCGTTAGCAACCGGAATACCGTAGGCTTTCAGGATCAGATGGCACAACCATTCGTTTTCCACACTGTCGGTCAGGTCCATGCCGCTGTGTGCGATCTTGCCAATGGGAAGTTTGAATATATGACTGGTTGGGGTGACACCCAAGGGCCGGTGCCATCTATCATTCAATCGAAGCAAAGCTGTCTTTTCCTGCGCGCCGGCAATTGAAATACGGAAATCGTCATCGCCTTTCATTCCGAGCGGCATGGTGGCGTAGTTGCGTAACACTTCGGCGATCTGTGTATCTGTCAGTTTCTCGGCGTCAATTCGGCGCACATCAATGGCGGCTGCATCTTCCGGAAGAAGTTGCAGCGCTCCGACGCAATCTCGACCAACATGCCAGAGAAGATCAAAACATCGATTGCTCTTTGCCCCGAATCTAGCCTGAATACGACTGCGTATCGATTGGCTGTCCGGTAGCAGGTTGTCAAAGAAGTTTTCCACCACATCGCCAATATAAATCTTTTGGCTGAGCGGCATGGAGAGTGATAATGGTCGTCCTGATTCAGAATGCAGCCATTCATCACCGTACTCAAAACGAAGCTGACCGACCGCGGTACGGGTCAGACATCCTACTTTTTGACCGTTCATAAAGAGGTGCAGATCTGCTGTAATCCGTGGCCGTCCCATTTACCAGTTATCTCCCGTGCTTTCCATGGCAGGCTTCTGACGAGGCTGAATATTCAGTTCAAGGTCAAGAGCGGCGAGTAGTCGAAAAAGAGTGTTCAATTCTGTCCCAGGATTCCCTTTTTCAATTTTGGAAATAGTGTGCTGTTCCATGCCTACGGAATGCCCGACAGCTTTCTGCGACATCCCCTTGTGCTTGCGTTCGGCCCGCAATGCCTGGCCAAGGGTTTCCGGAGAGGTGATTTTGGGGATCATTTTTGCTCCTGCTACTACTCTTGAATAGCAATATTCCTGAATAAAAGTATACCCTGAAAGACATTATGTCAAAATATATTCGTAGCGACATAATATGGGTATATATCCTGTCAAACATCAAGCGTATTGAGCAAGTCAGCTCTAACCGATTCGGAATGTTTTCCTGTCGTTTTGATGCCAAGTGCTAACACCTTTTGGGCTTTTGTTTCCGTTTTTGTTTCCGCTTGGCGGAAAAGCTCATACAAACAGTTGGATAGACGTATATTGATTTAGTTGATAATGTGCGAAATGAAAACCTACAACCTAATACGGTATTGTATGTAATACATTTATCGGTTGAATAAGTTAATTGTATCGCATAGAATGCAATTATGCTATTCGAGATCGGTGAGGAAATACGCAAAGAGCGCAAGCGTCGGAAGGTATCCCAGGAAAAGATGGCGAAGTACCTGGAGATGAGCCGTGCCACGATCAGCCAGATCGAATCGGGAACAGTTCAGGAAATTGGTGTCCGCAAGCTGATCAGGATACTGGAATATCTCGATCTGGAACTCCGGGTGCGACCTGCAGGGGCACCGCCGACGTTGGATGAGCTTAGGGGCGTGAAATGAGTACGAATGCCTTGGCCGTATGGGCCGCTGACTACCGGGCCGGTCTTCTGGACCGGACTCTGGACCAGCGCCAGTATGTCTTTGCCTACGATCAGGCCGCAGAGCCACTGGATGCCCAGGTATCGCTCACCATGCCGGTGCGCTTGGAGAGCTGGCTGAGTCGGGATCTCCACCCTGTTTTCCAGATGAACCTGCCGGAAGGGGCGCTGCTTGAGGTTATCCGGCGCGCCATTGCCAAGCTCGCCGGTGAAGACGATTTGACCATTCTCCGCATTACCGGCGGCAATCAGATCGGCCGGAACCGCTTTTACCTGCCGGAAGATACGTCTGCCGGTATTGAGGAATCTGCCGAATCGCTGGATGACCTGCTGTCCTACCCGGACACCGAGGAGCTGTTTCACGACCTGATAGCAAAATATGCCCTCCGCTCCGGAGTATCAGGCGTGCAGCCGAAGGTTATGCTGGATGCTACGGAGCGGGGAACCGCCGCCGTCGGCGGTTACATCGTGAAATCCTGGGGAGCCGACTATCCGCATCTGGCGGCAAATGAATTCTTCTGCATGACCGCAGCCAAGCGGACCGGTTTGCCGGTGCCGGAATTTCACCTCTCCGAAAATGGCGGCCTGTTCGTGATGAAGCGGTTTGATTTGACCGCATCGGGCGGAGATTCCCTTGGCTTCGAGGATATGTGTTCTCTGCAGGCGTTGGGTACCGCCCAGAAGTACGGCAGTACCTACGAACGGGTAGCGCGGTCGATCAAGGATTTCGTGTCGGGAGAATTCCTGCAGAAAGCCCGAGAACAGTTTTTCGCTTCACTCGTACTTTCCTGCATGATCAGGAATGGCGATGCCCATCTGAAGAATTTCGGAGTGCTGTACGAGCGGCCCGGGCAGCCGGTCCGATTGGCGCCGGTGTACGATATGGTGACAACCGTGACCTACATTCCTCGGGATGTCCCAGCGCTCTCACTGGCAGGCACCAAGAAGTGGTGGCCCAGGAAGATTCTGGAGAAATTTGCCCTGGCTCACCTGGCTTTGCCGGTGGGGAAAGTTGGGCAGATCTTCGAAGAGGTTGCGGAGGGAGTGAACGATACCCGCGGGATGTTGTCTGCATACATGGAGGGACACCCGGAGTTCCGGGAGGTGGGCGGCCGGATGCTTGCCGCCTGGAATGAGGGAGTTACAGAGACCTCGGATCACTGAATAACATGCTGAGACAATTGGATTGACACACCCTCTCATATAAGCACTGATTTCTGAACCGAACCTATTTTCAATCAATTCAACTGCCCTGCTGGAGGGTTTCATGAAGCGGATTCTGCTATTATTGGTAATTACCATCATACTGGCAACAGCATCGCTTGTCTCCGCTGACACTCCAACTCCCCCAAAAATCCGTATTGCAGCATTCAACTTCTATCCCACCATCTTTCAGGCCAAGGATGGCTCTGTCCAGGGCTTTTATGTCGATTTTCTCAGTGAAATTGCCAAGCGTGAAGGCTGGGCCATCGAATACGTGTATGGCAACTGGTCAGAAGGTCTCTCGCGGATAAAGTCCGGTGAAGTTGATGTCCTCACTAATGTCGCCTTAACCGCCGAGCGCACTCAGTTCATGGACTATGGCAAAGTTCCGCTGCTTACGGTATGGGCCGAACTTTACGCTCCCAATGGCTCTCCCATTGACAATATCATGAATGTAAAGAACAAGAAGATTGCCCTTATGAAAGGCGATTTCAACGCCGCTAACTTCAAAAACATCGTGGAGAAATTCGGCATACCATGCACCTATTTAGAGTACGGGAGTTTTGAAGAAGTGTTCAAAGCAATATCGGCCCGACAGGTGGATGCCGGTATCGTCAACAACACTTTCGGCACGGCAAAGCAATCCGAATACGCCCTCAAGTCAACTGGTGTCATATTCAACCCGTTTGACATCTTTTTTACTGTGGCAAAAGGCAAAAACAGCGTCGTCTTGGCAACGCTTGACCGCTACCTTGAGGAATGGCGAAAAAACGAAAGTTCGCCCTATCATAAGGCTCGCGAAAGTTGGTCGCACAAATCAGCCTCAACCATCCGGGTCGTACACCCCTGGATGAAAAAAGCCGCTGTCATTTCTGGGATTCTGCTGTGCGTCGCAGTTGGTTTTGTGATCCTGCTCCGTATTCAGGTGCGCCGTAAAACGGCAGAGATCATGAAATATACCGATGAGCTCCAGTTGGCGAACCTGCAGCTAGAAAATGAAGTTGCAGAACGAGAGGCTGCTCAAGAAGCCCTGCAGGAACAGACCGCTATACTTGAAGAAGAAATTGAGGAGCGCAGGCGGGCAGAAACGGAACTCATAGCAAATACAGAAGACCTGAAGGAAGCGCAGCGAATTGCTCATGTAGGCAGTTGGCGACTGGACGTAGCGAGCAATAAGGTCATCTGGTCCGAAGAACTTTACAGGATGTATGGGTTTGACCCGAAACTTCCTCCACCTCCTTATTCCGAGCACCAGAAACTCTTTACTCCCGAGAGTTGGAAAAAGTTATCCACAGCCCTGCAAAATACCCAAAATACAGGAAACCCCTATGACCTTGAGTTGGAAACTCTACGGGTTGATGGAAGTCCTGGATGGATGTGGGTTTATGGCATGACGGTACTTGATGCCAGCGGTATTACTGTGGGCCTCCGGGGAATGGCACAGGACATCACCGAACGCAAACAGGTCGAAGGAGTTCAGTCATATCTTCTTCATATCAGTTCTCTCAGAACAAGCGAGGATTTTTTTGAATTACTGGCCAGCTATCTTGCCAATATCCTTGGTATGGACTACGTCTGTATTGATACCCTCCATGGGGACAGCCTTACAGCCCGCACACTCGCAATTTACAATGATGGCAAATTCGAGGATAACGTCGAGTATGCCCTGAAGGATACTCCCTGTGGTGATGTTGTGGGTAAAGAGGTTTGTGTCTTCCCCAGAGAAGTACGAAAACTGTTCCCGCAGGATGCTGTACTGCAGGATTTGCAAGCTGAAAGTTATGTCGGAACCACGCTCTGGGGTTACGATATGAAGCCGATCGGTCTGATTGCCGTTATCGGACGAAAAGAGTTGAACAGCTCTCATTTTGCAGAAACTGTATTAAGGCTGGTGTCTATGCGGGCGGCGGGCGAGTTAGAACGCAGGAAGGTTGAAGAAGAGAAATCGCTCCTCGAACAACAATTCCAACAGACCCAAAAACTGGAGAGCCTCGGCGTTCTTGCCGGCGGCATCGCCCACGACTTTAACAATATCCTCGCTATCATCATGGGAAATTGTTCTTTGGCAGCTATGGATGACGAAAATGCCGGCAAATACATACCTGAAATAGAAAAAGCGTCAGAACGTGCCGCAGCATTATGCCGCCAGATGCTGGCCTATGCCGGTAAAGCCTCACTCACTCAAACTCAGGTCAATACCCGAATGCTGGTTGACGAAATGGTTACCATGCTGAAAACGACCACCCAACAAAATGTCTTGATCAAACCCGAACTCGGTACTGATATTCCCATGATTACCGGTGATGCCAGTCAGATCAGGCAGGTTGTCATGAACCTTATCATCAATGCAGCCGAAGCTATCGGCGACGCAGAAGGTGAGATAGACGTCAAGCTGGCAAAGGCAGAGATCAAGGAGCAACAAACAGAGAAAGATCATCTCGGATTTATCATACCGGCGGGGCGCTATATCTGCTTTGAAGTTAGCGATAACGGTTGCGGCATGGATGAAGACACCAGACGCAGAATCTTCGAGCCGTTCTACACCACCAAATTCACCGGGCGTGGTCTTGGGATGTCGGCAGTACTTGGCATCGTCAAGGCACATAACGGGGCACTGCAGCTTGAAAGCCACCCGGGACAGGGTACAACCTTCAAAGTCTATCTGCCTGTTCAGATCAGCAAATCTGAAACAGAGGAAGCACACCAGAAAGCGGTTTCAGCAGCATGGCATGGCAGCGGCACAATCCTGCTGGCAGAGGATGAAGTGCAGGTCAAATCCATCGCAATTGCCCTGTTACAGAATCTGGGATTCACCGTCCTTGATGCCGCAAACGGCAAAGAGGCGTTGGAGCTGTACCAGCAGAACGCCGCTGACATTGCTCTGGTAGTTACCGACATGGGTATGCCGGTTATGAACGGCTATGAACTGTTCTACAAACTGAAACAGCTTGACCCGCAGTTGCCGATCATCATCTCCAGCGGTTTTGGTGAAGGTGATATTGGCTCTAAGATTCCCCGTGAAGAGATTGCCGGGATGATCAACAAGCCGTATAACTTTGATCATCTGCGGGAAGTTCTTAGGGGTGTTGTGGAGGGAGCGAAGTAAACTTGTGCCCGAGGGGAAATTCTAAAATTTCAGAATAACGCCCTCTTATATAAAATCCGAATTTCTATTTACACAATCTGGTTGACAGGCCCCAGGTAATTACACAGTTTCCTTCAACCTTGAAAACAAGTTCTCAAGATAGCTGTAAGCTTCTGTGTAGATTCCTCCCTGACACTTTGACTCCCGCGGCCCCGCTACATTCAGGGTGCTGATGTACTGACCATCTATCCAACGAATCACATGGGCCGGCTCAATAACCTTTGTATCATCGAGTTGAATGATCAGCCTCGGTTTGCCATACTGAACCGTAAATTCATACGTCAGCTTGGTTCCTCCGGAAAGGCCTTCTTCCTTATTGAGGATTAGAGTACCGTCTGACTCAATGACATTCTTTTCTGTCCGGTAGTAGGATTCCGGAGATTCCAGTTCAGTCATCGGGTAATGCTCCGGAATTACGCCATCCTCGGCTCGCCGTCCCTTTGGGCAATAGCCACCAATCGGAAATCCGGCATTGAGGGCAGCATCCAGACCGGCACGGTCCACACCGGTCTGCCCGCCTGATATAACCTTGCGAATCATTCAGAGTCCCCGTTAACCGCCTGTCGCAGAAGCGTACTTGGCTTGAAAGTCAAAACGCGCCTGGAGGTGATGGTGATCGCCTCGCCGGTCTGCGGATTGCGGCCGCGGCGGTCAGCTTTACTTTTGACAACAAAGCTGCCAAAGCCGGATATCTTCAGGTTCTCGCCGGATTCAAGGGTGGTTTTCATGGTGGACAGCACCGCTTCCAGCATTTCGGCGGATTCCTTGTTTGGAATATCGAGACTTGTGCGGATACGTTCGATTATGTCGGCTTTGGTCATTGTTTCCTCTGTCTTATGAAGTTTAATCATACTAACTTTGAAACCATCATTTTCCCAATATCTTGAACAATTCTAAAAGATCTGAGTTCTGTTGAATAAGCATCCTGCACCTCCAGATAGCAGCGCCGTGCCGACTAACGGATATCACGAATCCGGTCCGGCCGCTCTTCAATTATTACAGAGAGTCATAAATCTGTCTGATCTCCACTTGGCCGTGCTGGCGTTCCAATCGCCTTACAATGAAGTGCCCCCGCCCCATGTCCTGAAAATGATCAATGAAAAGGGTATTTATCACCGCGCCACCTATTGCGCCAACAATTGGCACTGCCTGGGCAGCCGCCTTTTCCGAGACGACAATTGAAAATCGGGATGCAATTTGGGAAATTAACCTGACGATAGCGGGTGCTCCATGCTGCGACAAACCTTTCTTTGTCACATGTGCGGCAGCTTCAGAGATTGCCTTGGCAAGTGCTGTCCGTGCAGCAAAATAACCTACTTCCGTTCCGTTATCATTTTTCGATGTGCCACCAAGTGCCAACACCTGAAGGCATTGCAATTTTGCATCCGTGCTATGCAAATTTTCTCCTTCGCTGCGGGCAATATCAGCAATGGAGCGCAACATGATTGTAGTAGAAACTGGTAGCTCGATTGCAAGGCCCGGTAGGCCGAACAGGCCGCCAGTAACACCAGTCGCTCCAACTGCAAATTTATGCCACCAGTTGGATGAAACTCCCCGTTCGTTTTTGTCTATAGTAAAAAGCGCAACATCCAGTGCCTTTTCGATTGATTTTTGTGTCACATCATTGACAGTCGCGATAACTGTTTCCGGAAGCTTTTTGAGCATTGTTTCAATAGGTGTGCCGACAAAATTACCGACTTTGGCAGCAAGTCCAGGATTTTCCAGAAAAGTTTTTGCTCTCTTGAGATCACTAATCTCAGATGGTGATAACGTCATTTGTAATTCTCCAGAAAAATGACTGTCTGTACCGTTTTTCGAACTAAATCCTCATAACTCATTTAAAAAACAAGTAATGTGTCAATGAAAAACAACTGCTGTTGGAATTACCAACTTTGTCTGATTCTGCCAGGGATTTATAATAAGCGGTCTGCCGTACCCTGATAACTGATTCAACCGGCAAATACGCCAGCATGCAAGGGGTGGTGGGAAATTGCCACGAAGGTATTTCATTGCATCTTCACCCACCCCTCAGTCCCCTCCCGTCAAGGGAGGGGAAGCTGAAAGCAACTACCTAACCGGAAGTCACTGGTATTTGTTCGTGGTATAGCACGGATAATCAGCATTTATACACTTATTGCGAAATAATTACATACAAACTGCGTAGATCCATTAGCAGCGCCGGACGTGCCGTTTCCGTCCCATAATGTCCGAAAGAAAAACCTGGCCTATAAGCTCTCTAGCGCCCAGTCCGATTCGGACCCCAACCTGAACGAACCTCCCCAAAATAAATTCAAACAATCCAAGCCCTTCAAAGCGTCCCTCAATATGTTGAAGTTCTGTCATATCTCGTGGTCAATCAATCATTTCATATTTACCCAATATTCCGCGACACCAGTCTACCACCCTGTTTTAAAAGGTTAATCAAGTCATAATTCTCATATTTGATTTTTGGCAGGCCAATTGCTCTACGGTGGATAACAAAACCAGCGCCATGGAAGTCATTTTGATGGAGTAACTTAAAAGAGGGATGTACTGCTGCAAACTAACCACACCGTTGTCAACCAAAGGAGAACATCATGAAAATCAGAAAACACCTGCTTGCATTTTTCGCCATGCTTTTACTCGGAACCAGCACCATCCTGGGCGGTTGCGCCACCACCGGCATGGACCGATCAGTAAAAACCTCCAACTCGATACGGGATGTTGATAAAGAGATCAGAAAAATGATGGTCCAGATCGACGTAACCGCTGCATCACTCGACTCCCTGGTCATGCCGGGTCAATCCAACCTGAAAAAGTCCTTTGACACATATTCGGACAACGTCGCCAAGCTTGACAGTGAGGGCAAGCGGGTACTCAAACGCACGGACGAGATGAAATCAAACAGCAAGGAGTATTTTGGCGAATGGGAAAAACAGGGAGATGCCTTTACAAATGCGGAGATTCGTGAACTCAGCACGGAGCGACGTAACAAACTGGCCGAAAGCTATGCTCGCGTGCCCGCTGCGAGTTCGGGAATCAAAGGCACCTATAATGCCTACCTGACCGACCTGAAAGAAATCCAGAAATTCCTTTCCACCGACTTGACGCCCAAAGGGATCGAAGCGATTACACCGGTCGCCCAGAAATCCGTTCAGGACCTGGATGCCTTAAAAGCCTCGCTGGTGCCGGTAATAACCGCATTGGATGAAATAAAGGCAGAGCTGTACTCCAACAAGAAATAGTAGTTTCCGTACCGACAGAGTTGAATCGATAAGACCGGAGATATGATTTATGCAACAGATTCTGACCATGGTGATATTTGCGCTTTCTGTTTCGATCATTTTTCCATGCAGTTCCACTGCCGAAGAAACAGGCGCCAAACCCAGGTTCATGGGTGTTTTCAAGGGAAGCTACCGGGATTCATATCCCCAGGCCGTCGTAGTCAAAAGATTTTTGATTACCAACGGGGCCTATGCGGTAAAGGTGCCGGCTATTGGTGATGAGGACACGATCCAGAAAATGAGTGACAAGGTCTTGAACGATTTCATCCAGAAAGGTTCCGGAAGTTGCACATCGCAATATTACGTGATTGAAGAGGTCGCCACGGGATTGAACTACCATCCGGACGGCTCACTGTTATTGCATTCCGACGCCAACGTGGTCTGCTTCAACACAGCCACCCCGCTGAAAAAGCGGAAGTAATTTCCGAAACGCTCGGACAGGCAGCAAAAAGAGGGGGTGAAGTTATGCTGTGGACAATCTGCGTTATTCTTATAGTGATGTGGCTCCTGGGTATGGTCACTTCGTACACCATGGGTGGTTTGATCCATATTCTGCTCGTAATCGCGATTATTGTGGTTCTGGTAAATGTTATCCAAGGCAGGAAGGCCCTGTAGGGCGTGAGCAAAAATGGAACAGTCCAATTAGAACAAGAAAGGGCGCACTCAGGTGTGCCCTTTCTCACAGATAAATATTAATCACCATATATCTGACATGTCCTCTGAGGTTTGAGTGCCGGCTGCATAAAAAACAAACTTGAATCAAATCAAAAAGAAAGACAGGAATTATGGATGACCACACTTCTGAATTGAATGGACGAATTGCGCGGCTGGAAGAATCAATACTGGAAAAAGGGAAAAAACTTGAAAAACTGCAGGATTCCGAGAAACGCTATCGACGGCTCTTTGAATCAGCCAAGGACGGTATTCTGATACTGGATGCTGAAACCGGCATGGTGGTTGACGTAAATCCGTTCCTGCTGCAGTTGCTGGGATATTCTTACGAAGCATTATGCGGTCAATACATCTGGGATCTCGGGGTATTCAAGGACATCGCCGCCTCCAAGGACGCTTTCAAGACCCTGCAGGATAACGAGTATATCCGCTACGAGGATTTACCGCTGGAAACCAGGGACGGGCAGCCCATAGCGGTGGAGTTTGTCAGTAATGTGTACCTGGTGGACCATAGCAAGGTGATCCAGTGCAATATCCGTGACATCACCGCCAACAAGCGGGCCAAGAACGAGCGCAAGCAGTTGATGGCGGCCATTGAGCAGGTCGGGGAAGGCATCGTCATGACCGATGCCCAGGGGATCATCCAGTTTATCAATCCGGCCTTCATACGGATGAGCGGCTACAGTGGAAGGGAGGCCGTCGGCCTGAATTTGCGCATCCTCAAGAGCGGCGTACAGGATGAACAATTTTACCGCGATCTCTGGTCAACCATATCGGGCGGCGACACATGGTCCGGCCGTATTGTCAACAAACGCAAGGACGGGACTTTCTACACCGAGGAGACGACGATCTCGCCGGTGCGCGACGGTTCGGACCGGATCGTCAACTACGTGGCCGTCAAACGGGACATCACCGAGCATCTGCGGCTGGCGGCCCAATTCCAGCAGGCCCAGAAACTGGAAGCGGTTGGCCTGCTGGCCGGTGGAGTGGCCCACGATTACAACAACATGCTGACCGTGATCCTCTGTTATGCAGAACTGGCTCTGCGAAAGGTAGACGCTTCCCAGCCGCTGCGTACCGACCTGGAGGAGATCATTAAAGCAGCAAGATGCTCTGCGGACATAACCAAACAATTACTGGCCTTTGCCCGCAAGCAGACTATTTCACCCGAGGTGCTGGACCTGAACCGGAATGTGGAGAGCATGCTCACGATGCTGCAACGGCTTATCGGTGAGGACATCGATCTGGCCTGGATGCCCGAGGCGGGGCTGTGGCCGGTCAAAATGGACCCGGCCCAGGTCGATCAGATTTTGGCTAACCTCTGTGTCAATGCCAGGGACGCTATTGGCGACGTCGGCAAGATCACGATAGAAACCGGAAACGAAGTCTTTGACGAGGCCTATTGCGCCTATAATTCCGGGTTTGTAGCGGGAGAGTATGTGATGCTGGCGGTCAGCGACGATGGCTGCGGCATGGACAAGGAGACCATCGACAAGATTTTCGAGCCGTTTTTCACCAGCAAGGGTATTGGCAAGGGCACCGGCCTGGGACTATCAACGGTGTATGGCATAGTCAAGCAGAACAATGGTTTCATCAATGTCTACAGCGAACCTGAAAAAGGAACAACCTTCAAAATCTACCTCCCCAGAGAAACAGGCCAGGCTGTCGTCGTAGCAATGGAAATTGTGGCGGAAATACCGCTGAGCCATGGAGAGGCGGTCCTGGTGGTGGAAGATGAACCTTCAATACTGAATGTGGAGAAAAAGATGCTGGAAGAGTTGGGGTATCGAGTGCTGGCAGCGGGCACGCCTACCGAAGCCCTCATACTGGCCAGGGACCATTCCGGCGAGTTGCGGCTGGTCGTCACCGACGTCGTCATGCCTGAAATGAACGGCCGGGAGCTGGCAACACGGCTGCAATCACTTTATCCGGACATTAAAATCCTGTTCATGTCCGGTTATACCGCCGACGTTATCGCCCACCGGGGGGTGCTGGACCAGGGAGTCAACTTCATCCAGAAACCGTTTTCGATGAAGAACCTGGCGGTGAAGGTGCGACAGGCATTGGGAGATGATTTGCCCAAGCCGGCTGCAGAGGTTTAGAACATGAATATTCATAAACCGCCGAGAAAAACGGATGCACGCCGAGAAAACCAGGACTTACAACAAAAAAGTTGATCACCTTATGGGTTAAATCAGTATTTTGTTCAAGCTTTTGAATTCTCGCTTAGAAGCGCCTACTTCTGGCGGCGTGTATCGGCGTTCATCGGCGGTTAAATATTTTTTCCAGTTTATCCTACTTGAACTCCAGCTTGTAATAGAGATCGGCGCCGCTCTCGCCACCGCCGGTCTGGGTTTCAATCTGCCAATTCTTGTAGATATCGTAACGCAGCCGGAAGATGCTGTTCCCGGTAAACAGTGACTTGCCGTAACTGAAATAGAGTTGCGGAGTCAGATACTTGCCAACAGTAAGCACGGTCTCGGTGATTCCGGGCTGCTGCGCCGCCGGCAATGCTCCGGGAGGGGTCACCTGGAGCGGTTTGTATCCCATGGCGCTGTTGGTCCCTCCCACACCTCCCTGGATCTCCAGGGTACTCAACCCCAGATAGTTCTTTATCTGTTCCTGCAGCACCGCCGCCTGACCGGACCGGAGCAACGCTCCGGCAGCCTGGGTCAGCAGGCTGGCCTGTTCGCCGCTGCTGCCGAGCGGATGGCCGAGGACGATATACGCCAGCACATCGACGTCCGGCATGGCCGGCTCGGAGTAGAGCCTGGTAATCGGCCTCTGGAGAGTGCCGGTAACCGTTACGCCGGCGCGGATGTCGCCGATGCTGCGCAGCGCCAGCACATCAATGCTCGGGCGATTAATGGCGCCTCCGGCGAAGAACAGCCGGCCGCGAACTATTTCCAGGTTTACCCCGTAGGTGCGATAGCGCCCCTTGATCACCTTGATCTCGCCTTTGCTGGTGATATTGTCGAGACTGTCCAGAGACAGGTTCAGGGCTCCGCCCAACTGGGCGTCAATCCCGGCCACCTTGACGAAAACCCGGTCACCGAGCAGCACCCGCACCTGAACATCCAGGGCCATTGGAGAAACGGCGGCTGGTTGAACAGCCCTCCCCTCGCGGATGACATCGCTGCTGGGCGTGACAACCGTGCCGGACTGGGCTCCGACGATGCGCAGTTCAGGCAGGCGCAGTTCACCGCGCACCTTGAGTTTTTGGGGAGTCCCTTCGAAGCTGAGCTTGGGCGTAGCAAGAATCTTGAGTTCGGGAAAATCCACGGTCTGGAAATTTTCGCCTTCGATGGAACCCTGATAACCGGTCACCCGCCAGCCGTCCAGCGTAATCAGCGCCGTCCCCTCGATATGACCTGCGCCGGAAAGCGCCCGGTAGGAATCAATCCGGATAAGGTTCTTTTCCAGGCGGGCCGCCAGTTGAACGTCCCTGAGGTGAGTCCCGGCGGTGGGCAGATATGCGCCGGCCCTGCTCAACTGCAGTTTCCCGCCGATCGTCGGCGCTTCCCAGGTACCGCCGGCGACGAGCCGGGCCTCAAGTTCTCCGGAGCTTTCCTGCACCAGTCCCGGGAAAAGCGCGGTTATGATTCCCTTTTCCCGGACCTGCCCGGCAAGTGAGGCCTTGAGCGCCCCTTTCGGATTTACGGCAAGCGGGAAACGTGCCGGCAACGGAAGCTGGAAATTTCCCCCGGCCTGACCGTGATCGGCCATGACCAGGGAGAAGTCGCCGGACAGAGTTTCTCCACGCCAGCCCCAGGAGGCGGTTACCGTCGAAAAATCGAGTTTCAGCTCACCGTCAGGCCTTTGCTGGTGGATCATCCCACCGGAGAGCACGGCATTGCCGGCCAGTTCGAAGCGTTGTCCCGGAAGCATGGCCCCTTTGGCCCGGCCGCTGATCCGACCTTCGAGAACAGTGTCCGATGGGAGCCATGGTTTGAACAGCGCCAGGTCGATCCCGCTCAGATCCGCCGTCAGCTTCCCGTTTTCGGGCAGGGACATGCCAAGTGGAGCGGATGAGGCAAAGCTGCCCTTCAACCGGCCGCCGTCAGACGTGTTGAGTTCCAGATCGGCTCGCAGGCCCTGTTCATTTCCGTCAAAGGTTAACGTGCTGTTCCGGAACGTGACACCGGTTCCCCGCCCGGCAAATGTTCCGCTGGCGGAGGCATTACCGGCCAGGGCCAGCCGTTTTCCGCCCAGAAGGTCAAGACGGACCTTACCGTGGCTGATTCCCGAGAACTTCATATCCTTCAGATAACGATTGGCCCTGGACAGGTCAAGGGCGCTCCATTGCGCCCGCACCTGACCGCCGAGCGGCTTCAGGAGCAGATTTGCCGAGAGTTCGAGGCGCTCGCCGGCGCCGGCCGAGAGGGACAGGTTGGAGAGGGAGAACTTGTCGGCGCTGACGGCAAATGCCGCCGGAGCCGTCATGTTCCAGGGACCGCTGCTGTCCCGGCCGGACAGGCTGCCGATCTCGCCCTTCCAGAGCCCGTCGTTGTAACCTGCATTCAGGGCCAGCCGCGCGTCGCTGCTGCCCGAACGCAGGGTGACTTTCAGGCCGTGGCGCGGCAACGTGCCGTCCGCGGCCAGAGACACGCTATCCAGGGCATAACCGTCATGGACCACATTCTTGAGTGATGCGCTGAGATGCACTGGATAACCGGCTCCCGGTTCAAGCCGGGCAGTCAGGTTTACGGCTGCCACGTGCGTCCCGGAGTAGGCCAGCCGGCTGCCTGTGGCGACCAGGGCGCCACCGGGCCTGCCGTCGTTCCAGCTCACCCAGCCGTCGGCCCGGAGTGTCCCGGCCGATCCGGGAACCAGCCGGGAGAAGTCGCTGATCCGTGCGGTCAGGTCAATCCGTTCTTTCAACTCTCCCGAGGCCTGCAGATCAAAGCCTTTACCCTGCAGAGCAAGCCGGGAGATAGTGAGGTTGTCACCGCTGAAAGCGGCTTTGAGCTCGCCGGTCAGCGCCTGTCCGTGCAGGCGGCTTTCCAGCAGCGAGCCACTGACGCTTCCCGTGAGGGGCGCCTGCCCTGCCCGGCCCAGTCTGCCGGTTGCGTTGAAATTCGCCAGACCCTTCCAGCCCGGATCAATCCTGGCCGGGTTGAGATTCCGGCCGCTGATCGCCCCCTGCATGCTAAAGCCGTCGCGCCAGTTCAGATCCAGATTTCCCGCCAGGGTTCCATCCAGAAGCTTGCCGTTCAACGGGGCCAGCTTCATCCCTGCTCCGGTACCGGCGTAGGAGGCTGAAACAGCCGCCGCCCGCCACCCCTGTGCCCTGTTTGCAAGGGACAGGTCTCCGCGATAGCTGTTCAGGGTTCCCGCGAAACTGATAGTTCCGGTAAGGTCGGTCGGCACATTCAACTCGGGGGCCAGATCGAGATTCTCCGCCTTGACCTGCAACGAAAGCAGCGGTTCCAGCGCCGTGAACCCAAGTTTTCCATCGGCGGTTATCCGCCCTTTCCGGCCCGGACTGGTCAGGAGCAACCGGCGCAGATTGAAAGCATCCCGCGCCATCCCCACGTCGCCGTTCAGCTCCAGCAACTTGCGTGCACCAACGCTCCCGGCAATTGTCAGGTTCGCGACAAACTGTTCAAGTCCGGTTCCTTTGGCTTTGCGGACCTGCAGGGTAAAACGGTCCATGTCCGCCAGGGACTGTGCCAGGTCAATGGCAAGGTCCGATGTCAGGGATGGTTGCTTGAAGCCGGCCGACACACGGCCCTTTATCCGGCCGGAAGGCGCTGCTGCATCGAGCTCACTGATGGTCAGAAGACCGCCTTGCCAGGAAACGGCGCCTTTAAAGGAGGTTATCAGTAGCGGTTGCTGCTGCAACCGGCGATAGCTCAACTCTGTCACCAACAGGTGCGAGATCATGCCATCAAAGAGCTGACCGGTTTCGGACACCTTCGGCCAGGCCAGATTCGGCGGCTTGTTGTCGGCAGGGGAGTCGTCCTGAATCCGCACCCCGTTGATTTTCAATTCCTGGACGGCAACTGTGCCGGCCAGCAAAAGGAGCGGTTTCCAGCGCAGCTCAACGCTGGCAATGTCCAGTTTCTGCCGCACCAGTGTGATCCGCACCCCCTTGAGCAGCAGACGATCGATAATTTTACCCTCGATCTTTTGAACGGAGAAGCCGGCTCCGCTCAGCGGCAGAGCATTCGTCAGCAACCAGCGGGCGCCCTGCGTAGTGGCTACGACCCAGCCAGCGGCCGCAATTGCGGACACAACCAGGGCAATCGCCAGCGCCGCGACGAGGCTCTTCCGGGTCAGCCGTTTCATAACTCGAAGCCCACGGTGAAGTGGAAATGGATGGATGGGTTATCCTGCCAGAGCGGCCGGGCCACGGAAAGGTTCAGTGCACCAACCGAGGTATAGTAGTGCAGGCCGACGCCCGCCCCCTGGAACAGTTTGACCGAGGAGAAGGAGTTGAAGCTGTTGCCGACATCATAGAACAGGGAGATTCCCCAATCCTTGAAGAGCGCCCGTTCCAGTTCGATACTGGAGGTTAGCAGCTGTTTGCCGCCGGTAACCTGCCCGGAGGCATCGCGGGGGCCGAGGGATTTGTAGGAATAGCCGCGCACGCTCTGGTCGCCGCCGGCAAAGAAACGCAGCGACGGAGGGATGTCGCGCAGGGGGTCGCTCAGCAGGGTTGTCCCGGCCTTGGCCCGCGTATGCAGGGAAAGGCGCCAGGGAAGCGGCAGCAGATGGCTACCCTCGGCCAGGAACTGGACCAGGGCGGTATCCGAACCGAGCAGCTGATGTGTGCCGCGCAGTTCCAGCGCGTAGCGGAATCCACGGCGGGGGCGGATCGGGTTGTTGTAACGATCATCGGAAAAACGCACTCCCGGCAGCAGCAACCTTGCGCTGGAGTTCTGGTCACCCACGGAATAGTCTTCGTACTGGGCCCTGAGATAGGCGGTGCCCAGTTTCCCCTTGCCCAGGCTCCGGTTCCGGGCCAGCTCCAGGGCCAGTATGCGGCTGTCATAGGTCGAGGTTTCCTCTTGCTGCAGGTTCAGCTGCAGCGTCGTGGAGCTGCGAATATCCCTGGGACTGGGGATGATGTAGCCGGTCACCAGCCCCTGAAGCCGCTCGGCAACATACAGATGCGAATACAGCTCGTGACCCAGGTGAAACATGTTCAGATCGCGGTAACGGACGGTGAATCGCGCACCGGTATCGGTGCCGTAGCCGACTCCGGGACGCACGCTTATGCGCGGTCCGGCTGTCAACTGGACGGTTACCGGAACCCTGGATGCCTCGGCGTCCTGTTTTTCAGGTATGATGAGCACTTCCTTGAAGCGCTCCGAGTTGGTGAAATTGCGCTGGGTTTCTCCGAGAGCGGGATAGGAAAAAGCCTCGCCGGATTTATAGGTCAGGTGCCGGCGCAGGAAATCGTCCGGATAGTCGGGCGCCCCCTGGATGGCTGTTTCGCCGAAATAATACTTCTCGCCCGACTCCAGCAGCAGCTCGACCGTGGCGGTTGTGGCGGTTTTTTCGATGCGGATTTCATGCCGTGAAAATTCCGCATCCAGGTAGCCCAGGGCCTGGGCCCGCAATTTGAGCGCTGCCTTGGCCTCTTCGTACCTCTGATGCAGCAATACGTCGCCACTGTTCAGTGGAAACACCTTGACCAGACGGTTCAGACGTCTTTCCTCGCTGCCCGGTCCGGCCAGAGTCACTTTTACTTCGCTCAGGCGCACCGGTTCTCCAGCCGCCACCTTGACCAGCAGGCGATAACCGTCTCCGGCCGCTTCGGTCGTAACCGTGACCTGTGCGTTGTAATAACCGAACGGCTCCAGCGCGGTCCTGGTTTTATCCTCGGCCTGCTTTGCGAAACGCTCCAGCCAGAGCCGGTCCACCTTCCCCTCGCGCACCAGACCGGCCGGCAGGGTCAGTGTCTCCCGCACATTTTTCAGCACATCATCCTTTATGCCATCAATGACGACCTCGACCGGTGCGGCGGCATGCAGAGGCATGGCCATAAACAGCAATGCCAGCAGGCAAGCCAGAAAGGCATGGATAGTTCCGCGGCGTGGTCTGACGCGATTATTTGCGAGTAATGAATTGGAATCCGGCATACGTGACAGTGTGTTCAGAAAGAGTTTATTGATTTTTATGGGATTTTGTACCAGATAAATCATATGTAGGCTATTTTTTAAAAAAGCAAGGGGCCGGAAAATTTCACTGTTTCTCCGGCCCCTTGTCCAGCTGTTTTTATTTCAGGATGACCTGAAAAAGGACTCTCATATTGGCCTTTGCGGCCGTTGAGTAGAGATCTTTCGGAGCGACTTCATACATGGCCGATTTTGATTCGCCGAAACCAATTTCGGTCAACCGGTCGGGAGTAACGACATTTTCACTTACCAGGTAGTCTTTTACGGCATTTGCCCTTCTTTCGCTCAAGGCCTGGTTATACTCTTCAGTGCCGGAAGCAGAAGTATACCCGGCAATACGGACATTGGCTTTCGGGTTATTCTTGAGGATCAGGAGATTCCTTTTCAGTAAATCCTTGGCCTCCGGTGTAAGGGTCGACTTGTCGAAATCGAAATGAATATCCTCGAAGGCAAGCACGATTACCTTCTGTTCAATCTTCGGTTCAGACACAAGGACGGCTACTTTTTCTTCAACCGCCGGTTCGGAGACAAGTATTACAACCGGCTCCGCGGCTTTAGGCACAACCGCCGCCTCGGCTGCTACCGGACTCGAAGGACAGAGGGCATTTGCCATATCCGTGGCTTTCTTTGCCAGTGCCGCGCCTTCCTCTGTGTGGCAGGCCCTGAAGACATCATAGGCATTGTTCTTGGCATCTTCGGCTTTTTTGAATTCTACAGGGCAGGTTTTGTCTTTCCCGGCCCGACGCGCCGATTCCACGGCCCGATCCGCCTCCTGCATCTCGGTGCGGATGTAGTGACCCGGAATATTGCCACGCATTGTATTTACCTCGTAATTGGCACACCCGGACATCATGCCGATGGGAAACGCGGCAATTATGAATATCAACGCACTTTTTGCTTTTATGGCTTTCATGGTTATACCTCCCTGAATTTAACTCTCTTGCTACGAAGATACTCATCTCTTCCGGAACCCTGATCGTTAATTAACTTCCAGGTTACTAATGACGATCGTGTCTGTCTCCGCGATGTTCGCCACGGTCTCTCGGACGAGAATCTCCGTCGCGATAGCCGTCATCTACCGGCACCAGGAGACAACCCGACAGTGTCGAGATTGTCACCAGCAGAATTGCCAGTCTGACCAAAAGTGATTTATTCATCTGTTACCCCCCTTCCATGCTAGCGGACAGCTTCCACCCGTTATCATGATTATCGAGACAGCCTTTGCCTGTATTTCCTGCTTTAAGCGCAACAGCTCTGTATACAAGGAGTATCGCAACATATGTGCCAGTGGATAGCTGCGAACAGCCGCAGCGTAAGCTGCTTGAATTGCAACATAAAATCGAAATACAGCAGATGCGGCGCTGGGAAAGCCGCCATCCAAAACCGTCATGATTAACATAACTGCAATATATGACGGATCACGTAAAAGCATGTCCCGGATCTCCCGGAAAAGACTCCGGGCATTGCCGGAAATACGCATTAATAGCTTTGACGGCGGTTCGACCGGGGTGCTATGGTTGCAGCATAAAGGGTAATTCATGATCAGCAGCACAGGGAGGCGATCTCATGCCAGCAATGTCTTCAGTAGCCAAAGAGAATCTCCGCATCCGGGAGATGAACATCGACGATTTTCCCGAAGTGTTCCATATCGGCGAGCAGATCTTTACCGCCGAGTCTTTCCAGAGCCTCTACCGCACCTGGGATGAATACGAGATCACCACGCTCTTTAATTCGGACACCGAACTCTGCCTGGTGGCGGAAACAGGGGACATGATTCTCGGATTCGCCCTGGGAACAACGGTCAAAAAGCACAACTCGCCCTGGAAATACGGCTACCTGGTCTGGCTGGGGGTTCGCAGCGATATTCAGCAGGGGGGCGTGGGAAGCGGGCTATTCAAAGAGATCAAGCATCGCATGAAGGAACAGGGTGTAAGGATGATGATTATCGATACTTCCGCCGATAACCAGCCGGCGATCAGCTTCTTTCAAAAGCAGGGCTTCGACGATATCCAGGAACACGTCTACATGTCCCTCAACCTCTCCAGAAAGAGCAGGAAAAAACCGGTGAAAAAACCATGAGCGCCCTGCGGGAAAGAGTCTGGCGGGCCATAAATCCCGAACGGCTGCGAAAGACATTCCTGGACCTGCTCGACATCTATTCACCATCCGGCAAGGAAGAGGACATACAGATCTATCTGGAAGAGCTTCTCAACCGGGCAGGTTTCAGCGTGGAACGGCAGGAGGTTGACGTGGATCGTTATAACCTGCGTGTCACCATGGGACCCGAAGAAGCGCGGCTTTACATGGTTGGACATGTGGATACCGTGCCGGCTTGGGATCTGGACACCTTTGGACCGCGGCAGGAAGGCGACGTCATTCGTGGGCTGGGGAGCGCCGACATGAAAGGGGGCTGCGCCGCCATGGTCGAGGCCTGGCTGGCAATGGCCGAAGCCTTGAAACCTGAGGAGCGGCCTTCGGTCGGGCTTCTGCTGGTAGTCGGTGAAGAGGAAAACGGAGATGGCAGCGCGACCTTCCTTGAATCCTGTCGCCCCCCCTGGGTCATCATCGGTGAACCTACCAGCCTTGCGGCCGGGTTCGCCCA
The DNA here is from genome assembly GCA_030824515.1 of Pelobacter sp. Classification (GTDB taxonomy): domain Bacteria; phylum Desulfobacterota; class Desulfuromonadia; order Geobacterales; family Pseudopelobacteraceae; genus JACRCG01. The sequence goes on from JAVBXN010000018.1 coordinate 126,879, forward strand.
TTACGGCTACCTGGAGGCCGGTTTCGTCACGCGCGGGCTGCGCAGCCACTCCTCGCTCCCGGAACTGGGGCATAATGCGGTTGAATCTATGCTGCGCGTTCTTCTGCTGCTGGGCAACGACCCGATATTCGACCGCGCCAGAACCGAGATCGTCTATTCGATCAGGGAGATGAGATCGTCGCGGGCCGGCTTTGTCGTTCCGGATCGCTGTGAGACCTGGATCGACCTGCATCTGCCCCCCGACCGTGATCCGACCTCCCTCCAGAACTCGATCCGCGGCATCGTCTCCGGCTTCGGCAACGTCATTCCCGGCCTGGACCTGGATGTCACCTTCAATTTCGCCTCAGCCGGCTACAACCTGGGTGTCGACAACAGGCTGGCGCAGATTTTACAGGAGGTCTATCCGGGGCTCGGACTGTCGTTGCAGATGGATGCCTTCCGCTCACACTCCGACGGCAATCTATTTTATGCGGCAGGTGTAAAACCGGTTATTCTCGGCCCCGGCTCACTGGAAACGGCCCACACGCCGGATGAGCGGGTGGACTTCGGGGAGGTGTCAAGCGCCGCCCGCATCTACGCTGCTCTCTGCCTGGGATGAGACTTCAGGACTCTCTGCAGCGGACCTGGCGGATGAAATCTGCGCCGGTTCATTTTGACTGCACACCGCTGGCTGACTCCGCCAGCTGATCGCTGTCGGTAACATCACGCCAAACGCTGATCAAAATCGCGAAGATGACCGGCCCCAGTATCAGCCCGAGAATCCCGAGCGCGAACACTCCGCCGATAGCTCCCAGCACGACCGCCGTGGCCGGTACATTGCTCTTTGCGCCGATGGCAAGCGGCCGAACCGCGTTGTCGGAAAGACCCACGAAAACAACACACCAGATTGCCAGAAGTCCCGCCTTGACATAGGCGCCGTTGATGGCGACCAGGGCGGCCAGCGGCACCCAGATAATGGCCGTGCCGACAACGGGCAAAAGCGCCGCCATTGCCGTCAGCGCACCGCAAAGAACCGGCGCCGGAACTCCGGCAACAAAATACCCGACTCCGGCGACCACGCCCTGCACAAGACAGGTCAGGATTGTTCCGACTGTAACGGCTGTGGTTGTAGCGCGAATCTCTGAAACGTAGTGTTGAGCTTTTTCCTGATTGGTAGCGAAGCGGGCAATGGCAACAGACACAATCCTTTCTCCGTCACGATAGATAAAATAGAGAATGAACAGCGCCACCGCCAGGGTGAAGATCAGCTCCCAGAGATTCAGCGCGGTATTGGTCGCAAAATCGAGCAGATATCCCGAAGCGCTGGTGGCCAGTTTTGTGCCTAACCCGGAAAGTTCGAAACCGAACCGCTCCAGGTTGGCAACAATATCGTTTGCGAACGGAAAACGACTGAGAGTGCCCGCCCCGGTCGTGGTAAACGCCAGGACTAGCCGCTCACCCTCCAGGTACCACTCGGCGGCGTTCTGGGCAACCATGGCAATCAGGACAGCAACCGGAAGGATGAAACAGACGGTTATTGCGAGAACCATCACTCCGGCAGCGCGGTCCGGGTGACCGGGGAACCTTCTGGCCAGGCGGTCGTGGTGCGGAAGGGTCGCGATGCCGATAATCAGCGCCCAGGCCAGCGGCTTGGCGATCGGGGCTGCCAGCAGTACAAAGAGCCAGACGGCGGCAGCCGTGGCAAAGGCAGCCATGATGCTCAGGTATATTTTTTTATCCATTGCTGTGACCTTTCTGAAAGGGGAAATGTATTCCAAAGGTCAATCGGCACAGAACCGGTTATTGACAAACAATTCTTGATCGACACGGTTCATAGCGGGAAAAAAACCTTTTCAGCAAGCGGTTTCTTTTCGATGAAATTGATCAATTCCGCATTGAATTTGACATGCTCCTCATAAAACAGGGCATGACCGCTGTTCTCGAAGCGAACCAGCCTGGCGCCTCTGATACCCCCGGCAAGCGGTTCCTCCCCGGCCGATATAGCTTCAGTCCCGACCGCCATCGCTTCCCCGCCGGCAGGCATCGCCTCGGCAGGCGCAGTCATTGTTTCAGCAAGCGCAAACGGGCAGATCCTGTCATGCAGACCGTGAAAAATCACCGTGGGGACATTTACGGATTGTATGTCCGCCCGCAAATCAGAATCACGGAGCGTTGCAAGACAGGCGGCCGTGGCATGCGGTGACGCTTCCATGCCCAGGGACTGGAACCAGTTCAACAGAGGGGTGCTGATTTCATTGCTGTTTTTAAAAAAGATCCTGCCAAAATCTGCATTCAGCCTGGCCCGATCCGAATAGCATAACTCAATCAGGATATCAACGGCGCCCGGTTCAGTGCCCAGGGGAAAACCGGGGCTTGTGGTAAAGCTCGGCGCTGCCGAGCTGCAAAGCACAAGATTGGCTATCCGGTCTCCTTTGTGGCGCGCCATGTAGCGCAGGGCTATAGCGCCACCCATGGAAAAGCCCACCAGGGTGACATCGTGCAGATCCAGAGACTCAAGAACGGATTGGAGGTCATCGGCAAAAACATCGTAGGTATATTCGCCCCACGGTTTTGAAGATTTCCCGAAACCGCGCATGCTGACTCCGATACAGCGGTAGCCCTGCCGGGGTAACTGGATAAACTGGTACTCGAACATTTCATGCCCGAACGGCCACCCCGGTACGAAAACGATGGGGTTGCCCTGCCCCCAGTCGCGGATGTGCAGGTAGACATTGTCATCGACCTGAACATATTCACTATCGATCATGCTCATGGATATTTTCCTCCAATTCTGCAGCTGCTCATTGCGAAAAGACAAGTACGCTATAGGGGCCTATGGAAAGCGCCGCGTGAAAGGGTAAGCCGTCGTACTCACCCGCTTCGGCAACTGCATCGCTGCTCAAATGACCTTGAAAATCTTCGCTGTACCCCTGCCAATCGCTGTTGAAGCGAAGCTTCCAGAGACCCTCGGCCGGAAACCCGATGGTGTAGCCTTCCAGCGGCTCATGCCGGAAGTTGGCGACAACCACAACATCGTCTCCCGGTCCACCCTTGTCCCAGCGATGGAATGCGATCACCTTGCTATCTTCGTGCAAGTGGCAGATCTGGGTAAACTGCCCGCAGAGTCCGCGCGTCAAACCATCGCGGTTGAGCCGCAAGCAGATCAGATCGCGGTACAGCCGGACGATGCCGCGGAACTCGTCGCGTTGGTCCCAGTCAAGCGGAACCGTGTCGCGAAACCATTCCCCTTCCAGAAACTCCTGTCCCTGGAAAAGCATGGGAATGCCTGGAGCTGTAAAGACCATCGCAGCGGCCAGCGTTGAACGTTTCCGGGCGTACCATCCTCCGGGATCGTCCGGACTGATCTCTTGCGGCACGCGCTCCTTGCCGTTGGCAACCTCATCGTGCGATTCGCTGTAAATGATCCGGTCAAAGGCGTTATCGTTGTAACGGTAGCAGAGCGCGTCGCGGATTGCGGCCAGAGAGCGCTGTTCGTCCTCTGTGGTGGTCACTGCAAGGCGGATCGGGTGGACAAAGTTGGAATCCCATTGAGCGCCGAAACCTGCTCCACCTGCGCCAACGTCCTTGGTGAGCCACTTGTTGTTCTGCAGATCCTCGGCTATCGTGATGCAAGCGGGGTATTCCTGAAAAACCTGGTCGTTGATCCACTGCAGCAGGGTCCAGCCTTCTGGAAGATCGTGGTCGTTGGAACCATCGACCGTGCGAATGAACTGGGTGCAGTCGAAACGGATGCCGTCCAGGTGATATTCCATGAGCCACATGAAGACGTTGTCTCTCAGGTATTGCCGCACCTCGTCGCGGCCGTAGTCGGGCCGGGTTTCTCCCCAGGGAGTGATGGCACGTTCATCGTTGTAGAAGTAGATTCCGCCGCGATCATTCTCGCTCCAGCCGTCAAACTGCCACAGATCAAGGTCGCCGGGCCCCAGATGATTGTAAACTACATCCAGGATCACCGCGATGCCCTCCTGATGGGCGCGCTTGATGAACTGTTTGAATGCCAGCGAACCTCCATAGGCGATTTCCACCGAAAAGATGTGGGCCGGGTTGTACCCCCATGACCGGTCTCCGGCAAACTCGCCCACCGGCATGATCTGGATGGCACTGACACCGAGTTTCTTCAGATGCCCCAGACGCTCTGACACGGTGTCAAACCGGCCCGGATTGTTGACGTCCTCCTGATCGTTGAACGTGCCCACATGCAGCTCGTAGATGACCAGTTCGTTCCAGGGTGGCAGCCGAAAATCGTCCCCCTGCCAGTCAAAATACGGGTCGTGGACGACTGCGTTGCCGGTCGAGTTGGTCACTTCGCGTGCATACGGGTCGATGCGTTTGAACTCGCCCTTCTCAGTGGTCAGCAGGTACTTGTATTGATCGCCTATATGAGCTTCAGCCACGTCAACGTACCAGTTGCCGTTCTCCCCGGCTTGCATCGGATGCTTGCCGCCGTCCCATTCATTGAAAGACCCGATCACTGATACCCGTTGCGCATGCGGCGCCCAAACCCGGAACCACACTCCACCTGCGTGAGGGATCGCCCCCATGCCCTTGATCTCTGTATTATCGCTCATGAAGATATCCTCCGACCCACTGATTTCCTGTCTGCTCAGCCATGGCTCTTACTTCAGCACTTTATATTCATCCATCGCATTAGCCATCACAGCGATAAAGGATATGATCTGCTCCTGGTCAGAACCCAACAGCACGGTTTCGGACGCGGCAGCCCAGATCAGCTTGTCGTTCGCGGCGTTGTACAGATTGGTTTCCATGATTGCATATTCGTCCTCGGCCATATATCCGGGAGTGTACACGGCCTGGGAACCGTACCCGTAATAATCGCGCCAGTTACCGTAATTGACGGGTGGGTAATAAACGTTCCCCGGCATATAAAACTTGACGGTCTTTTTGCTTACCAGCCTGGTAATCAGCACGGCATCAGCGCCATGTTCCTTCATCTTCGCAGCAATGACATCATGGTCACCCTGCTTCCAATCGGCCATTACGGTATAACCCGCAATGGCATTTATCCCGCGCACCTTGATCTGACGGACAAACTCGTCCTCGAAAATCCGTTTGATAACCGGTTTCTTGGCCAACCCGATGACCATGATCTTGCGGGGCAGTTTCTGATACGCCGGGTCTTTCCAGGCCGAGGTAAGCTTTGTCGTGGCGCATGCCGTAATGAACAGTGCCATGAACAGCCCAAATCCTATTGTATTTCGTAAAGTCCGTATCATATTCAGTTACCTCCTTAAGACGTCTTCCCATCGTGCGGCGTCGGAAAATCCCGGTTCAAAATCAACTTCGTCATGCACGCATTATTTATCGCTTTAACAGGCCATGCAGTTCCGGCATCGCTTTCAGCATGACCGACTGCAGGGCGTCTGTCAGAACTGTTTCCGCAAGCAGGTCTCGATCCTTGATATCGGTTCTGGAGGAAGTCGCTTCATACTGGAAGCGCTTGATCTGCTGGCCATCCTTGAACAGATCAACCCCCACCAGCACCCGGCATTTGGCCTTGAGATCCGCCAGGTCCGAGGTCTGTTCCAGCTCTATCTCCGTCCTGGTCAGGTCGATCACCCGCTGTCCGGCATCAGGCCGCCTGGTGGTGGGTATGATCGTATATCCGGCTTTCTTGAATTCAAGTCCGAACGCGGACTGGATGATTTCCGCCGGAGAACGGGGGCTGAACACCTCGTCAATATTCTTGTTATCGTCATCCTTGACCACCCCGAGCACCCATTTGATATCCGGTGAACGGGTTTGCTGGTTTTCCGGAATAACGATATACACATCGCCGCTGCCGCCGCTGACGGTCGCAGACGGTTCATAGAGTGTATTGACATTCCGTGAATATCTGGCGCAGCCGCCGGCGAGCAGCAGACAGGCCAGTGTGACAAACATTAAAACAGACGCCGGTTTAAAGTCCCTTAGAATCGATGCCATGTCGCAACTCCTTGTGGTTTACACACCTTGTTAAATGTCGAATTGAAGTGGAAAAACCCGCCGGAGCGGGTCTTAATTCAACTTGAGATAAGGCGGTTAAATTACCATGTGGTAATTTCAGTGAAAATTTCAACCCGGATTACTTTAACATATTCCAATCAGTTCAATTGAAAAAATATCTGACACCGAAGGTTGTGGAAAAACCGGTTGGATCGAAATTACCTATTTTGCCGCCTGGACCATAGACATCGGCATCGGGAGCAACCACCAGCCTGGCCTCAGTGGTCAGGGCCAGCTGTTTCATGATGAAGTAGTCAACACCCACGCCGGCATGGACTCCGACCGTGGTGTCAACGCTGCGCCCCTGGTCGGCATCATTCACCAGGATGTCAAGCCCGGCCCCCAGATAGGGGACCAGCCTGGGATGTTCCAGTACGAAGCGATACTGTGCGCCCAGAGCAATATTGGTCACGCCGAATTCGGCATAGTCCGAATCGAATGAACTGCGGGTTACGTCGATCTCTGCCGCGAAATGATTATCAATTCCATAGATCAGGCCGCCGCCGCCGATAAAACCGATATCGGTCTTGTTATCATGGGAATACAAGTCACCGTCGGCAGGTATCATGAAACCAATTTTACCGGTTACACCGACTTTCCCTTTGACGCTGTCGGCCATTGCCGCGCCTGCAGCCAGAGAAAGGGTTGCTGTTGCGCAGACCAGAACAAGAAGCTTTTTCATAAATTGTTTCTCCAGTTAAATTTTGTTTTCAATCATCATGATGCAACATGTCCATTATTCCACGGACATCAGGTTCTTCACACTTTTCACGCCCCTGACATCATTGACGAGTTTGGTGGCCAGGTTGAATTCTGCTACGCTGTTTGCCTTGCCGGTCAGTGTGACCACACCACGCTTGGTCTCTACCTTGGTGTTGAGAGCGCTGGTCGAACGGTGGTACAGCAACGTCATTTTGACCTGGGCGGTGACGGAAGCGTCATCAATCTTTTCGCCGGCGGTTCGCTTGCTTTTCGAGCTCTTTTTAATGGTCATCTCGTTATTGACTTCTTTGACACCTTCAACATCCTTGGCGTATTCAGTCGTCAAATCCTTTTGAGCCTGGTTGTCGGCATTGCCGCGCAGGGTCACGATACCGTCCTTGACGTCAACCTCGGTCTTGGCGGTGCTGACGCTACGATGAAACAGAAGCGTTGTTTTTACTTTTGTGAGGAGCCAGGCATCCGAGTTTGCGGTGGGAGGGGTGCCTTTAACTTCCAGTTTGTTGTCCACACTCTTGACGCCGGGGAGACCGGTTACCGTATCCTGGGCCAGCGCTTTGTGGGAATCTTCATTGACCATCCCGGTCAAGGTCACTGCGCCGTCCTTGGACTGGATCTTGATATCATCACCCTGCAGGTAGGTCTTGAACACATAAGACTGTCTGGCGGACGATTCGATGCGGCTGTCCGTATTAGCAGCAAACACGGGTACGCTGATCACCAGCAGAGCCAGTGCCGCCACCATCATTGTGGATATGTAATTTAAGATTTTCATGCCTTGTTCTCCTTTTTGTTGTAAGTTTTTTTGTATTGTTCAGCTGTTTAAGAGTTACGGTGCAATTGGTTGCAACACCACATTAAGGTTAACCGTCGAAGTCAACTGCGGCTTGCTTGACAGATCGGTCTGTGTCGTGTAACCGGTTTTGCTGAGTGTAAAATAGTACATTGTGTCGGCTGTTCCCGTGAATCTCAGTTGGCCGTTTGCGTCCGTATTTCCCAGATTGATCAATGTCCCTGTCCCGGCAGTTTCTCTCTCCTGAACGGTCACTCCCGACAATGCCGCACTGTTACCACCGTCTGTGACGGTAATCAGCACGTCACCCTGGTTTCTGGCCAGTTGTTCGGTGTCATCGCCGCATGCGCTGATCATCAGACAAATGATCGCAAGTAATGAAAATACAGTTGCTGTTTTAATCAGGTTTTTCATAACATTCTCCTTTTTTTTTGGATTGCAAAAGTTACCATGGTGCGTCGCTCCCTGGAGCTACTTGCCGAAAACTTTCTTGACCTGGCCGATTTTCCCCTGAACCTTTCCGGCTATTTTTTCAACCGCGCCTGCAACCTGCAACTTTGGATTATCGCTTAATTTACCCACGACCTCCTTTACTTTGCCCTTCGCCTCGTGAAGCGTTCCTTCCGCCTGATCCCTGATTCCCGATTTCATGATATCCCCCTTTTGGACAACTCGTATTTGGCAGAACGCACAACGGTGCCCATCTTCTGCCTGAACAGGTACATCGCAACTAGCATGCCACTGAAAATATGCGGATGCAGATTGCGCAACAGTTTGATTGTACGGGGTAAAGTGGAAAAGAGACGTACGGGGAAAATGAAAGATCATCAACGTAACCCGTCACGTATAACATTACTGCCATATATGACGGAACACGGAAGGCTTAATAACAACTTAGGGATGTCGAAAATGCAGATTTACCGTTTTGACTATTGTAGGGACACCCCCTTGCGGGTGTCCTTGCCTGAACTGGCACACAAAGCCGGGCACCCGCAAGGGGATGCCCCTACATATTAATAAATGG